>NZ_PRLK01000009.1 GCF_004151455.1 Candidatus Nanogingivalis gingivitcus | reverse complement strand
AACTTATTTTTTGTCATTAAACTTCATGTATTCTTAATCATCTTTTTAATTTTACTTATATGTCGCAAAAGGTATAATGTGCGACATTTGACATATTTTTTTATCTAGTATACAATTCGCTTATAAACATAAATTATAATCAACCGAAAGGATAAAAATATGCAAAATCAATCAGAAAAAATAAATGTTTTAAATAGAATCTACTCTGCTCACATCTCACCTAAAGAATTTATTAACCCTGAAAATAAACAAATTATTAGTTACCATGTTCTAGAACTCGGTCTAAATCTTAATGGATCCGATCAGATTTTAGAGCTTAAATTATCTAACAAGTCTAATGCAAAACTATTAATCTTATCTTCAACACCAAAACCTTCTAACTTCTTGGAGGATAATGAAAATATGTAAAAGGTCGGCATTATCCAATAAAACAAAAAGCGAACAAAAATAATAAAAATTAGAAAAGGTACAAAATAATATGAATATATTTCCACAAGATACTGCAACTAAGCTTATTGAAAGCCTAACAGGTGTTTTAACAAGCAACATGCCAATCATTATTGCCCTATTAGGCTTTACACTTGGTGTTGGTTTAGCTTTCCGTCTTTTGAAAAAATTCTCAAAAGTAAAAGCTTAATCTTTAGACCTGGGCAAGTCTTTAAACTGCCCTTTATATTAATTTTAAAAAAGGATAATTAAATAATGCATCATTTTCAAACTGTTGATTCTATGGTTGTATTGCACGCTCTATTAGATTTAATACGTGAATTTTTCATTTTTATGTTACCTATTATAGGTCTATTAGCTGGTGTTTATATAATTTGGCGAATGTTAATATCTGTTTTATTTACAAAAGGTTGGTTTTAAATGGAAGTTACTCGCATTTGGTCGCCTCTTCATTCCCCTGTTTATTTTGATCATATAACATGGCTTGCTTTACTTATAGTTTTGTCTATATCTGTAATAATTATTATTAAACTTGGAGAAAGGCGTTAATAAATGAATAAAAAAATATTAATTTTTGTTTTTACTATTTTATTTACATCTTTAGTTATTCCCTTTAGTAGTGTTTTTGCTACTCCCGAAGATGATTTAACAAAAATTAACAATCATTATGAAACATTAAAAACAAAAATTAATAAATACGGTGTTCGTAAGTTTAATAAAGAAGATTATATTTATTCTAAAGATGTATCTCAAGCAAAAGCAACAGATCAAAAAATATACTGGGATGTAGCTTTATATATGGGTTCTGCTATTTGTTCTAAAAAATATGCTAAACCTTATGATCGTGAGTACTGGGATAAAGCATGCGAATCTTTTAGAGATAAAAAATATAAATCATTTTTAAATATTATTAAAACCGATTCATTTGCTAGTGCTTCATTCGTTTTTTACACTGGAAATAAAGAAAATGAACCTATTTTTAGACATTATAAAAAAGATGGTTTTTATAATGGCTTTGCCTCTCAGTCTTTACCTAGAAGAGTTCTAGAACGTGATTTTACTGAAATATATGCTGATATTCATTTTACTTATGATAAAACAAAACGTTTTCATTTATCAGAGAATGTTGAGATGAATTCTTCTAATATTTATACTAAATTAAATGATGATCAAAATAATAAAGTATTTTTGATGGGTCAAAATAAATATCAATTTATAAATGTATTTAACGATTTTAGAGTTGAATATCCTGATGATTTCCCCCTTAGTGATAAAACTTCCAATGATAACCCTGCTTTAAATAATAAGCCTGATTATTATCCATATTTTGCTTATAAAGTGCATGATATGAATCTAAACGGTGAAATTATTAATGTTAATGCCGATAAAAAAATGGCTTTAGATCCTTTAATGTATATGCCTAATTATGAACTTTATAAAGAAGATAAAACAACTAAAATTTTTGAATATCATGGTGATAATTTATATGATAAATTTAATTATGATTTTGAAGAAAAAGGCTATTACTGGGTTAAAACTTATGTAAACTCAAAACCACCATTAAAAAATACTATTGATGAAGACTGGATCCATCAACCTGTATACGCAAAAATTAAAATAGGTTCGGGTGATTATACTTTTTTCCCTAATGATAAAAAATACTGTGATCAAGAGAACTGTGAAGTTCCTATATATGCCGAATCTTGCGTAGCTACACATGAAAAACTCGGCGAGGCTGTAGGTTGTGAAATTCAAAATCTTGATTTTTTCTTTTCTCAAAAATTAGGTGTTCTGTATTTTCCTATAACTGCATTAAAACATGTTATCGGCGTTTATTCTAATAATACAATAACTTGCCATATTAAAATATCTCAATATGATATGAACGCTTGTTATATACAGGAAAAAACACCACAAATTTATTCGTTGTTAAATATGTTCGCAAACGGTGCGTTAATTTGTTGCCTTATATTTTGGTTAAGACATGAACTATACGCAATATTATCAGGTAATGGGGAGGAATAAAAATGGATATTACTAAATCTTTAGAAATTGCTGTTATATCTATATTTTCTACAATTGTTGCTTCATTAAAATTAACTTTTGGTTGGTTGCCTAATATTCCTAATTTTTCGGAAGATATGAGAAATTTCTTTTTTGACTTTTTAGCTTTTCCCTCTAAGTCCGGTGCTATAGGTTTTGTTGGCTGGATCTTTGGATCATTTACCGTTATAGGTTGGGTTTTATTTATATCTTTTTCTGTTATGCTTGCTAAATATGTTTATAACTTCATTATGTTTTTATTAACTAAATTACCTATATTAGGAATCAGTCGCTAATGTCTTACGCTAATTATATTAATAAAACATTTAAATTTAATTTTGGTGTTATATCCGATGATCTTAAAAATTCTAAAAATAAAGATTACTTTAAGCCTTCCGGTGTAAGCGTTTATGTCGGCTGGCAAGGAGGAGGTAAAACATTATCTGCCGTTTATCATGTAGATCGGTTGATGTCTATTTTTCCTAAATGTAAGCTTGTAACTAATATTATTTTTAATAATAATTTAATAGATTATTCAGATAGAATTATTTATTTTCAATCTGTAGATGAACTAGCCGAAAAATTAGTTAAAATTAATAATGGAGAATATGGCGTAATTTATTTAATAGATGAAATACAAACCTATTTTAATGCTTTAGATAGTAAAAATATACCACCTTATGTTTTTACGGAGATATCGCAACAACGCAAGCAACGTAAATTAATTATCGGTACTTCTCAATTATGGGATAGAATGGCAAAACCATTTAGAGAACAAGCAAATTATGAGATCCGTTGTAATACTTTTTTAAACATATTCACCACTCAGACTGTTATAGATGCACATACTTTAAAATTAGATGATAAAACAGGCCGTTCTGTAGGTAATGTTATTAAAAGGGGCTGGTTCTTCCATAATAGGCGTATACGTAATATGTACGATACATATCAAAAAGTCATATCAAGTTCAGTACAAATGGATATTTTTGAGAGTAAAAATAATATTTATATTAAAAGAAAATAATATTTCTGCTTTTCGTGTAGCACTGCTCCGAAAAGCAGAAATAAAAGGAGTTTATCAATATGTTTAAAATAACAATATCACGTAAATATGCATATATCATCACTCGTAATCGCATGGAGATAGCAAGGTATACAACCAAAAAGGACGCTAAATTAAGTCTATTAGCTATTAAATATCAATATGATCGCTTAGAACGTATACAGAATGAATTACACTTTTACACTATTCTTTTTAGATCTGGTTGTTCATTATCCGTATACACATCAAAAAACAATACTGAAGAACAATTTAAAGACTATTTCAATATTAAGCGTATAGATATTTAAACATATTAAAAAGGGCTTTAGCCCCCTTGTCAAGGACTACACTTAATCAACATAATAATTTTATAAGAGTTAATAGGAGTTACTCATATGTCTTCATTAGATGCATTAACCTCAAAAATATTGCATAATATGTATAAACAAGATATTGGACTTAAATATAAAGTCATATCAAGTTATGCTAAAATTTATCCGGATAAAATAAAAATAATAAAATATTTCTCCCCTCTTACCATAGATCGTTTTAGAAGTGTTAACGGTTTAGCTAATGAAGAACTAACAAGTGAAAAAGATAACTTACAAAAATCAATTAATAGAACAAAAACAAAAATATCAGATTATGTTTTATGTAATAACTTCACCCATTTCGCTACGTTCACGTTTGATCCTAACAACCCTAAAGTAAAAGGAAATGAAAACCGTAAAAACTTTAATAATATGTCGGATTTACTCAAAAACTGGCTAAATACAGAACAGATCAACCACCAAAGAAAGCACGGATCGAAATTTAAATACTTAATTGTACCGGAAAGACACAAAAACGGCGCTTGGCACTTCCATGCATTATTAGAAGACTATAAGAATGAAGTTAGGGACTTTTATAGCTCTAAAAACCCATATATTACCGTAAATGAAATTAAAACGGCTAAAAGGTATAAAGGTCGCAATTATTTAGTGCGTTATAATTTAGGCCGTTCAGAAGTTGCCCCAATCCGTGATAAAACTAAAATGTCATCATATATTAAAAAATATATAACAAAAGAACTCATAACAGAGAAATACGCTAAGCGTTATTGGTCGTCTCGCAACCTTATTGCCCCCGAAGTTATAGAGAACCTCGCCCCTCTAACAATGCCTCAAGAATATAGAACTAAAGTTCATGATTATCATGAAATATATGAAGTACCCTATCCATCAGATTACGCCGATTTTCTCTTAGAAGTTGATCGTGTTGAACGTGTATTTAGTCGTAACAAGCTCCGCAAACTGTTGCAAGGCGCGTGCTAATCTACGGCTAAGCGACCACCTTGCAACAAGGACTAAAACAAACTATAATATGCTTATGAATGAAGAACAATTTAAAAAAAATTCTCAATATACCGATAATGAAATATTAATGGCTAACAATTTATTATTATCTAAAATTAATAATAAGTTATTAATTATAGTTTTAATTCTTGTAACTCCTATTATAGTAGCTATTATTTTCTGGATATTATTTTATTTTTTGGCTTCTGCCTCATTCCACTTACCTTTTTATTTAAAATAAAATTTTTGTTGTAAAATTAACAATTTTAAAATATTAAATTTATGTTATAGTATTAATAGTTTTAAACTGTTAATACTTATTTTTTTACAATATTTTCTGTAATAGTCAATACAAGGTATATTGTGCGACGTTATGTTATAATCAAATTGTAATATACAATTAAACTGTTTTGAAAGGATAAAAAAATGCAAAACAATCAAATTAACTTAACACAAGATAATATTATTTCCACCCTTGCCCGATTATCTATTCAAACTAAAACATCACAAAAAAATAAAACGAATTTTCATATTATTACTTTACACTTCAAAAACGGTCTAGAGATTGATTATTTTATAGATAAAAAGATATATTCGGTCTTAAAGATGCTATAAACAGTAAAACAGATATTAACAACTTTTTGGAGGATAATGAAAATATGTAAAAGGTCGGCATTATCCAATTAAACAAAAAGCGAACAAAAATAAAATTTGGCGAATGTTAATATCTGTTTTATTTACAAAAGGTTGGTTTTAAATGGAGACAACGTGTATTCGGTCGTAACAAGTTTAACAGACTGCCCTGCAAGGCGCGTGCTACTCCACAGCTAAGCGATAGATTGCAACAAGGACTAAAATAAACTATAATATGCTTATGGAAAATAAGCGTATAACTAATAGCTACAATAAAAACATTCAACCTTTACATAACGATATTAAAATAGAAAAAAATAGATCTTTTGCCTCTCCCGAAGTGCAAAAAAGAGCCGTTGAAGTACAGAACGCAAACACTCCCCAAAGCTATAGGGATAAGTTAGCCGAAGAAACAAGGGATATATTAAAACAAAAACAAAATTATGAAATAAAGTCAGCAATTAGGCATATGCGAAAGAATGTTTTAAAATTAGCTTTTGTTTTTGCATTATTTTTTGTTCTTTCGAATCCTGCAAAAAATGAAACTGCTTTTTTGTGGCTTTTCTTTATTGTTCTACAAATTCCGTATTACACCATACGTAGATCGTGGATTATAAAAGATCATAAAGATACACAAGATTTTGATATTTAAATAAACGTATTTGTAAATACGTTTATTTTTATTTGTAATTAATTTAAATGTAATTTTTGTATTTTTTATTATTCCTACTAGTATAATCTATAATATTGCAAAACTATAACTTAAATAGTAAACAAAAATTAAACAATAAAATAAAAAGTCATTTTCTATAATTTGCTAATTATATCTAGTAGTTTATGTGGTGTTATATCGGCTTTTATCAAATATCCGTCAGCATGGTTAGCTATAGCGTTCCTGCTCTCCTCATCTTGTTGGTAGTTGGTCATAATTAAAACTTTTGTATTAGGGATATAATCATCATTACCTCTTAGCTCGTTTAGTATATCATCCCCTTTCATTTCTGGTAGCATAATATCAATAATAATAAGGTCATAAGGCTTATTTCTAGCCATTACAAGGCCGTCTTTACCATCTACAGCCCATTCAACGCTGTAATTAGCCATTGTTAAGCTACGTACGTACATTTCGCCAATAAAACGATCATCTTCTATTAATAAAATATTTTTAATCATTACGCTTCTACTTTACCTTTCCATGATTTCTTATCCATCCACCACTACTTTGTCCAATAATATTCATATCCTTATTTTGCAATTGGTTTGCTACAGATTTATATATAGGGATTGAGAAAGTAAAAATTGACCCTTCCCCTTCTGTACTTTCTACAGATATTTCTCCGCCCATTTTAATGGCTATAGCTTGAGATAAATACAAGCCAATACCTGTTCCAGCTACAGTCTCCCTACTTCTATGGCTACGGTAGAATTTTTGAAAAAGGTTAGGCATTACATTTAAAGGTATACCAATCCCCCAGTCTTGCACTTTAATATTTACAAAATTGCCAACCCTTTCTGCAGTAATTTTTACTAAACCTCCATCGTTACTATATTTTATTGCATTGTCAATTAAGTTTGTTAAAACTTCACTAAACCCAGAAAGGTCTGTTCCTATAGTTGGTATTTTTTCAGGAATATCAAATTCAATTAATCTATTTTGGGAAGTAGCTCTTAAAATTACATCTTCTTTTATAGAATTTATTGCTTCATCTACGCTGTGTTCAGATATAGTAAAAGATAGGCGATTTTGATCTAATCGTGATACATTTAAAATATTATTTACATATCCACTAAGTTTATTTGCTGATACTGTTAGTCTTTCAAATAATTCAATATGCTCGTTTGATAGTCCTGAGCCGATTTCTGCAATTAATATTTCAAGATATCCACGAATAATAGTTATAGGTCCTCTTAATTCATGGGCTGCAAAAGCAATAAAGTTTAGGTCTCCTTGGTCTTCTTGATAAAGTTCAGTTTTATCTATAAAAATTAAGAATGTCATATCTTCACAGTCTTTTCTGAAATGAGCTTCAATATCATAAAAATATTGCTTTGAATTTTCGTCTATTGGATTGTTAGCTATCCTTGTCCATATCTTGGTGGCTGTTATTTCATTTTTCTTGCTATTATTAATCCACTGGGCTATAGTTGGCTGATTTGTAAATACTAAATTATTTATATCTGGCATAGAAGCATTAGCTTTAACTACTTTGCCATGCTTATCTAAAATGCACCATCCTATAGGTGATTTCTCTAAAATTGATTCTATGCTACTATTAGGTATAGTTGCTTTAAATGTTTTTTTAATATCTCTAGTATCGGCTTTTAACAAGAACTTTAAAACCTCACTGAAATTATTATGTTTTTGTATTGCTTCTATAGGCGTTTCAGTTGCCTGAGCGTTAAAAGTAAGGTTCATAATTATATCTAATAATTGCTTATGAGGTTTAATAAATAGTGTATATATAGAGTATTGAAAGAAAAATATACTAATAAAAATTAGAGCAATAAACAATACGGCGTAAAAATTGGCTATATTTACGTTACTAAACAGACAAAATAGTATAAATAGTGTTAGAAATACAAACCAGCTAAAAAAAATTAATAATAATGCTTTTTTATTTATACTTTGCCAATATTTTTTAATTTTATTTTTGTTGTCACTCATATAGCTTAATTATAACATATTACTACTGCCAACTCATATTACCGTCATAATTACCTATAGCTACTATCCATTTTTGACCAGAGATGAATTCAAAATTTTTGCCGTCTTTTTTAAAATATAGTGGTGAATTTTCGCTATCTTTATGCCATTCTACGGCCATGGCCTTGCCTTCTTGAAATACTATAGCCTCCCCTGAGCCGATAGTTTGATAATTAGTATGGTAACCATCGCTAGCCCTACCATTATTAATCTTCATAGCAATTAATACTTTTGGTGATATTTGACCTTTTTCTCTATCTAAATGTGGTGAACCTGCCTGGTTTCTTAGGTAGCAGTTACATTCTTGGTTATAATTATAGCTAGAATTATATAAATAACCACTAATAGTAATGTTTACCTGCTTAGCATCTTTTTGAATTTCCTTATTATCGTCTCGGTGTGAAAAACCTTGGAAATTTGAACTGTTCCAATTATATTTTTGAGCTAATTGGTGTAAATTATTAGTTGTAGTATATACATTATGTGGGGCGTATCTATCCCTAGATCGCCAAAAAGTACTGTCATTAAAAAATTGATCCATGTCCCTATGATGGCCGTCTCTAGCTCTAATTAAAGCGTCGTAAGACCCACCCACATGGGCTATAGAGGCATTATAGCTACCAACCCAATCTAAATAATAAGAGCGGAGGCTTCTTACTGGTCCAATTAAATTAGAGGTATTATGTTGATATAAAGCTAAAAAGCGTGTAATTCCACCCTCCGCCACTGCCTCAAAAACTACTTCAGCATCCTTAAGCCCAGATTGTGGTCTAGCAGGAACAGAATTTTCTATCATTACCCCTAATACTGGTTTTTGTAATTCCTCTTTATTTTTTAGTTCCATACCTAGAAGTGAAGAATATATTTTTTGTGGTGGTAGTTTCTCTTCTTTCTTTTCAACTTTCACCTCAGCTGGCTTATTTACTGATGCATTTTCTTGTTTCTTATTTAAATTAATAATAAGAAAAGTAATTGCTAAAACTAGCAATATAAATAATAGAATTAAAATATATTTTGTTTGTTTGTGTTTGAAATGAATACTTAAAATTTTTCTTTTATTTGCATTTTTATTTTTCATAGTATCCCCTATTTATATTGTAACCACTTAAGCTTTAAAAGTCAAAATGCCCACACCTCACCCAGCAGTCCAACAACTAACCAACTCTAGCCCCTTAACCCCAGTGATTTCAAGTTACTGGGGTTTATCCACTGATCTTTATGAACTGCATAGAATTTTTTATCTTATTTTTTCATCTCATTAAAGTGAACTTTGTCCATGTCCTCTATGATTTGCATTAAGGTTTTGCTATTTTGTACTATGCCATCCATTCTAATTGGTTGGTGTGACAAGACGTTTATAAAAGTAAGCAGCTCTCCCAGCTTACGCTTCTTGTTGTTTCCTAATGTTTTTCCTGTAGCTTCATAGTATAGAGATTCTATTTCGGATTGATTAGACTTTTGTGGAAGAAGATTCGGTTTTTTAAAGTTTAAAAATTCTTCAAAAATACGCCTCATACTATTAGCCGCGTGATAAATCTCGCACTGCTCCAATTCATCTGTATTTTTATCTTTCAATATATAGATTTCTTGAAATAATTTCTTATACGGAGCAATATTCCCTTGACAAGTTCGTATTTCGCTATAAAAATTGTTACTTGAATTTTTATATATTTCAAAAATTCCGTAATTAGTGCCCACAGTTTTTATTCCATATGTAATTTGACAAAAATCATTCCAAGAATGAGTAAGTAAAAATATTTGAGGGAATTCTTCGGACAGTATTTTTTTAATTATCTCTAAAACATAGAATTTATTAGAATCATCAAGACTTGATATAGGGTCATCGATTATTATAAGTTTAATTTCAGGCTTAAATTTTGTCTGCTCTTTATCACTATATAATTCAAAGTAAAAATATAGCAATGCTAGAAGGTTTTTCTCTCCCTCACTTACATTATCAATTGTTAGATTGCAATCTTCAAGGGTATGTCTCAAATAATAATTATTGTCCTTTAAACTTAATGTAATATGAATTCCTAAACTACTTAACACTTCGTTTAAGAAATTCATAAAATCAATATATTCAGATTTACTTTCTTCTAAAGTTCGTATTTTCCCTAAAAGTTCTTTATTATTATTTTCAATTTCCTCAATTTCTGCTTCATTTTCTTGAATATTTTTTAATTCTTCTGAAATATTTGATTCTTCAATAGCAATTGCAATCGTTCCTTTCGCAATCCTTTCAATATTGCCGATTGAAGTATTTATTTCGTCTAACTTTTTCTTATGTATATCCTGAATTTCTTTGGATTTTTTACCGACTTCTTTTTCAAATTCTAAAATATAATCTTCTATTTCTATTGATTTATCCATATTTAGAATCTTTCTTTCAATTTCCTCTATAAGATGAGTGGTATATTCTAAATAATCAAAATTAAATATTTTGTCTATCTCTTCTTCAGAATATCCAAGAACAAATAAATTCTCCTTAATTCTTTTAGCATTATCAATGTTCTTTATATTACTATCTAAACACTCCTTAATTCCTTCTAGTCTAAAGATATCTTTCTGCTTAGAATCTTCTTTATATCTTCTAATAGAATCTTTTACATCTTCAAGATTAAAATTATTATGACAGAACTTACATATAGTGTCAGATTCATCATGTAACGAGACACCTTTCTCCAGCCATCTAATTACCTCAGAAGTCGGTATGTCACCAATCAGTATATATTTTTTTTGTAAAGCATCGAATAGAAATTCTTTATCATCAGTAGGGATCTCTTGTATTTTCAAATTGGGAAGCTGAGTCCTTGTTATTCTACCCTTCTCCTTTTCCAACTCATCACTGTCAGCGGTAAACTTTTTAATATACTCTCGATTGTTCACTTTTAGTGCATTTTCTAAATCTGCCGAGTATTGTTCTATGACTTCCTCAACTTTAAGTTTAGATTGCTTTTTATTAATATTTGCAGTTCCTTTTTTATTATCGTGAATACTATTAATCTTTTCTCGAATAGCCTGCCGTTTTTGAGTATTTTCCTTTTTTCGTTCCGTAACGTCTTTTATTTGTTTTTGTAATTCTGCAATCTCTTTTGCGATATCTGCATCTTTTTTACTAAAAGAAACTTTAATTCCCTTAATAGTAGAGTCACTATTATCTAATAACAATCGATTTTTTACATAGTCTCTATTAAAAAATCGAATTGACTCTTCCGTGGTATCTTTTTTAGAGTATTCCTCAACGATCCCTTTAGACAGTGAACTCTTTCCCCTACCATTATAGCCAAACAGTATATTTTTCTGTTTGAAGAACTCCTCTGGAGTAGAATAATTTTTAAACGACTTATAGGTATAATTTTTAATAGCTTCAATCATAATATAAACCTCTCTATAGCTATATTATATTACTGTTTAAAAATTTTTGGAAATTTTCCCTTCCACGGTTGACTTGTAGTAATTTTATATTAACATTTTTCTCCTTTTTAAATTATTTACCCGTATTTATAATTAAAAAATTCCCCCCTCTACACAGACTAATATTGTGTAAATACGCAATAAGTCGTGTGTCAAAGTGGAGCTGAAACGACGGCATTGCCGCAAAGCTATCCAGCCCGAACCGAAAGGTGAAGCGAACATAAAACACCCAATTTTCCTCGGGTATTTACGCTATAAAACTATTCAATCCAATCTAAAAATACGGAGTCATTCCATTTTAAATCAGAGTTTGAAGGTGGTAGAGGCTTGAATTTTTGAACAACCACCTCGGGCTCTCTACCTTTTCTAGAAACTTTATATAAAATTGGTTCTTCCTGGCTAGAAGCTCTTGATTTAGATAAAAGCGAGTTGTAGATCGTTCTGCATAAAAGAATGGGACTGCTGAGCGAAGTATGGTATAATTAATCCACTAGTGAAGTAATTGAAGCCTTAGCTTTATCCTTATTCCATATTTGATAACTTATAACTTTAGCTGGAATTTCACCTGTCCAAATTCTTAAAGGCGTTACCTTGTCGTTATTAATTTTTGAAGAAATAGGCATTGAATATACTTCTCCATCTAGACTTACAACAACATTATCTTGATACAAGGTTATAACTTGGCAAGGGTATGATAAAGTAAACTTGTGTAAAGTATCTACTAAATTATTAAATTGCATTGAAAAAGTTAAGGCTTTTGGGAAGAAAGTATTTTTAAAAATTTTTTGCAATTGATTAAAACTTGCAAAAATAGTAATATTAGGTTTTTCTAATAGTTCAGTAAAACTATTTATTAATATGTCTACACTATCTCTAGCTATAAGCACAGGCTTATTTGATTCCAGTAAAAATTTTTCAAATACAACAGCTGTTTCAGAATCTTTATTTATGTCCCCTATGAATAAAAGTGCGTCAGCCCACTTCTCGCCTGCTTTTATATCATCTAGCGAGCTACTAGAAAACCCTCCTGATGGGTTAGAAAGTGTATATATAACATCATTATTATCAATTTTTATAATTTTTTTTAAGGTGTCTGGAATTAAAACTTTTACTTCGCCAACACCTGTTTTTAAAGCTATATTGTAGGTGGTAGCTAAGCTTAGGAAAGTGCTTTTATTACCACCCACAATAAGTAGCTTACCAGCCATAGCTTTTTGTTCAGGTTTATTCCAAGCAATGTCAGGAAATAATAGCTTATTGCTTTGTACTTGCCAGTATTTAAAGTTATTATTCACTATTTTACCTCTATAGATATTGGACAATGGTCGCTACCAAAAATATCATTATGAATTGAAGCGTTATTCACCTTAGTGCTTACTATATTGTTGGATATTATAAAATAATCAATACGCCAACCTATATTTCTTTCCCTACTTTTTGCAAAATGGCTCCACCAAGTAAAAATGCCTTCTTGGGTTGGGTTTTCTTTTCTATAAATATCAACTAAATTATTGGCTATAAAATTACTAAATCCTGCTCGCTCTTCGTTAGTAAAACCGTGTTTTCCTTTATTTTGTTTAGGGTTAGATAGGTCTATTTCTTGGTGGGCTACATTTAAGTCGCCACAAAAAATTACTGGTTTTGCAGATATATTATTGTCTTCTTGTTTAATATTTTGAATATTTTTTTCACTAAAATCAGCAATTTTAAAGCTCCCTTTTTCTAGGCCTTTTATAAAATCTAAGAAAGCCTTATCCCACTGTTCTCTTATTTTTAGCCTTGCTAAATCATTTTTAGTGTTAGGGGTGTATACTGTTATTAGCCAAAAATCTTCCAACTCAACACCGCATATTCTCCCCTCTTTAGTTATATCACCAAAAGAATCTACTAAATTATATTTATCTATAATTATTTTAGGGAAATTATAAATTACCCTAATCGGTTCTTTTTTAGTCCAAATAGATGTTCCAGCATACCCTTTTTTATCGGCGTGGCTGTAAAATTGGTAGTACTGATTATATTTATCTTTAAAATCCTCTTTACTAAGTAAAGTAGCATCAATTTTAATTTCTTGAAAGCAGGCTATATCGGGGTTTTTATTTTCTATAAAGCTACCAAGACTTCCCTTTTTTTCTACAGCACGAATGCCGTTTATGTTCCAGCTAAATATATTCATATTCTTCTTTTATCCATCTATATTCATTTATAGCTGCTAAAATTCTAGAAGCTTCCTGTTTTCTTTCATTATCTCTTTCGGCACGCTGCAAGGCTGGCAGGGTTAAAAAGATCATCATAAAAATTAGTCCAGCTACAGCTAAAACTAGAACTACTTCTATAATAGTAAAACCTTTTTTCATTTTTTACCCTCCTTTTACCTATAACTTTTTAACAGTTTAGCATTTTCTCTATTGCTTTGCTTTTGTTTTAAAGCTTCCCTTTTATCAAACTTCTTTTTACCTTTACCACTAGCTATTACTATTTTTATATACCTTCCGCCACTGAGTATTCTAATAGGTACGATAGTCATACCAGCTTGTTTTTCTAGGGCTAACTTATCTAGTTCTTTCCTATTAACTAGCAATTTTTTCGGTGAAGTATCAATAGTAGTTTCACTTTTGCCTTCGCCTGTATTTTTAAAAGAAAGGCTAGCATTATTAAGCCAAAGCTCGTTATTACGTATGGTAATAAATGCACCTTTCAGGCTAACTCTATTATCACGAATAGCCCTCACCTCTACCCCCTTAAGACTCATGCCGGCAGTTAAGGGGGTATTTAATTGGTAGTCGAAACTAGCACGGCGATTTTCTATAGATTTCAGCGTTATATTTTTTTTCTTTTTCATATTTAGTTTCGCTTATTCTTTAGTGTATAAATAGCTCTTACTTGCGCAGGATTCAATACGCTATCGTAATAATTAAAATATTGAAGTTGTCCAGTAAAGCTAGCAAGGTTATTCCACGCTCCATCAGCATTTGGCCAGTTAATCGATCTTCCACAGCCAATTCTCCACTGACCATTGTTAATATTTTGGCCGTTTCTCATATTAGAGTCGGATGAAGCTAGCTCTCCGTCAAGATAAAGTTTTGCGCCTTCAGTAGAAGACAATGTAGCCGTAACTAAATGCCACTGATTGTCATCATAGCGAACATTAGGCTTTGAATAGATAACTCTCAGACTACCAGGAAACAAGCCGAACGCCACCCTTCCTGTTTGTTCTATATAGATATTACGGTCATTATTTCCCTGTCCAAGAGGAGGTGTATTTTTGTCTGTAAGACCAGCTATTTTAACTAAATTTCTATCAGTTCTAAACCATACAGACATAGTGAAATTGTTAGGTTTATTAAATGTCTCTTTATTAACTAAGCATTGATCACCATCAAAAACGGAAGTGTTAATGTTATTTTCTCCATTACATGCACCACCAGTAGCTAATGTTTGGTTCTTGTGCCAGCTAGCAAGCCTATTATTACCGGAATCATCTGCTACATTATTTATGTCTAGGCTATTATTCATACTATAGCTAAAGTAGGCCCTAGGTATATTTATGCCATCTATAGTTCCACCTTTCATAGCATGGCGACAAAGCAAATTATTCCAAGTGCTAAGTTTATTATTAGTATTTTTTATTTCGGATGTAAAAACAGCAAAAGTAGACAACTGTGTTAATAATACTACTAACACCGCAAACACTATAAGTACAGCTATCAAAATATCTTTATCGCTAATTTTAACCTTTATTTTTTTACCAGCTTTAATCTCTTTAATTACCTTTTTATAGTCACGAATTGGTGCAGGTAGAAAGAATGACAATATTAAGGGTGAAAGGCAATAAAGAAGTAAGAAAATTACACCCCAAAAACCAATAGCCGCTTGAGGGGCTAGTATGTAACGACCGTCCTTATCTAGCTTAGTGACATGAATAATATCACTTTCACCAGAAGCAAGTTTTGTGCCCTCAGCCTTAAAAGTAAAAATTCCGGTATTAACTATTTTTACATTAACACCATTTTGATGGTGCGGTAAAACTACTAAAGGTTCAAAATTAAACCACGGCTTCATAAAGGCCGTAATAATCATAATCACTATTGATCCACCTACTAATCTGAAAGTCCAACGCCAATCTTCACGTATTTTAACAAATGATAATAAGTAGACTACAGTAAAGCCAATAATTATCCATGGAAGAGCTTTCCATACCCAACCTAGATATTTATTAACGAAAACGACCTTTCCTACTAATTGATCTTTTTTAATAGGTAAAGCATCTGCACTACCGTTTAAATCGCCTTTTGTAGTAAAGGTAGTATCGTTATCTATATTAACTATACGATGGGTATAAAATTTACCATTTTGTAAAAATGTTATTATATCATTTTTATTGTATTCTTCGCTAGGTTTCGAAATAACTAATGATCCTACAGGAGCAGTAGTGCCCATACTAGGGGTTGCTACTGTAAAAATTCGAAAGCCAGCGAAAAAGGCTAATAGTGCTAGGGCTATTAGGCTAACCCCTAGCACTGTAAATGTATAAAATAATGTTTTTTTATTAGCCTGCATTATATCCTTGATTATACTATATTAACCTTGGAATTGCCAAACTAGTGGCTGAGAAACAGTTTTTCCAGCATGAGCACTAGTTGCTGAAGATTTTAGTGTAGTTTTAAAAGTAATATCAACAGCTTCGTTTGGTGCAATTTCTTGCTTATTTAATTTTTGCAATAAGTTAATTGATGCAGCTAAGTTCTTAGCTGTGCCATTATAAATTACATTTTGTCCAGCTTTAATCTCAACATCAATTTGATCACAAACATCTACATTTGAAGCTGTAGTAGTATTTACATCGTTATATGTTTTACATACTTGTGGTGTTAAAGTGAAGCTAGTAGCTTTAATTGAACCAGTATTTTTTAAAGTAATATTTGTTGTTTGGCTTTCACCTGGTGCCATTACTCTTGAAGCATCGCCATATTTATTAATAGTTGCACATGTTGCTGTATTATTTGCATCGCTAACGCTTGAACAAGTAGAGTTACCTGATTTTTCTTCCATAGTTAAAGTACCAGTAACAACCTTGTTTACGCTGTTAGTAATACTTGCTACGATTGCTGAAAAAGTTGGTGTTGTAGCAATAAGCATAAGTACTGCAGCTACACCTCCAGCAACGATCATGGCAATTCTTCCGTGATCTTGAACGGTATTTTTCTTAGACATTATCTCTCCTTACATTACTATATTTTTTATGCTTTTATTATACATAAACGTAATAACAAGTTCAATAGTAGCAAAAATAAAAAAGGCCGATTTCTCGGCCATGTTAGTAGCTATTCTACTGAGTTTATAGGGTAATGCTGAAAGCCAATAACCTTTTTAGTTATGTGATTATATTTTATGCGAAAACGGATTGGTTTGATGTGAGAGTCTACCCCTACCCTATATAACATATTTCCTATTCCTCTTAACACTACAATTTGATCATTAATATATTTTATTTCACTAAGCTCATAAATCTTTATGGTTTTATGAATACTAGGCTTAAGTGAGAATAATACTTCTAATTTTTTTCGGTCTTTTCTTTGGCCGTCTAAGAAAAAAGCATATTCAATATCTTCAATTGTAACGTTATTATATTTGATCTTTCTCATAGTAAGATCCTCCTAAAGTACTAAAAAATTTATAAACATATTTTAACATTTTTTACTAATAATGTCAAATAAATAAAAAGCCCTCCATATTGCGGTCTGAATTTAGCCATAGCTTATTTCTCTGGAACTGATAATTTTTCAAATTCGCTATAAAGTTGTGCCACAAGAGTTTTATTGTGCGCCAGAATCAAGGTTGGTTTTTGAGTGGATTGAATAATATTAGCATTATAGTTACACCACTGTATACTATATATTATACATAACATTTCTATTTTTAACTTTAGTTTTAGTTATAACCCTATCTCTTAAACATACCTAAAATACCTCGAAAAATTATAAATAAACCATACACAATCAATCCCGTATAGACAGTATACGTTCCGCCACCATTAGAATAGGCCGCGTTATATGAGCTCCATGATAAAATTCCACCAATTGTAAATAATATAAGACCTAATAAAAATTGACTACCTGGATTATAACTTGACTTTTTATTGGTATTAAGGCTATGTATATATTTTATCAGTTGCTCAAAATCAGCACAATTATAAAGTTCAGATAACTCTCGATGAGAAATTTCTTTATTAGTTCCGCCAAGGCCATTTATAAGGTTTTCATACGCTTCTTGAATTTTTAAAAAATCCTGCATATTTCCGCCTGTATCGGGGTGATGAATTTTTGATTTTTGGCGATATGCTTTCTTAATTTCTTCATCTGTAGCATTAGAATTTACGCCCAAAATTTTGGAATATTCATTTATTTTAACGGTTTTTTTAGCATTTTTATAAATAGCCAAAAATACGCTATATTGAACTTTTGCGCCAGATTTGTATTGAAAAGTCCAAACTCCACTTTCATCTTCACTAGTATATTTCTGATAATCATTATTATCTCGTATGTGATGAATAAAATTTACAGCATTTTCTCGACTTGAAAACCTTCGAGTTTCCTGCCGTTCATTATCAATATATTTAATTAAATGGAATTCAATATCTTTTTTGTTATAACTTAAAATGTCTATAGTGCAAATTTCAACATTGTTTACAGTTATAACATAACTATGCGACTGTCTAACATTAATTTCTGCACTACGAAAACCTGCTTTTATTCCGTAAACAATACTTTTTGATTCTTCTAAACTATTATATGCGTTGGCGCAAACTGAACCATTAGCTGTCATCTTCATTATAACTATATAAACCATAGAATAATCTCTCTAAAAAACATCAAAACCATAATATCAAAAAAAAATAATTCAAGCCTAAAAACTATTTCGCTCAAGCTCTTGTTCGAACTCGGTTTCATTAGTGTTTTGCATAAAATTCTTTCTCCATTAGCTCAGCTAGGCCGATAGTGAAGGTGGGCAACCTACCAGCCCGACTGAGCT
>NZ_PRLK01000008.1 GCF_004151455.1 Candidatus Nanogingivalis gingivitcus | reverse complement strand
AGCATTTGCGTTAGCATTTGCGTTAGCATTTGCGTTAGCATTTGCGTTAGCATTAGAATTATTGTTTATATCTGCGTTATTATTTACTGATGAAGAGTTATTATCAGTCATATCCTCCCTATAGATTGTTGATCGGAAGTCATCAGTAGAATTCATATAAGCTTTATATATAGCCTGTTTTAATTTTTCTACAGCTGTTTCGCTAGGTAAATATCGCCTAAATCCAGTACCAGTTATAACATTCTTTTTAAGGTCTGAATCTATAGCTTTAGTCATAAGCTCTGAGATTTTGTCGTAACTATCAATATTATATTCTGTGCCATCAATATTAATAGTTATAGGTTTTAGCTTAGCTATTTTATTAATTCTTTCAGTAAACATTGCTTTTTTAAATTCAGTAATATTTGCATATTTACCTGCAAAAATTTTATTCAAAATAAACGTATCTGATAAAATTTTATTTTCAGCAGTAGCTTCATTTTTATATTGATTAGAGATATAAGGAACAACTCCGTCGTAATAACCATATTCTGCTAATATTTCGTAAAATTGTTTACGCATAGCGATGTCACCAGAAACACCATTTTCATTTTGTACAGCAGAATAGTTAGGTGTAAATAGTGGTATTGTATAGTAGCCGTTACTTTCTGATTTACCTATCGTATCTCTACCCTTAAATTCGTAACGACCTGAAACAATATTATTTTCGATTAAGTCATTAATAGTTTTTAGTCTATCGGCTTCATCTTCTGTTATATTCTCAAATAAATCTACAGTATGCTTACCATTCCCTGGGTTAAATCGTCTTCGCTGATCCTCTACCTGCCTTGTTCTATTGAATAGACTCTTTTTAGTTGTTTTATCTTTATTTAAGCTAGCTTGAGCTTCAGCATAATCAAGAGTATAAAGAACGTCGAAACTATTATGCATATAGCTTTTTAGGTCGTCTGGTGTAGTGAAACGATTTGGTGAGCTATTGCTGTAACGATTCGGATTATTATTTCTATCAAAAATCAAGTTTAAATTATATATTGGTTCGTTAGTGTTATTACTTTCATAAAGACCCATTGCATAAAACTCAACATCTAAGCCATCCCTAGTGCCGTTATTGTTTAACCAAACATACTTTTCTAAAATATGCGTAAGCTCATGCGTATAAGCACTTTTTCCGCGACTTTCCAAAGCTTTTGCAATAAATAACCTTATGGCGTCACCCTCAGCCTGAGCATCAGCAAAAGTGAACGCACCATATAGGTTCATCGGTGATAAAAATTCACTTACACCTAATGAAGCTTTATTACCTGCCCTAGTTGACCATTGGCTTGAAGCTGTATCATTTGGATTTGAAGTCGCCCTTCTTAGACTATCTAAAACAACGATTGAATGATTTGGGTTTAGTCTATCTCGAACTTCTGGCTTAGCAGTTCTATACCAAAAATCTACAAAATTTTGCTGTTCTTTAGCTGTTTCTTCTAATTTTATATAAAAGTTTTTTAATTCTTTAGCATATTCATTAGTATTGGTAGCTAAATCACGATTAACATAAGTGTCAATATCGCCCAAAGTGATTGTTAATGGGTTAGATATAGCGTATATATTTTTAGATGTCAAAAGAGGTAAAATATAATTTTCTCTCGCCGAATCCTTTGTAAGCTTATCATACAACTTATAGGTAGCATTAGCTTTTTCTTTTGATGGAGTTTCAATAATTTTAGTTTTAGCTGTTAATACATACCAATCAGCTAAGGTAGCACCATTCATAAATTTATTACGGCTCTCTTCTAAGAACTGGGGTATATTAGATGCATTAGTTACACTAGCAAAGATTTTTTTAAATGTTTTTTGATTATTAACAATTTTTAATTCATCACCTTTTAAACTACCTATATTGATGAGCCAATCAATAGAGCTAACATCCTTGCCGTATTGACTAGGATTGAATAGCAAAGCTTCTGCAATATTTTGGTTGCCCATTTCAAAGTTATATAAACGGTAAATATAAGCTATTCCTATTAATAATTTTTCAGCGTTATTATTAATTAGGTTCTCGTAATAGCTATTAGCATCACCTGTATAACCTGCTGGCAGTTTAGATCCTGCAATTATTTTTGATAATAAAGAATTTTCTAGATTATCCTGCGCAAATCTGAAACTACTGGAAAGCGAAGATAGTTCTAGATTATCTGTACGTAATGCAGCCAAAACTTCGTCATCAGTAATATCTTGAAACTTACGACCAGTAGCTTTTTGTATTTCTAATTTTTTATTAGTTTTATCTACAGTAGAATAACGTGAAGGTTCAAGGATTTTTGCTACAGCAGGGCTATTATTAAAATCAATAGTTTTTAAACGATCTTTAACCCTTGCAATAACTTCGCTAGTGTTAACATTACCATTATTTGCAGAACTGTAATGGTTAGCATTAATAAAAATTAAAGACGCAATAAAAGCAAAAAATACTGCTGAAACTAATAATATATTATTAGTTTTTTTAGTTTTTAAAAACCCACTCAAATAGTTCACTGTACTCCCTATAAAACCTTAAGTTATTATAATTAATAATTACCTTAATTATAGCATAAACATAAATATAATAAAAATAGTTTTTTTAGCAATAAGTTACCTGCCAATAAATGATTCTATAATTGGCTTAACTTTCGCCAAAATTTCAGCACTTCCTACTACCCTACTTATTAAACTTGGAGTTGATGTTAACATTAAGCGTAAAAACTTAATATCTTCAGAACTATATCGTCCATTTATATCTTCAACAAATACTTTTTGATAAATATCAAAATTATAATTCCTAGAAGAATCTAATTTATTTGAATTATTGTCGTATTGCAGATTAACCTCTTCGCCAATAGTGAATGCTAATTGAAGCTCAAACCAATACTCAACTATTTCTAAACTATTTTTTTGATTATTTAAACTAATTAAAGTTTGTAATAAAATATCATAAAAATTACCCCCATCAATATTTTCGCTATAAGCATTAATTTTTTTAATTGCCCTATAAGCAAATTCTGTACGACTAAAATCTTGTAATATATATCTATAAAAATCAACCATACGAGACGACGATAGCGTATATAGATCTGTTTTACCTTCTAGAAAAACAACTTCATTAAGGGCGAAAGGCTCTATGCCACTAGCTAGTTTAGATTTTTGTTTTCTTGAACCACGAGCCATAGCTACTTTCTTACCTAAAGGAGTAATGAAATTTACAATACGATCTGCCTCACCATAATTAGTACGATTAAGCACTAAAGCAAAAGTTTTTATTTGTTTCACTTAAAATTAGCCCCTATCTCGCGACAACTATTTATTAAGATATCTGGCGTAATAATTGATTTATCAATAACTTTATGAACATTATAATGCCTAATAGTTTTCATATCTAAGTGATTGGCTAAGTTAGAACAGATGATTATTGGTATATTTGCCGTATCTTGATAGCTCTGAAGTTCATTAAGAAGTGCAAAAGCTGAATGGCCATTTAACAATACGTCTAAAATTATTATATCTGGAAGATTTTTATTAATTATATCCATAGCCCCTTCTGCAGAATTAATACACTCAATATCAAAAAAACCTTTTAGAATAAGAGTAAAATTATCAGCCATTATTTGATTGTCTTCAATAATTAGTATTTTAGCCATAAAATATTTTAAATTAAACTTAATTGTTCAGATTTATTCAATTCAACAAAAAAGGTATTACCATTACGGTGGCGGACTAGCCCAATTTTTCCACCCATTTTATTAGCAAAATTCTGCGCAATAAATAAACCAAGGCCTGAACTTTCAGGGCGAGAGCCTGATTTTACAGGCTTATTTTGCTCTTTTTTAATTGCCCTCCAAATATTTAATGGTACCTCATCACCATAATCACGCACCAAAATACGTATTTTGCCCTTATTATAGTATGTAGAAATTTCTACTTTTGTTTTTTTATGTGATGAATATAATGCGTTATCACTAAAATTTAAAAGTATTGAACGCAATAAATCATAATTAGCATAAGCAAGGTCTGTATTTTTAGCAATTTTCTTTACAACAATTTGTTTACGACTAATACGGTAAATATCAGCCATCTCTCTAACAATATCCTTACAAACTCTACGCGTACTAATTGGCGACATTTCAAATAAAGCATCTTCAAGGCTTGCTACTTTAGTTAAATCCTGAACTAACCTTAAAGCTCTTTCGCTAGTAGCACTTATTTGAGATAATATACGTGCCCTATCGCTAGAGGATAATGGAATATTCTCATTACTTAATGTTAAACTTAATTGACGAACAATAGAAAGCGGAGCTTTCATTTCATGAGCAGCAATAAAGAAATTATTATTTGCTGGTTCAAGACTGAAAAGCTCCGCATTATCCATGCTTTAATTATAGCAAAAGGCTATTTTTTTGTAAAAGAATTATTAATTAAATTTAATAGTCTTAGCAACTATATCATCAAAGTCTTTTTTAAACGTAGCTGCATCAGTTCTAATCATTAAAACTTTATCATTAACTTTAAAGTAGTACGCAATTCCACGGATACGATCATTCTTATTTTCATCGTTAGGGAATAAGCCTTCTACTTTAGTAGCCTCTCTACCATTCACTGTAGCAGCTTCTGTAGCTAATTCACCTTTTTTAATAGCTTTTTCAAAAGGTTTTAGAGCATCAGCTACTGCACCTTGTGTAATAGACATACGAAGCGCAAAGCGTTGTTGAATAATTTTATTTTTTGGTACTGGTGGGACTACTGAAGGGTGGAAATAAGCGTAATAACCTTTACCATCAGAATTATCCATATCCACATAGGAACTCCATGTTTTTGGATAATTAAATTGTACACCACCAAGGTCGGCTGGAGCATGGAATACATAGTTAGGTTCTTTAACACGCTCAGCAAACTTCTTTTCATCTTCTTCTGCTTGTTCTTTTTTTGCTTGGAGGGCTGCAACATCTTTTTGGCCATCAACATCTGTGCGAGCTTCTGTATAATTTATATAAGCCCAAATGCCGAAAGCACCCATACCAATAAGAGCTACTGATAATAAAATTATAACGATTGTGGAACCCTCAATCATACCACGTTTAAAATTCTTGTTCATACTTAATATTATACTTATGTTTAATCTAAAATTCAAGCATTAGTCATTACTATTGTTGCTATTAAAATCAATATTTAATACTTCTATTTTATTTTTTAAATTGATTAAATCTTCTTTAGCTGACTGGGCAAGACTTACGGCTTCTTTATATTTTTCTTCAACTTCAACTAGTGGTACCTTACCTTGTTCGATACTTTCTATAATTTGTTCTATTCGTTTCATCTTAGAATCATAATTATTTTGTTGTGACATCTTTTACCTCTGCTTTAATTATATTGCTATTTGTTTCAATATCTATAATACTATTAATTTCTACCCTGCCTCTTACTAACGCATATCCTTGACTCAAAACCTTTTGTGGATTTAAATTATCTAAAAGCCGAATTTTACTGTTTAAATTATGTAACTCATTATCAATATTATGCATAATATAACTATGAATATTATTAATAGTTATATTAATTTCATTCTTCTTTTCATCAAGAATATGAACAATTTTTTTACTAAAATTATTAATATAATTATTTAAATATATAATTTCATCTTGTCTATCTCGTGTTATAATTTGAGCAACGTTACTGGGAGTAGACCCTGCAAAATCGGCAGCTAAATCAGAAAGAGTACAATCAATTTCATGACCAATACCAGTGATAACTGGAACTCGTGAGCCTGCAATTGTTCTAGCTAATAGCTCATCATTAAAAGCCATTAGATCGTTGGCACTACCTCCACCTCTAATAATAACAATTAAATCCGGTAAATCTTGGACTTGATTAAAATAGTTAACAGCATTAATAATTTGCTTGCTAGCGCTTTCGCCTTGCACCTGCGTATGAGCAACCCTTATTTTAATGCCGCCCCAACGTTCGTTTATAATCTTGATAAAATCTGCGTATCCAGCCGCCTCCGTGCTAGATATAACGGCAATATTATTAGAGCTGCGTGGTATTAGCCGTTTACGGCTTTGATCAAAAATACCTTCTTTAGCTAGTTTATCTTTTATTATATCTAGGCTTTTTTTAATATTACCCTCTCCTACGGGTTTAATTTCTTTAACGGTTAAGTTAAACTTTCCCCAATCGGTAATTTTTGGTTCTACTTTTGCAATAATTTGCATACCATCCTGAATTGGCATTTTCATAGCAAATAACATCATAAAACAATTTACAGTAGAATTACTGTCCTTAATATCAAAAAAAACAAATTTATTTTGATTAATTTTAAAATTAGCAACCTCGCCACTTATAGTAATAAGCGGATAATTATAATTAAAATTTTGATTAATAGTATTTACTAGCAATGATGGTGTGAAAATTATTTCACTATCACTAATAGTTGTTTGGCTAACTATTAGATCTTCAAATTCATCAAAATTGAACTGCATATGTTTTTTATTATATCATGAAAAATATTTCTCATATTTATACCTTGTAAATTAATTAAACTGAATGAAAAATCTATAGCCATGATAAAATAGAGATATGAAAATAGCTATCCTAGGTAGACAACCTGAAATTGGTATTGCAGAATTAGAAAGTATTTTTAGTGGAGAAAATATAAGAGTACTCGGCCAAAGTGCTTGTCTAATTAATACACCTAAAATAAATATATCCCACTTTGGCTCAATATTAAAAGTTGGTGAAGTCGTATTTGAGGTAAAAACACAAGATTGGAAAACTATATCTGAAAAAATCGTAAAAGATTTCGTGCGTGATTTTAAAAATGCAAACCATAAAATAACTCTAGGTATATCATCTTACAATATAAAAACTTCCGCCACAGAAATTAATAAAACACTTGGAATTATTAAGCAAAAAATGAAAAAGGAAGGTGTATCAATAAGAACAATTAATAATAAAAAAGACACCAACCTATCTACTGCAATATCACACAATAATAAGCTTGGATTAAGTGATAATAAGATAGAATTAATTGCCGTAGGTACAAGTAAAGGTATTATTGTTGCTGTAAGTGAGGGAAGCCAAAATATTACCTCTTATGCTAGAAGAGATCAAAATCGTCCCAAGCGAGATGCCTTTGTAGGAATGCTTCCACCTAAGCTTGCACAAACAATAATTAATCTAGCAAGCGGTAAAGATCAACCTAAAATTTTAAGTTTTTACGGTAAAGAATTACAAAAAGAGTATAATATTCTAGACCCTTTTTGTGGAACTGGAACTGTTTTACAAGAGGCCGTACTAAAAGGATTTAAGGCTTATGGAAGTGATTTAAATCCTAAAATGGTAGATTATTCAAAACAAAATATCGAGTGGCTGATGCAAGAATTTAAGCCTTTTGGCGAAGTTAAGGATATAGCTATAGCAGACGCTACTAGTAACTGCTGGAAATATGCCAATACCTTATCAGCAATCACTTGTGAAACTTATCTTGGGCAACCTTTTTCTGCTCCGCCAAGCGGCAAAAAGCTATCGGAAGTTAAAGAAACTTGCAATAAAATAATATCTAATTTTTTAAAAAACTTAGCAAAACAAATTCCTGAAGGTACACCACTATGTATTGCTATTCCTACATGGAGGACCAAAAACGGAGATTTTTCTCACCTCCCCCTTGTTGACTTTTTAGAGGAACTAGGGTACAATAGAAAAGAATTTCTGCGCGTTAAGCCAAATAGCTTGATATACTTTCGCGAAAATCAAGTGGTGGCGCGTGAATTATTAGTACTAATAAGGAGTAAAAATGTCAAAAGTTAAAGCAGGTGGTTCAAGTAAAAACGTCCACAATAATGCAGGTGCTAGGCTTGGCGTAAAACGATTTGGCGGCCAAAAAGTTAACGAAGGAGAAGTTCTTGTTCGTCAAACTGGTGCAACTAAATTAGCCGGTGAAGGCACTTACATGAGCCGAAACTTTACAATCCATGCTTCAAAAAATGGTGTTGTAAGTTTCAAAGAAGTAAAGAAAAAATTATTTACTGGCAAAACTGTTAAGCGAACTGTAGTAGAAGTTGCTTAATACATAAAAATAAAAGACCTATCTAAGGTCTTTTATTTTTTATTCTCTTAACTTTTTTATTTAAATACTAATAATAAAACACTAGCCTTACGGCTAGTGTTTTAGATATTATCGTCATCCATCCCTAAATGATGTTTAACTCTTTCTATCACGTCAGCAATAACAACTTGAGACTTTACTAAATAATCATCTACCCCCAATTTCTCGGCTCTATCACGGTCTGCTTCTTGGCTTAAAGCAGTAAGCATAATTATTCGCATATTCATCGTTTCTGGGGTATTTTTTAGAATATCTAGAACATCAAAGCCATTTATTTTAGGCATCATTACATCAAGCAATATTAAATCAGGCCTAAAATTAATAGCAACTGACAAAGCTTTCTCTCCATCGTGAACCTCTTCAACTTCAAAGCCTTCCATCTCTAGCCTTGCACGATACACGCTTGCTAAGACTTCGTCATCTTCTACAAGTAAGATTTTCTTCTTATTCATACAATTATTTTACCTTATTCTATTTTTAAACGCAAGCTATTTGAGAGTATCTAAAGCATAATCTAACTGAGGATCCCTAGAATTGTTAACATCATCTTCAGTTAATTTAACTTCTTTTTCTGGATGAATCCCCTCTTTATTAATATTTTTACCTTTCGGAGTATACCATTTTGCTACAGTAACTTTTAATAAAGCATCATCATTAATTTGAATAGGTTCTTGAACGCTACCTTTACCAAAAGATTTTTCACCAACTATAGTTGCTTTAGCATAATCTTTTAAAGCTCCTGCTACTATTTCACTAGCACTAGCTGTATTACCATTTATTAAAACTACAGTTTTTTTATCTTTTAGAATATTGTTTCCACTAGCCCTTTCTTGTCCAACTACCTTATCACCTTGTTTTTCAGTTACAATTACTGAATTTCTATCAATCCATAAACTAGCTAGACTACGAGCTGCAGAAACATATCCACCACCATTATTTCGTAAGTCTAAAATTACCTTATTAATATTTTTAGCTTTAATTTCTTCAGCATATTTATTAGCTAAATTACCTGTATTCTCATCAAAACGCGCAACATTCAATATAGCTACATCACCTTTTATATTCAATTCAACACTAGGGTTGTCTATTTTGGCTCGAACTACGGAGAACTCTTTTTCTTTATCTCCACGCAACACTGTTATTTTAACTGTCGTACCCTCTTCACCCCTAATTTTTTGGCTAATTTCTCCCACTTTTAGCTTTGTAACATCTTCATCATTAACCTTAGTTACTATATCTCCAGCCATAATTCCTGCTTTAATAGCAGAGTTATTTTTTAGGGTACGTATAACAGTTGGTAAATTTTTACGACTACCAAGCTCTACACCTATACCTGCGCCTACATCTCCATTGAGGTTTTTAGAAAAATCCTCAGATTCTTCTTTATTCAAATATGTAGTATAATCATCACCAGCAGCTTCTACTAGGCCCTTTGATGCCCCTTCGATTAATTTATTTTTATCTAATTTTCCATCAAATTTTTCTGTTAGTTTACGGTATGTGTTTTCAACAGAAGATAGATCTAATTTATTATAGTCACCTTTTAAGCCGATAGTTGGTGCCAATAAAGCTTCAATTTTAGAACTTTGTGTACCACATATATAACCTACAACAGCTAAAATACCAGCAATAATAATCGTAGTAGATAGCTCAATCTTCTTCTTTTCCCTATTCATTACTCTATTATAACATAACCATATAAGCTTGTTTAAATAGCCCTAAAAAAAGACAGCCTTTTATATTCTGGCTGTCTTTTTTAAATTTAATCAAAATATATGTATGTATCATATGTGCTAGCTGGAACACGCATTCTACTGAAATGACCCCATCCTTGAGGACCACCGTAATTGTATTGGCTTACCCATACATAGTTGCCTTCAATTGAATCAATCCATACTACATGCCCATAAGCACCACGCATAATTACACCTATGGAACCAACTTTAGGGTCTCTACCTGTTCTAAAGCCTGCTCTTCTGGCACTAGCTGGCCACATATTTGCATTACCCCACCATAAAGCTCTAATACCTTTTTCTTTTAGGAGTCTCCATGCTGTATAGCTCACACATTGTCTACAGCCATAACCCATGTCATCATTACCGTTACCATCGTATCCACCCCAGCTCCATGCATTAGCATCTACGTAACAGTTTGAATCATTCCAAGGGTAAGCAGTTGTTCCGCCAAGTAAAGCTGGGATCTGCCCACCAGATGCTTGACGAATTTGGCGTTGAATCAATTCTTGCTGCTCTTGTTGTAATTTTAATTTTTCTTCACCACGCTCTTTAGCATATTTACTATATTCAGCTTCTTCACCATTAGTTTTAGCAAGCAAAGTATTTTGCTGGTTTATTTTTTCTTGTAAAGCTTTATTGGCAGTTTTTTGGTTTTCTAAAGTAAGCTTAACCTCATCTCTTTTAGATTCAAGACGTTTCTTATCTTTCTTGATAGCTTCAACTTTTTCAACAAGCTGGTCTTTAATTGAACTTTGATATTCAAGATGATCTAAAGCTTGTGATAAATTACTACTTCCAGCAATACGTTCAAGAGGTGTTATATTCTCTTCTAACGAAATATCTGCCAATATTGTACCTAAAGCACTTTTATTATTATTGATATTTTCTTCTGTTTCTTTAATTTCTTTTTGCAATTTTTCGTATTGAACTTGGGAAATTTGCAATTGTGATTGAATTAAAGATTTTTCTTTCTCAATTCCAGCCAATTCTGCTTGAAGTGTTTTAGCCTTATCTCGTAAGTTTTTAGCCTGAGATTCAGCATCATTTATTTGTGATTGAAGAGCTTGAATTTCATTTTCTAACTGCTGAGTTGTTTTCTCGGCATCAGCATTTTTAGGAAGAATAGCAATCACGCTGGCAACTGCCATTGTTAGCGATAAACTTCCATTGATGAGCAATTTTTTTGTGATTTTCATTTTTTCTTTTTCTTTTATTAATTTATTATTTTTATTATTTAATATATTAACATTATTTAAGTTTTTTTTCAATAGCCCTCCCTTTTTTAAAAGTTATATCTTTAAATATTTTCTAGTTGCTGTAAAAGCCGAAAGAACACCTATAGCCGAACCTGTCAACATTAAGCCTATGAGTACAACGATAAAATAATTCTGTAAAAATGCGATTAATGATTCAACAGGAACTCCATAAACTAATAGTTTATCTTTAATTAAGAAAATACCAGC
The DNA here is from genome assembly GCF_004151455.1 of Candidatus Nanogingivalis gingivitcus. Classification (GTDB taxonomy): domain Bacteria; phylum Patescibacteriota; class Saccharimonadia; order Saccharimonadales; family Saccharimonadaceae; genus Nanogingivalis; species Nanogingivalis gingivitcus. The sequence continues at coordinate 14,600 of NZ_PRLK01000008.1, read as the reverse complement.
ATAGCATATAATCATAGCTAAAACTGCCGCCAAAATACCGCATATAACTGCCTCAACAATAAATGGACCAGCAATAAAACTTTTATTAGCACCTATTAACTTCATCATATATATTTCTTCACGCCTGTTAAAAATTGCCATACGTATAGTGTTAAAGATTATTAAGCTTGCTAAAATAACGAATATTATACCAGCAACTAAACCAATTTTTTCAATAAAGTTAGAAGTATTAGAAATGCTATTAATGATATCTTTGCGACTTCCGTAAGTTGGCTTACGTGTTTTATGAAGATTGTTTTGTATAGTCTTGTCATTATCTACGAATTGTTTTAACTCAGTAGTATTACCAATATCAACCATTTTGATATTTAAAGTTGCAGGAAATTCATTTGTAGCCTCAAGCAATGCTGCTCTAAATTTTTCATCAGAAGAATTATTCTCAGCAAAATTTTTTCTAGCTTGTTCTGGTGAAATATACTTAACCTCTTTAACTGATGATAAGTTAGCTAAAGATTTTTGTATAGATTGAAGGTCATTTTCATTAACATCTTTTTTAAGGTAGATAGATAGGTCAACTTTATCTTTAACTTCACTAATAGTATCATTTAAAATTGCTTTTGAGGCAAGACTGGTAAAAATAATAGATAAAGTAAGTGTCATAACAACAGTAGCTGCGACAGAAAGCCAAGCATTACGCATAAAACTGTTAGCACCATATTTAGTAATACGCCATAGGGTAAGTAATCTTCTTTTACGGCGCTTTTGCTCCATTATAACTTTGGAGTTCTGTTTTTTTGATCGTGCCGATGTAGTATTTTTATGATGAGTATTTTTTTCCATTATTGTTTATAACTCCCCTGTGATTGGTCGTGTGTTACTCGTCCGTGATTTAAGGTTATAACTCGACGCTTTAATTTATTAACAATTTCAACATTATGGGTTGTTAAAACTACTGTAGTTCCATAGTCATTTATTTTTTCTAATAATCTAATAATATCCCAGCTATGTTTAGGATCAAGGTTACCTGTAGGCTCATCGGCTATTAATATTTTTGGCTGGCGAGCAAGAGCACGAGCAATAGCTACACGTTGCCTTTCTCCACCACTAAGCTGATGAGGGAAGTTTTTTTCCTTACCCTGTAATCCTACAAGTTTAATAACCCTTGGCACTGTTGCATTAATTTCATAATTTGTCATACCTGCAATTTCTAATGCAAAGGCAACATTTTCAAACACTGTACGGTTTGGTAATAGCTTAAAGTCTTGAAAAATAACACCAATTCTACGCCTAAGAAGTGGAATGTCTTTATCTTTTAATTTATCGTAATCGATTCCTCCAACTACAATTTTTCCACTAGTTGGTTTTTCCTCACGTGTAAGCATTTTTAGTAAAGAAGATTTACCAGCACCACTAGTACCTACAAGAATAACAAATTCTTTTGGTTTAATATGCAAACTTACACGATTTATAGCTGGCGTAGATGAATTGCCATATACTTTAGTAACTCTATCTAATAAAATCATTACTTTTTAATTATATCACCTTATAAAAGTAGCCGCAAGCTTTTTGAAGGTTAGCCTCTAGCTCTTTTCAAGATACGACCATATAAAACCATCTATATCGCCATTTAAAACTTTATCTACGTCCTTTTCTTCATACTTTGTACGAGTATCCTTAACTAACTTATAGGGGTTTAAAATATAATTGCGTATTTGAGCACCCCATTCAGCAGATTTACCAGCTTGAAGCTTGCTGATATCCTCTATATGCTGATCTAGTTGAAGCTGTAAAAGTTTACCACGCAATATCCTCATTACAGTTTCCTTATTTTGAAGCTGAGAACGTTCATTTTGAATTGACACAACGATATTTGTTGGTATATGCGTAATACGTACTGCTGAGTCTGTAGTATTAACACTTTGACCACCTTTACCACCACTCCTAAATACATCTATTTTTAGATCTTTATCATCTATATTCACCTCGTTAGGTGTATCAATTTTTGGTAAAATTTCAACAAGAGCAAAAGAAGTCTCACGGCTTCCGCCACTATTAAAAGGAGATATTCTAACTAACCTATGTACTCCACTCTCCCCTTTAAGCCTACCATAAATAAAATCACCAGAAATAGCAAAAACGCTAGTTTTTATGCCAGCCTCTTCCCCTTCACTTCTTTCAATATGCTCAATACTATAATCGTTCTTATTCGCCCAACGAATATACATTCGCTCTACCATCTCGGCAAAATCTTGAGCATCGTTACCCCCCACACCAGAAGTTATGCGAATTATAGCATCTTTATCATCAAATTTACCACTAAAAAATAGTGTTCTTTTTATTTTTGTTAATTCCTGTTCAAATGCTAAAATTTGTGATTCAAATTCTGGCAAAAATTCATCTTCGCCTAGTCCTAAAAGCTCGAATATATCTTCCACTTGGCTTTTTAAAATATGCCAAGGTTGAACTATTTTTTTTAGCTTGGCTATTTCTTGCAGCTTAGACTGTGCAATAATAGGATTATTCCAAATTTCAGGGCTAGAAACTTCAAGCTCTAATTGTTCTAATTTAGATTTTTTTTCTAACAAATCAAGCTTTAACGCCGATTTGTCTATTTCTTCTAAAATAACTTGAACACGAGCTTGAAGTTTATCCATATTTAATAACTATTTTTTAGCTGTAATTTCTTCACCGAAAAATTTAGTTAAGAATACAATTACAAAATATACTACAGCAGTAATAACTGCAAAGTTGATTAAATCATTTAAGAATATTCCGTAATTAACAAAAGTTAATTCTCCATTAACTGTTCTACCAATTGCTAGCCTTAGACCTTTTAGACCCTCAGCTGAACCAAGTATTAAACCAATTGGTGGCATAATCACATTATCAATTAAAGATTTAACTAAAGCTCCTGTTGCAGTACCTAAAATTAAACCTATAGCCATACCAATTAAACCTTGGCTTAAAATAAATTGCTTAAAACCCTCTAGTTGTTCTTTAAGAACATTAACTGAAGGATGTTTTACAGCTTTCCTCACTACCTTCTTTTCACTCATGTTCTAGATTATAGCATAATTGTTTTACTGCTTCAACGAATTTATCTCCTCTATCACTATAACTTTTAAACATATCAAAACTAGCGTGTGCTGGGCTTAGAATAATTACATCTCCTCTATTGGCATTTTTAAAGCATTCACCCACTACTTCTCCCATATTTGTTTTAATACCTAAGTTAATAAAATTGTTATAATTAATATTAGTCAATTCTTTCTCAATATTGTCAGCTTCGCTACCGATAATAACTACTTTTTTAATTGTATTATCTTCTGCTATTTTCTTATAAAGACTAGATAAATCAGCTCCCTTACTACTGCCTCCTAATATTAAAATTTTAGGAGATGAAAAAGCATTAATAGCTGCAATTGTACTACCAGGAGTTGTAGAAATACTATCGTCATAAAATTTGACATCTTGGTACTCCATTACTAGTTTAAGACGATGAGGTAAACCAGTAAAATCTGCTAACCCCTTCTTTATAGTAGTATTATCCAGCTTAAAATCATTAATTTTTGCTATTTCTACACACGCTAGTATAGCGCCACAAGCGTTCTCTATATTATGGTTTCCTGAAATAGATAAACTTGAGGTTGGACAAATTTTTTGTTCATTATACATAAAATAGCCATTTTCTACATACACATTTTTGTCATTAGCATAAGATTTTTTAGCTCCCTCCCCAAAACTGGCAATATATTTAGAATTATTATTATTACCATAATAAATAGAAACATCCCCTTCTCTTTGATGTCGAGAAATATTTGATTTGGCATTAAGGTAGTCACTAAAATCAGGGTGCTTATCTAAATGATCAGGTTCTACCATTACACTAACAGCAACCTGTGGAGATAGGTTCATATCCCATAATTGAAAGCTCGATAATTCATAAACAACAATATCTGTATCTTTAATAATATCTAAAACATCTAAGGCTGGTAAGCCAATATTACCAACAAGATGAACCTTTTGATTAGACCTATTTAAAATAGAAGCTATTAAGCTTGCTGTAGTGCCTTTCCCCTTAGTCCCTGTTACGCCAATTATTTTGGCTGGGCAATTTTCAAAAAATAATTTAGTTACCGAAGTGACTGGAATATCTTTTGGTAAATAGTAAGGGTTGACTGCAGGAGTGCGAACAATTAAATCTGCATTAATACTATTAAAGTTTTTAACTCCTAAATGTAGCTCTGCATTTTTAGGGGGATCTATTTTAGCCTCTTTGTTTTGGTCATAAATATCAAAAAAAGCATTTGGAAATTTTTCCCGTAAAAAATGATGGGCACTTTTGGCTTCTAATCCATACCCTAATAATGCTATTCTCATTTTGTCTCCTTTTTTATTATTAATATTTTATCACACCTTAATATTATTTTAGATATTCTTCATTGATTTATATATTTTTTAGTGTATAATATCTTTTGCCGACATTATGTCGAGTAATTTTACAAGAGGTACTACAAATGAAAGTAGAAAATATTGCCACTTTTGCTAAAGTTCGTCGTCTTTATGAAGCTATGCTGGAAGATCTTCATAATATCAACGAGGAATTCGAAGTTGTTATGGATCTTGAAAGCAAAAAAGTAGAAGTCGTTCTTTACGATAATATTGTTGGAAGCTTTGATTTCTATAACGGAGAGCTAGAATGTGGAAACAGATTTTGGCTTAAGTTCAAGGCTATCGATATTTTAGTTAAGTATCAACTGTTATTTGAAAAACTTGATTTCTCACGTTTTAAAGAACTTGATTATTATATTATTCCCCTATTATACGGGAATAACTATAATAATTTCTTTGCAAAAAATGAAGACAATTCTATTTCTAAATGCTACTGTTTTTCTTTTTTAAATAAAGAAAAATCAATAGACCGTGAAAAATTTAGCTGGACTATGTCTAGAGATTTCACCAATACTCAATCTGCAAATATTAATTTTATCCTTGATTTTGAAGAATATTCAAATATGGATTTAATTTTTGGCGACTGTGCAATTATTAGTAAACAAAATTTTGTAGAAGATTACGAAATTTTAAAAAAACTACCACAGGATTTCGCTAATTCTTTGTAGAGATCTTCGCCACCTCTTATAGAGGTGGTTTTTAATTTGACATTTTAAAGAAGTTATGTTATTATATTAAAGCCTAAAAATTTATTTTAGAGTACTTTTATAGGAGGTTCCAAAAATGGAACTAGAAGTAAAAATTAGCAATAGAACTAGAAGAAACGGTGAGCTTCCCTTCATTATTGAAGCTAAAAATGACAGAAAAGCTCGCACTATCAAAGAATTCTACAACTTAGTGGAAAACTTCTTTAAAAAATTTGATGGCGTGGAAAGTGTAAAATTGTATGTAGAATTTAAGGATAATAAAATTCTAACAGGTACAACTATTCATTACTGTCAAGAAAACGGTATTATTTTAGACATTTACCAATCTAACAATAGTGGTAAATATTCTAGATTACTGCCTGGTGAATGGGAAATAAGAAACGCTGCACTATCAAATTTGATAGCTACTAGTCTATAGTACTTTTATAGCCCTCTTTTGATAAGAGGGCTATTTTCTTAAGTTTAATTATTTACAAAAAACATTTTTTAAAGTATTGCTAATATCTTCCACTAATTCTTCTTGGTTACTAGAAACAGCACCCAAACAATAAACACCGTCACGAATGAATTCCCTAGCTACTGATAAAATTTTATCTCCAGAAATCTCTTTAATATATTCTGGCTGTTTTTTATAATCACGAACAAAACCATCCCAAAAATATCTACCAGCGTAAAAATTAGCAATAGAACGAACTGTTTGTCCACCCATTTGGAAAGATCCTAAAGCGTAACTTTTCATAGCTTCTATATCATCTTGCGTTATATCACCATCTGCTATCCTCTTAAGCTCATTAACTATTAGCTCAAATAACGGTTTAGCTGTATCAAAATTAGTTTGCCCTTCAAAATCCCAAGCAGAATCTTTTAAACTACGGCTAGCACCACTGTACACACCATAGGTTAAGCCTCTTTTACGTGCCTGACCATAAATACGTGAGTACATTGTTCCTGTTAATATATGGTTAAGGGCATGCATAGCATCCATTTCATAGTCATCAAGCTGGCGTGGAATTATTACTGAAAAACCGAAACTAATATTTTTCTGATCACTTCTATTAATATATACCGGTTTTTCTGGCACTTTAGGGTCATCAACAATAAATTCGAAACGTTCACCTCTAGGTAAGTCTAGGTTTTCAAATTTTTCAATTATTTTACTCTTACGTGATTTGGTTAACTTACCAGCAATAACAAAACGCAAGTTATCTGTAGTGTGTGTTTTTTTATGATGTTCCTTAATATCATTTAACGTAATATTGCTAATTGTTTTAATACGCTCTTCGTAAGTTAAAACCTGCTCACCAAAAGCTTGTTGTAATTTAGGCCAAAGCAACCTAGCATTATTATTAAGGTAACCTGTTAATTCGTTACGAACATTTCCTTTTTCTGCGATAAATTCTTTTTCGTTAAATTTAGGTGTTGCAATAGATAATAATTGTAAGTCTAAAATTCTTTCCCATTCAAAATCGGCACAATCAGCTATATAGCTCATATTCATATCGCTAGTAGAAGCATTATGATATGCTCCGTTCTTAGTGAAATCAGCCTCAAACTCATGCTCACTATTAAATCTAGCATTAGCACCAAAAGCCATATGTTCCATAATATGGGCAGTCTCGTAAATATCTCTCGACCTTGTATAGCGAGATCCTGCCCTAAATTGGAAAGTAAAATTCATCACCGCAGCATCTGGAACATCAATAAGAAGTCCTTGTACGCCATTTTTTAGGCGTACTTCCTCAACGGTGTGCTTCATTTATTTACGTCCTTTTTTCTTATTTTGACGTTGTGCTTTTTTAGCTTTGCGGGCTTTATTTTTTTTGCTTCTTTCTGCAGACTCTGATTTTTTCTTTACACCGCCGAATTCATCATCTCTATTCTTTTCGCCAGATTGAATATCATTAACACCTTTTTCCACAGAGTTTTCTGCAAGACGTGTCAATTCAGTTTCGTGGTCCTCTTCGTCACGAGCTACTACATCAGTAGGTTTAATACGCGTAATAATTTTAATTGCTTCATCACGTAATGTATTTTGTAAACCATCAAATAACTTTTGAGATTCTGAACGATATTCAACTAATGGGTCTCGTTGCCCTACGCTTCGCCAGTGAATGCCTTCTCTTAAATGCCCCATATTTTCTAAGTGGTTCATCCAAAGAGTATCAAGTATTTGCATGTATATTTCACGCTCTACTTTTTGCAGTGTTTCCTCACCCAATTCTTCTTCTTTATCTTTATATACATCTTCTACTATTTGGCGTGCAAGTTCAAGACGCTTTTTATCATTCCTGATTAAACCAATTGCTTCAGCAGTATCTTTTTCTACTGGGAAGAATTCAATAAATTCTTCAGCAAATTTAGGATTATTTTTAGCAGGAAGAGATACTAATTCCTTAACCTTTAAGTCGAATAATCGCTTAAATTCTGGGGTGATATTCTCGCCCTCTAAAATTTTACGACGCATAGTGTAAACAACTTTACGATGCCTGTTAATAACATTGTCATATTGAACAACATTTTTACGAGTGTCAAAGTTAAAGCCTTCTACCCTTTTTTGTGCTGATTCTAGTGTTTTAGAAACTGACTTATGTTGTATAGGCTGATCATCTGGAACGCCTAATCTATCCATAATAGTAGCAATACGCTCACCTTGGAAGATTCTCATAAGGTCATCTTCTGTTGATACGAAGAATTGTGTTTCGCCTGGGTCACCTTGGCGTCCTCCACGCCCACGGAACTGGTTATCAATACGGCGAGATTCATGCCTTTCGGAACCAATAACTACTAACCCACCTAATTCCTTAACACCTTCACCCAATTTAATGTCTGTACCACGACCTGCAATGTTGGTAGCAAGTGTAATAGCACCTTTTTCACCAGCTTTAGCAACAATAGAAGCCTCATGCTCATTGTTTTTAGCGTTTAACAAGTTATATTTTATACCCTCTTTATCTAGGTATTTAGCAATCTGCTCATTCTTTTCAATAGATGCAGAACCTACAAGAACTGGGCGACCTGCCTCATGATGACGTTTAATTTCAGCAGCAACAGCTTTTAATTTAGCTTTTTCTGTTTTAAAAATTAGATCTTCCTTATCATCACGAATAACTGGTTTATTTGATGGAATTTGAATAACTTCTAAAGAATAGATTTGTTGAAATTCTTCAGCTTCCGTAAAGGCAGTACCTGTCATACCTGATAGCTTATTATAAAGCCTAAAGAAATTTTGGAAAGAGATTGTAGCAAGAGTCATAGATTCTTGAAGTACTGGTACTTTTTCTTTAGCTTCTATAGCTTGGTGTAGCCCCTCATTATAGCGACGGCCATTCATAAGGCGACCAGTGTGTTCATCAACAATAATTACTTCGCCATCGTTAGTAACAACATAGTCTTTATCTCTCTTAAATAGAGTTTGAGCCCTTAAAGCTTGTTCCATATGATAAACAGCTCGGGTATGTTCAGGCTTGTATAGGTTCTTCATACCTAAAAGTTTTTCAACTTTATCAATACCTTCATCAGTTAAGGCTACACTGCGTCTTTTTTCATCTAAGTCATAATCATTTTCAGACAACTGAGTAGCTATTTTAGCGAATTGAATATAGCTTTCTGGATTCTCAGCTGCTGGAGCAGAAATAATAAGAGGAGTACGCGCTTCATCAATTAAAATTGAGTCAACCTCATCAACAATAGCAAAGTTTAATTCACGTTGACGTAATAAATCAACTTCATTAACCATGTTATCTCTTAGGTAGTCAAAACCAAACTCGTTGTTTGTACCGTAAGTAATATCAGCTGCGTAAGCTTCTTTACGAGTAGCTGGGCGAAGCTTTCGCATATTTTCATCTTCATGGCTTGCATTATCATATTCAGGGTCGTAAATATAACTAGCCTCGTTGATAATTACACCAACAGAAAGCCCTAAGAAGTTATAAATTTTACCCATCCAGCTTGCATCACGCTGTGCTAGGTAGTCGTTAACTGTAACAACATGAACACCTTTTCCGGTCATAGCATTAAGTACTGTAGGTAAGGTGGCAACAAGTGTTTTACCCTCACCTGTTTTCATTTCAGCAACTTTACCTTCATGTAGAACCATACCACCAATAAGCTGGACGTCAAAATGACGCATTCCTAATACTCTTTGGCTTGCTTCTCGCACTAATGCAAATACTTCAGGGAGTACTGCATCTAACTTTTGTTGATCAGTCTTTTTATCTTCTTCTCTAACTTCTAAAGTTAAATTATTAAACTTATTTTTTAATTCTTCATCTGTCATTTCTTTATATTTTTCAGATAAAGCATTAATTTCATTAACTTTTTTTTGAAGACGTCGTAAAACTTTCTTTTGTGGATCCCCAAATACTTTAGTTAGGAATTTTTCAGTTTTATTATCTTCAACTAAAACATTCTTTTTTTTCGCAGTTTTTTTAGTCATATTCCTCTCTACTTTCCAACAGTATAATTCTAGATACAATTTTACCATAATTAAACAGTAAAAAAAAGCCCTCTAAGAGGGCTTTAAGCTTAAGTGCCACTAGAACATATATTCCCTATAACACTTTTGCATATCTTTATCTTTAAGGCTTAAAAAGAATGCTTCCACGTTTGCTGTTAGCTGATTGTTAGTTTTTTTTAGATTTTTTTAGCTTACCTTGATATATCTTGTTAGATGTATCAAGAATGTTAAGAATATTTTCATCTCCTTCAATAAAATACCCTTTTAAAAGAATATTTTCAGCCGAATCATAGAATGACTCCTGGCTAGGAATAATAAAAATCCCTCCATCTACCAAGTCAATATCAACCGACATATAAACAATCACTTTAGCGAAAGCGTTTACATTAACAACCAAGTCAATAATACGAACGCCAATATTTTCGCCAGTATAATCACAATAAAACTCTAGTTTATATAACTGAGTTTTTACATTTTCACTTCGCTTAGCATTATTCATATAAGATCACCCCTTCTTAAAAATACTAATTAAATACAATAAATGTTTCTTCATGGTCTAAAAATTTAGCAAACTCATTAAGATACATTATCGCGTTACTTCTTCCTACCGGTTTTTCTACCTTAGTTTCTAAGTAGAATAATAGGTAATTATTCTTAGTAATAAGCCGTACTCTACACTAACCTTAAAGTTAATGTTCTTTGCCATTTTTATATCCTCCTTTGGCAATGATGTAGCATATTATGACATAAAAATAAATAAAAATCAACCTAAATATACTAGGTTGATTTTTCGGTCTGCTTAAAAAGTTGTTTTAGCTATCCACGTTTAAATGAACGTTTAAATTTAGCCATAATACTACTTTTACCAATACGTGGGTTTTTCTCAGTTTTGTAACGACGAATTTGGCTTTCTAATTTTGCCTCAACAATATCTACGGCAGCTAATACATTACTACTTTGGTCTTTAGCTACAAGAGTTTTATCTGGAATAGTTAAAATAGCTTCAACCTCATATTTATTGTCATTTGCACCATTAATTTGTTCAATTACAACTTTAGCTGACACAGTTTTTTTAGCATGTCGTGGCAAGTATTTATCTAGTTTACCAATATGTTTGCGTGTATATTTTTGGGTATTTTCATCAATTTCGTATTTGTTTTTTCCTGTAATGTCAATTTGTGAAATCATATCTTTCCTTGTTTATTACTTTTTTATATATTAGCATAAACTTTTTAATTTGTCAATAAAAGAAGCCCTATTCAGGGCTTTTAGTAATAAGGTGCAAAACAGCTTTATTGATAGAGTCGAAGTCTCCCCCTACTGCAATATCCATCTTAGTATTCACTAAAATTGGTGCAGACAAGATGTGGTATCTTTCAGAAACTTTTTTGCCTTCTTCTTTAAAGCTATCATCCATATTGCGAACTTCATAATCTACTTCCTTGTGATCAAGAAAATTTTTCATAAGTCTACAATTTTTGCAGTCGTTTTTTGTGTAAAGTACTAAATCGCTCATGATGGTTACCCCCTTATTTTATTTTTTCTTGAGCTAATTAAATTATAACATAAGTAAAAATAAAAAGCACTATATTTAGTGTTGTATTTTTTACATATACGCTATATATAGTGCTTATTTTATTAAATTATTATTTTATATTCTAGTCTTACCACCCATATATGGTTTTAAAACTTCTGGAACTAATAAGTCGTCACCATCTTGGAAGTTTTCTATAAAGGCAACTAAACAACGTGCAAGGCTTACAGCTGTACCATTAAGCGTATGTAACACTTCAATATCACCATTTTTTCTTCTAACACGAATATTCAAGTTGCGTGCTTGGTAATCAGTACAGTTTGAGCAACTGGTAATTTCACGGTATTTGCCATCAACAGGACTCCAATATTCAATATCGTATTTTTTAGATGCAGGAGCACCAAGGTCGCCACTAGCAATATTAATTATTCTGTAAGGAATTCCTAATTCTTGGTAAATTTCCTCTTCAACAGCTAAAATACGCTCATGCGCATCCTTACTTTGCTCCGGCAGGGTGAAAGCGTACATTTCTAACTTATTAAATTGGTGAACACGGAAAAGTCCACGAGTGTGCTTTCCATATGTTCCCGCTTCTTTACGGTAGCATGGAGAATAACCAGCATAAAATAATGGAAGATCATCTTCATTTAGTATTTCATCAGCGTGATAACCAGTTAATGACATTTCAGCAGTAGCAATTAAGCTTAAATCTTGGTTTTCAATAAAGTATTCATCACTTTGTTCACTAGCACGAGGCGCAAAACCAGTGCCAGTAGCCACATTACCATTAACCATATGTGGAACGGTCATAAATTTAAAGCCTTTAGCTAGTAGTTTGTTTAAGGCAAATTGATAAATAGCATTCTCTAATAACGCTAATTCACCTTTTAAGAAATAGAATTTTGTACCTGCAACTTTAGTACCTCTTTCAAAATCAACCCAATCTTTTCTATTAGCAAAGTCAAGGTGATCTTCAGCACCAATCATAGAAGAACCAAAACGTTTTTCGGTAATATCCTTGCCCCATTCCTTAACAACTTCATCTTCGCCCTCTTCACCAATAGGCACATCATCTTGTAATATATTAGGAATAGACTTAAGAATAGTCATAAAATCTTGGTCAATATGACGGTATTTATCTTCTAAAGCAGAAATTTTTTCTTTAAGTTCCTTACCTTCAGCAATTAATTCACTCGATGGTTTGCTTTTAGCAATTTTCATACTATTAGCAATCTCATTACGCCTAGACCTTAAGGAATCAATTTCTTGCCCTAAAGCTTTACGCTCTTGATCTAATTCTATTACTCTATCAATATCAACATTTTTATAGCCTTTATCTAGAGTATTCTGTTTTACCCTCTCGGTATTCTCACGAATGAATTTAATATCTAACATAATTAAATTTTAGCATAAAATCAATAAAGTATGTAGCTAAAAATTTATTTCTTTACTTGGCGAATAGCATCAACAATAATTTTTTCACGATTATTGAGAGTGCTATATTCTTTATTCATTAAGCTATTGTATTGACCACTTTGCATTGCCCTATGTAAGTTATCTACTTGGTTTTTTTGGTAGTTAGCCATATCTTTAGCCTGTTGTTCTAAATGTACACGTGTAGCAGCATTTACTAATTGGTTATCGGCAAGGTTATTGTTTGTATCGTTATTATTAGCTAATTTAATAAGTTCTTTTTGTGAATCTGTAAGCTTACCAAAATCAACTTCCTCGCTTATTTTCTTAGCCATTAACTTAGCTTCATCCGAGCTAATAACGGCGACAGTTGGAGAAGCGCTACTACTTGTTGTGCCTTTATTAGACTGACCTACTTGAGGTGAAGGTTCCTTATTGCCATCTGAAGTAGTAGGATTATGGCTAGCTATATCCATTAATATTTTACGCTCATCGCCACCAAGGGAGGCCATTTTTTGAGGGCTATGAAGGATATCAGCGGCCATCTTAGCAATTTCTTTAGCACTTGCTTGACTAGTAAGATTGTCTTTATTGTTAAGATTACTTGCAACAAACTGGCTAGTATTTGTAAGCGAATCTTTATTCTGGCTAAGAAGCTTATCCATAGTAAGCCCTGAATGTGGGGCTTCACTTTGAGCTACGCTTTGGTAAGTATGGCCATACTTATTACCATCACCAAAAGCATGAAGTTTAAGCATTGATTCAGCCGTAGCATCCTTTTGTCCAAGCTTACCTATATAAGCAGTTGTAGCCATTCCTTGCGCCATTATCTGTAACTTATCTTTTAATAATTGCTCATTAGAAAGAGTTGATAGAGATGAAGAAATAATTGATTCTGGTTTAATGCCATCAGTTTCATAAAGTGCAGTCATTAAAGCCTTACCATGATCTTGAGTTTCTCCGGTAGTCATAGCTTCTTGCACATATTTAACAATAACTGATTCTTTAAATTTCTCAGCACCTGCTATATCTCCAGAGTTGCGAAGCTTATCATAAGTATCTCTATCATCTAAGTTTGTAAAATTACCTTTTCTGATCTCATCGATATCGTGGCTATATATAGTAGCGAGGTTTTTAATATTATCATTTTCTGCTTTATTTAAACCAGCTTGCGCACTTCTAAGCAAGGCTGCTTGCGTGCTTGAAAGTTCTTCTTTATCTCCATATGCTCTCACAACACTTTCATTAGTATAATTTAAATGTTTAGCATCATGAGCATCCTGCCGAGCTTTTTCGGCTATTGCTCTTGTACGGCTACTAAAATGTAATCTGCGCCCCTTACCTAATGGAATGGAGGCATGACGAAGTGGACTTGACCCATTTAGCATTTTTCTATTAATAGCCTTATTCATATCGCTTTCCCTAGCTTTTTTGGCAGTAATCTCACCTCCTTTGTTCAAAACGCCCGATATTTTATTTCCAATAGAACCTAATGCATGTAAAGTGGTTTTAATAATCTTAACAGTTCCAATAAGTGCCATAGCAGGAATAAGTGTGAATAAGATTTTTTCAAGGTCGCCAATACCTTGCGTATTTCGTAGAACTGTAGAAGCTAATATGGCCGCTCCCATAATAATACTAGCCATTGGGTATATAAAAATCATACTTCTATAAATACTAAACCACTTCTTGAAAAAGCCTTCTGTATTCGGCAACACTATAGCTGCAATAGCAATAGGGCTAGCAACCACACATAAAATAATAACAGCTTGGCGAACAAGTAAAATAACAACAAAGCTAAAAATTCCAAATGCGGCAACAGCTAAAGCAGCTAAAATACCTCCTGCTCCAGCAACTACAGTAACAAGCCCTGCACCAGCTGCCAAAAACGAGGCTACATCTTTTACAAGACTATCAAAACCAGTTTTTCCTCCTATTTGCTCTGCCGTAACCGAAATATCTAAGAATAATTTAAAAATATTCTTACCCAATATATTCGAAATATCTACTCCAATAACAGCTACGTACCAAGATAGGT
>NZ_PRLK01000007.1 GCF_004151455.1 Candidatus Nanogingivalis gingivitcus | reverse complement strand
TAAGAGATAAAAGTATAAGTTCAATTTTTATTAATAATAATGGTTTTGTTTTTGATGAAAATAATATCGTATCTAGATTATCTGCAATATTAAAAATATATCATAATCAAATAATACGACTTAATAGTTATCCTAAAATTCTTGATATAGCTGAAAATTATGACTTCCCATTAATATCTATTCTTTTTGAAATGGAAAAGAAAGGAGTAAAGATTGATCCCGATTTTCTAGACAAAAAGAGTAAAGAATTTTCATTATATTTAGAAAAACTAGAAAAAGATATTATCCAATTAGCAGGAGAAGGGTTTAATATATCCAGCCCTTTGCAATTATCAAAAATACTTTTTGAAAAATTAGCTTTACCTACCAAAGGAATTAAAAAAACTAAAAACGGCTATTCTACTGGACAAAAAGAATTAGAAAAATTAAAAGATTACCATCCAATAATAGCTAAAATAGAGGAATTTAGAGAGTATTCGAAATTAAAAAACACTTACATTGATGCCTTGCCAAAATTAGCCGATAAGAATAATCGAATACATTCAACTTTTAATCAAGATATTACCAGCACGGGTAGGCTGAGTTCTACAAATCCTAATCTACAAAATATACCTATACGTTCTGAATTAGGGCGACAAATACGCCAAGGCTTTATATCTGATAATAATAATGTTATTATCTCTGCTGACTACTCTCAGTTTGAACTAAGATTAGCAGCAGCATTAAGTAATGATACTGGCCTAATTAACAGCTTTAAAAATAATGAGGATATCCACTCTAAAACTGCCTCAGAGATGTTCAATATTCCATTAGATGAGGTATCCAAAGACCAACGAAGAGCTGCTAAGGTTATTAACTTTGGAGTTCTTTATGGCATGAGTGCACATAGGTTAGCTAGCGAATTAGGAACTAATTACTATGAAGCTAAACATTTTATTGATAATTATTTTAATAGCCGAAAACCTATTGCCGATTTTATACAAAAAACACTTCTAAAAGCAGAGCAAGAAGGATATGTAGAAACTTTTTATGGAAGACAAAGACCTACTCCAGATATTAAATCTTCTAATTTTATCATAAGAGAAACCGCCAAAAGAGCAGCCGCAAATATGCCAATTCAAGGTACTGAAGCCGATCTAATGAAAAGGGCAATGATAAAAATCCATAAAAAAATAACTAAAACAGGATTAGGCGATCAAATATTACAAATACACGACTCTATCTTAATAGAGTCTCCTAAAGAAAATGCAGCAAAAATAGCTGAAATATTAAAGTATGAAATGGAGAATATAGCCCCAGAACTACCAATAAATCTAAAGGTAGATATTAATATAGGACAGAACTGGCTTGATATATAGTTTTCTATAATCGACAGTCAATATAGAAGATGTTAAAATATACTTATGAGCATTAAAAATAGTTTAGTAAAAACTACCCGTAGGGTTCTACCAAAAAAAGTTGTAAAAAAATTAGAAAATAATTACCGTAAAAATAGAGCTAAGCTAGTGTCATCTCTATATGGAAATCCAGCTAGTAAACTAAAAGTAATTGCCGTAACAGGTACTAACGGAAAAACTACAACTGTAAATTTTTTGAACGAAATATTAAAAGAAGCTGGTTATAAAACAGCAATGTTTTCCACTGCTAATATTGAGATTAACGGCAATCAAATACGTAATGACTTAAACGCTACAGTGTCTACTTCAAAAAGAATGAATCAATTCTTTAGTGATGCCGTAAAGCAAAACGTAGAATTTGCTTTAATAGAGGCTACTAGTCATGCTTTAAGCCAATATAAATTATATGGAATATCTATAGAAATGGCTATTATGACTAATCTAACGCAAGATCATTTAGACTATCATAAAACCATGGATAATTACGCTAAAGCTAAATCCATATTATTTAAGATGAAGCCAAAATATATCGTTTTAAATAAGGATGATGATTGGTTTAATTATTTCAATAACTTCAGGGCAGTAATTAAAAAAATTACTTATGGAAAAGATAAAGAAGCTGATGTGTCTATTGAAAATATTAAACTATATAAAAAAGGAAGTGAAGCAAAGCTAAAAATCGAAAAAGATAATGTTGAACTGGCTAATAATCTAGCTGGTGAATTTAACGTTTATAACATGACGGCTGCAGCTGCTGGAGCTTATCTATTAGGAGTTTCTAAAGAAGATATCCAGGAAGGTATTGCAAACCTAGAAAATATTGCTGGAAGATTTGAAAGAGTAGAAGGAAATCAACCTTTTGAGGTTATAGTTGATTACGCACATACACCTGATGCTCTAGAAAAGCTATTAAAAACTGCAAAAAAAATCACTAAAAACAACGTTATTATAGTATTTGGTGCTTGTGGAGATAGAGATAAGAAAAAAAGGCCAATAATGGGGGATATTGCTTTTAAAAATGCCGATAAAATATTTATAACTGATGAAGAAAGTTATAATGAAGACCCTAACGAAATACGAAAACAAATTCTTAATGGCATAGCTGATAATAAAGACTACACCAAAAAGGTGGAAGAGATAGCCGATAGACAGGAGGCTATAGAAAAGGCCCTAAGTATCGCCAAGAAAGATGACACCGTCTTAATAACAGGAATGGGGCATGAGGTATACAGAATTATAAATGGTAAAAAAATACCTTGGAACGATGCAGAAGTCGTCAAAAAAATATTAAATAAAAAATAAAATTAACACCCCTCTATAAAAGAGGGGTTATTTTTAATTATAAGCTACTGGACTATAAGACTCACTATAGTTTATTCGATAAAACTTACGAATATACCAACCATCAATTTTGTTTTCTCTATAATCATCCTGGGCATTTTTTAATCCTTGAGTAGAACACCAAAAATAATATTGTTTATTCTTATAAATTATCTCTAAAACTAAATCGTCCCTATCTAGTGCTAAATCGTGTATAGTGGTTCTAGTTGTAAAATATGGTGCTATTTTTCTTAGCCAAATACTACTACAACCATAGCGACTTTCACTTAAAAATAAAAAATGTACTTTACTAGCCATAGCTTTCACCCCTTTATAGCGTAATTTAAATATATTATATCATTAAATGATCTACGCTTATAAAATTATTTAATGTAAAATAAAAATAGCACATAATTGTGCTATTTTTATTTTACATTTTTAACTAAGCTTTAGATTTAAAGTAATCTACTTCTTTAATTATATCTAGCAGAGCATTTGCTCTTTTAGTTTCATCTTCTATAGATCTTGCAGCATTATAAGCTGGCTCTACTAGTGTATTATCGTCGCTTGAGCGTAAGAGCAATAGATAGATATCAAATTTTTCTTCGTTTGATACTGTTAGCTTCTCTACTAATGGCCTTAGATCTTCCAAAGCATGATTCTTAATCATATCTAAATCTATGCCAGGAAAAACAGTAGGTTGAATATCTGTTGGTATTAGATTTTCAACGAGTTGCTCTGTAGGAACTTCCGGTTCTTCCGCACTTTCATCTTCTTGAAATTGTGTATCATCATTAATGGCAGCGTTATTAACACCAGCAAGAACTTTTGCAAGCTCTGGGTCATCACTAACGGTCTGTTTTTTTGTTGGATTTATATCAATTTCCATAGCCCACCTTTTTACTTTACTTTTAATTAATATTATTGTATCATAGTTTTAAAGCATAATCAACATAAAATATAAGAGGTGGGATGTTAGATAACTTAAATATGATTGTTCAGAGAGACCCTGAAAATGCATTAAGGGTAGCTAGTGAGCAGTGGAAACAAATACTTTTTTCAGCTGATATTTTAAATCCTGAACATGACGGAAGAGAAATAAAAAATATAATAATTGCTGGAATGGGTGGGTCTGCTTTGGCGGGCCTAATAATTAAAAAATGGTTAGAAGATGATCTATTATTACCTATTGAGATAGTTAGAAGTTACAATCTTCCTAGGTATGCAAATCATAATTCGCTAGTTATAGTTAATTCTTATTCAGGTAATACTGAAGAAGCTATCTCTATGTTAGAAGACGCTATAAAACGAGGTTGCCAAATAGGTACAGTTTCTTCTCAAGGTAAAATAGAAACAATTTCTAATAATAAATCAATAGCTTATGTTAAGTTACCTCCTAATCTTCAACCTAGAATGGCAGTAATTTATAATTTTAGAGCATTAACTAAATTATTATTAAATTTCAATATTATAGATGATTATAAGCATCATGAAATAGAAAAATATGTAAATTTCATTAAAAAAGAAAGTGTATCTTGGGGGGCTTCTATAAAAACTGAGAATAACTTAGCCAAACAAATAGCCCTTTATTCGGCAGGAAGAAATGCGCTTTTTCTAAGCTCTAATTTATTCTCTCCTGTAGCCTATAAGTGGAAAATATCTTGGAACGAAAACGCAAAAAATGTAAGCTTTTGGAATGAATATCCAGAATTTAACCATAATGAATTTATAGGTTGGAGTTCACAACCAACAGAAAAACTATTCGCTATTTTTAATTTAAAAAGTAAACTAGATAATCCTAGAATAAATAAAAGATTTGAAATTTCCGATAAGTTGCTATTAGGTAAAAGACCAAAAACACATAATATTATATTAAAAGGGGAGAGCCTACTAGAGCAAGTGCTATGGGGGTCGATTCTTGCTGATTTTGCTAGTATTTACTTAGCAATTTTAAATAATAATGATCCTACTCCTGTAGAATTAATTGAAAAACTTAAAATAGAGCTAGCAAAATAATCTAGCTCTATTTTTAAAATAATTTAATTATAATATCTTAAGCTTTCAATAGGGTCTTTTCTAGCTGCTCGGATAGCTGGATACATTCCAAAAATAATACCTATAATTATAGACAGTCCAGCTGCTAAAACCATTATTTGCCAAGATATTACTGGTAATACTGGTAAGAATATACTTACAGTAAATGAGAAAGAATAACCTAGTAGATACCCAAAAAAACCACCTACAGAAGAAATTATCAAAGATTCAATTAAGAATTGCAATAGTATTTGATTATTATTAGCACCTAGAGCTTTGCGTATACCAATCTCGCGTGTTCTTTCACTAACATTAACAAGCATAATATTCATAATACCAATACCTCCAACAATTAGTGAAATACTTGCTACTAAAGCCAATATAGCTGAACCCATTGAGATTAAATCGCTAGAAGAATGGGTAATGTTTTTGCCTATTAATATTTCATAGTCTATTTCACCCTTATGGCTATTATGCATAACTTCTTCTATATTATGCTGAACAATATCTGAGTTATTAATGGTATTAAATTTTATATTAATTTGTTGTATCTGGGGGCTACTACCCATAATATTTTTTACTTCGTCGTAATTTAATATAATAGTGTTATCGAAATCAATATTACTAAAATTTACAATTGAAGATTGTTTTTCTAAAATACCTATAATCAAGAAATTTTCACCCTTTATAGATATGTATTTTCCCAATGCATGAGGGGAACCAAATAGACTTACTGCTGTTTGATACCCTATTACAGCAGTTCGAGCATTAGAACTATTTGTAATAAACTCTCCTTTTGCTACTTTTATACCTGTAATTTGATCTAGATTTGGAGTACTAGCTAATATATTAGTAGTTATCTCCTTATCATCTCCTTTTATTTTGCTATTAAAACTAGCTAGTGGGGCAGTAGCAATAATATTTTTGATTTTCGAAATATTCCTAAAATCATCTTCTCGTAAAGAACTTTGCAAGAAGTTTTGAGATGTTGCAACGCTATTAATTATACTTTTATTACTTGAACTAATATCCTTAGGTCTTACTACTGCTATAGTTTCACCTCCTGATTTAATTTGGTCTTGTATTATAGAGTTAGCGCCTCCAGATAGAGCAAAAATAACTACAATACTAGATATTCCTATAACTACACCTAGTATAGTTAAAAAAGTTCGCATCCTATTAGCTCGTAAGCTTTCTATGGCATTCTCTATATGCATTCTTATTAATCTAATTTTCATCATATTTAAGCACCAAGTTCCTCTTTAATTTCTTCAATTTTATTTACAGCCTCTTCTAATTTATCTAAAGTATTTTCTTTTTCTTGAATAATAGAATTATCTACTTTTTCATCAGTATCTATTTTTCCATCAAACATAGTAATTATCCTAGTGGCATAAGCCATAAGTTCAGGGTTGTGTGTTACCATAATTATAGTATTACCTTTTTTATGTACTTCTGACAACTCTTCCATAATAATATGCGAAGCTTTACTATCTAAGTTTCCTGTTGGTTCATCAGCTAAAATTATTGATGGGTTGTTAACTAGTGCTCTAGCAATAGCTACTCGCTGGGTTTGGCCACCGCTTAATTGCCAAGGCATATAATATTCCCTCTTTTCGAGATGAAATTGTTTTAGTATTTCAGATGCTTTTTTGAGCCTTTTTGTTTTATTTTCTCCTTTATATATTAAAGGTAGGGCAACATTTTCTATAACACTTAAACGAGGTATTAAATTAAAATCTTGGAACACAAAACCAATCTTCTCACTTCGTATTTGCGCTTGTTTTCTTTTAGACATTCTAGATACATCGTAACTGTCTAACATATAAGTACCTTCTGTAGATCTATCTAATAGCCCTATAGTATTTAAAAGTGTAGTCTTACCACAACCACTCGGACCCATAATTATAATAAATTCACCTTGATATATAGTTAAATCAACACCATTAAGGGCATAATTTTCGGCATCACCAACACCAAAACGTTTTTTTATTTTTTTTAATTTTACAACTTCTTTTTTACCCTTTTTCATCATATATTATTATAATATTTTTAAAATAATAGTTCAATTAAATAAAATTCCATATTTAATAAAATAAAGCCTTTTTAGGCTTTATTTTATTATCTACTAGGTACTGTTGAAGTTTTTGGTAATTCTTTTGGTACTTCCTGCTTAATTGCAGATTTAGTTTCTTTTACTTCAGGTTCTTTACTTTGAACTTTTGCTGGTTCTTGAGTAACTTCTTTTTTCTTAGGCTCCTCAACGACCTTTTCTTCTTTCTTTTCTTGTTCTACAGGTTTTTCAACAACTTTTTCTCTTTGTTTTTCTGGTTCGTATAAAGTATTTGCCTTATCATTTTCTAGATTAGTTACACTATTACTAGATGGCTTATAACCAAAAAAAATATTTAATAAAAAGAATATTCCGAAAAACAATAGTATTGAAACAATGATAATGCCTACTATAATAAGTATGCGATTTCTAAGTGTCTTGTTCATAATATGAATTATATCACATTATTAAAAATTATAAATGGTGATATTTTCCACCTTCTAAAATATTTTGGCAACGATAAATTTGCTCTATTATCATTAATCTTATTAACTGATGAGGGAATACCAACTTAGAAAAACTTAGAATGAAATTTGCTCTTTTAAAAACAATTTCAGATACACCAAAAGCACCACCTATAACAATCACTATATTTTTACCTAAAACAAATTGATTATTAAAAATTTCAGCAAGCATGGGGGAGGTAATATTAGAACCTTTTTCATCTAATAATATTACGAAATCCTCACTATTTATATTAGATATAATTTTATTAGACTCTTCATCTTTAACCTTATCTATTATAGATACATTAGAATTAGGTATTATTTTCCAATTAACATTGAAAGGTTTTTTTAGCCTTTTACTAAATTCTTCTACGCCCTGGATAATCCACTTATCATGTTTCTTGCCTATTGCAATAATTTTTATCATTATAAATCATTTATTTTACTAGCTATATCAGTAAAATTATCCTTTCTAACAGGGTAGCCATGATGTAGTTGTAAAACATCCTTATCATATAGTGGAACTAAATGGATATGAGCATGAGGAACTCCAAAACCTTCAACAACCATTCCTACTCTTAAAGGATTTAATTTGTTCTGGATTTTTTCAGCAATTAATTTAGCTACATCCATTAAATGATTATAAACATCTTGGTCTAAATCCCATAATAGGTCAACTTGTTTTTTAGGAAAAACTAATACATGACCATCAGATAGTGGATCAATATCTAACATAGCAAACACAGTATCATCTTCATATACTTTATAACAAGGAATTTCACCCTTAATAATTTTTGTAAATATAGAATCTTTCATAATTTATATTCTATTAGAATTAATAAAATAAAAAAAGCCCTATAAAGAGCTGTTCTTGGCGGAGAAGGAGGGATTCGAACCCTCGATATAATTAAATTATATACACGATTTCGAGTCGTGCGCCTTCAACCACTCGGCCACTTCTCCAATACAATAATTATAACTAAAAAAATAATTAAAGAAAAGACACCATTATTAATGATGTCTTTTCTATGGTACACCTGGCAAGATTCGAACTTACGACCTTTGGCTCCGCAAGCCAACGCTCTATCCAGCTGAGCTACAGGTGCGTGTGCTACTTTCGTAGCATCTAAATTTTGAAGTTCTTCCAATTAGATGGACAAAATAGATTTTAACATATTTTTTTTATTTTTTCAACTATAACCTTGTTTTTCTAATAATACTATCAATTAAATCGTGTTTTATTTCTTCCATAGGTAATCTAGACCCAATTATATCTGTAATTTTTTCTCCTTCTTCTTTACTGAAGTATATCGAAACGCTAGGGGAGAAACGCTTTTTAGGTATAAAAACTATAGAATACACAGAAGTTTCTCTTATTATTCCAAATGATTTAAATTCACTATAAGCATAAAATTTATTACCTATATACACACCATGAGTACTTAGACTATAAGATATAACGTTAGCTTTATTTGGTGTTCTCATAGCTAAAATAGCTATATAGCAAACTATAACTAATGCCATAAAAGTCCATATTTGGCTAATCGCCGCAAAAACAACAAGAATTAATACTATAATAGTAAAACCTATATACCAAATTTTATCTTTCTCGCCAATAATTAAATCTTGAGCTTGCCAATTGGCAATCTCCTGTTCATCATCCATATTTACAAAATTTTGTTCTTTATTTACTGCCGTATATTCAGGAGGAGTAAAGGGTGATACAGAATTTTGATGTTCTTCTTGTTCTTGTTCGTAGATATCACTTGGAGCATCAGCAAAATATTCCGATTCAACAGGAACATTAAACTGATTATTTTTATCAGGATTCATACTAGTTATTATAACATAAGCCCTATTAAAACTAAATAATAAGAAAAAATACTTTAACAACTAGTTAAAGTATTTTTATGGCGGAGGATGGGAGATTCGAACTCCCGCTCCAGGTCTCCCCAGACTAACGATTTAGCAAACCGTCCCCTTCAGCCACTTGGGTAATCCTCCAGATGTATCCTATTTTAACAAAATAAAATATAAAAAACAAGCCAGTTGACAAAAAGCTTATTTTTTGATATAATATATATTATGAATAAAACTAAGTCGTTTTTTAAAGTCTTTTATAGCATATTGGCTCTTTTTTTACCCTCCCTTATGCTATCTATAACAACTTATGCCGTTAATGTTAACGGAGGTTTGGAAACAGGAGTAGAACAGGGCAAGGGGCGAAATGTACCATCTACACTTTTTGGTAATGTAGGAATATTTAACCAAGTTATAAATATTATGCTATTCCTAGTTGGTATTTTAAGCATTATAATGCTTATTTTCGGAGGTCTACGTTATGTTATATCTGGTGGAAATTCTAAAACAGTAGAATCAGCAAAAAATACTATTCTATATGCAATAATTGGGTTAATAGTAGCTATATTAGCTTATGCAATCGTTAATTTTGTGATAAGTGTATTTATGTCTGAAACTGGTATTAATACTGGTGGGGGAACAAACGGTATAGCTCCAACCAATGTATAGCTAAAAAATAAATAAGAAAAAAAGACGATTTCATAATTGATTTCGTCTTTTTTTCTTGGCGGAGAAGGAGGGATTCGAACCCTCGAAGGCTTTGACACCTTGCCGGTTTTCAAGACCGGTGCCTTCAACCACTCGGCCACCTCTCCATGTGTAAAATATTTTAACATATCTAATTAATAAAATAAAGAGTTATTTTTCTTGATATAAGATATATAAAGCCCATACTCTAGATGCTTTATTGTCTTTAAGAATTTTAGCTATAGCTTCTAAGGTAGAGCCAGTGGTCTTTATATCATCTACAATAATATAAGTTTTATCTTTTAAAATATCTCCATCTAAATAATAAGACTTTAAAGCTTGTTCTTTTCTTTGTTTCTTACTAGCTCCAAGCTGTTTATAATTACCTTTTCTTTTTATAATCGTTTGATATTTTATATTTAAGGTTTTTGATAATACTTGTACTAGAAGTAAAATATGGTCAAACCCACGTTGTTTTATATGTTTTTTAGAAGTAGGGCAAGGTACTAAAATAAGATCGTTAGGATTGTCAGTAAAATGAGCTGTATTTTTTAAAAAATCAGTAATAATAACAGTTAAGGAATAGATATTGTTACGTTTAGGTAGAAATTTATAATCATCAACAAGCTTTATTATGTCACTTTCTTTTCTATTGTCAATATAAAATTCTTTATCTATATATGGCGAATTACTATCTATAATATTACCTATATTGTCAATTATATTCTTCATACATTCTGAACATATAGCTTCACCATTTTTAGCGCAAAAATAGCATTTATCTGGCGATAAATAATCCAATATTCTATCTATAGTTTTCTTATACATAAAAATAAGCTTTCTCTCTTGATTATACCTTAACAATAAGCTATAATAAAATAAATTAAGTCTATTTAGGAATTAAGTTGGAGGAAAAATGGCTAGAAGACAAGATGATGACAGCTTTTTAAAAGATGAACTTGAAGCTGCTTTCGATTTTGGTGATGATCTTATGAGCGATACTTCTGAACAAGTATTTAATAATGAAGGTAATCAAAACAATTTCGAGCAAGAAGAAGAAAATGAACTTCCTGGTCAATTAGCAGTTGATGTATACGAAACAGAAGATCGTTTATTTGTAAAAGCGAGAACTGCAGGCGTGAATAAGAATGATTTAGATGTATCACTATCAGACGGAACATTAACTATAAGTGGAACTTTAAGCGCTGGTGACCAAGAGGGAATTATAGCGCACCATGCACAAGAGTGTTACTGGGGAGAATTTAGTAGAACTCTCAGTCTTCCTGTACAAGTTGCTGAAGAAGGCGTAGAAGCAATGTTGAAGGATGGAATCTTAACTATTAGTTTCACAAAGATTAAGACACAAGCAACAAAAATACAAGTATTATAGAAATACTAAGAAATGTAAAATAATATCACTCTATAGGGTGATATTATTTTATCTCCTATAATTTTATTTATTAGTTAGTTAAAATTATACTACGTAAATAAAAAAGAGCTTTGTAAAGCTCTCTTTTATTTAATTTAGTTATTTAATTAGTGAGTTGCTGTTCCACTACCACTATCATCGCCAACACCTAGGGATGATAGTACGAAGTTAACGATTGCGTAAGCAAGAATTGCAACTACTAAACCAACAATAGCATAAAGAATTGTATTTTTAGCGTTATTTACAGCACCAGCATCACCTTGAGACATTACGTAACGCATACCACCATAAATCAACATAATAACTGACAATACACCGATTAGGAACAATAGGATATTGATGATAGTTGTGAATATTCCGTCTTCACCAAATAGTTTCATTTTAGTATTTCCAGTAGCGCCACAGTTAGCACCTGAACTTAATGATAACTTAGATCCTTTACTTGTATCACAGTCAGCATGAGCTATATTAGTAGGAATAGCCATAGATATACCTGCTAAAGCTAATGTCATTACTGGAATAAATACTGCTTTTTGTTTAATTTTTGCAATAATTTCTTTCATTTATTACCTTTCTTATGTTTATTTAGCCTAATTATAGCATATACGAATTATTTTTCAATATTATAACCTAATATATTAATAAAATATCAGCTATTTATCCTTGGCGAGTTCCTGAATTTTCAGAAGCCGGAGCTGACGAATTAGAACTGCTTCCTCCACCGCTATCTCCTTGGAAGGTATTAATCACAAAGCCGACAATAGCATAAGCCATAATTGCTACCACTAAACCAACTACAGCGTAAATAATTGATGTTTTTGCCTTTTGAATAGTTTGAGGATTACCAGAAGCGACAATAAAGAGAAATCCTGAATAAATAATTACTATTACAGCTAATACTCCAATAATAAAGAACAGTGTTTGTATTATACTAGCTATGATAGCTTCTAATTTAGGGCCATTTGAAGAACCAGCCCCTGTAGTATTTATGCCCTTTTGAATTTGTTCTTTTGCGTCAGCATACACCACCGAATTAGGCAACATTAAAGATGGGGTAATTAGAGAAGCTATTATTCCTAGTAATAAAATTTTTTTCTTCACTTTTAAATTTTCCTTTCCTTATTTAACTATATTATAACTTATTTTTTATCTGTAGCGTTAACAACAAAATTCACAATAGCGTAAGACATTAAAGCCACCACTAGTCCTATACAAGCATAGATTAAACCTCTTTTAGCTGTAGCTATTTTTCCAGGGTCTCCAGAAGCTAAAATGAATAAAATACCACTATATATTATTATTACCACAGCTGCTATACCTACTATATAAAAGAGGGTATTAATCACTTTGGCGGCTACGCTTGTAGCTTCTTTTCCATTATCACTACATACACCACTTTTATCTGCTGTAACATATTTACATTTTTCACTTAGTAAATTTACGCTCTTTGACTCCTCGGCATAAGCCTTAAAAGGGATAAAACTAAACAGCATAGAAATAGTAGTGATGAATAAAATAACTTTCTTTATATTCATTATATAACTCCTAACACAAAGTTTACTATTGCACTAGCTAAAATTACTACCACTAAACCTACTAATGCGTAAATTAAGGAGTTTTTAGCTGTAGCTATTTTTCCAGGATCTCCAGAAGCTAAAATATAATATAAACCTGAAATAATAATAACTGCTACACATACAATTCCAGCCCATAGAAAAGCTGCATTAGTTATAGTTGATAAATCGGAAGTTTTAGCATTTCCAGTAGGCTTAACACCATTTAAAGCTGTTGATTTATTAAAAGCTTGTGCTATTCTTTTGTTTTCTAAATTCATCCTAATTTCCTCCTACAGAAGTAATAACTAAACTAATAATCGTGGACGCTAAAACAGCAATGCATAAACCAATAATAGCATTTTTAAGCGTATTTTTAGCAGCCGCCAGTTGTCCTGAATTTCCAGCAGCTAACATATATTGAAAGCCTGCCCAAATAATAAAACCAATGGCAACAATACCAGCAATACGAGATATAGCATCAATAATATTAGCTACAATAGTCCAAATAAATTTTGGTATATCTTCCTTGCTTTTTATACCTTCTCCATCTAAATTTAAACCTCTATGCCATGTTGGTAAACCATAAAAACTATCACTAGCTGAGGCTTTCGGCTTATCTTCAGCAAATGTATTAGAAGATAGAATTAACGGTGATAATAGAGAACTCACTAATAGCGTTAAAACTATAATAATATTTTTTTTCTTCATTAAAAAAATCCTCCTGGAATTAACCATTGTAAAAATGCCCACATTACAGTATAGGCTATAATACCTATAACGGTATTGCGAATCATCTCTTTAGCTTTTGCTACTTGTGAAGAATTAGCACCGGCAGAAGCATATAAAACACCTGCATAAATTAGCGATCCAATAGCAAGAAGACCTACGCCAGAAGACACTGTTACAAGAGCAATATTTAATAATTCTTCAATACTATTAACATCTTTTAATATAGCATTTTCATCTCCACCACCACTTTTTGGTTTATCTTCAGCAAAAACTAATGGAGAAAAAGAGATTAAACTAGCCATTAAAAACATAATAATAGCTATAAATATATTTTTATGTATTTTTTTCTTCATATATGCTTATACTATAATTTTTTTACTCTAAAAAAGCAAGCTTTTAACCACTTAGAAATATTGACAAAATATAGTTTTTATGATAAAATTTACCCATATGCATTGTTTTGCGATGTTTAAAAAAGAAAACTTCCTAAGTTTGTCAAAAATAAAAATTTTTATTTTTACAATAGCTTTGACAATAAGCTTAGGTTTTTTTAATTCGGGGCAAATTTTTGCTTTAGATGGCGCAAAATGGTTAAATGATTCTAAAGATGCTATTGTTTATAACGGTAAAAATTATAAAAAAATAAGTAGTAGCGAAGCTAATAATTACCCAGATAATTTAAAGGGTAAGAATTTATTTGTATATTATGAAGCAAACTTAGAAAAACCTAAAAAAGAGGTTATAGCATTAGATGATAATAACGATATAACTAAAGGTATTTTTCAAGATATAAGTGAAACTCCATTAGGAAGAAACGAAAATAATGGAAATTCTCAACCTGTAGAAGTTAATGGCACTCAACCTAAAAAAGACACTAACTGTAATATTGAAGGTGGTGGAGGATGGATGGTTTGTTCTGTTGCGAATACTTTAGCCTGGGCAATGGATGGTATATACGATATTGTGCAAAACTTTCTAAAAGTTCAGCCGTTATATGTAAAATCTGACAACCCTTTATTTAAAGTTTGGGATTATATGCGAAATATAGCTAATATAATTTTTATAATAGCTTTCATTTTTGTTATATATTCCCAATTAACAAGTATGGGCATATCTAATTATGGAATAAAAAGAATACTACCAAAAATTATAGTAGCAGCAATTTTAATTAATCTTTCCTATTATATTTGTGCCGTACTCGTTGATACTTCAAATATTATTGGTGCTCAACTTCAAAACCTTTTAGTAAATATTAGAAAAGAAATGATTAGTAGTGGTCCTGCAGTAAATGTTAATCTTAGTTGGAAAGATTTAACTGCTGCTATATTATCTAGCGCTGGGGTTTTTACTTATGGAGCAGTTGCTTATGTTATAGCTGGTGGATGGCAAGCCTTAGGGCTTATGATTATGGGTGCATTAGTAATGGTTATTTATTCTGCATTTGTAGCGTTAGTTATATTAGCAGGAAGACAAGCAATAATTATAGTTTTAGTGTTCCTATCGCCATTAGCTTTTGCAGCTAACATATTACCAAATACAGAAAAATGGTACGGAAAATGGAAAGATTTACTTTCTACTATGCTAATTATGTATCCTATAATATCCTTACTTTTTGGTGGTGCACAATTAGTAGGAACAGTAATAATAGCTAGTTCAAACGGCAATTTCTTAGTATTTCTATTAGGTGCAGTAACACAAGTAGCACCTTTAGCATTAACCCCAACTATAATGAAGCTAAGTGGAAATCTTCTTGGAAAAATTGCCGGTATAGTTAACAACCCTAATAAAGGTCCTGTTGACGCAGCCAGGAGATTCTTTAGAGATGGGGCTGAAGAAATTCGTCATAAAAAAATCAGCAATGGCAATAATTTAACTGCAAAATTAAATCAATTAAGTTACGGTCGTTCAAGAAGACAAGGTAATATGAAAAGTATTGCCGAAAAATATCAACAAGCAAGATTTGACCAAAAAGAAAGTGAAGGGCTTAATGTTATAAACGACGAAACTACTAGCGACTTCACTAGAGCTAGAATGATAGGTAGAAATACTGCATACCAACAAATGGTCGCAGACCAATATTCAACTAATCAAACAGAAGCAGTTAAAAATCAATTATCTGCTTATCAATCTAACTTATTGAACTCTCCTTTAGAAACTGATATTAAAGGAAATATCATTATTAACGAAGATAGTATTAAAAATCTAAATAAACGTTTTGGTCAAAAAGCTAATATTCTATATGATCTATTAAATGATAATAATGCCCTTAAACAAGCTAATAGAAATAATGCTATGGCTATAAATAGTGGCCTTTATAAAACATTGCGTAGTGATGACGGATTACTAGAAATTGCTAAGGGTGTTAGGGGTAATGAAGGTAAAATTTCTGCTTTAGCAGATACATTCAGAGCTTCTTCTAAAGAAAAGAAAGAAGAAGTTGATTCAATCTCTACGCTATTGAAAGGTTTAGATTTGAATGGTAATGACTATAAATCAATTTTTAATGATCCTAGTGCCAAAACATTTACTAAAAATGGAGTATCTTTTGACATTAACGAGAGTTTAAGGGCTGCAGCTTCAGAAGGTGTTATAAATTCCATGAGTATGGCTGAAGCTCAACAATTATTAGAAAACACTGCAAAAGGTGAATATCTACATGCTAACAGGGGTAGCCTTATGGATGCCTTTGCTAAATCAAAGAAACCAGACAACCCATTTATTGGTGGTGGATTCGTAGGATCAACTTATGTAGAGGGAAAGACAAGTGGAGACTTCTTGAAAGAAATTGATGCTCAGTATATTAAAAAAGTTTCTGATGAAAATATTATAAAAGCTAATGACGAAGCCTTAAAAATGGTATTTAGACAAGAAGCTATTCAAAAATGGGATGATCATACAGTTATTGCAACCCTTAAGAGCTTCCAAAGTATCAATGCTGATTCTTCTAAATATGGCCGAATTAATGCTGTTCAAGGTAATGAGATATTTGAAGCAGTTAAGAATATAAAAACTCACCATAATAGTATTTATAAAAAACTATTTAGTAGTGGAGATATTGATCTTAACAATATAAAAACTAAAAAGGCTTAGATAAATAACTAAGCCTTTTAATATCGATAATAATTGTGCTATAATTAGATGTAATAAAAGATTGGAGAAGTGGGCAATAGATGAGTGTATATAAAGTTCCTCAAGACGTTGAGGCCGAAGATAAAATGCTCGGTCCTTTTAACTTTAGGCAATTTATATATTTAATGGTTTTAGCAGGATTAATATTTTTAAGTATTGTACTTTTTCAAGTTTACCCTGGTTTAGTAATTATTCCAGCTCCTTTTATAATGTTTTTTGGCGTTTTAGCAATGCCTTTAAAGAAAGATCAGCCAATGGAAATGTACTTAGCTGCAGTTGTTTCTTATCATATTAAACCAAATAAACGCATGTGGCAACCGGATGGAGTAGAACATTTAATAGAAATATCTGCCCCTATAAAAAGTAATAAGCCTAATATTAAAGATATTGCACATGAAGAAGCTGCAAAACGCTTAAGCTACTTAGCTGATATTGTAGATACTGAAGGTTGGGCTATTAAGCATTCCGTAGCACCATCTGAAACAAAAATTAAAACAGAATTTATTAATGAATCTAACACTATGACAGATATGTTTGAGGGTAGTAGAATTGCTAATAATATTGATAATATGCTAGCCAACAAAACTACCGAGAGAAGACAACAAATTATGCAAAATATGAATATGGCTAGAAACCTTGCCGATTTTACAGATTACAGTTCTGAACAAATTCAAACTCAAACTTATTATGTTGACCCTAAAAATAAATATATAGGTAATGATTATGTAAAAGAGCAGGTTATAGAAACAAATAATCCTAATAATTATAACCAATTCAATAATGTTTCTAATTATTCAATGAATTTAACTCCTCAAAATAATAATATTCAGAATTATCCTTACCCACAAAATACAGAACCTAGCTATAGCGAAAATATACATTTACAGTACGACCCATACCCTAGTTCAATGAATCAATCAACTGTGCAGCCTATTACAAATACAGCACTTAACCCTTTTGAATTAGCTGAATCATCTCCTAATTTACAACAAAAAATAACAAATAATTCTATAAATGAGGAGATGAAAAGATTGGTTTCTGAAGGTAAAGATTTATCAATTGAAACATTAGCACGACAAGCTAATAAAATATCATCAAAAGATAGTGAAGTTGATTTAAATAATAATGAGGAAGTAGTTATATCTTTAAGGTAAAGTATGAATAATAATCAAAATAATAATATAAATAATAACCAACAGGGAAAAGTTCCTGAACTAAATTCTCACGCACCAGCTAATCCATCTTCTACCCAAAATACGCTAGAATTTGCAGAAATACGTGAAGGTATGGTAGTAATGAAAGATGGAAGTTTTAGATCTGTAATTGCTTGTAAATCTATTAACTACGACTTAATGAGCCAAAGAGAAAGAGAAGGTGTAGAATATTCTTATCAAAGCTTTTTAAATGCTTTAACTTTTCCTATTCAAATTTTAGTACGCTCACAAAGAGTTGATATTGAACCATATTTAAATAAACTATCTGATATTCTAAGAGATCAAGATAATATGTTACTTAGTGATTTAATGGAAGATTATATTAATTTTATTGATAACTTAAGTAGATCAGCTAATATTATGGATAAATCTTTCTTTATTGTAGTACCATATTATCCTCAAGGAGATTTAGATACTGTTAAAAAACAAGCTAAAGGTTTCTTTGGTAGACTTTTCTCAAAACCTTCTGCTAAAATTTCAAAGATAGATCGTGAAACATGGGAAAAAGCCTTAGAAGAAATGAAAAAAAGAGTAGATGGTATAACAGGTGGACTATTTCAAATCGGTATAAAAAGTGTACAGCTTAATACTAAAGAATTAGGTGAATTATACTATAATGCTTACAACCCAGATACTGCAATTTACGAACCTTTAGGTGATTTTAAAGAAGTGGCAGGTTTGGTTGTACGAAAAGGTGATAATAATATGAAGGGTAATAATTAAAGTTATGGCAAAAAAAGATGCTAAAGATATAGCTGCTCAGCAAAGAGCTCAGGAGCAAGAAGAAGTAGAAAAAGCTTTTCTTACAGGTATTAATACTTTAAGAGATATTATTGCACCATCTAGCTTAGAGTTTCATTCTAGCTATTTCCGTTTAGGAACAAAATATGGCCAAACTCTTTATGTTTATGGCTACCCTAGGCAATTATATACAGGTTGGCTTTCGCCTCTACTTAATGCTGATGAAGTTTTAGATGTTTCTATGTTTATTTACCCTGTAGAAACTGAAATTGTTATGAAAAACTTACGCCGTAAGGTTACTGAGCTTGAAGCTAGCTTATCCTTAAATAATGAAAAGGGACTAACTCGTGATCCTGCTTTGGAAGCAGCCTTAAGCGACGCCGAAGAACTTCGTGATCAATTACAATTAGGCGCTGAGAAATTCTTCCGTTTAGGCTTTTATATTACTCTATATGCTGAAAGTTTAGATGAAATGAACTTTGTACGCAGTAAAATTGAAACCATGCTTGGTCAGCAAATGCTTTTTTCTAAAGTTGCTTCCTCACAGCAAGAACAAGGCTTAAATGCCACTATTCCACAAATGAGCGATTCATTACAAATTAGGCGTAATATGAATACTGGCGCAATATCTACAAGTTTTCCATTTACTAGCGCAGATTTAACACAGGAAAATGGTGTTCTATATGGCGTAAATATGCATAATAATGGCCTTGTTATTTTCGACCGTTATACATTAGAAAATGCTAACATGGTAGTTTTTGCTAAATCTGGTGCCGGTAAATCTTTTACAGTGAAATTAGAAGCTTTACGAACTATGATGATGGGAGCAGAAGTTCTTATTATTGACCCTGAAAATGAATATCAAAAATTATGTGAAGCAGTAGGCGGTAGTTATATTAGGCTAAGTTTAAGTAGCGATACGCGTATTAACCCTTTTGATTTACCTAAAGTAATTGATAGTGACGAAGCAGATAATGCCTTACGTGCAAATATTATTACTTTACATGGACTATTTAGGTTAATGCTTGGTGGAACTTCAGTTGGCGCACAAGTTGGCCTTTCACCAGCTGAAGAAGCTGATTTAGACCAAGCTTTAATAGATACTTACGCTAGAGCAGGAATTACAAGTGATCCACTAACTCATAACTCTGTTCCTCCAACAATAGCAAATTTATATGACACCTTAGTACATATGGGTGGTACAGGCCCACAATTAGCGCAAAGGTTACGAAAATACACAACAGGTACTTTTGCTGGAATTTTTTCACAGCAAAGTAATATAGATATCAATAACCAAATGGTAGTTTTTAATATTCGTGACCTTGAAGATGAATTGCGTCCAGTAGCAATGTATATTGTACTTTCACACGTATGGAATATTGTTCGTTCTAACCAAAAAAAGCGTATGCTAATAGTTGATGAAGCCTGGCAATTAATGAAATATGACGACTCTGCTAATTTCCTTTTCTCCTTAGCAAAAAGAGCACGTAAATATTATCTAGGGTTAACTACTATCTCTCAGGACGTAGAAGACTTTATGGGAAGTAAATTAGGAAGAGCTATTGTTTCCAACAGCTCAATGCAGCTACTATTAAAACAATCATCTAGTGCTGTTGATGTTCTTAGTGATGTGTTTAAACTTACGGAGGAAGAGAGAAAACGTTTAGCTAACTTCCCAGTAGGACAAGGTTTATTCTTCGCAGGGCAAAACCACGTACATATTCAAATTATTGCTAGCGAAATTGAACATAGGTTAGTAACTACAAACCCTAACCAAACATCATCTAGTAGGCGAAAGGGTGATAATATGATGACTAATGGATATACTGATCCAAATGAATTATTCTAATATTGATTAAACTACTTTCGCTGTGTTAAAATATTCTTATATATTATGGGAGAGGGCAAAGATTACGACAATCGCGATTTTAGCGATTTAAGCGATGTTAATCAAGAGCATCTTAATAGCACTAGCTCAAACTGGAATTCAGCTAGTGCTATTCGTGGCGACGACGGATATAACCCTCATTCCTTAGAAAATTCTGAAAACAGTGCTATTTCTAAAAGTAAAAATTTAACAGATAATCCTTTATCTCAAGAAAGTGTTCCCAGTTTTAAAAATAACGTAATGGGTGGAACACATAAATCTAGAAATAGCGCTAAGGGTGGAAGGTTAAAAAGTTTCTTTAAATCTAAAGGAGCTATGTTTACTGCTGGAGGAGTAGTTGTTGGTGGTAGTGGACTTGCTGGCCTTATTTCTTTTATGACTGTTGGGCTAATGCCTATACATGTTCAAGAAATTATTACAGAAAAAATGAATTCAGCTGCTTCCAGTATGGAAATGCGTACAGATAAAGTTTATAAAGCCAAAGTTAAAGGAATTGATTGTAAAACAGGTTTCTTTTGCCGATTATCTAAGGCAAGTGATCGTAATATTAAAAATCTGGAAAAAGCTGGCTTTAAAGTTGAAGTAAAAGAAGGTAGCAACCTTTTTGGTAAAAAAACTATTACTAGCTTAACTCATAAAGAAACTGGTGAAGTTATTAATAATAATACTAAAGATTTAAAACGTATAATGCGAACAAGACCTGAACTTAGAGCCTCTATTAAACAAGGTTTTAGTGGTAGGTTCGCTTCTTTTTTGGATAAAATTTGGGATAAAATAAAAAATCTTTTTCAATTTAAAAAAGTAAAGGCCGATAATAAAGGCAAGGATGAACAACAGTTACAAGAAGAAGCTAATGAAACGGCAAATTCACAAAGTAAAGATACTCAGAAGAAACCAAGTTCATTAGATACTGAAATTGATGAAGTTGATGAAAACGGAAATACAAAGACCAAGAAAAATAAAAAGGATAGAACTGATGCCGATAAAGGTTCGGAATTAGCAGAGAAAGAACTTAAAGAGCTAGGGAAAGAACAAAAAGGTAAAAAAGCATCTAGCAAATTTAATAGTAAGGGATTTTCTAGTAAATTAAATAAAGCATTAAACGTAATAGGAGCTGGAGCAGTAGTATGTGGACTTTACACATTTGGTAATATTATGTATACTGCTTTAAAATCCACTAAATTACAGATATTAATTCAATTCAGTTTAACCTTTTTATCTTTCGCTTCTAAAATTAAAGCTGGTCACGCTACTCCACAAGAAGCATCAATAGTAGGAAACTCTTTAATGGATATAGCTTCAACTAGTGGAAATGGCTATGATAAAGATAAAGATAACAATAAAGAAGATAAAAAAGAAAGTACTTTATTTAGAGCTTTGAAATACTTAGCAGATAGCTCTACAAAGAAAGATTCCGTTGCCGCCACAGATTCTCAAGGCTATAAAGCAATTGCTTATGGTGATCAAATTCAAAGTTTAAATGAATCTGCAGAACCTTTTTCTGTAGGGGTAATAAAAGATTTTATTGGTGGGTTTCTAAATGCAATATATGGAGATAACATTACAGTACTTGGAATCCCCCTTTCTAAAATATTAAAAAGTTTTTGTGCTATAGTTACATCTGTTGCCGTTGGTTTAGCTGTTACGGCTGCAACTATAATTGCAACATGCATAGGTACGGCTGGCTTTGGTTGTGTAATTACTACTATTATGAATGCCTTAAAAGTATTTATTTTACAAGCAGCCGCTGGAGTGATAGCTAGCTATTTTCTAGGTGATTTAATAGATAAATGGGTAGGGCAAGCAGCCTCAGCTCTTGTTGGAGATTTAGTAAATAAAACAACTATAGGAGAAGACTACGGTAATGCTGTAATGTCTGGTGCAGGTGCGGGAATGGCTAAAAATACCTTAGCGGGAGGAGGTAATATCTTAAACACTTCAGAAGCTACAGAATTCGCTATGGAAAATGAAAAAATCATTGCTGAACATGCTGAAGATGAAAGGAGGTTTAGAAGTCCTTTCGACCCAACTACTCGTCATACGTTCTTAGGTTCTATTGTAAGCTCTATAATTCCTTATAATAGACAATTAGCTACAGTGGGTGGTTTTATTCCTGCTATTATGTCAACTGCTGGAAGATCATTGAATAATATAACTCCAACAGCACGAGCTGCTAACGAATCAGCTAGTATCGCCGCCAATTCTAAAGTTTGCACCGATACAACAATAACCAAAACTGGTGCTACTGATATATTCTGCAATGTTTATACTGGTATTAATGTAGAATTGAAAGATAAAAATTCTGATGAAGTAGTTAAATGGCTAGAAGATAATAATTATTTAGATTCCCAAAAAGAAGCAGACAAAGATGATTTCAATGCTTACATAACAAATAATAAAAAAGGCGAAAGATTTAAAAAATATATTAAATGGTGTTATGACAGAAAAGTACCTATCGGTATTGATGCTGAGGAGGAAGAGACTAAATATGAAGACGGTAAATGGGAAAAAGGTAGAGGATGTAATACCGAAGAAGAGGATAAAAAATATTTTGCCCTGTTCCTAACTGACGTCAGAATTAACCAAGGAATGGAAGACGGCGTTTCACCTAGTGGAAATAATGGAAGTAGCAGTGGAAGTGGTGGTGGAGTAGATCCAGACTTAGCTGCACTTTCCGGTGAATTTGTATGGCCACTTAAAGGTGTAAAAATGAACGGCAAATCTATAAATGGTGTAGGCGACGAACAAGACTTTGGACCTAGAGCTCTTGATGGAAAACACTATGGTATTGATTTTGGGTCTGCTAGTTTTGGTCATAGAGCACCTGTTTATGCAGCTGGTGATGGTAAAGTAGTAGAGGATGGCTACAATAATGGATATTGGGGTCAAGGTGGTGGTGGACCTCACGTAGTTGTAATAGAACATAAGGGAGGTATTTTCTCCTTATACATGCATATGAGTGACCATATTGTTAAAACAGGAGATTCTGTTTCTAAAGGTCAAAGAATAGGTACTATGGGTGAAGAAGGAAATGCATTTGGAGAACATTTACATTTTCAAATGCACAAAAATAGTAAAGATTCTCAAGAGACTAATGCGTTCGATCCTACAGATTTAATAAAAGGTGATACATAATATGAATAAAAAAATACTAATATCTTACTTTTTCTTATTGATTCTAGCTTCTAGTATTTTTAGCGATACAGTTTCAGCTGCAGGAAAATTTGATTCTATTTATTTTAATAAAAATGATATTTTATATTATGAGGCAGGAGATGACTGTAGACCATCAAGTGGTGGGACTGCTAACTTACAGGGAAATGATAATGTTGAAAAAGTTTGGAATTTCCTTAAAGGTAAAGGATTATCTAATGAACAAGTTGCCGGTATTATAGGGGGTATGTGGGGAGAAACTGGCGGTACTTTTGATCCTGGTACTGTTGAAACTGGTAATAATATTGGTTACGGTATTGCACAATGGTCTTTTGGGCGACGTACAGCTTTAGAGGATTACGCTAGAGAAAAAGGTAAACCATCTAATGATTTAGGATTACAATTAGATTTCTTATGGAAAGAATTAGAAGATAGAGGTGAGTTATCTCAAATTAAAAGCGCTAATGATATACGTACAGTGGCTGACATTTGGGTCAATCAATTTGAGAGACCGAGAGAAGACTTACGTGCTGGACGTATAGCTGAAGGTGTTGAAATTGGTAATGAACTTATAAAAAAATATGGTTCAAGTGGTGGAGGAAACCATAACGCATATTTAAGAAATAATAATATTACAATAAATTTAGCTTCTCACTATATATCAAAGAAAAACACTATAAAACTAGCTAACTCCGAAAGTAGTGGAATTACATTTATAGGAGATTCCATAACTAAAGGTGCTCAATCGGAATTAGAATCAGCCTTTTCTGGATCTAATGTATCTGCTGAAAATGGTTATTCTGTTAGACAAGCAATAGGAATTCTTCCTTCTACAATCAATAATACAGTGGTTATTAACTTAGGTGCTAACGATAATTTAAGCGATGAAGGAGCTATAAAAGAGCTATTATCAAAAATCGGTAAAGATAAAAAAATTTACTGGGTAAATAGCTATTCTAAGAATAGCAATGCTGATTATGAATTAATCAATTCCCGATTATCTAAAATTGCCGGAGAAAATAATATTAGCGTATTAGACTGGAAATCTTATGTAGATAGCCATGGAGGAAAAGATAAGTTATATCAAAGCGACGGAGTACACCCTAACAGTGAGGGCTATAAAGCTTATTTAGATTTCCTTAAAGAGAAAATTAATGGTGGTGGTTCTAGTGGTAATTCTAATAATTCTAATGGCTGCGGAAATGGAAAGAATGGTTCATGGGCACAAAATAGTGAAGCTACCGGACAAGCAGCTGACGGTTTCTCAATATTTATGCAAACAGATCCTAGATGGGCAGAAGAAGTATACGCACCTCAATATGATTATAGAATGGGGCCAGCTGGGTGTGGCCCTACATCATTAACTATGATACTTAATGCGCTTGGAGTTAAAGTTGATCCACTAACAGTAGCTAAAAAAGCTAATGAATTAGGAGGAGTTACTGACGGAGGTGCTTTAGGTACACAAGCACAATTAATAGCTAAGGAATACGGCTTACAATCTCAAGTAATATCACATAATAGTGTAGCAGACATAAATAGTCATTTAGATCAAGGCCATTTAATATGGTTAGGAGGAAGAGGTCCATATCCTTTTACATCAGGTGGACACATACTTGTTGTAAGAAAAAAAACTGCAAGTGGAAAATGGTTAATAGCTAATCCATATAGTGAAGATGGCACATTAGCAGGAACACAACCAGATAAAGAATGGGATCCAGACCAAATAGTTGCTATGGCTAATATGGGAACTGCTGTTTGGAAATAAGTAAGAAAGGGGTAATAATATATGAAAGAAATTTTCAAAAATAAAAAAATTATTTTAACTGTAATATTTTTCATAATTATATCTATAATTATGATAGTATTGGCTGTTATTTCGTTATTAAATAGACCTAAACAAAGTAGTAACGCTCCTACTAAATCTTATGATCAAGCGTCACAAAAAGAAATAACAACATTTACTGGCTACACTCCGAATGTAAAAGAGCCTATGTATGCAGGATTTGAAAAATTTTATCATGGATATGAATGGAATGCATTTACTAAGTTTCAAGATATGATGAATGAATTTGCAAAAAAAGAAAGTGGAAATAAATACGATAGAATTAGTTTATATAAAGACAGCTTAAATCATCAAAAAAAAGAAGGTATAAACGTATGGATAACATTTAAGATTGCTATAAATAATGATCAAAAAGATTATTATGTTAAAATTGACAAAAAATCATATTTTAATTACGATATAATACTTTACAATGATAAAGATATGAAAGATGAAGTATATAAATATCATTATTGTGATCCTAGCGTATGTAAAGATGATAAAGCAAAAAACAATAAAGCTCAAAACTAGCTTAATAAGATATTTTTAACACCTTTCACCTCAATAGCTTCTGTTGAGGTGATTATTGTTTGATAAGAAGAAAAATGAGTAGTTAATAATTTCTGACGGTTTTTATCTAATTCCGAAAATACATCGTCAAGTAAAACTATTGGTTTTTTGTCTACAATATCTGCTAAAAAATCAGTTTCAATAAATTTTAAAGCTAATATAAGACTACGGTTTTCGCCACGACTAGCTATGTCGCAGGCGTTTCTACCATTAAATTTAAAAATAAAATCGTGCCTATGTGGGCCAATAGTAGTATAACCTAAAATCTTATCACACTGGTTATTTTTTATAAATTCTTGTAATAACTCTTGTTTCGTAATTTCTTTTCCATTATAAATAATTTCAATATCATCATTAACACCAGATATTTGTTTATATATTTCTTTAATTTGTTTATTTATATTTTTTATAAGTTCTATTCTTCTACTAGTAATTTCATATGCATACTCTGATAATATTAAATTCCAAGGGAAAAGTTGATCCTCAGTAACATTATCTTGCTTTAATAGGGCATTTCTATGGCGAAGAGCTTTATTATAACGAGATAAACTTATAGAAAAGCTAGGGTAAGCTTGTGTTAAAAATTTATCTAAAAAATTACGGCGACGATTGGGCGAGCCACTCAATAACTGTAAATCTTCTGGCTCAAATAAAATAACTGGTATTTTATAATTACTTGGCAATCTATTTTTTTTAATTCCGTCTATATCAAATGTTTTTCTACTTTGTTTTTTATTACTATCAAATTTAATTATTCTTTTATGATCATCTTCAAAGTTAATATCAATACGATACCAAGAATTACCATATTTAATAATTTCATCATCTGATGAGCGAAAACTACTACCTTGAATAGCGATATAGATAGCTTCTAATAGGGATGTTTTTCCACTACCATTTTTACCTGTAATCAAAGTTGATTTTTTATTTAATTCAATTGTAGCGTCAGTATGTGATCTAAAATTCTGAATCCTAATATTAGTTATATTCATTTAGCTTTTAAGTGGCATTATTATATGTATATAATTTTTATCTTTGAGCGGTTTAAAGACCGTAGGAGCAAGCCTACCAGAAAAACCGAATATTATATCATCTCCATTAATATTATTTAAACACTCCGTAATATAACGTGAATTTAGGGTTATTTTTCCACCCCCTGTAACGGTTACGCTAGCTTCTGAAGTATTTTCACCAAATTCACTAGCTATAGAATGAATTGAGATTTTAGATTCATCTTCATTAACCTCAATAGTAACACTTCCACCAGAATCCCTAGCAAATAATGAGGCTATTTTTACTATTCTCATAAAATCATTCTTTTTTATTTCTACAACCGTTTCAGTAGAACTTGGTATTAATCTTCTATAATCAACAAATTTTCCATCAATTAGTCTAGATACAATAATAATATCACCAACCTTAAATTCTACTTTATGATCATCAAAAATAGTTTCTATCTCATCTACACTTTCAGATACAGACCTTAAAACTTCTTGAAGAGCTGAAGATGGAATTATAGCAGATAAAGGCTTTTCTATTTTTTTAACTTTTCGTTCGCTAAGCCTATAACCATCAGTAGAAGCTAGGTATAAATATTCTTCGTAATCATGCCAATAAACACCTGTAAGTACAGGGCGAGCTGTATCGTTGCTACAAGTAAATACTGTTTGAGAAACAATATTTTTAAATTCGTCAGTACTAAATGAAATTCTATTAGTTTCTTCTTCTATAGTTGGTAAATCAGGGAATTCTTCAGCCGATTCTCCATTAATTTTAGATTTATAATTACCACTTTCTATATATAAATGATTATTTTCTACTTTTAATAATACATCTCCTTTAGGTAAGGAAGCTATAAATTCTGTAATTAGTTTTGAAGGAATTGCTATTGAACCTGTAAGTTTTATTTTAGCACTAATATTTTGAGATACAGCTAACTCTAAATTATTAGCAGCTATTAAAAGCTGATTACCATTTGTTCTAAGTAATATAGTACCAAGTAATGATATAGAGGTTTTAGTATTTGCAACTTTACCAATAATATTGAGTGCTTTAGATAAATGCTCTTGTTTTACAATCAATTCCATAAAATTTTTCAATCTCTTCCTTTAGGAAGTAATAAATATAATAATAGTAGCTGTGGAAAGTGTGGAAAAACACACTTTTACTACTTAAAATTATAGCATTTTTATTGTGTAAAATCCAATTAAAAAACTGGGGTAAAAATGTTGATAAATAAATATTTTTCCACTAAGCATATTATTAAGGTAATTAGTGCAAAGTAAGTTGTGGAATAATTTTGGAATTATTCATATTGTTTTTAGATGTTTTCTATAGGTATTTTCCACAGTTTTATAACAGTATTATTAAATAATTTAATATTATAGTCAAATGAAACAATAAAATAAATTTATATATTATGCAAGTTT
>NZ_PRLK01000006.1 GCF_004151455.1 Candidatus Nanogingivalis gingivitcus | reverse complement strand
AGTTAATATATGAATTAGATAACTTATTATAATATAAATATCTATTATAAGTATATACTACATAAATAGAATATATTACAGCTACTAGTATAGATAAGCCTATTAAAGCCGTACTACCTAATAAATAATTAGTAGTCATTAATAGTATTATTGTAAGTAATAACAATAAGTACATAGTATTTATTGAATGCACTATAGTACTTACTTTGCACATATCAGTAATAAATTTATTTTTAATAATTGTCTGATTAT
Organism: Candidatus Nanogingivalis gingivitcus; assembly: GCF_004151455.1. Taxonomy (GTDB): domain Bacteria; phylum Patescibacteriota; class Saccharimonadia; order Saccharimonadales; family Saccharimonadaceae; genus Nanogingivalis; species Nanogingivalis gingivitcus. Next base: position 45,830 of record NZ_PRLK01000006.1, on the reverse strand, counting down.
GTTGATTTAAAGCTAACATTCCTTGGTTTTCTTGATTTATTGTTATGCTTGCAATAGTATTTTTAGCTAGCTCTTCACTATCACATATTCTAGCATCATGATAGCACCTAACTATCTTATTCTCACAAATAGAATAAGTAATTAAAATACCTTTACTAGAAACTATTGCATTACAAGTAATTATAATAATTAAAGTAGTAATACAAGATGTTATTAAAACTAGTATAGCCCACCAGCCAAACATAAAAACCGATAGTATAGCTATTATTAAGCTAAATAAAGAACAGACCACTATAAAAACTAAAGTAGAAGAACCTCTTCTTTCTTTAACCACTTCTCTGGCTTGCTCTATTTCATTAGCGAAATTAGTATTATATTTTTTAAATATTCTATTAAAACCCATAATACTATCCTGCAGTACTTCATTATCCATATATGATTCCATCATTGAAACCACCTCCATATAAAATTTCTTCATAAGCTAAAATAATAAGGTATATTTTGACAAATGATAATTCTATTTTATACTATTTGTAGGATATTATCAAACTATAAAAAAGAGCCCCTAATATAGGAGCTCTTTTTTATTTTAAGGTTTATGATTACCAAACTTTAAGTAGTAATTCACCACCAAGGCGTTGTTTTTTAGCTTCAAAGCCATTCATAACACCTTTTGAAGTTGAAAGAATCACCATACCCCGACCAGATTTTACGCGTGGAATTTCTTCTACGCCAACATACATACGTCGTCCGGGTTTACTCATTCTTGTTAATTCGTTAAATCTTACAGCTTCACCTTCTTTATTGATGGTAACAATAAGAATATCTCGTGGGCTGGCAGATTCTACATTTACAGCTTCAATGTAATTCGCTTTAGCAAGTTCTTCGGCTACAACTTTTTTAATTTTTGAGCTTGGAACACGAATTTCGTTTTTACCAACTAGAGCCGCATTACGAATACGGGTAAGAAGGTCAGCGATTGGGTCTGTTGATTGTAATGACATTTTCGTATTTCTCCTTTCTTACCAACTGCTCTTTGTTACACCAGGGATTTCACCCTTGGAAGCTTTAATTCTAAATGTTATACGACTCATTCCAAAACGTCGCATATATCCACGTGGTCTTCCATCGAAGTTGTCACGGTTTTTATGACGTGTTGGACTAGAGTTACGAGGAAGCTTTTGCAATGCTTCTTGGTCTCCAGCAGCTTTTAGTTCTGCTCTCTTAGCAGCGTATTTTTCGATCATTTTTTTACGCTTTAGATCTTTTGCAATCATTGATTTCTTAGCCATACTAAGCTTTTCCACCTTTCTTCTCAAATGGAATACCGAATTTTTCTAGTAAAGCTCGGCTATGAGAAACATCTTGATTTTTAATTACAAAAGTAACTTGTAGACCATGAAGAATTTGAGTTTCTTCAAAGTTCAATTCAGGAAAGATTGATTGTTCAACAATTCCTAAATTATAGTTACCACTTTTATCAAAACCTTTAGCACCAACGCCGTGAAAGTCACGTACACGTGGTAAGCTAACATTTACAAGACGATCTAAGAATTCATACATTCTATCACCTCTTAATGTTACGCTATGTCCAACTGGTGCACCCATTCCTGCACGAATTTTGAAAGTCGCAATAGACTTTTTAGCAAGACGAGCAACAGGTTTTTGACCAGTAATTTTAGTAATAGTGTTTGCTACTAAATCTTGAAAACGTTTGTCTTCTTTTTTCTTACCTGTTCCAACGCTAACAACAATTTTTTCAAGCTTTGGAACTTGGTGAATATTTGTTAGCTCTAGTTCGCTTTGTAATTCTTTTACAAATTGATCTTTGTAAAGATTTTTCAAGCGTGGAACATAAACAGTAGTTTTAGCCATTATTTATCTCCTTTTTTGCTTGATTTTTTAGCGCTTTTAGCTTCTACTTTTTTAACTTTGTGAGCAGGAGTAGGAACATGAATTTCCTTAACTCCGCCACGTGGGTTTAATTGATTTGGTTTTACATGGCGATGTTTCTTGCCAACGCCTTCTACTAATACTGCATTTTTCTTAGGAAGAACTTTAACAACTTCGCCAGTTACACCTTTGTCTTTACCACTGATGATTACAACAGTATCACCTTTTACTATTCCATTGATAGCCATAATTATAGTACCTCCGGTGCTAAGCTAATGATTTTGTTGTAGCCAAGGTCACGTAATTCACGTGGCACTGGTCCGAAAACACGAGTAGCTTTTGGTGATTTATCTTCACCGATAATTACTGCTGCGTTATCATCAAAACAGATAGTTGAACCATCTTTTCTATGAATTTGATTTCTTGTACGCACTACAACAGCTTTTACAACTGATTTTTTCTTGATATTTCCAGTAGGGTTAGCATCTTTAACTGTAGCTACAATGATGTCGCCAACACGTGCATAACGTCTTTTGCTACCACCAAGTACACGAATACATAGAATTTCTTTTGCACCGCTGTTATCTGTTACTTTAAGACGGGACTCTTGTTGAATCATTTAAGCCTCCTCTTTCAATTCTACACTACCACGAGCTTTTTCAACCACTTCAACTAGAGTAAATTTCTTAGTTTTAGAAATTGGGCGAGTTTCTTTAATAATAACTTTATCGCCTTCACCAGCTTCATTTAATTCATCATGAGCTGTATATTTTCGTGTAACAGTGTATTGTTTACCGTAAATTGGGTGTGTTTCACGGCTAGTTACTGTTACGGTGATAGTTTTGTTAGCTTTTGCGCTAGAAACAACACCTGTCATTGTAGTCGCCATATTAGATTTCACCTTTCTTTACGAATTTAACTTTAACTGGTAATTTGTGACCTGCTAGTCGCATAGCTTCACGTGCAACTTCTTCAGAAACACCATTCATTTCGAATAGTATTGTTCCTGCTTTAACTTTAGCCACAAAGAATTCTGGGTTTCCCTTACCACTACCCATTTTCACATCTTGTGGTTTACGAGTAACTGGTGTGTGAGGGAAGATACGAATCCAAACTTGTCCACCACGTTTGATGTAACGTGTCATGGCAGTACGAGCAGATTCGATCTGTCTTGAATTAATTCGCTCATTTTCAAGGCTCATTAAACCGTAATCACCAAATGCAACAGTATTTCCACGTGTAGCACGACCTGGGTTTTTACCTTTACGAACTTTTCGGTGAGCGGTTTTCTTTGGTAATAAAATAGCCATTAGTCGTTCCTTTCACCTTTATTAATCCAAACTTTAACACCAATAACACCAGCAGCTGTTTGAGCTCTTGCGCCATGGTAGTTAATGTCTGCACGAATTGTATGTAGAGGTACTGAACCTTCAGAGAATTTCTCGCGACGGCTCATTTCAGCACCATTCAAACGTCCTGCAACCTCAATACGTACACCTTTAGCACCAGCTTGCATTACATTTTGCAAAGCCATTTTTACAGCACGACGGAAGTTAATTCGGCGTTCTAGTTGGTGTGCAATATTCTCAGCAACTAATTTAGCTGATAGTTCAGGGCGACGAACTTCTTCAATGTTAATTCGTACTGGTAAGCTAACTAGTTTTTCAAGTTGAGCTTTAAGTTCTTGCACGCCAGCCCCACCTTTACCAATTACTACACCAGCTTTAGCAGTGTGGATAGCAATTGTTATTAGGTTTTCTGTTCGTTCAATTTCTACCCTATCAATTGTTGGGCGAGAAGCAAAACGTTTCTCAATAGCGTTGCGAATTTTGTCATCTTCAATTAAGAATTTAGCAAAATCTTTTTTAGGAGCAAACCATCGTGAGTCCCATTTTTTATGAGCTTGCAAACGGAAGCTAATTGGATTTACTTTTTGTCCCATTACTTGCTCTCCTTTTCTGCTTTCTTAGCAGTTGTTTTCTTTACTTCTGCTTTTTTAGCAGGAGCTTTTTTCTCTTTAACTTTACCAGAAACTTCAACTAAAATGTTGCTTGTTTTCTTCTGGAAAGGTAAAGCCATTCCACGCATGTGTGGTTTGAATCTTTTCAATCTAGCACCAGCTGTTACTGATAATGTAGTAATAACTAATGTTTTAGGGTCTGCATTATCATTGTTTTTAGCATTTGCAGCTGCAGATTCAATAGCTTTTTTAACCACTAATGCACTTCGGCGTGGTGTATGGTCAAGAATAACTAATGCATCAGCTACTGTACGTCCACGTACCAAGCTAGCTACAATAGAAACTTTTCGTGGTGTTTGACCAATACCTTTGATGTAAGCTCTTGTTGTTACATTAGCCATTATTTCTTATCCTTTCCACCGTGTTTGCGGAATTTACGTGTTGGTGCAAATTCACCAAGTTTGTGACCTACCATGTTTTCTGAAATATATACAGGAACATGTAGTCTACCGTTATGCACAGCAATTGTTCTACCAACCATTTCTGGAGTAATAGTACATGCACGTGCCCAAGTCTTAATTACAGTACGGTCATCTACGCCAAGAGCTGCTATTTTTTTAGCAAGCTTGAAGTCGATAAACGGACCTTTTTTAAGTGAACGACTCATTTATTTTCTCCTCTTAGCTTCGTGACGACTCTTCACGATAAATTTATTAGTACTCTTACGTCGGCGTGTCTTATAGCCAAGTGTTGGTTGACCCCAAGGAGTTCTTGGTGTTGCACGTCCAATACCATGGCGTCCACCGTCACCACCACCATGAGGGTGATCTACAGCATTCATTACTACACCACGTACAGTTGGGCGAATACCTTTACGACGGTTGCGTCCAGCTGAACCGATTTTAACGTTTTGGTGTTGAATATTACCAACAGTACCGATTGTAGCTTCGCACTCAAGACGGAACTTACGCACTTCACCAGATGGTAATTTAACCTGCGCATATTCGCCTTCTTTAGCCATAAGTTGTGCTTTAGCACCAGCTGAGCGAACCATTTGAGCACCTTTACCTGCAGTAATTTCAATTGCATAAATCAATGAACCTACTGGTATTTCAGATAGAGGCATTCGGTTAGAAGCTTCAATTTCAATATCAGTCTTACCTGTTTGGAATACTTTACCCTGCACCATTGAAGTGTCAGCCAATACATAGTAGAATTTACCATTTTGGTCTTGCACACGAGCAATTCTAGCACTTCGGTTTGGATCGTACTCAATTTCACGAACAGTTAAAGTTAATCCTGTTGGTAGTTTATGAGTAACTAAACGGTAATGTCTTTTTACTCCACCACCACGGTGACGAACTGTAATACGTCCTGAGTTATTTCGTCCAGCATTTTGCTTTTTTGCTTTTAACAGGCTTTTTAGTGGTTTTTTAGTTGTAATTTCACTGTAATCTTCAGTGGTCATACCACGACGAGCAGGAGTTGTTGGGTTATACTTTTTGATAGCCATTACTTCTTCTCCTCAGTCTCAGCTGTATTTTCTTCAAAGATAGCAATTTTATCGCCTTCTTTTAGAGAAACATAAGCCTTCTTAATATCTTTTTGGGTTGTTGTACCCGCAACATATCGCTTTGGATTTAGCGATTTGTTAATTCTTTTTACCTTACCAGCTTGAACTACTGTTCGTACGCCAGTTACAGTAACGCTGAATTCAGCTTCAATTGCTTCTTTAATTTGGTTTTTATTCAAATTAAGTGGCACATTAAATACGTAAATATTTTTTGTTGTAGTCTGAGCATAAGCTTTCTCAGTTGCTCGTGGAGTAATAGGTTTAATAGCCATTATTTTTCTCCTCCTAACCAGCTTTCAATCACTTCAAGAGCTTTTGGTTCAATTACAATGTTGTCAGCATTCATAATATCGAATACATTTAGATACATTGGAGAAACCAACAATACTTCTTGAATATTATTTGTTGCACGAATTAATTCTTCTGTCTTTTCAGCAACAATTAGAATACGACGATTCAATTTGTTATCTTTTAAGAATTTTGCAACTTCGGCAGTTTTACCAGTTGTTTTAATATCAGCAACTAATACTTTTTCAGCTTTAACTGTTAACGCTTGGCGAAGAGCTACACGTTTTGAAGTTTTGCTAATTTTTTTAGTATAGTTTTCGTTACCACGTGGTCCAAAAACAATACCACCGCCACGCCAAATTGGGTTACGAATAGAACCAAATCGTGCGCGTCCTGTACCTTTTTGCCTCCATGGTTTTTTACCACCACCACGCACTTCACCACGTTGTTTTGTAGTTGCAGATGCTAGGCGATTATTTGCTAAGTAAGCGTCATAGGCAAGCTTTAAAAGTTCATGATTACGAACTTCAACTGCAAAAACGCTCTTTGGCAATGTTGTTTTTTCAGCCATTATGCTTTACCTCCAATACTTACTAAACCTTTTTTAGGTCCAGGTACAGCACCTTTAAGACCGATTAGGTTGTTCTCTACGTCAATATATGCAACAACTAAGTTTTTAACTGTTACACGGTCATGACCCATACGTCCTGGCATTCTTTTACCTTTAAAGACTTTTTGTGGGTACATTGAACCAATTGATCCTACACGTCGTACGTTTCCGTTACCACCGTGTGAGCTTTTACTTGTGTTGAAATTATGGCGTTTAACTGTACCAGCGAAACCTTTACCTTTTGAAGTTCCAGTTACGCTTACTAAGTCGCCAAGCCCAAAGGCTTCAACATTAATTTTTGTGCCGATTTTAAGATCTGCCGGAATCTCTTCGACACGGAACTCACGAATATGTTTCGGAGTTACATCTGCTGGTTTAGTGTGACCAGCCACGGCCTTGCTCAGGTTCTTACCCTCACCAAATGCCACCTGTACTGCGTTATAACCGTCAGTTTCTACGGTTTTAACCTGAGTTACAGTAACGGGGCCGGCTTGAATTAGCGTAATTGGTGTAGCTACGCCATCTTCACCGATGATTTGGGTCATACCAATTTTGGTACCGAGAAGTGTTTTCATTTCACTTATGCTCCCATTAGTTTAATATTATAAACTTCTATCCACTGTTAAAACTTGGTTTTAAGGGGTTTCGCAGTCGGGTATTCCCATATCGCGACGTCCATATCACCAAGTTTTATTATTTACGTAAATAAAGTTCATCTGTTATTCTAGCATAAAAGTATTAAAAAATCAATATCTCAAAGTACTAAAATTTGGTTTATAGATTTTATTTTTTATAAGTCGAACATCATAAGTAGTCTATCTAAATAACTCTCTTTATTAGATAGCTTTTCTTGAACAGTTTTCGCTAGCAAAACTTCATCCGTTATAATACCATCAATTGGTTGCTGTAAATATTTATATAATTTACTTTCTTCATTAATTGTCCAAACATATATCCCTTTATGGTGTTTCTTAGCTTGCTCAGCTAATCTCTCACTGTAGGAAAAATCTTCAATAACATAAAAATCTACATTAGTTTTATTAAAACCACCAAATTGTAATGGGATAATGTACCCAGTTTTAAACTCTGGAGCTTTCTTCTCGATTGTTTCAATAGTTTTTTGATCAATTGATATAACTTTAGATTTTTCAGCTAACCCTAACCGTTTCATTTCTTTGATAAAAATATCGTAATAATCTTCAGGTTCCCTACCATGAGGTTTTAATTCTACAAACAAATTCATATCTAGCTTCTTTGATTTTTCGGCAAATTCTTCAAAAGAAGGCAAGTGGCTCTTAAACCCTCTTTGTCTTAAGGGTAAATTAACAACTTCATTAAAATTCATATCTGCTATATTTCTATCTACCCCAGCTACTCTTTTTAAATTAAAATCATGCGAAACAACAAATTTCTTATCTTTAGTCATAATAATATCCATTTCTACAAAATTAGCTCCAGCCATTTTAGCAGCCTCTAAAGATTCTATAGAATTCTCTACACCATGTTTATCATATCCACGATGACCGATTATTGCCGTATTTGGGTTTATCTTCATCATATAAACTTTCCACACTCCTACAAAAGCATTGCCTAGGACTAGTATAATAAAAAACATTAGTAGCATTCTTGACTTAAATTGTTCTTCATTATGATGATCATAGACTTTTTTACTAATAATTTTCTGTTTAGCAATTGTAGAAATTAAAATATCTATAATACCAATCTTCGATATTACTAAAAAGAAGAATAATGAACTTTTTATCAATACAAAGAAAATAACCTGCATTATAGCATTATTACCATTGTGATCTAATAATCCTAAAACTAACATTGATAAAATAATAAAAATAAACATAGGTAATAGCAATGAAGCCTCTAGCAAACCTATAGTTATTAGCAATTTTATTTTATTTTTCTTTGTAATTTGCCACGATTTTCTAATATTAGCTAAAAAGGAAGCATCATCATTTACTACTGTTAATGGTAAAGTGAATATAAGTCTTAAATTAATATAAAAAGCTAATACCATAAAAGTAATAACCATTATGCTGCCATTTAAAGTTTTAAAAAATTCCCCAGTAATAAAAGCTGGTATATATAGCTTTTCCGTTATAGCTGAAGATAATCCTAGGTTAGATAAAGGGATTGTTAGCACAAAATATACAAAAAACCAAACTAATTGTATCCCTGCTATTTTCTTAGCATTGCTTCCTGCATATTTCATAACTGTCTTAATAGAAAAATGCGTACCTTTTTGTTTTCCATACACCATAAAAGTAATAACAGAAAATTCAACAAAAGTTAAAAAAGCTATACAAAGTAAATAATTAAAAATTGCAAGTATACTTAAAGGATTAGTGAATAGTTGCCAAAAATTATTCTTATTAATATTCTCTTGTCCAGAGAATATTAAAATCAAATTTAGTATTTGTCCTAAAACAAAAAAACCTACTGAAGTTATAAAAAATTGCAATAAAGAAGCGTTTAAAATGTAAGTAAACTTATATTTATTTATATTTGATAATGTTTTTCTAACTGTATTCATAATTAAAAAATCACTATCAAAAACTATATTTTTCAGTCTACTTTTAACCATTAATATTCTCTATTCTTTGACCTTCTCTAGCCTTGTTAGCCCAACTATCAGCTAGTTCATTATATTCATGTCCAGCATGGCCTTTAAGCCAAATAATTTCAGCATTAGATTGACAGTATAATTCATATAAAGGTTTTACTATATCTAAATTCTTAATATCACCTTTTTTCTTTTTCCAACCGTTAATTTGCCAATTTGGTGCCCACTGCATTAAAACCTGTCGCCAGAAATCACTATCAGTATAAATTTTTGCTTCTTCACCATTAAGCAAACGTAATGCTTTCCCTAAAGCAATTCCTTCCATTCTAATGTTAGTAGTCATAGGTTCCCCACCTAATGCTATAGGTTTACCATTCTCTATAACAGCATATCCACCAGGGCCAGGGTTTGGTGCAGCTGAACCATCTGTATATAAAATCCTCATTTAAGTCTACCTTTTTATTTAATATTATTAATGTCTACGTAATATTTTTGATAGTCATTCTTATCAAAGTATACTGAAACTTTCTTGCCGATAATATTTAACCTATCTTTTATTATTTTATGTTTATCAGATTTATATTCATGATATTCACCGTTATCCATTAAAATCTTTACCACAACTTGGTAAAATCCATCCTTAGATCTTTCTATTCTGTCAATTTTACCTATAGCTTGAAGTCCGCTGTTTACAAGAGAATTATTTATTTTATTATCTTTTCTATTTTTAAAGGTTCTAAGTAGATTCTCTTTAATGATCCATGTACCTATTATCAGGTTCGTTATAAAAAGTAAATTTAAATAATTAACCCCTCCAAGAATATAATCTTTATCATCTTTAGGATTATAATATAATTCATACTTAGTCCCAATTTCAGGGGTGTTATTCATTTCAAGATGAACTTCGTTAGTGGCATCTTTTATCTTATAGTCAATTACCGCTATATAGCCATCAACTTGTTCTGAATTGCCGCTATCATCAATTTTACTAGAAGATTTTTTTTCGTAGCCAACCACTTCCCCTGTTGTTTTTACCCATGTATTCATCTTATATAATGGCAGTATTACTGTATCCCATAGCATTACTAATCCAAAAATAATAGAAACAATTCCAATAAATATAAACGGGATGTTTTTTATATTCTGCATAATTATATTTTTTTTATTCATAATAAGATTCTTTTTTGTACTAAATTATTTCTATACTTTAAATTATATCATAATCTAAAACTATACAATAAAAATACTAGCCGTTTAAGACTAGTATTTTTAATATTTTTATTCCTCAGTTTCTTCTACTTCTTTTGAAACTTTGTTTTTAACACCTGTTCCTACAGGAATCTTGCGTCCAATAATCACATTCTCTTTTAGTCCATGCAATTTATCTACGCGTCCAGATGTAGCTGCTCCAATCAATACGCTTGTAGTATTTTGGAATGAAGCTGCCGACAGGAAGCTATCGCTATAAATAGAAACTTTAGTAATTCCTAGAAGCTGTTGCTTAAATGAAACTTGTTTCTTACCTTCTTTAGCTAATTCTTTATTAGCTTCTACAGCTGAAGCTTTAGAAACAATATCACCTGTTACAAAGTCAGAATCACCAGCATCTTCAATTAATACACGGCTGAACATTTGGCGTACTATAATCTCAAGGTGCTTAGATGCAATATCTTGGCCTTGGGCTGCATAGATACGTAGAATTTCATTCATAATATATCTTTGAGTTGCTTCTACACCTTTATATTCCATAAGATCACGAAGATTTAATGAACCAATTGTTAGGCGATCACCAGCTTCCACCAAGTCATTCTTACTTACAGCTAAAGCTACGGAGTTAGGTATTTCATAACGTACAGGTGCCATTTCCTCACCATCAACTTTAACTTGTGGCGTAATTTGGATAATATTCATATTGTTATCTTCCCAAATATCCACTAGTCCAGAAACTTCAGTCATATATGCCTGACCTTTAGGTGAACGAGCTTCCAGAAGCTCTTCAACACGTGGAAGACCCTGTGAGATGGCGCCAGATCCAGCAACACCAGAGCTGTGGAATGTGTTTAGGGTCAACTGTGTACCTGGCTCACCAACTGATTGAGCAGCAATAACACCTACAGGTTCTGCAGCTGATACTAAGTGACCAGTAGCCATATCTATACCGTAAGATTTTTGTGGAATACCAGATAAGTTAGATGTTGACAATACGCTTTGAATTTTAACACTTTGAATTTTAACATCATTTTCTATAGCGTCTGCAATCTCTCGGCTAATTAACTCATCAGCTCCAATATGTCCTTCTACGGCCTCAGCAGTAAAGCGACCATATAAACGATCACCAAAAGCAATCATTGTGTCTTCACTTTCAGAACGGAAAATCTCAAATCCTGCATCAGTTTCTTCTTCAGAATCAGTAGTAGAGAAGACATCTTGGGCAACGTCTACAAGGCGTCTTGTTAAGTAACCAGAGTCAGCTGTCTTAAGGGCTGTAGAAATCAAACCTTGGCGAGCACCACGTGTAGCCACGAAAGCTTCAAGGGAACTCATACCGTGTGTATAGTTAGAGCGAATAGGAAGCTCAATTTCACGGTTAGTAGCATCCACCATAATTCCTGTTAATCCAGAAGCAAGACGGATGTTAGTTGCGTTACCACGAGAACCAGAAATCGCCATTAATCCTACAGGAGAATCAGCACCCTCATTCTTAACACGGTCAGCAATCTCACTATCAACCTTGTCTATAGCATCATGCCAGTTGTTAATAATAAGGTTGTAGCGTTCTTGTTCTGTTAACAATCCTTGATCATATTGTTCTTGAATTAATGTAGTTTTAGCATCACCTTCAGCAATAATTTCTGCAACTTTACCACTTTCATATACGGTATAGTCTTCTTTACCAATAGATAAACCTGACTTAGTTACAAAGTAAAAACTCAAAGCTTTAATTTTGTCTGCAACAGCTACTGTAGTTTCTGCACCGTAGTGAGAGAACATATCAGCAAGAACTTTATTAATTTGCTTCTTAGTTTGTGGGTTATTATCATAAGGATAATCCTCAGGTAACAATTCATTAAAGAATACACGTCCTAATGTGGTATTACGGTTTTCGCCTTTAACATTTACGCGTATAGGTGTTTGAAGTGCAATTTCGCCCTTGTCATAAGCCATTTCTGCCTCATAAACATTAGCAAAAGCTCGTGGTTTTTTGCTAGCTTCAGAATGTTTTTCGTAAGTTAGATAGTAGTTACCGTAAACAACATCTTGGTCAACAGAAAGGACTGGTTGTCCATCTGCTGGTTTTAGAAGGTTATGTGAAATGCTCATCAAATTCTTGGCTTCTTCTTGGGCAGCTTCAGAAAGTGGCAAGTGAACAGCCATCTGGTCACCGTCATAGTCAGCGTTAAATCCATTAGCAACTAGTGGGTGCAATTGAATAGCTTTACCATCTACTAACTTAGGTTGGAAAGCCTGAATAGATAAACGGTGAAGTGATGGAGCACGGTTTAGAAGCACATATTTACCTACAATAACTTCGTCTAAAGCATCCCAAACTACTGAATCTTTAGCTTCAATTAAACGTGTAGCAGTTCTAATATGGTTAGCATGTCCTTTATCTATCAACCAAGAGATAATAAATGGTTTAAATAGCTCAACTGCCATTTGTTTCGGTAATCCACATTGGTGAGCTTTAAGTGTTGGACCAACAACAATAACTGAACGTCCAGAGTAGTCAACACGCTTACCAAGTAGGTTCTGACGGAATCGTCCTTGCTTACCTTTTAGCATATCGCTTAATGATTTTAGCTTTCGGCGTCCACCAGTAGTATTAGCAGACCTACCACTTCTTGAAGCATTATTATCAATCAATGAATCAACTGCCTCTTGTAGCATTCTCATTTCATTACGCTTAATAACCATTGGAGCATTTAGCTCTATAAGTTTTTTCAAACGATTATTACGGTTAATTACACGACGGTATAAATCGTTTAAGTCTGAAGTAGCAAAACGACCACCAGTTAATTGAACCATTGGGCGTAGATCCGGAGGAATAACCGGAAGAACAGAAATACATAGGCTAGATGGTTTAATGCCAGCAGATTTCATTCCTTCAATAGTTTTTAGACGTTTTAGGATCTTACTTTGTCTTTGGCCTTTTGCTTTTTCAGATTCTTCTTTTAGAGATTCAATAAGCTTATCTACATCAACCTCATCAAGCATTTTTTTGATAGCTTCACCACCCATACCGATCTCAATAATATCTTGAGCTTCTTCTGGAAGATTGCGATATTCAGTTTCAGTAATCAAAGCACCTTTAGTAATTCCTGTAAATTGATCTTTCTTAGTTTTATAGTTTTCGTTAAGCTCATCTATTTCTTTGGTTTGCATTTCAGCAATAGCTTTTAGATTAACACCATCTTCTTTAGCCATTTCTTCATAACGGAATTTAATAGCTGCACGTGCTGCAGTGTCTTCAGCATCTAGATCAGCTAGTAGTTGTTCACGTTTCTCTTCGTCAACACTTAAAATAACATGACTTGCAAAATAAACAATACGCTCAATATTTTTAACGGTCATACCTAATAGTAAACTCATTGCACTAGGAACTCCACGCATAAACCAAATGTGTGCTACAGGAGCTGCTAAGGCGATATGCCCCATACGTTCACGACGAACAATAGATTTAGTAACCACTTCACCGTTCTTATCAACAGCAACTTCACGGCTTCTTACGCCCTTTAATTTGCTGTCATAAGGGTTAATATCTTTTACAGGTCCAAATATTTTTTCGCAGAACAAACCATCTCTTTCAGGTTTTTGTGTACGATAGTTAATTGTTTCTGGCTTTGTAACCTCGCCGTGTGACCAGCCCAAAATATCTTCTGGGCTAGCTACAGCAAGACGTACGGCATCAAAATCGGTCATTTGATTGGTATGTACTACCCTCGCCATTTACGCTTCCTCCTTAATTTCATCAATTTCATCAATGTCTTGAATATTCATATTATTTTCAAATTCACCATCGGATTCATCACGAATAGCTTCATATTCTTCATCTTCAATGCTTAAACTATCCACGTCAGCATTTCTTACAGATAATAGCTCTTCGGCATCAACTTGCGTATGCTCATCAAGCAAGTCAACGCGTAATCCTAATCCCTGGAGTTCTTTTACTAAAACGTTGAATGATTCAGGAAGTTCTGGTCCAACAATTTTATTGTTCTTTATGATGCTCTCATAGGCTTTAGCGCGTCCTACCACATCGTCAGATTTAATAGTTAGCATTTCTTGAAGCATATTAGCTGCACCATAAGCTTCAAGCGCCCAAACTTCCATTTCTCCAAATCGCTGTCCACCGTTTTGTGCTTTACCACCAAGAGGTTGTTGTGTAACCATAGTATAAGGGCCAGTAGAACGAGCGTGAATCTTATCTGCTACTAAATGGTGAAGCTTAATCATGTGCATGAATCCAACTGTAGTGCGTTGTTCAAATGGCTCGCCAGTTAAACCGTCATAAAGTTGCACTTTACCGTCTCTAGCAATACCAGCTGCTTCTAATTCATCACTTAAAGTTTCAGCATCAACACCATCATAAGTAGGTGTAGCAACACGATATCCTTGTGTTTTAGCAGCCATACCAAGGTGAACTTCAAATAACTGTCCAAGATTCATACGTGATGGTACACCAAGAGGTGAAAGAATTACATCAATAGGGGTTCCATCTTCCATAAAAGGCATGTCAGATTCTGGTAGAATCTTAGCAACAACACCCTTGTTACCATGGCGTCCTGCCATCTTGTCACCAACCATAATTTTGCGAGCTTCAGCAATAAAGATTTGAATCTGCATTAATACACCAGCACGCATTTCATGACCGTTTTCTCTTGAGAAGATTTTAACACCAATAACTTTACCAGCGCCAGAATTTCCCATTCGCTGTGAAGTATCACGTACATCTTTAGCTTTTTCACCAAAAATAGCACGAAGTAGTCGCTCTTCACTTGAAAGTTCTTGTTCACCTTTTGGTGTAATTTTACCAACTAGAACATCTCCAGCTTTAACTTCAGAGCCAACTTGTACAATACCGTTTTCATCCAAGTGCCTTAAAGCATATTCGCTAACATTAGGAATATCACGAGTTACTTGTTCAGGTCCTAGCTTAGTTTCGCGTACTTCAACCATGTAATCTTTAATGTTGATGTTTGTTAAAGCATCGTTTTTAACTAATCTATCAGATATAATCACAGCATCGTCCATGTTATATCCACCCCATGACATAAAGGCAACACGTAAATCACGCCCTAAAGCAAGCTCACCATTGCTAATGCTTGCACCTTCAGCTAAAATATCACCTTTCTTAACTTTTTGGCCTCTTTTAACTATTACTTTTTGATTATAACAACGGTCGTCAGCAGTCTTTTCAAAGTGTTTTAGCTCATAAATAGTAGTACCATTTTTATATTTTACTTCAATAGTATTAGCATCAGCTTTTAATACTTCACCATCATCTTCGGCAGTAATTAATTGAGATAGATTACGAGCAATATCTGCTTCAACACCAGTACCAACGGTTGGTGCTTCAGTCCAAAGAAGAGGCACGGCCTGTTTCTGCATGGATGAACCAGTCAAAGCACGGTCAATACGGTCACGCTCCAAGAATGGAATTAAGGAAGCAGCAGCACCAAGAACTTGTCTGTGTACAGCGTCCATCAACGTAACTTCACTTCTTTCAACCTGAGAAGGAACAAGTGATTTTCGGGCAGATACTTGTTCTTCAACGAAAGTTCCGTCATCATTAAGTTTAGACCCAGCATCGGCAATAATTTCTTCGGCTTCTTGTGCTGCATCAAGGTATACAACTTCATCAGTAACTTTACCGTCTTTAACTCTTAAGTATGGAGCTTCAATAAAGCCGTATTCATTAATTCTAGCAAATGTCGCAAGGTTAGTAACAAGACCAACATTAGCGCCTTCAGGAGTTTCAACAAGACAAATACGCCCATAGTGTGTTGGGTGGCTGTCACGAACTTCAAGTCCAGCGCGATCACGAGTAACACCGCCAGGACCCATTGAACTTAGACGACGCTTGTGTGAAAGCTCTGATAGTGGGTTTGTTTCATCCATAACTTGAGCCAACTGGCTTCCAGCAAAGAATTCACGCACTGCTGCTACTACTGGGCGAGCATTAATTAATTGTCCAGGAGTAACATTTTCAATATCAGTTAAGGACATTCTATCCATTGCATTACGTTGCATACGTAGCATACCAACACGGAATTGGCGAGCTACAAGTTCGCCTACAAGTTTAACTCGTCGGTTTTCTAAACTATCAATATCATCAACTTCACCTTGTTCATTATTTAAACGAATAACTTCTTTAATAATTCGGTAAAGGTCATCCATCTGGAAAGTTCTGTTATCTACAGTATTTGGTGTTTCAATATTTAATCGTTTATTGATTTTATATCTACCAACGCGTCCATAATCAAAGCGTTTAAAATCAAAGAACATACGTTCAATCATAGAACGAGCATTATCAATAGTGGCTAAGTCTCCTGGTCGTAAACGGCGGTAAACTTCAATTAACGCTTCGTTTGGTCCGCTTGCGCTATCCTTTTCTAAAGTAGTTTCAATATATTTAATATCACCACTATCAACATCTTTAAAGATTTCTTTAACTTCATCTTTACTGATTTGTGCAAGAGCACGAATTAATGTTGTAGCTGTAATTTTACGACGACGGTCAATTTTTACATAAATTACGTTAGTTTTAGGGTCTGTTTCAAATTCAAGCCATGCACCACGCGCAGGAATAATTTTAGCTCCATAGTATTTTTTGCCAGCATAGTTTTCAGCATTAAAATATACACCTTCAGAACGTACTAACTGAGAAACAATAACACGTTCAGTACCATTAATAATGAAGGTACCTTGGCTAGTCATCCATGGGTAATCACCAAGATAAATCTCTTGTTCTTTAACTTCACCAGTAACTTTATTAGTTAACTCAACCTGTACATGAAGAGGTGCTTCAAAAGTTATATTATTTTCTTTTGCATAACTCTTGGTGGTTTTAGGGTTATGAAATTCATATTTTTTGAATTTTAACGACAATCGTTGACCAGTATAGTCTTCAATTGGGTTTAATTCATTAAAAATCTCACTAAGACCCGTGTCGATCATATTTCGCCACGATTCACGTTGGTGAGAAATTAAATCGGGTGTACTTAAAATAGCATCCTCTTTTGAAAAGAATACTCGACCCGCAGCGTTTACTCGCTTTTCCGCCATTTTTCTCCTTGTATTTTATAAGTGTTATTAGAATCGGCCCGAAGATTCTCCGTCTAACGACATTCAGAAACTGCCAAATCTCTGAAATAATTCCCGCAGACACACTACTTCTTATAAGCAATTTTATCATAAAAAGTCATTTTTTTCAATAGAAATCAATAATAGCGAATCTGTTATTTATTTGACTTTTTTGTATTTTTATTATAAAATATAAATATATTAGTACATTTAAAAATAAGGAGGATTTTTATGAAAAATCTTGATAAAAAAGTAGTGTTATTTTTTAGTATAATACTAGCTTCATTCATTTTTGTAGCCTGTAGCAATAAAGATGACACTGGTAAAACTAGCGTAGCCCCTAAAACTAGTAATATTTCTAGTCCATCTCCTAAAGAGACGGATGAAAAGGCTGTTCCTGAAGCAACCCAGAATAACGACCCTATTTTGAATTCTAATTCAAATTCACAATGGAAGCAGAAATTAGAGGATATTTTAGAAAAAGGTAAAATTGGTAGTAATAAAGCTAAAAATTGGTTAAGTGAAGAATTTGCTGGTAAAACAATCTTACCTGCAGAAGGCTTAACCTTCTCACAGGCTGGTACTGGTCAAAAAGTTGACAATGTATTTTTCGTAATAAATCCTCTAGGTTTTGGAACTAGAATTTATTTCGGTGACAGTCAAGGTAAGAAAATAAAAGGCTTAACCTATAGTAGTGAGCAGTTTGCTTGGGCTGATGAGTATTCTTTCGTAAAAATAATTGCAAAAAAACCAGTAAAAACAGATTATACTTACACAGAAGGTTACTTGAATCTATTGCCCAATGATAGGTATTATGTATTGGCAAAACTACGCTTTGGTGATAGCATTACCTATAGGCCTGTACCAGTAACTTATGAAGAATTTCTAAGATTAAAAAATTCTGAAGTAGGCACTAGTTTTCAACCACTAAAATAAGTCCGTTTTAAAACGGACTTTTCTTTTTTAAATTTAAAAGTGGCAATATTGCCACTTTTATTGTATATGGAGGAAAAGGCTATTACATTATAAACCTTTGTACACTACGTTCCATTTCAGCTTTACGGCTAGCTAAAATAACTCTATTAGTTTCTTCATCCAAAGTTTCTTTTGAATGGTCCTTAGTATGTAGGATTTCGCTAATTTTTTCTGGTATATTCATCTTACCATCCTCCTAAAAGAACTATTTTGCTTTTTAAAGCATATATAATTCTACTCCTTATTGATCTAAAAATCAATAGTAATTTAACTCTATAAAATCTTATCAACAATACCGTATTTAACAGCTTCTTCTGCACTCATCCAGTAGTCACGTTCCATATCGTTTTTAAGTTTTTCTAGGTTCTGTCCAGTATTTTTTGCTAATATTTCTGCTAACTTTTCTTTTAGCGTTAAGCCCTCTTTAAGATCAATTTCTTGATCAGTTATTTTTCCTCTAGTTCCACTTGATGGTTGGTGGATCATTACACGAGCATTGGGTAAGATTCCTCTTTTACCCTTAGTTCCAGCAGCAAGCAAAAAAGCACCCATAGAAGCTTGCAACCCAATTCCTATAGTCTGCACGTCTGGCTTAATAAAATTAATAGTGTCTAAAATAGCAAGGCCATCATAAACACTTCCGCCAGGAGAATTAATATATAATTTAATATCTTCATCTGGATTTTGGTAAGCTAAATGTAAAAGCTGTGCCACCACAATATTAGCTGTTTGCGAGTTTATTTCATCGCCTAAAAAAATCACACGCTCATTAAGTAAACGAGAGTAGATATCAAACGCACGCTCACCTCTATTAGTTTCTTCAATAACTGTTGGCACTAAATAATTTGATGTCTTTGTCATACTATATATAATAACACGAAAATAGCACTCTTACAATAAGAGTGCTAGAATATCCATTCTATATAATTATCCTAAGTAATACGAAACTTCATTTATAAGAGGTATAGGCATACCTTTCCATATATGTAGCAGTTCGCCAGATTCTGAAAGGGCGATTATAGTAGGGTATTCAACAATATCATAAGCACGAAGCAGGGATTCATTTTCTCTATCATAAGGGCTTAGAGTCTCAATTTTATAGCCAGTTCTTCTCTCAAACTCATATAAAAAATCTTCTGTAGCTCGGGCGTGGTCGCTTTCTTTATTATAAATTGCTATAATTCTCATTCTTCATTCCTTATTTTTTGTAAAATCTCTTCAAAATCTTCAACCGTTTGAAAACCATTAAATACACTTGCAAATCTTATATAAGCAACTTTATTCATAACAAATAAAGCTTCTAACACCTCTTCACCAATCTGATGAGATGATACTTTATTAGAACGACTCAAAAGCTTATTCTCTACCCGATTAATTATCTCTTCTACTTGCATATCAGAAACAAATTTACCAATAGAACGAATTATAGACCCTTTAAGTTTATCCCTACCAAAAGGTTCTCTACCACCATGAGATTTAAGTACGGTTAACTGTGGCTTTTCTATACGTTCATAAGTGGTAAATCTATAACCATCCTTAGTTATGCGCCTACGCCGTATAGATTCTCCATCTACCGAAACTCTAGATTCTAAAACTTTTGTTTCGTCTATTTTATATTTCATTAGTCCTTCTTATTACGTTTTCGACGACGTAAGAATGCTGGAATATCACTTTCTTCATCATCTTCCTGTGTAGCCCAGATATTATTTGTTTGAAGTTCTCCAGTAAAATCAGCTGCTGAGTTCTCTTCTTCTTTATTTAGCTCTATATCAATTGACTCTGCTATATCTTCTACATTCTCGCTATTTTTTGATGAATTATCAATACTTAAGTCTTGTGTTACTACGCTATCTAATGAATTATTTTTATGCTCTGCATTATATTCACGGTCAAAACCAGTAGCAACTACGGTGATAATTAATTCATCTTCTAATTCTGGTTTTAATGTTGCACCAAAAATTATATTAGCATCAGGCGCTACGGCTCCTGTAATAATTTCGGCAGCTTCTTGTATTTCACTCATACTCATATCATAACCACCGGAAACATTAAATAGTACACCTCTAGCTCCATCTATTGAAACTTCAATCATTGGGCTTTCGATAGCTTGCTCGGCAGCTTTTCTTGCACGCTCATCACCGCTAGCACGACCTATCCCCATTAACGCAGAACCAGCATTACTCATAATAGACTTAACGTCAGCAAAGTCTAGATTAATTAGCCCATGTTCAGTAATTAACTCTGAAATACCTTGAACACCTTGTCTTAATACGTCATCAGCAATTTTAAAAGTTTCCATTAATGGTAAATTGCGATCAACTGTTTGAAGCAACCTGTCATTAGGGATAGTAATTAAAGTATCTACGGCTGATGCAAGGCGACTAATTGCCCAATCAGCATTAGTTTTACGCTTTGCTCCTTCGAAAGTAAATGGTCTGGTTGCAACACCAATAACCAAAATACCCATTTCTCGTGCTATTTCTGCTACTACATGACCAGCACCAGAACCAGTACCACCACCAGCACCAATTGTTATAAACACCATGTCAGCACCTTCTAAAGCTTGCTTTATATCTTCTTTAGATTCTAAAGCAGCACTTTCACCAACCATTGGGTCGGCACCTGCACCAAGGCCGTTTGTAGTCTCTCGGCCAAGGTGTATTTTAGTATCAGCCTTAGAGTTATAAAGAGCTTGTGCATCTGTATTCATTGCAATGAATTCAATATTATTTAAACCTACATCCTTCATGCGGTTTACAGCGCTACCTCCAGCACCTCCTATACCAACTACTTTAATTTTAGCAAATGTCTGAATCTCATTAGGTTTAATCTCTGGCATTTAAAATCTCCTTATTTTCACTTATTATAACACTTTTTATTTATTTCTTCTAAAGAGCCGTGCAAAAAATCCATTTTGCTCTTTTTCTCTTTGGTGATGACCACCTAAATCGCCATCACTATTAGTATCTTCAAGCATAAGGCCTACCGCCACAGCAAATTCGGGGCTAAACACCTCTTCAGAAACTGAAGACTCAATATTAGATTTTCCTATTTGAGTAGCTAAATCTAAATGTTTCTTAGCAAACTCATCAATTTTTTTCATATTACTTCCACCGCCAACTAGTACAGCACCACTAGGAAGTTTTGCATCTTTACCAGCAACTTTTAGAACTTTCCTTACTTCTTCAAAAATTTCTTCAAGGCGAGCTTCTATAATTTCATCAATTTCGCTAGTGTTAAAACTATAGTGTTCACGACCTCTCTTAACAACAATATCGTGGTGTTCACTGCGCTCAATAGCAAGTGCATGTTTTAATTTAATTTCTTCTGCAATATCAGGTGTTATTTTAAGACAAATAGCTAAGTCATTAGTAATATTTTGCCCACCCATTGGCACTACTCGAAGGAACTGTATATCGCCCTCTTCATATATAGCAACACCAGTAGTAGTTGCTCCCATATCAATCACAACTACACCACTTTCTTTCTGCTTTTCGTTTAAAACAGCTTCACTGGCAGCCATAACACTAGGGATAATAGAAGTAACATTCATCTCCATTTCTTCAGCTAAAATATGTATATTATTTATATGTGGAGCTAAGGAAGATATAATGTTCGCATAAACTTCTAATCTATTTCCATTCATACCCATAGGGTCAGCAATACCATCTTGCCCATCTAAATTGTACGAGTATGGTATAAATTTAAGTATTTCTCGATTATTTGGTATTTTTCCTATTGAAGCTACTTCCTCAACACGATCAAGGTCGTCTAAAGAAACCACCTGTTTAGGAGAGTTAATAGCTATCATTCCATCGGTTTTAGTACTCAATATATGACATCCGTTAATACTAAAACAAGCCTTTTTAATATCCTGCCCGCTCATATTTTCAGCTTCATTCAAAGCTTTATCTAAAGCTTTATTAGGTCCAGCAAGATGAGATATAACTCCTTTCTTCATACCACTATTTTCAACTTGGCTACAACCTACAATTCTTGGTTTTGCTTCATTATCTAAACTAGCTACTACACATCTAATATATGAAGTACCAACATCCACCCCTACCGCATATCGAGAATTTTCATTCATATACTTATTATAACGCTAATGGCAACTTTTAACAAGATGTAACATATCTTAAAATAATGCCAGTAATTATACCGGCATTATTTATATATGTGATTTTTTTAGAGTTTACATTCCCATCCACCGTTCTTCAAATGACTCACCCAGAAAGATTTACAAAACGGTTGACTAGTATCTTCTGATTCTACAGCAAAATCAGGAACAGGGATGTTAGAATCATTAAATTCTAATCTACTTTCAACTCTTCTAAATCTATCATTTGCCCTACCTGTAGAATCTACTTTTGGTTGAACACCATTAAATTTAACTATTCTTTGCCTTTCATCTAATAGCTCAATTTTAAAATCTGTATCTCTATAAATAGGAAGAAGCCTTAAGAAAGCGTTGTCTCCAGTTAATACGTTATGATTAAGATCTATAGTAACCATGCAAGCATATCCACCAGCTAGTAAATTCTTATTACAGCTAACAGGATATAAGTATTCTAATTTCGTAGGATTATCTCTACGATTATTAGGAAGGTTAAATCGTGAGTTAGCTGATATTGATTTTGGATCAGTTGGCATTAGCAACGCTTCATCTAAACCTTCACCATCATCGGAAAACGAACTATCCATTTTTTCTAACATGTTTCTGCCATTCTTATAGCCAAAGAACTGCGTTTTTAACATTGCCGGCCTAGTGGCATTTTTTTGCCAATTACTAAGACTCTCTGTTTGTATTCGTGATGGATGTCCAGTAACCTCCGGCAAGTTAATGCTTTCGTCAGGCTTAGACATATTATTTACATTATGCCAAGATATCCTAACATACCTAAAATCTCTATTTCCTTTTAAAGGTATCATTTTTGATTGCTGAGTACTAGATTTCCCTAAAAAGTCATCCGTATCATATTGCATTTTAACACATGTATAAGCTTGATTTAATTGTGAGTCGCGAGATGATGAAGATGCACTTGTTTGAATTTGCGTTTCACCCTCTTTAGCTCCAATATTACCGCTATTTAACATATTGCATGAGTCAGATTTATTTAAAGCATTTTGCATATCAATACATTCTCGAGTATCCAGCCTTAAACCTCTTCCACACTCTGCACTATACTTAGCAATAAACCTTTTAGCGTCCTCCACCCCAGCCTGTGCGCTATCGTAGGCAGATTGAGATAAATCTTGCTCGGTAGCTCTTTGCTGGTCACGATTCATTAATTTTACAAAGCTTGATGCCATTATGACAATTAAGGTACTTGTCATAATTACCACAAACATTGAAACAGATCCAGAATTATATTTTTTAATACCCATAATTTTAATACCTCACTGGCAATTCTTTAGTATAAGTAGTAACTATATGGTTATCACCAGACCCTTTACTATATGACCACATATAAGCATCTGCTCGTTGGTTATATATTTCAGCAGGTTTTTCCATCATTCCGTTTTCACTTCCATATGTTCTCCAAGAATGAATATTTTTAGCCACTACCCCTGCATTAATTTTTAGCTCATTATTACATGTTTTATTTGATACTTTTGTCTTAAAACTAGCATTATTTTCAGTACATGTAATTAAATCATTTTTAGCTATCAACCACGCATCAATCCTTTTAACCCTTGGATCTATATAGATATTATTAGCAATAATAATTTTTTGCTGAATATTAGTAATATTATTATCTGCAGGATTCTTATTTATAATATCACCATTTATTTTAATATTATCAGCGTAAATTACACTCGTCCATCCGTCAGGTTTGTTATTACCGTCCAAGCCATTCAAAGTATAATTTCCTCTGTATTCTTCTACTTCTACTTTATTTACTGGATCGTTCTTGCTATTCCTACCAAATTTAGCTCTAACACCATTTTCTATATAGTTAGCTGTAGAAATACTATTCCACACCCCCCAGTTACCTAAATGATGAATATTGTTAGTAAATGTCAAATTATTTGTTGTATAAGACGATTCAGATTTAAATCCTTTAATACTTTTAGCCGAAAAAGCATCATATTCTACCCAAGAACCAAGCGTCTTGCCCGACACAACTGTTGTACTTGTCTTTATTCCACCACGTGTATATATACCGTTTCCCCATACTTGCACCTTAGGCTTTTTAACAACTAACATACAAATAGGTGCAGCATGTCGCCATTCTTTACCTATCTTACTATCCTGTTTAGCTTTATCTTCATTTTGCTTTAATGAATAAGGAGATACAGACAAACCTATACAATATCTCTCGCCAACTTTAGCATTATTTGGCACTACTATTTTTTTACTATCAAAATAACTGTCACCAATAGGTATGCTTTTTTCACCCTCGTTAGTAACCTTGCAGTCTCTTATATTTCCAGCAAATACTTCACTATAATACTGGCAAGTATTTTTACCATTATTATCATCTCCTCCCTTCCCTACAGGGATATTCTCATTATCTTCTGAAACTCTCCATTGAGTAATTTTCCATTTAGTATTTGAAGGCGTTGGTGTACTTCCTTTATTCTCTATATTTGGATCTATTGGGATTTCTTTATTTGATTCAGTTGGTATGTCTGAACCTCCACAATAAACTTGAGGTGTTGTTGATAAGGATGCTAAGCATAATTTTAATTCATAATCATAAGGCACATAAGCACATCTAGGGGTAGAATGCACATCTACACTTTCTGGGTTACGCTCCTCATGTTTTTGCAAATCGTATCCTACAACTTCTCCATTTTCTTTTCGTTCTTTATATTCATATATATACCTAAAATGCTCAGCTCGATAGTTAATGCTATCACAAATAGTTTGACCTGCTTGGTTTGGTTTTATAGTCATAGAACTACTATTACTTCGACTATTCCTTAGCGTTTCGTGAATATTTCCTTGCCGAACAACAGTTCCTCTTCCTGTTTTTTCTAGGCCAGAGTTAACGGCTCCTAGTCTAGTATTCCATGACCAGTTCGACCTAGTATCATCTTTATAGCCTACACCATCATAAACAGAGTGGTAGAACATTAAGTTCTTACCTACTGGTGCTAATAGGTTTTGTTCACTCCAATTTCTATCATAAATACTCTTTTTATTGCCATTATCATTAACTGATATTAAAGTTTTAGCATGAGAGCTTTCTGATGCTGGTGGGGGTGGAATAGTTGGCAAGCGTTTAATTTTTAATATATAATCAGAAGAATTACATCTTGCACGGCCGTCTATAAGTTGACCTTCCCATTCATCACCATTATCTATTCCAGATAAATTGAATAGCCCCCTTGTATGGTAACAGGAAAATATAGGTATAGGCATAGCAACAACTTCACCACTTCTTCCTATACCTCTAATATCAAGTTCTAAAGTAAGGTAGTTTCTTCTATACTCAGCTTCGGTAGTAAAATTACCTGGCGCTGGCCGTCTACCAATCTCAACGATTTTTCCTTTACCTACGTCTTTAGCATTGAAATCGATATTTTTTATCCTGTCTGCATACAGGCCAATACCTTTTCTAATATTAGTAGAGTATGATGTTGCAGGGATATATCTACTATTTTTATGGGTATAAGCAATAGTTCTAAGCTGAACAGTCACCTTATTAAAATTATCCGGTATTTCAATTGCGTCGCTATCCCTATCAATAGGCTTGCCAGGAAGGGTAAACCAATGCAGGGTATGTCCGGAAGCTTCAGTTCTACCATCTAGACTACGCAAATCATCTTTTATTCCGCTTATAACTGACGCACTAGCATAATTACTATTAAATAACGTCATAGTAAAACTAACAAAAATAGTACATAATAACCCACTACCTAATATAACTATTTTATTTTTTGTCATTTAACTCACCTGCATCTATATAGTAATCGTCGTTATTAGAAAAATTAGCATTCTGAATTAAATTATCAAGACTATCTATACCTTTATTCTTAATACTAGGGGATTGATTTTTATTTACTAGGTCTTTAAGATTTTCTAAATCTTTTTTATATTTATCTTCATTCTTAAGGTATTCATTCATTCTTAAAGAAATAAGTACGCAGTTAGAATCTTTGCTATAATTCTTCATAGCTATCACTCTATCTTCAAAACCTTTAGCTTCTTTATCTAGCTTATTACCATCTTGGATTAAATTATTATATTCCTCTATTACTTTATTATTGCAAACTGACCCTACATAATTTTTTGGTACTGTTAAATACATAAACCAACCATGGCTTGCCAGTATAACAAGTGACAAAACTAATATTATTTTAAATATGTTTTTTTTATTTAAAATGTTTTTCATAATAACTCCCACTTACTAAAATATACCCTTATTTAATCATAATCATAATTATTTTTCAATATTTCTATTTTTAGTAAAGGTATTATTATACTATATAAATATATTATTACTTAGCTTATATAAATAGAACTACTAGTAATAAAAATATAAATTTACTATTGCAAATTATATATTTTAATGGTATAATTATAATTATCAAATAGTAAAGGAGGAATCTATTATGGTTCCATTAGTACATTATCACCAATTTCACACTAAAGCAGAGAAGATGAATAATCTTAAGGATAAAATCTTCCCATCTGAATCAGACCTCATCAAAGAGTCTGAACATATTTTAAAAGGTAGCAGGTATTACGCCACTTCTCAAAAAGGCTTGGTTAAACTAACTAGTAATGGTAATATCTTCAATATCTTTTATAAAATGATATCAACAGGTGACCTAAAAGTCACTAAAGTAGTTCATGTAGTGCGTTAGCGTGTTCCTTACCCCTCCTAGTTGAGGGGCTTTATAATATTGATAATATTTAATAATTTTTATAATAAAAAATAAAAATAACTCCATCCGGAGTTATTTTTATCGTAGCTTTTAACGTTTTGAGAATTGCTCTCTTTTACGTGCAGAACGAAGACCATACTTCTTGCGTTCTTTTTCACGTGGATCACGTTTTAATAATTCTGCTTTCTTTAGTACAGGACGTAAATCAACATGTGCAACTGTCAAAGCTTTTGAAATTGCAAGCTTAATCGCATCTACTTGTCCAGAAAGACCACCACCATTAACTTTTATAGTAATGTCATATTCATTCTGTTTTTGAACTAGTGCTAATGGGTCAGTAACCTCAGCAAGCATAGTTTTATTTCCTGAAAAATATTCCAATGCAGGCTTATCGTTAATAGTTAGGTTACCTTTTCCTGCAAATAGTCTTGCACGTGCTGTAGCAGACTTACGACGACCAAGACCATAAAAATACTTAGTATCAGCCATATTATTTTACCTCAACTTTCTCAGGTTTTTGTGCTACATGGTTGTGCTCACTACCGTTATAAACACGTAGACGTTTCATGCGTTCTTCTTGTAATTTATTTTTAGGAAGCATACCTTTAACTGCTTTTTCAATAATCATTGAAGCATCTTTAACTCTAACTTCCTTCAAAGATGCCTCTTTTAGTCCACCAGGGAAACCACTGTGACGGTAGTACATCTTATCTTCTTCTTTATTACCAGTTACTTTTACTTTTTCAGCATTAATAACTACTACATAATCACCACCATCTGTGTGTGGTGTGTAAGTAACTTTATTTTTACCTGTTAAGTAAGTAGCAATTTCAGTAGCCAAACGTCCAAGTGTTGGTGCAGTTTCTGCATCAATCAAAACCCATCGTCTTTCTACTTCTACTGGTTTTTGTGAATAAGTTTTTGCATTAACAGCCATTTACTTATCCTCACTTTCATGATTAATTTGGTCAACAAACTCAATAATAGCCATTTCAGCGCCATCGCCACGACGAACTCTAGTTCGTTCTATGCGTAGGTGACCACTATTTCTATTTTTAAGTTGTGGTGCTATTACATCAACAAGTTTATTAGCAACTTCGATATTTCCAAGTTTTGCCATTACTTGTCTACGGTTATGTAAATCACCTTTTTTGGCCTTTGTAATTAATTTTTCAGTATAACGCAATGTCTCTTTGGCTTTCGGCAAAGTAGTTTCAATCTTGCCATGAATGACAAGCGAAGTTGCCAAGCCTTTGAGGAGTGCGCGGCGTTGGTCGCGTTCACGACCAAATTTTCGCCCTTTATATCCATGTCGGTGCATATTATAAATTTAACTCCGCTATTTTATCATTTACTTCATCTAGAGCTTTACTTCCAAAGCCTTTAAGTTCACGCAAATCTTGTTCGGTAAGGTTAACTAAATCGTGAACGGTGCGAATGTTGTTATTAACAAGCGCATTTGTTGTTCGAGCTGTCAAGTTTAAATCTTCAACTGGTGTATAAAGCTCACTAGCTTCATCATCAGCTTCTTCTCCTAATGCAGGAGCTGGAGCAACTTCAGTAGATCCAGCTAAAGCAGTATATTGGTTTACTAATATAGCAGCTGCTTGTTCGAAAGCTTCTCTAGGTGAAATTGAACCATCAGTATCAATTGTAATCTCAAGACTATCAAGATTAGAATTTTGTCCAACACGCGTGTTGTCAACTTTATAACGCACACGTAAAACTGGCGAGAACATAGCATCTATAGCTATCATATCACTATGTAATCTATCTTCACTAGAATCTTCTATAGTTTTATATCCATGGCCAGATTCTACTACTAGGTGCATTATAAACTTAGTTTTTTCACCATCAATAGTAGCAATAACTTGGTCTGGGTTTACCACTTCCATATCTGCATTAGATTGAATATCGCCAGCAGTAATAATACCTGCTCCACTCTTTTCAAGAGTTAATTCTACAGGATTATCTGTATGTGCTTTAAATTTTACATTTTTAAGGTTTAGCATAATATCTACAACGTCTTCACGAACACCTTCAACAGTTGTAAATTCATGGCTTACACCTTCTATTTTGAATGCTACCACAGCAGCACCGTTAATGCTTGAAAGCAAAACACGACGCAAGCTGTTACCAAGCGTATTACCGTATCCAGCTTCTAGCGGCTTAACTACAAAAGTTGCAGAAGTTTCGCTATTATCTTGGATCTCAGCAAGCGCTGGATTATGAATTAATTTTGACATATAAACTTTTAGCTCCTTACCCTTTATCGTGAGTAGTACTCAACAATTAGCTGTTCATTAATTCCGGCTTCTGCTTCTTCACGTTTTGGAAGACCAGTAACTTTAACAGTCATTTTGCTACTGTCTGATTTCAACCAGCTAAGTGCAGGTTGGTTTGTATTAGCAACTACATCCTGTAAGTTAGTAAAGTAACCAGATTTTTGGCTTTTTGGACGTACTACAATTTCATCATCTGCTTTTACGCGAATTGATGGAATGTCTACTCGTCTACCATTAAGCATGAAATGTCCATGGCTTACTAATTGGCGAGCTTGACGACGTGAAGTAGCAAACCCTGCACGATAAATAACATTGTCAAGACGTTGCTCTAGAAGTTGAAGAAGATTTTCACCTGCTAGACCATCTTTACGTGATGCTTCTTTCATTAAACGTGCGAATTGCTTTTCAAGTAATCCGTATAGACGACGTACTTTTTGTTTTTCACGTAATTGTATTGCATAAAGACTTGGCTTACCTTGTCGGCTTCCTGAATGTTGTCCAGGAATACCACTTTTACGCGCCATAATCTTAGTAGCTTTTGGATGAAGAGCATAGCCTTCACGGCGTGATTGTTTAACAATCGGAGACCTATCTCGTGCCATTTATTAAGCCCTCCTTGCTTTCTTTGGACGAACACCACCGTGTGGAACACCCGTCACATCTTTAATACTTTCAACTGAGATGTCTAGGTTTGATAATGAACGGATCGCTGAATCACGACCAAGTCCCACACCTTTTACGAAAACATCTACAGAACCAAGACCATAAAGAGTCTTAGCATTTTCAGCTGCTTTTTCAGTAGCAACTTGTGCTGCGTATGCAGTACCTTTTTTGCTTCCACGGAAGCCACAAGCACCTGCACTTGCTGCTGTTAACACATTACCTTTTTTGTCTGAAAAAGTAATAATAGTATTGTTAAAAGTAGCTTGAATGTGCATTTGACCTGATGGAACAGATCGGCGCTGTTTTTTACGACTAACTTTTTCTGCCATTTTCCTATTCCTTCCTTAATCTTAGGTCTTACTTGCTGCTTTTGGTTGCGTTCCACCAACGGCAATTGCGCGTCCCTTGCGTGTTCGTGCATTTGTACGGGTGCGCTGTCCGTTCACAGGAAGACCTGTCTTATGACGCATACCTTTATAATTGTTAATGTCTTTTAGACGTTTGATATTATTTGCCACGAGGCGTTGCAGATCACCTTCTACAGTGTAATCATTATCAATGATTTCACGTAGCTTCTGTTCTTCAGCCTCGGTGAGATCTTTCACCCGAGTGGTCGGCTCAATATTAGCCGCCGCAAGGATAGTTCTTGAAGTAGTTTCGCCGATACCATATATATAGGTAAGAGCAATCCATACTTGTTTTTCCGCTGGGATTGTTACACCTGCGATTCGAGCCATACTTAACCCTGCCTTTGCTTATTCTTAGGTTTTTTCTTATTGATAACACGTAGGCGACCTTTACGACGCACTAAAATGTCATCAGGACTGATTTTTTTAACACTTGCACGAACTTTCATAAAGTGTAAAAAACTCCTTATTCCTTTAGGTTGATATTATCTGCAAGCTCCTCATAAAAATAATAAGACTACCGTTAGATGATAATAACGGCATTCCATATTTGTTATTACGATACTTGCTTTTCGTCTCTGAGTCGGAAGCTGATTCTTCCCTTCGTGAGATCATAAGGGGTCAACTCTACTTCCACTCTATCACCCTGTACTAAACGGATATAGTTTTTACGCATTTTTCCGCTAATATGGGCGGTGATTGTATGCCCATTTTGGAGTTCAACCTTAAACTGCGTATTTGGTAACGCTTCTACGATTTTCCCTTCCAACTTGATAACTTCTTTCTGAGCCATAAATCTATAAAATTTTACACCATCCGAGTAAAAAAGTCAAGCACTAAAATAGGTTTTATTCTTTCTTAGCTTATGCTTTAAAATAATATATTAGGTCTTTTATGTTATATTTTTCGAATGCAGTAGTCTCTTATATTTTTATGTTTGTAGTTTACCCTACTATGTCCTAAGCCTTGAGTATTTTAGAGCTTTCTAATATGCTATTTTCTATATTTAATCTGTAAAAATGTAAAGTAAGCTATCATAACTATAGGAACAGCTACCGATGGCCAATCCGTCAATAAGGCACCTATAAAATTATTTATAGTATTTAATTTAATATTTCGAAGAATAAAATCAGGAATTTGTAGAAGTACGAAAATAATCAATAATTTCTGTAATGATCTTATTAATTTATTACTCTTGTTTGCTTTAATAATTTCCGGCAACTCGATTAAATAATAAAATACAATTATCATTTGCAAAAAGCTAAAAAAGAAATGCACCCATCCACCAATAGCTAATTCACCCTTATGAAAATCCATAAATCCTGTAATATTATCGTTAGGCCATAAAATAAAGTGGGAGTATAAATTTATGCAGGCAGACAATACAGAAACTAATATAATTTTGCCGATAGTCTTATATTTTTTAGCTATAATATTCTTTTTATTTTCATAAAACAATTCTACAAATTTAATATTGAATATAGGTAAAAGAACTAAGTCTCCAAACATAATGCTAATATAAAAAATCATTGGAAGATCATACTTATCTCCGATAAACGAATCCGTCAAAATAGCAGATATAAACATAGGTATAAAACCAAATAAAAGTGTAATAAGTATTATAATAGTTTTTTTAAATTTAGAAAGCTCCATAGTTTTATCCATTCAAGCTGATATTATCTACTTTTAATTATAATATATCTTCGTATAAAAATAAAACTTCTCCAACTACCTGAAGAAGTTTTATCTACTTTTTTAAAATAATCTATACCTTATTTTATTACAGCCCTTAACATTGTTCTCTCATTAAAAGTTTGCGATCTTTCATCCCATTGACCGACACAAGTAATAATATTAAGTCCCTCTTTACCAGCTTCTATAGAATTTGTCATGGTAGCCATCCCCCATTTATTAGATGGATCATTAATATCCTTAACATTCATATCGCGGTTGTCTTTTACTACGTATGTTAACTTTTTACCATCGCCACGTTCAATGATAATTTCATCGCCGTTTTTTAATTCCCTAAGTTTTTCAAATATGCCACCGAAATTAGGGCCTCCGTTATGTCCATCCATAAGCATTGCGCCACCCTTACCAGGTAATGCACTACCGTTATACCAACCAGCATCATGTATAGATACAGGAGCATCTAACTGGCCAGTTTTTTTAATAATCCCTAGCTGAACTATTCTAGCATTCTCTATTCCTAATTTAGGAATAGAGATATACCTTGGATGGCTAGCTGGTACTGTCCACTCTTGCTTAGCTTGAACCGTAACGGGTCGTTCATCAACCTTTATTTCTACACCATTAGGGTCAACCCTAGTAATTACTTCTGGCTTGACATCAATAAAATGAGTATATACGTAATAGGCACTAAATCCTGCAAAGCTTAGCCAAGCAATCACTAATATTATAGTAAATACTTTTCTTTTACGGCTATTCCTGTTTTTAACAATCACGGTAATATACCACCTTCCACCCTTTTATAAAATTCTATTTATAATCGTCGTAAGTTACCATTAAGGCTCTAGAATTTAACTGCCTAATACTTTCAAGTGCAACGGTAACAACAATTAGTAATCCTGTTCCGCCTATTGATAAGTTACCGTTTTGTATTTGTACTAAATGATATAACAAATAATCTGCAACAAAAGGTAAAATAGCAATTAATCCTAAAGCTATAGCCCCAAACAAGTTTAATCTATTAACTGTAGTACTTAAGTATTTAGCTGTTGAAATTCCAGGGCGTACACCTTCTATAAATCCACCTTGTTTTTGTAGATTATCAGCTATTTCATTAGAATTAAATACTATTGAGGTGTAGAAGTAAGTAAACATTACAATTAAGATAAAGTAACAAATTGGGTAAATGAAAGCCTCCCATGTACTACCTGTAAAAGAACCTGCGTTAGGTGCTTGGAACCATGTTATTAGTTTATTTGCAAGATCAACATTCGTATTAGATGATTTCATAACTTGACCAACAAAAGCTGGTAAGCTCAAGAAAGAAACAGCAAAAATAACAGGTATAACTCCAGCAACAATTAATTTTACTGGCAAAATACTCTTAATGCCACCGTAAGATGAATTACCATGAACACGCTTTGCATAATTTATAGTAATAACTCTTTGTGCTTCATTAATTTTAACTAAAATATATAGAAGGATAATTCCTGCAAATCCTAGAGCAAAAGCAACACCGGTTACAACTGGGTTAACTGGTAATGTAAACCAGTTAAAAATTTGAAGTGGACCATAAGTTTTTGTATCACCAATAGAACTGCCGAAAGTAGCAAGCATTCTTGGAAGCTGTGAAATAATACCTGCAAAAATTATCAAAGAAATTCCATTACCAATACCTTTTTCAGTAATAATTTCACCTATCCACATTAATAGCACTGATCCTGCTGTCATAGCAGTAACAGCCACTACCCAGTCCATCATATTCATACCATTAAATACTGTTGTATTTTGTGCAAGTACTGTTGTTCGCAGAATAAAAATATAAGCAATAGACTGGACAATAGCTAAAGGGATAGTAAGCATACGTGTCCATTGATTTATTTTTCTTCTACCAGATTCACCATCATTATTAAGTTCCTCAAGTGATGGAACAGCTTTAGAAAGCATCTGAGTAATAATTGAAGCAGTAATAAATGGTGAAAGCCCAACAATCATAATAGAAAAGCTAGTCAAAGCACCACCAGTTAACAAGTTTATAAAACCACCTAAATCAGTAGAATTAATAGCGTTAGCAACTACCTCTTTTAATTTAGTGGGTTCGGCTAAAGGTACAGGTATATGTGATAAAAATCTAAATACGATAATTAAACCTATAACTCCAAATAAACGTTTTTGCATGTCCTTATTTTTAAAGGACTTAAACACAGTCTTCCAATTCATAAACTATATTCTACCATATATTACCTTAAAATAAAACATAGAATAATTAGCATGCCAAGTAAAATTCTATACCAACCAAATATTTCAAAGCTATGTTTTTTAAGATAAGCTATTATTCTTCTAACTACAGCCATTGATACCACAAAAGCTATAACAGTAGCTAAAGCCATATAGAATAGCTCTACCTCACTAAAATGTAACCCATATTTTAATATTTTAAG
The DNA here is from genome assembly GCF_004151455.1 of Candidatus Nanogingivalis gingivitcus. Lineage (GTDB taxonomy): Bacteria > Patescibacteriota > Saccharimonadia > Saccharimonadales > Saccharimonadaceae > Nanogingivalis > Nanogingivalis gingivitcus. The sequence continues at coordinate 11,326 of NZ_PRLK01000006.1, read as the reverse complement.
TGCACTTGCACCAAACATAACAGGTATGGCTATAAGAAATGAGAATTCTGTTGCAACAGACCTAGAGAAGCCAGACAAAACACCTCCTAGTATAGTAGATCCACTCCTAGAGGTTCCAGGTATTAATGATAATACTTGAAACCCTCCAATTTTTAAAGCATCAGTATAGCTTATTTCATTTATTTTTTGAACTTTTGCTTTTTTATTCTTATTAAATATGAACTTTTCTAAAAGAATAAAGATAGCTCCGTATAATATTAATGTGGTTGATATTACTATAAAATTTTCAAGTTTACTATCTATAGTCTTATTAAGAATTGCACCAAGTATTCCTGCTGGAATAGAAGCTACTAGTATTTTACCCCATAATTCCCAAGTTTCTTTCCTTTCCTTATAGCTCTTCTTTTCCGATATAGGATTTAATAAATTAAAGTAAGTTACTATAATAGCTAAAATAGCACCTAGCTGAATAACTACCAAAAAAACTTCTTTAAATTCATTTGTAAAATTAAGTCCTACAATCTTATCAAAAAGCATTATATGGCTACTACTAGATATTGGAAGCCATTCAGTAATACCTTCTATAATTGCAACTATCGCAACTTTAAATACAGTTATAATATCCATAAGCTCTATTATATCATGTACTTATACTCTATTTATAATATCGCCATTGCTTCATATCGTTATTGTATATCTCTATAATCCTTGGTTGAAGCAATGTAGAAATTTCACCCTTATTAATCTTTATAGGGTTTTTCTTAATTATATAATCTAAATTATCTTTATTTTGATATTTAAGGTTTGTAGGCAAGGGCTGAGATAAAACTTTACTTTTATCTTTTATGCTCATAACAAAACCCCATTCGCCAAAGGATGGTATGTTTATAGAAAAAGGTAATACTTCCCTATCCCTCTGTCCCTCCTTAACAGTTGAGAAAACTGTAGCAAAAGCGTTAGGCGAAAAATAGGATGAAGTCGCTTGTGTTATCATTACCCCCCTATCTGTTAAAAGATCATTTACTCTTTGATAGAATTGTTTTGAATATAGTTTAGCAAGTCGTTCATTAGAAGGGTCTACAAGGTCAACCAGCACTGCATCGTATTTATTATCAGTTTCAAACGCAAACCTAAAAGCATCCTGATTATGAATTTTTACTTTTTTATTAAAAAATGAGCCTTCATTTTGGCTTCTTAGAAAGTTATTTTCCTTAGCTAGTTTTGTCATTTCAGAATCTATATCAACTAAATCAATATGCTCAACACTTGGATATTTCAATATTTCCCTTGCAAGTAACCCATCTCCACCACCAAATATAGCCACTCGTTTAGGATTTTCTACTGATGACATAGCACTAACGGCTAAAGTTTCGTGGTATCTAGCTTCATCTAATGAAGAAAATTGTAAGTTATTATTTAAAAATAACCTCGTGTCATTATAGTATTTTGTAAGTACTATTTTTTGATATTCAGTTTGTTTATAAAATACAATAGGGTCTTTATAAATTCCAGAATCTATCTTTTTCTCTAGCCAGTTAGAAGCTACAAATAAGCTAGCCACAATAAAGAAAGCACCTAAACATAAAGAAAAAACCTTTTTAGATGTTTTTATTTCTTTTAGTATTAATAGTGAAACTAATATATTTAAGCTAGCTACAAAATAAGCACTTCTCATAAGCCCAAGCTGAGGTAATAGTAGTAACGGAAAAACTAAGGAGGCAACTAAAGCGCCAAAATAATCAATAGCAAACACTTTACTTAGCAGCTCTACTGAAGATTTGCGGCCAAACTTTTCAAAAGTTTTCATCATTAAAGGTATTTCAAAACCTATCATCACGCCAATTAATAGGCTAATTATAGAAAAAATAATCCAAGATATCTTAGTAAACCCAAAAGCAATATATAGAATTAAAACCGAGTTACCACCAACTAAACTTAAAAAAATCTCATTAAGAGCAAAACTTGTCGCTGGATGGCCTTTTACTTTTTTAACTAATAATGACCCTACCCCCATACCAAAAAGCGTTACGCCAGTTGCAATACTAAAGCTTAAAGTAGAATCACCAATTAGATATGAAGCGGCAGAGCCTAAAATAAGCTCGTAGATAATTCCACCTATAGCCACTAAAAGAGCAGCAGCAAATAGAGTTACATTCTCTCTTTCCTTATCTTTTCTGCTTCTAAATATAGCCATTATTTACCAACTCCTCCTCCACCCCCACCATGGATTCCTCTAGTAGTATATACGCCCCCTCCACTACTATTACTATCACTACTAGAAGAGCTAGGAAAAAAGATATTTAAAAAGATTGTAATAATTGCATAAAATATTAATATTCCAACGATATAATAAATAACTAACCAATTTGGATCATATATAACTTTACCGAATAATTTTTTCTGTTCCTTTCGTGTAATTTCTCTTTTCTTATAAGCATCATATTCACGATTATTATATTTTTCAATAGTTATTAACTTACCGTCTTGCTTCAGAGTAGCATAAGCCATTTTTTCATCTTTAAAAACTTGAAAAGTATTTTTACCTTGAATTTCAACAATGGTACCTTCGCCAACTTCTTCCACATAAACCGTTTTTTGTTCTTCACTACCCTTTTCGGTTAAGGTAATAGTATCGCCCTTTCTAAAATTTACTGGATCAATCGGTCCCATAAAATAAATAGGCTCATATATTGAAACTTTTCTCGTATAGTGGTCTATCTCCAACCAACTATCATAATTATTAAACCCTACAAGTTCCCATTCTTCCCATCTATAAATAGTATTGGTATAGGCCGAATCATCCTCATCCTTCCTCTCTAAACGCTTTTCTTCAAAAACTAAACAGCCCTCAACCCTAAAACGAGTTTTTTCACCGTTTAAAATATCCCCTATTTTTATTTTACCTATCGTTTTTTTAAATATCATACGCTAACTATTTTTTCTATAACATTATCAGTATTAAAACTATTCTTTATTTTTTCTAGTATCTCTTTACGTTGTAATTCATTTAGTTTATGGCATGTAGTTAATGTAATGTAAGCACTTTTTAATTCTGGGTAAGTATGTATAGCAATATGTGATTCTGCTAAAATAAATGTCATACTTAAACCCTGAGGTGAAAATTCATGCTTCTGTTTTTTAACTATATGAAGCCCTGTTTTAGCTACTATTTCCTCTAATATTTTTTCTGTACAAAAGCCGTCCTCAATTAAATAAGATTCTATATTATATAAACCATAACTAATAGTTGAAAAAACAGGCTTCATAAATATACTTAAATTTTACTACATCCACCCCACAAACTCAAAAAGTTTTTTGCTTAAGTAAAAATAAAAAAAGCGTCTTTGAACAAAACGCTAAGTAAGACGAGAAAGGGCTTAAACCTCCATGCCGATTGGCACATACTAATATTCCAGATATGTATAGAGTTTATAAATAAATACATAAATATATAAATGACATTATATATTATAATAACAGTTTACTTTATACGTATATTTTGCTATAATATAAATAGGTAAGAAGTAAGGCACTTTAAAATCAAGGAGAAAAAATGAAAATAGCTAAAATTGAATTATTGAATATCATTATAGAAATTAAAACAAAAAAGAAGGTTCCAAAAAGAAACCTTCAAAAATGAAAATAGTTAAAATAGAATTATCTTAACTATCAATATATTACTAAAATAATTAACTAATATCAAGCCCCTACTTCTTACTTTCCTTGATGTAAAGTTGTATACTATTAACAGTGGCGAAGGCGTAACTTAATAAATCGGCAAGAAAGGGGGTAAGGATGGTAAAATGTTTTTTACTTTTAAGAACATAAAAATAAAAGTCATTGAAATCAATTTACTTAAAATTGAAACCAATGACAAAAAATAAACCTACCTAAATCCTAACAAAAAAGACAAATGTTGTCAAGCCTCCGCCACAAATACCTTGCCGAAGGAAGGAAAAAGAATGGCACAAAAAAAGGGTGATTTTACTAAAACAGCTAAAGCTATACGAATTGATGCTGAATCACACGAAAAACTAAGGAAGAGGGCTGAAAAGAATGGCACAACTATCGCCCAAGAATTAGCTAAGCTATTAAAACGCACATTAAGAAATGAATAAAAAATAATTGTCCCAAAACAAAATACCCCTCACGAGGGGGTGTTTTTTCTACGTCAGAATGTTTATTATTTATAGTATAAAACAACACACTACCTAATGTCTATTTATTGACTTCAAGTTAATAAATACGTATAATGTAATTGTTTAAATAGCCGTTTGTCTTGGGATGTATAAGCCTGAAGGCGACGGCTATATTAGCAAAAAAGAGCTAGTTCATGCTTCCCCGCGTTTACGACATAGAGGCGTGGACAATATAGCTCTTTTTTATTTTATATTCTTGCTATAAACTACTTTATTTCTGTCGGCAATAATAAATTTTTTGATTTTAAGCACAATTAGTACATTAGCTCTACTAAAAAAATACCACCTAACGGTGGTGCCCCTACTTTCTGACGGTGGATTATTGATATTATCGCACCACTGGTGGGGGGTCGTTAGATGATATTTATATATTAAATATATTATATTTTTAATTTTAAATCAATATTTAAGGCTCAATGTTTATATTTTCCAGTAAATCAATAAGCTTACCTTTTTTGCAGATTATAGATTGATTTAACTATATTATACGTGTTATTATTATAATATAAAACATTAGAGTGCACCGGACCGAGTAAGGAGAATAATATCTTAACAGAAAGGTCTGGAGTCCCACTCTAGTGTTTTTTTATTTTTCTAATATAGCAATAAATTCCCCATATCTATATAAAAATTTTATCTACTTTATTATTTGAATTTTTGCTATTGTATTGTTTTAATTGACAGATTGACAATCGTAGACTTGTTATGATATAATGATAGTGGATAAGATTATAATCATTCAAGAAAAATCCTTGTCTTTCCGTGCTGCCGTAAAGGTGTAAGATTCATAAGAATTGACGGAATTGCAAGGATTTTTCTTTATATCTATATATTTTTTATAGATTATAGATTGATTTAGCTATATTATATATGTTATTATTATAATATAAAATAACACCTCCCCCCACCAGTAGTGCGATAATATCAATAATCCACCGTCAGAAAGTAGGGGATTGGGGTGTTATTTTTTATTAATAGAATTGTTGCCAATTAATTGTATAATCTTACCTTGTTTATATATAACAAGGTTTTTTAGTTTATAGCTTGGGTTCCTGCTATTATAATCAGATAATTGCCTTAAAGCTTTTTCATTATAATATTTACCCTGTAAATTAATAATAAAATTTTCCTTATTCTGCTTAATAGCATTTCTTATATGTGTAGACATAGTTGAATACTTTAAACTTTTTTCTGGCGTCTTCATCTCCCACTCTAGCCCATTAATAATAAAATCATTCGTTGGTTTAAAAGTTTCATAATCTTTAGAAATTATTTTATCAATCTTATAGCCATTACGCTCAAAGTCATAAATAAAAGCTTTTTCTTCAGTAGTTAAATCATTTACAACTTTTTCAGGGGTAGATTCTAAAATACTTTTCGGCTTTTCGTTAGTTTCTACATTCGTAACCTTAAACCGTTCAATACATGTACAATTAGGGTGCAGTAAAGATGTATCAATATTTTTATAATTATTAGTAAACAAATCAAGCCCACTTGCTCCAGAAACTTTCGGCACAGTTTCCATCACGCTATTTGCTGCACCTTTTACTGCTGATACTGGCGAAGTAACCGTTTGTTGCACGGTATTGTTATAGTTTTTCGTGAAGTCATTCACTGATGCTGCTTTGTTGTTAATATCTTGGCTAGTTTGTGCAATATTTTGTTTCACCTGTTGGTCATCTGATCCATATTTTCGGAGCATTTCAGCATTGACACGGTTTTGGATGTTCTGGTTAATAGTATTCTCTCGCATTTGCGCCGTTTTGCCACCACTAAAAATATCATTTAAGAAGTTCGCTGCATGGTCTGAACCTTGGTTATAGCGGTCTGTTTCTTCTTGCCGATATTTGTTCGCTAGTTGCTGGCGTTCTTGGTCTCGATTCATTTGTGGTTGTGGTTGCACAGGCTGCACCGGTTTTACTGGGTTTAAATCTACCGAACTCTTCGCAAATTCTTTTGGTTGCTGTGGTTGAGTGAGGTTGTTTAAATTATTTATAAAATTATCTCCCAGTTTTGGGGCGTTATTAAAACTCACCGCAGATTGTTGCTGTGGCTGTTGTTGTTCATCTTCTCGCTTTTTCTTTTGGCCAAAAAGTCCGCCAAAAAAGTCGCCAATACCCTTGAAAATATCCATCTCTTCTCCTTTGAGACAAAAAGAAAAGGAGACCTTGCAATTAAGCAAAATCTCCTATCCTTTAGGTCGATTATTTTATATTCAATTCTTCAAAATGTACTGTCTTAATTATACTATTTTTAATCGCTTTTAGTAAAGATATATTAAAGACTAATCTTGAGAAATTAGCTAGCCAACAACAGATAAGATTTATAGAAGTGGGGATGATCGATAATAGTTAAGTATATATATTTCAAAATATCTTTTAACCAACAGAAAAAGCCCACCACTTTCGCGATGAGCCGTATATTCTATCTTGATTATATCATATACTAAAAATTTTGAAAAGTTTAGCCTTCTTCAGTAAATCCAAATTTATCTTTAAATAGCTCGTCTCTATTGCTGAATCCTATTTTAGTAAATTTATTAAAAGAATCTAAGTCTACAATTTTATCCGTAAGTCTGCCATCTAAAAAAACATTCTTCAGATGTTTAAATTTATGCATCCCTATTTCACTATTATTATAATATCTAAAATCTTTCACATCAAAAATATAACCAAATCGACGTTTTACTGCAGACATACCCTCGCAAGCATAAACAACATCAATGATTATATACTTAATAGTGCCATAAGCATTATCGTCCAAAACTATTTCATTATCTAGGGCAATATCATAAATATCCTCTTCAAGCCTTGGTCTAATCTTAATATTACAATCTGCAGCATATCTATTTTTATCTGAAGGATAAATTGGCATTTTCTTACTTCGTTCACCATCCATTAAAATACTTACATCAAAAATATTTTTTCCATGGAAACATTCACCTATAGTGTTAAAAAACTTATCATACATTTTTAATTTAGCACTAAAATAATATTTATCTATAAACTTATACTTATCCGGATAAACTAAGGCCTGAACATCTATCACCTTACAATCATAAGCTTTTATAAATTTAATTACAGGGACTATTTCAAATCTTGGAGCTCTTCCCGATGATAGATACATTGCCCGCACAAGCTGTTCGGAAAGCTTGCGGCTATCACTACTTTCTCTAACAAAATATTCCCCAACAATATCCTTACTTTTACCTTCAACATCATTATAGTTATTAATAGTTCTATGAGGCAAGAACTCACTTTTAGGAATCATAATAATAACAGGTTTATTACTTCCGTCTTCAACACCTAATGACTTAAAATTCAAACCTTTAAGAGATGGCTCGAGATATTTACTTATCTTTTGTTTCTCTAAAAAATTTTCAAGGTTCGATTCTTTACATGCTGGTATAACTTTTCCATCTTCAACCTTAACACCAACAACTAGAATACCTCCTTCAGAATTAGCAAAGGCACACATTTCTTTAGCTATTTTTGCCCTAAAGGTTGCTTTTTTACTTTTATCATTTAATTGATCAACTTCTTTAAATTCAATAATCCCGGATTCGCCATCATCGGTGTCAGATAGATATTTATTTATATCATCAGTATTTACTATATTATGATATATTTTTCGTATTTCATCCATAATTCCATTATATTATTTTGTCTATTGGTCTAATATATAAATTTAAAAGATTAATTCTATAAATTACTTTATATTTTTCAATTCTTTAATATATTCTCCCTTATTGAAGGAAATTAAATATATAGCTACCATATTTGATTTTACTGAAATGTTTAGAATTCCTTCAATTTTAAAAAGATTAGAGGTGAAAGCCTTGATATCTGCAGTTAATAAATAACATTGATTATCTTCTCTGTTCTTTGAATATTTCATTAATGCAGAAGCTAGTAGAAAGTCTGCGAATTGGCAATTTTTATCTGAGACTAGCTTGGACATAATCATTGAAAATTCAATATCAAAAAAATGTCTAGATTGTATAGGTGCTGATGCTAGAAGGTTTATTAATTCGCGTTTTTTAACTATCTGTAAACTGTCTTTACAGTTTTTTGTATATTCAAAAGAAACTATATCAATAGTGGTAAAGGAGACTCCATTTTTCTCTTTATTGTTTATTAGCCAGTTTTTAAATGTATCATTTTCTGAAGCATAAACAAAAATATTAGTGTCCAGAAAGACAAATTTATTATTTATTTTTATATTATTTGTCAAGAATAATAGGTTCTTTTTCATCTATCTTTTTAGCCTCAGAAAAAAGAAAGTTAATCTTTTCAATTTCAGACATAGATTTAGTTTCTTTTTCTATTTCCTTTAGTTTTTCTTCAATTTTTTGTTTTAATTCTTTTTCAGCCTTTTCTATTCTTTCATTGTTGCTCATAAAAGTATTCCCCCTATTTAGCTCTTGTCTATTTAAATAGTACCATATTTTTTCGTTTTTAAAAATATATTTTAAGGAAAAAATGATATGTCAATTAATTCTAGAGTCAAGCCAAAAAGAAAGCCCTTTCGAGCTTCCCTTTTTTACGCCTGCAAATCCTTTTTCTTCTTATTCGGATCAAGCAACGCAGCAAGTCGTGGGTCAAGCTGGTCTTGGAGCCCTGCCTGATCCGTATTTCCGCTATCCACCTTAACACCTTGCACATTTTCGCTATAATCACTAAGCTTTGGTGCTTTAAATTCCACTTTTTCAAGCGCTTTTGGTGTTTCCTTGCTCAAATCTAAAATCTTATTTTGGCTGTTGCCGATCTGGTTAGATAGATCCCTAGTTTGGTCAATTGCACTCTGTAATCCTTGACCATTCGCAGTCTTTTGTTTCTGCCTTGCATCCATAATACGGTTATTTAAGTCAATTCGGCTACTTTCAATTTGCGAATCAACATTGTTTAGCGCATCTTGGCGGTTAGCTTCCCAATCTTTCTTATTCTTGTTATATGCATTAGTTGCACTAGCAAACTCCAAGTCTTGGCTTCGGCGATCTCGGGCAAAAGCATCTTGTGCACTTCCGGCGTTTCGGCTTGCTTCCAAGCCAACCGCCCAAGGAGCAACAATTTGTGCTGCACTTGAATCTCCAGCCCCACCTGCTGCAAACATTTGACGTAAAGAGTTTGTTTGGTTGTTTGCGTCTTCCATGATTTGTGAACGCACCGCACGGTTTTGGGCTTCTGAGTCTCGTTTGTTCATCTCATAGGCTCCCTTGCTTTGGGTGTAGCTGTTTTCAAGGTCGTTTAGCTGGTTAGCGTAGTTATTCTCAACATTACCACGCCAAATGTCTCGTTGGCGGTCCAATCTACCCAAGCCTTCAGATGCCACTCGTTCTTGTTCACGGTATTTCGCAATTTCATCTGCTCTTGCCCGTGCTTCTGTTGCTGCCCGAGGGTCGTAGTATCCACCACTACTACGAGGGTCTGTGTATCGCCTGTTCACATCAGCGTTATTCTTACTCCACCAATTATGCAACTCTTGCATTGCTCCACCCAAGTTCCTTTGGGTCTGATCAGCATATGCTGGGTTTTGTGCCATTCTCCTGAAATCTCCCTTACCATCATTACCAACATATGGTAAGAAATTTTCATAGCCGTTCGCTGCCAAAAAACCACGAAAGTCTTTACTGCCGTTATATTTGTTCGCATTCAAACCATTATAGTCTGCAATATAGCCCATATCTTCTCCTTATTTCTATTTGGGAGATGATCTAAGGTCTATAAAGGTTCACAAAAATGAAGAGCTGTAACAAACCTGCTTTCAGTTCTCCAACCCAATGCTAATCCTGCATATTTAAATCTAGGGTTCAAAATAGCTTCACGGTGTCCATCAGTACTTTCCATCCATTCTTTAACATGGTCTTCAGCTGGATGGTCTTCAGGTCTTGTAGTCCAATAATCATCTTGGTTAATATTCTCACCATACTCCTTACAATGATTGTCCACATAAGTTTGGTCAATTAACCCACGTCCGGTTTTTGGGTTCCTGTGAGCATAGTAATTATTCTTGATCATATCTTCAACCTTAAGCCTTGTAACGTTGTCAATTTCAGGTACACGCACTAAAGGAGCAATCCCTCTTTGGGTTCGCTCTTTGTTCACAAGTTCAAATATCTTGTCAGCAGTTGGTCTCTCAGGAATTGTAGTCACTTCTGGCTCATGATATTCAACTGGCTTATTCAACAGTTTGTCATGTCCTGTTATTTTAGCTACTTTATCCGGAAAAGCAAGAGTATATCCTAAAGCTCCAACTAGCCCTAACACGACCAGCCCGAGAATACCATACACAACTATCTTTCGCATATCTTTCATATCTTGATATTATTCCACTCCACCCCAAAAATCAAGTCTTACAGCCATTGCTCAACTCCACCATGGTGAGAACACGTTCCACGACTAACCGAATAGCTCCTTGTTCCATCACGGCAAATTACTCCGCCAGTTTCTTCATCATCTTCATCTTCTATAGAATCTTGCGACTCATGCACTGAAGGTTTAATCCTATATGAAACAATCTCAGTTATAGGCTCTCTCTTAACGGTTCTTTTCTGTTCATACCCCAGTTTTGATGCATCACACACCTCTTCTTCGCCATCTCGCCCTTCCTAAACAGTTAATTTTTCAACTATTATTGATGAAGACACACTCTTAAAACCTTCTTCAACAGTACCGTGCTTAATCGTTACAGTTTTACAGTTCTTATAGTACACAGGCACAACATAATCGTATATCTCTTGCTAGTGTGGTACAGTACTACGGCCAACACTCCAAGGCTTGAATATTTTGCAATCTTCTGTGTTTTTCCGTCTTCATCATAAGCTTTACTTCAGGTTTCTAATATTTCTTATCAGCGTCGAGATAATTCATTATTTATTCTCAAGCCTCTTTAAGATTTCCAAGTTAGATTGGATCAGTCCCGCTAAGCTGCCGGCTAAACCTACACGCGAGTTTTTAAGTCGATTTTCTGCTTCAAAAATATTATCAAATTGAGGTTTTTAAATCTTTATTTTTCTTTTTAAGCTCTTTTTCGAACTCGGTTTTATTAATTTTATTCATAAAAATCTTTCTTTATTAGCTCAGCTAGGCCGATAGTGAAGGTGGGCAACCTACCAGCCCGACTGAGCT
>NZ_PRLK01000005.1 GCF_004151455.1 Candidatus Nanogingivalis gingivitcus | reverse complement strand
AAGATTATTAACCCTAAAATATTTTCCATAGCTATTTTAGGTAGTTTATTAGTATATTATTTTGGTTTTTTTATATTCCTAATACAAGGTTTTCTGTTGCCTATAGAATACTTACTATATATTATATTAATAGCAGTGATACTCACAAGAACAGCATATATTTTTAAAAAATAATACGGTAGATACATCTACCGTATTTTAAATACTATTTCTTCATTTTTATCTTTACTATCAGCATTATTAATTTTTATTTTTGACCCTGCAATAGCTATATTATTTGTGCTAGTAGCATTATTGACTAGTTTTCTTATATCTTTTTCTAGATTTTCTTCTAACACTTTCTCTGAGCTATTTGAGCTATTAATATTGTTAATAACTAATGCATTATTTTTTATACTTTCAGATTGTTTTATTAGTCCATTATCAATCCTATTAGAACGCATTTTTTCTCTTTTATCTACCCAATTGTCCAAGAAGCTCTTTTTATCGGAGGTATCACTTAGGTCGTTATTTGCAGAATTATTATAATTATTATTTCTTTGAACCATATTACTATCTATATTTTCTGATTTTTTTGCTGGAATATTAGCCTGATTTAATATAGGATTAGCATAATTAACTTGTTTAGGCTCTTGATATGAAAATTGAGGATTTGATGGGGCTGGTACTTTATTTTTATTAACAGATAACCTATCACGAATCTCTGCTTCTACTATAGCTTTTGGCCTACCATATTTTGATGCAGAATATTTTTTCAGAGCATTACGTAACTCAGGGTTAGATTTACCAAGAGGTGGTAGTAGTCTCATAGTAAATGGTGCAGATGGTATACCGTTAATCAAAACTGTTGTTATGGCATGATAGTTAGGCAATTTAGTAAGGTCTTCAGCAGTAAACGTAGGCACAAAAGCGCGTTGAAGACTCTCAGCGTCATCTATACCTATACGTCCAACTATCTTAGTAGGGACGTTACCGATAATAGCACCTTTTATTCTATCTGTTAGCTGAGTCATAAACTGGTTAGCTAATACTAAATTAAGCCTATACTTACGTGCTTCAGATAGTATGGACTCAAAGCTATCTGTGGCAAAGTTCTGGAACTCGTCAACATATAAACAAAAATCTTTTCGCTGATCTTCTGGGGTATCAGCACGACTCATAGCTGCGGCCTGAAACTTCATTACAAAAACCATTCCTAATAGTTTAGCTGCTTGCTCACCCATCATACCTTTAGATAAATTAACTAAAAGGATCTTTTGATTATCCATCACCTCTCTAATATTAAAAGCAGAATTCTTTTGGCCAATAATATTGTTTATAAGTCCACTTTCAAAAGGTGCCCATTTGGATACTACCCAAGAAGTTATTTCACCTGCGTCGCTCGATTTTTGAGAAGCTGGCCATTCCTTAGTCCAAAAATCTATAGCTCTTTGATTCCTAAGATACTTTATTTTAGAAATTGCAAAATCTGGATCAACCAATACCTTAGGTATGTCCATGAAAGTACCGCCATTAGGATCACTCATTAATAATATAGCGGCATTACGAACTATACTTTCCATTTTAGGACCTACAATGCCTTGATTATTTGGATCATATAATGATTTAAGCATGGAATTAGTTTCAGAAATAACAAAATCCATCTCTTCGTTCGTCTTAGCTTCAAAAATATTAAATCCTAGTGGGTTATCCATATCACTTGGATTAAAATATATAACATCATCAAGACGCTCTTTAGGGATCATCCCAATTAATTCTTCTACAGAATCACCGTGAGGGTCTATAAAGGCAAAACCTCTACCGTCCATTATATCTTGATAGGCAAGGTTTTCTAATAGTTTAGACTTACCCATACCAGTTTGACCTATAATGTAGGTATGCCTCCTTCTGTCATTAGTGCTTAACCTTATTTGCTTTTCTACGCCCCTAAACTCGTTAACTCCCACAAGCAAGCCCTCTTCCATTGGTTCTGTAGGGCCATCGACTTGTTTAATTCTCTGCCTTTGAACTTTTTCTGTAGGTATTGAACTACGACTAGGTAAATGAAACATTGTAGATAATTCTACACTATTTAATATATTTTCCGTTAGCGTTTGAGGGAAGAATCTAAATATGTAAGATGTTACCAATTCATCAATGTCGTTTGCAGTAATAAATTTAAACCCATTATATCGTGGTGAATCAAAAAGCGAAAAAGCCGATACAATACTTTGAAGAATAGCTTGACTCTTTGACGCTGTAGTAGAAGATACAACAGTTCTTATAAGCACTTCATATCCTGGATGCTTTATCTTATTTTCTATAGCTTCAATTTCTTCTTGCTCTAATGAAGTAATTTTTACATCACTAGAACCAGTAGCATTATTACCATATGTTGGTGGTTTCCAGAGGCTTTCTAGTATATCTAATGCTGGAGCTACAGCGTTGTTTTTTTTGCCTTTACCGTTTCTAATTTTTTCTATATATTTATTAGACAATGATGTCCATTTATCATCTGCAGGACGTAGCATTATTTGAATTGATGCACCATCCCCCCTTGAAACGCTACTCAACGCATCAAGTAAAGATCTCATCGCATCACGACGACTGTCTTGATAAGTATTAATGGGATAATAAAAATTTTTCTTTAATACAAACTCACCACCTATAACACCTTGCGTTTTTCCTTGCTTACTAAAAATTGTTTCTAACTCAACTTCTTCTAATCTAGCAGTAGGATATGCAGCAGCTATTGCTTGCTTGACAGTTTCGGTTATAACAGCAGGTACTACAGCATAATAATGTATCAAGCCATTGCTAGCAACTATTTCAAAAGATATATGTCTTTGTCCATACAGCCGTGTTTTAAAACCTTTAGTAGCAGTGCTGGATATAATATTATACATAGTTTGCGCTTCACTTAAAGCTTCGTCTACTACGTCCCTGCTATCTCTTCCACCAATTTCAATATCATCTGTAGGTGGTGGAAGATGTATTTTCATAGGAACCATCTTTAATCCACGTTCATAGTTCTTAGCTTCTCGAACTATGCGTTTATATTGTTCGAAAATTAAAAAACTAGCTACACAAACTATAACAAAACTTGCAAAAATTATTATCCAAAAAGCCATTTATCTACCACCGTTTATAATTCTATTATACCTTTTCTTTAAATAATCTATTTGCATTTCCTTAAACCTAACTTCACGGGCGTAGGGGTCACCTTTAGTTTCTTCTATCATTTTCTTTAAATCCTTGACCCAAGCATCTTCCATGAGGTCAATATCTTTAGCTACAGAAGGAGAGCTTGCTGTTTGCACTGGGTTAGGAGTTATAATATTTTCTTGAGATAATGGCATTGGAGGGTTGCTAGCCTCTAGAATCTTATTTGCTATATCTACAACTTCCCTTTTAGCTTCATTTTTATCTATCTTGTTTATATTAGTTTCTAACGCAAAAGAGCCCACTTCATGTGGACTTTCTACACTTTTTATGTTTGCTTCAAATGTTTGAGGAATGTTTATGTTCCTATTAGGTTCCATACTAACATTATAGCATAAACATTATCGTTTTGAAACGTAAACTAAAGCAATAATTTCTATTATGAGCAATAGAAAAATATCCAATAGGTTAATACCCCCAGAAGATTGACGAGCTATCAATACTAATGGAGTAAACGATATGACTAACGAATATTTCAAAAAATATGATATATTATGATTATTCGTTTTCCTCTCCTTACTTTGGAATATATTAGACTTTAGCATATAAATTAATCTATATACTCCATATAAAAATAAGTTAACCATTCCTACAGACATAATATATACCAGAACAAAAAAACCCAATATTCCTAATGGACCAATATCCGTAGGTGTAAATAAATTCACTATTGCAATAATACCGCAAAGAGCAATTAGTGATAATACTAAATATATTTTCGAAATCATTATTCTACCTATTTAAAACTAAGCCCAAAGGGCAAACTAGTGAATATAACCAAACGAAACTAAAAACTTTACTATTATTCGTGGCTCACGATCTGCCCTTTTAGGCTACTTGACCGCTCCTCTTTTAGAGGGGCATATTTCATGAGGATTTCCTTAAAATATTTTCTTTAGAAAATATCAAGTACTTATTACATATTTTCCTCGCGCTCTACGCATAAGTGCGGAGCTTTCAGGCAATTCAATTATTCAAAAGCTAGAAAATCAATGACATTTTCAGTAATCTCTTGCAATATCAAATCGCCACTCAAGATCCGCTCAAACGATCAAAAATAACGATAATTATAATGTTCTCTGTAATGTACTTTTTAATTTTGTTTTTTGTTTTTGTTTCTTTTCAAAAACTAATTAAATGATATCATACATAAGCATTTTTGTCAATATTATACGTATTAAAGTATCTTGTATGTGGTATTTTCCTCTACTGTATCTATTGTTTATTGTGTGTAAAAAAATTATACAAAAAACTTAAAAAATCTATTGACTTTATGCTTATTAAGCTATATTATAAGTGTAGCTTATGAATAAATATTTTATACATAAGCCAAAAATAAAAATTATTTACATTGTAGGGCTCCGCAGCCTACTAGCCAAAAAAATTAAAAATCAAAAACTCCACATTACTATACTAAAAATGAGCGTTCCTCGCAGTCGCTCATTTTTTATTTAGAAAAAATAAAAAAAGCTTATTATAAAATAAGTCAAAATGGTGGAGCTGCCGAGAACTGCCCTCGGGTCCAAAAGGTAATAAATTAATCTTCTACAAGTTTATTCTCTTTTAAAATAAGATCTAAATCTATAAAAGAAACAAAAATAATCTAGAAATTGTAACTATATTTTAACTACTACAACCGTTACTTCTTGTAGTAGCGATCAGTAAAAAATATGACGCCGTATAAAGTAGTTACTGCCCTACCCGTACACAACGATCGCTATATTATTAAGCAGCGAATGCGAAAGCAGGAACTGCAAAGAATTCCTTGGCTTTAGCTACAAAATTAGATTTTGCAATTATATTTAATACTTTTACGTAGTAAACGACTTGCTAATTAATTTATTAAATTCCTATTGTCAAAAGCTAAATCAGCCCCATTACATATAAATTATAGCATATATTGAAAAAACAAAATATATATGCTTAAATTTAGCTATGGTATGTAAAGTCTTATCTGCCGCACCACTAGGTTATGAAGCGGAAATAATAGAAGTGGAAGTAGACCATTCTAAAGGAATACCAGGACTCCAAATCGTAGGAATGGGAAATAAAGCCATAGATGAAGCAAAAGAAAGAGTTAGAAGTGCAATAAAGAACTCACTCCTGGATTTTCCTGCAAAGAAAATAATTATAAATCTGGCTCCAGCAGAAATACCAAAAGATGGAACTTTATTTGATTTACCTATAGCAATAGCTATCTTATCTATTAATGGATCAGTAAAACCTCAAGACATAAAAGGAAAAGCTTTTGTTGGAGAATTATCACTAGATGGTAAATTACGAAAAGTTAGAGGTATATTAAATATAATAGAAAAACTTAAATCTATAGGAATAAAAGAAGTTATAGTTCCAGAAGATAATGCTAAACAAGCCCAGTTATTGAGCGGTATTAATATAGTTGGAGCTAAAACATTAAAGGATGTTTTTCTTCACTTAAAAGGAGAGCTTAAGCTACCAAACACTACGGATTATCAAATTAAAAATACTATTACTAAAAAAATTATTCTTGATGACATAATAGATCAAGAACAAGCTAAACGTGCCCTTACTATCGCTATCGCAGGTAGGCATAATATATTAATGACTGGACCTCCTGGTACTGGTAAAACAATGTTAGCTAAAGTTGCTCTAGGATTATTGCCGGAATTAAATCCTACAGAAAAAATGGAAGTATTAAAGATACATAGTCTAGTTGAAGATGTCTCAGTTAATATAAATAGACCTTTCAGGTCTCCACATCACACTGCTAGTAATATTTCCATAATTGGTGGTGGATCAAATGCTATGCCTGGTGAAGTTAGCTTAGCTCATAATGGAATACTTTTTCTAGATGAACTCCCAGAATTTCAAAAAAATACTATAGATTCTCTCAGACAGCCGTTAGAAGATAAAAAGATATCTATTAGTAGGTCAAACCGAAAAGCAACTTACCCTGCCAATTTCATGCTAATAGCAACTATGAATCCTTGCCCTTGTGGTTTTTTTGGCGACAAACATAAGGAATGTACTTGTAGTGCAAGCCAAATATCTAACTATCAGCGAAAAATATCTGGTCCAATATTAGATCGTATAGATATAATAATAGAGGTAAATAGGATTGATAATAATAAACTATTGTCAAAAAAACAATATTCAAATAAAGAGCAGTTATCTGCATACAACTCTATACAATCGGCTAAGTTATTACAACAAAATAGATATAAAAGTAGTGTTTTTTACAATAGTTATGCTAGCTTAAACGATGTTAAAAATAATTTTAAAATATCCCCTACTGCAAAAGAGCTCCTCGAATTTGCAACAGAAAAATTAGATATATCGATTCGTTCTTATTTAAAAATAATACGAGTGGCACGCACTATTGCAGATATAGATAATTCTGAAGAAATTAAAGATCAACATATTAGTGAAGCTTTGCAGTATAGATATAAATCAGTATAAGCCTCTCTTATATATTGCAATATTAAAGTTTTTTTGGTATAATCTCACTTGAGTAAATTGTTTTTTATTTAAGGCAGTCGAAAGGAAGGGACTATTAATAAAAAAAATCGAATTAATGAAGAAATTCGTGCCCAAGAATTAAGAGTTATTGGGGAAAACGGTGAGCAATTAGGAATAATGAGTTTTGATGAAGCTATAAAAATAGCACAAAAATCTGGCGTTGACCTAGTTGAAATATCACCAAATGCAAACCCTGCTGTTGCTAAAATTATCGATTGGGGGAAATACCAATATCAAAAAATGAAAGAACAGCAGAAAAATAAACGTAAAGCTAAGTCTACAGAACTTAAACAAATGCGATTTGGGCTAAAAATCGGAAATGGTGACCTAGAGATTAAAATTAAAAAAATTAAGAAATTTTTATCCGAAGGAAATAAAGTAAAAATACAAATAGTATTTAAAGGTAGAGAAATGGCCCATAAAGAAATTGGGTTTGATATGGCTAATAAAATAATTACCCTTCTTGACGAAGAAGCCATAATAGAACAAAAGCCTCAGATGGCCGGTCGCAATCTGAGCTTGGTAATAAGGAGTAAATAAATGCCAAAGTTAAAAACACACAAAGGCACAGCTAAGAGAGTGAAGCTTACTAAAACAGGTAAAGTTCTTCGTCAGCGAGCTTTTAAGAACCACATGCTTTCAAAAAAGAGCAAGAGTCGAAAACGACGAATTAATACAAGTGCTACAATAGAAGGTTCTGTAGCTAAAAATATTAAAAGAGCACTAGGAGTAAAATAGTATGCGCGTAAAAAGAGGTGTAACAGCACGAGCAAAGCATAAAAAAATCCTAAAAGCAGCAAAAGGCATGCAACATGCACGCACTCGCTCATATAGGCTTGCTAAGCAAGGTGTAATTAGAGCATTGCAATATGCATATCGAGATAGAAGGAATAGAAAAAGAGATCTACGCGGTTTATGGATTACACGTATAAATATTGCAGCTAGAAATAATGGTACTACATATGGAAAATTAATTGCAGGGCTAAAATCTAAAGGAATAGAACTAGACCGAAAGGTATTAGCAGAGCTAGCAGTTAGTGAACCAAAAGCATTTGCTAAAATAGTAGAATCTATAAAATAAAAAATAACCCCTATAAGGGGTTATTTTTTATAAGCTCATCTGTAAGCCGGGTTCTGTCGAGAATAGTCATCTATCTAGCTCTTAAATTGCTTTAAGAATCAAGCGGTTAACGAACTATGGCGGACAACCATTTTTTTAGTTCTCCTTGCAGTCAACAGGGTTTACCTCTTACCTTATATCACTATAAGTAACTGTGAGCTCTTACCTCACTCATTTCACCCTTACCTTTAGTTAAAGGCGGTATTGTTTCTGTGGCACTTTCCCTAAGGTTACCCTCGGTTGCCGTTAGCAACTGTTGCGTCCTATACTGCCCGGACTTTCCTCTGAATGTAAAATATCCAGCGACTATTCAATGAGCTATACATACAATTTTATCATAAAATAAAAAACCTTAGAATAGTTTGTGATATTTTCCCCGCAAAATCGCAAGGGTGGATACCTCCGCAACCTATTGCCACGGCAATAGACCATCATTTGGAGTTCCTATATCAATGATTATTCAGGAAAAATCATTATCTACTCTAAGGATAACTATATTATAGCATTATTATGATAAAAAAGCCATAAATACATTAATAATTAAAGACTGTAAAAATGATACAAAAACAGAAATTTCTGAAGAAAACAATATTATTACGATAAGTGCGATCCAAGAACCGCGCATTTCAATTTTATCAAAAAGACCCTTTATAAAATCTGGTGCTAATGGGTATAATATTTTTGATCCATCTAAAGGAGGGATCGGTATTAAATTGAATATCATTAAACCTAAGTTAATTTTTGCAAAAAATAGTAGGTAAATACTAGCTATAGGATTATTAAATATAACTATAAGTGATATAGCTAATATAGCTAATATAAAGTTTGATAATGGACCGGCAAGAGAAACTATAGCCATACCTATATTTCCCCATTTTAGATTGTTTTTATTAATAGGCACAGGTTTAGCTCCTCCTATTATAGGAGAGTTAGTGAGTATACAAACGATAGGTAAAAATATACTTAAAGATAAATCTAAGTGTTTTGTAGGGTTTAAACTTATCCTCCCCATATTTTTTGCTGTACAATCCCCCAACCATAACGCCATAATTCCATGAGCAATTTCATGAATTATCATGGAAAATAGGACAAACAAAAAACCTATGATTATAATATCTAAGTTCATAAGTATATTATACACTACTTGACCTTTTAGTTTAAATGATATATAATATAACGGATTGTAAATAATAAGTAAAGAGAGTTTAAAATGGCAGTATGTGATTTAACCGGTAAAGGAAAACAACACGGACATAATGTTAGCTTCTCATTGCGTCGCACTAAAAGAACTTTTAAACCAAACATCCAAAAGAAAACTTTGATAGTTGATGGTAAAAAAGTTCGCCTAAATCTAAGTACGAGTGCAATAAGAACCTTACGAAAAAAAGGTCTACTATAAAAAATAAACCCTTAAGGGTTTATTTTTTATTTTGTTTTTTCTATAATTACTACGGTAGTTTTTTCTGGAAGAGTATTAATCCCTTTAACTTTATACTTAGATGTAATTTCAGTATCTAACCCCATCTCTTTCGTAAATATATCTAAGTCATCTTGCATAACTTCATACTTAGTAGATCCATCATTATAATGAATTGGGATAATAATTTTAGCATCAGATCTTCGTGCTATATTTGAGGCTGATGTAGCATCTAGTGTATATCCATTACCACCAACTGGTAAAATTAAAATATCTAAAACTCCTAAATTCTCTAGTTGTTCGTCAGAAAAATTAGCAGATATATTTCCGATTAAGCCAATTCTTACACCTTGAACTTCTATGCTATAAATAACGGATTTTTTACTACCATCACTGTCGATATGCCTAGTCTCAGGAAAACCGTTTATAGAAAAATCTTGCACCTCGTAACTTCCTGGATAACTAATTTTAAGTATAGAAAAATCCTCATCTACAGGCAAAAATCGTTCCTCTGTTGCCAAAAAAACCGCATCACTTGATGGACTATATTTGTACTCTATATTAGATAAAGGATCTACTACAAGTTTAGTCTTTTTTGTACTTATTACAACAGTATTAGCTCCTTTATATTCAATCTCAAACATATAAATAATTTTCCTTACTCTTTACCTAAAATATTGCTCTTATCTAAAATTACTTTGTATTTATTTTTTAATACGCTATTTAGAAAAATATCTTTCGTACTAAACCTATAATAAAACTCGCTAGTATTCATAATTGAATAGTTAAGCTGTTTATTCATAGATTCTTCTAGGCTATTAGCCCAATTTGATAGTTTATTATCCTTATTGTCTCCAACGATAATCATATCTACTTTAGAAGTAGAATCTTCTACTAATCTACCAGATATTATGAAAACATTAATATAATCTAATACTAAAGATAACTTATCATCCCAGTAATTGCTATTTTTATCATCTGTATTCTGTCGTTTTAATAGCATAGGTTCGTCAGAAAAAATTGCCCTTAGTGGTAGGTAATATTCAAAATCGTGATTTAAAGTATAGAATAATTTCCTTTCATTATTAGTACTTACAACTATACCTACCTCTTGTAAATTAGAGAGCTCTCTTCTTACGGAATTTACCTGCTCATCAATTAACCTAGTTATTTCTCTAACATAATAATTAGTGTTAGGATTATTAAAGAATAGGTTTAATAATTTAACCCTCGTTTTAGAACCGAATAGCGAGTCTATATTGCGTTCCATAATAATATTTTAGCACATAACTATTATATTTTATAGCTATAATTAACTTAATTCTTTTTCTATAAAAGCCTCGGCTTCTTCTAGCTGTAGCCAATGTATTTTCTTATTTCTCTTCATAAATGTTATCTGTCTTTTTGCTAGTTGCCAATCTCTAATACTCATAAGTTCTATAAGTTTTTCTAGATTAATTTCATTATCTAAATATTTCCTAATTAATGGATAGGCATTAGCAGTCATGGATTCATTGTCCCACCCAAATTTATTCGAAAGACAAATGGTTTCTTCTATAATTCCTAATTTTAGGAATTCCCGGTTTCTTTTAACTATCCTATCTTTTAATACTGATCTATCTGTTGTTATTCCTACTGCTATACTAGTAAAATCATTGTCTTTTCTACCATTATTTTTATAACCTTGTTTTTCTATTGCTCTAATTATATATCGTTTATTTTTTTTATTTTCTGGCATATTTATATTGTTTTTATTACAATATTCTACAAGGTATTCTAAACTCTTATTCTCTAGACTGTCTCTAAGCTCATAATTAGGTTCACTGGAAAATTGATAATTATACAACAAAGAGTCTATATATAGTCCAGTTCCACCAATAACTATAGGCAGTTTCGACCTAGAAAGAATATCTTCTATCTTTTTGTAAGCATATTGTTGATAATCATAAGCAGTAAAGCGTTCACCAACATTAACTATATCAAAGCCCCAATGGATCACCCCATCTCTCTCTTCTAGGCTAGGTTTAGCAGACGCTATATCAATACCTCTATAAATAGCTCTGGAGTCTGCAGAGATTATCTCACCATTAAACTTTTTAGCTATTTTTATAGCTAAACTAGTTTTTCCACTAGCAGTAGGGCCTGTTATAAACAAAACTTTATTCATTTATATACTTTTAATATATGCCTCTAAATCTGATAAGCTAATACTTTCTTCTATAAAATCACCATTTTTACGTATGCGAATACTTACTTCTTTATTATCCATATCCCTCTCACCAATAATAATTTGGACAGGTATCTTCATTTTAACGGCATCACGAATTTTTTTACCTAAAGAACCTTTTTTATTATCAATAGAGTATCTTATTTGATTAAATTTAATAGGGCTATTAATTACAATATTGTCTAAGATAGCGCTCACTTCGGATATATATGAATCAACTTTATCATTTATAGGTAAAATTCTAATCTGCTCAGGTGTAGCCCAAAAATCAAACCATCCAGCACGATGCTCAATATATACACTCATAAAGCGTTCTATAGAACCAAGAAGTGCACAATGTATCATAACTGGTGTTTTATCTTGGGCCTCACTATCCTTATAAGTTAATTCAAATCTTTGAGGCTGAACAAAGTCTAATTGAACTGTAGCAACCTGGTGTTCTCTGCCAATTGCATCAGTAGCCATAAAGTCAATTTTAGGACCATAAAAAGCTGCTTCGCCCTCTTGCTCAAAATAGTCTAAATTATTACTTATTACAGCCTTTTTAAGCTGCTCTTGGGCAGATTGCCATAGACTTTTATCGCCTAAATAACCATCTGAATCGTCTCTATAGCTAAGCCTAACATGTAGGTTCATTCCAATACTACTATATAACTTATTAGCACAGCTAAGTAGATTTTGTATTTCTACCTCTATTTGATCTTTACGGCAAAAAATATGAGAATCATCTTGAGTTAATGAGCGAACCCTATTAAGACCTCCTAATTCACCTGTTTTTTCATCTCTATAATCTGTAGTTGTTTCGAGGTATCTAATTGGAAGATCCTTATAGCTTCTAGGATTAGAGGCATAAATTTGTGTATGATGAGGACAGTTCATTGGTTTTAAAGCGAAGCTATCGCTAGTCTCTTGGCTGGTAACCAAGAAAAGTTCTTCACCAAATTTAGCCCAGTGTCCAGATTTTTCATATAAGTCTTTCTTTGTAATATGTGGAGTCCACACTTTCTGAAAGCCGTATTCTTGCCTTAATTGATTAGAATAGCTAGCTAATAGATCTCTAAGAACAGTTCCTCTTGGAGTAAATAGCGGAAGACCTGCACCTACTAACGGCGAGAACGTATATAAGTCAAGCTCCTTGCCTAGTTTACGATGATCTCTCTTTTTAGCTTCTTCTAGCTTATTTAAGTATTGCTCTAGCTCTTCCTCGCTATCAAAAGCTACCCCGTATAGCCTTTGCATTTGGGGATTGTTTTCGTTTCCTCTCCAATACGCACCAGCAACTTTCATAATTTTAAAAGCACCTATCTTGCTAGTATCATCAACATGCGGACCACGACATAGGTCTTGATAATTGCCATTAGTATAGAAGCTAACTGTTTTAACATCATTTTCTATTTCTTTATCGTCAAAGATTTCAGAGCTTATAACATTCGCATTAGTTGTTCCGTATTTTTTTAGATCATTTAACAATTCTAATTTATAATCCTGTTTTTTTTCTTTAGCCCATTCTATAGCTTCTTCAATAGTTTTTTCAGTTCTAATGAACTGCTGATTTTCTTTAATGATTTTTCGCATCATTTTTTCAATCTTAACAAAATCTTTTTCTGATATCTTTTTCTCGCCAAGATCTATATCATAATAAAAACCGTCTTCTATAGAAGGGCCAACTCCAAATTTAGCATCTGGATATAGCCTTTGAACAGCCGCAGCCATAATATGAGCTAGACTATGACGCATAGTAGATAATTTTAAATTGTTCTTAGCTTCCTGCATCATTTTACTCCCTTAAATAGTATGTTTATTCTTTTAATTTTAGCATTTATAGACTTTTAATTCAACTTTTGATAGAATGTGATTAATATAAAAATATGGACAATTAGCTCAGTTGGCTAGAGCGTCACATTGACGTTGTGAAAGTCAGAGGTTCGAGTCCTCTATTGCCCACCAAAATAAAAAAATGAAATTAATCTATTTTAATTTCATTTTTTTATTTTTTCTTTCTTCTTTAGCTTTTGCTATATCTTCTACAGTACCTTTTTGCGTGACATCAAACTTATCTAAATATTTGCCAAGAGCCAGCCTAGTTTGAGAATAAAAAGCAGATGCAGAGCCGTAACATATTGCAGTTATAGGCATAAGTCCCCATTGAAGAACCATAAATAAAGTTCTGTGTTTTTTATACCTAGCAGGTTTTGGGGGTAACATTTTTAGGCTAATTAATATAGCCACAAAAAGACCTACCGTTGCTATTTGTTGAATAATACTAATTATATTTGGTAATTGGTGAGATATTAAACTCCTTGATGCTGACGCATTTATTAATAATGGAATCCACCCCCCAAAAGCAGTAATTGGTGCTTGATATACCATAGAAACATGCCCTTCCAAAAGCCTTATAAATTTAAATAAACTATCCCAAAAAGGTACTTTACGATTTTTTGTAAAAATATTTTTAGCAACGTAAGGCACATCACTAGCTCCGTACATCCACCTACGCAATTGTATAAATTGCGCTTTTAACGTTTTAATTAATGTTTCACTTAATACTGCATCTTGATAAATAGGAATCATAATTGGCACAACAGAGTATTTTCCGTTAAAATGGAAGTAGCTACGCCAAAATTGATGACCATCTTCAACTATAGTTCTAGTACTCCAGAAATTCATTTCGGCTAAAGCGTCTAAGCTTTGAGAGTGTGAAGCAAAATTCCTAATTAAATGTGGCCTCATAGAAACGACTATATTCCAAAAAGAGTTACCTGTAGCTACCACCCTCATAGGAGCTGGAACATCCCAAATATTATTTAAGAATAATGATATTGGCTGATATGAAAAGTGTTTTCTATCATTTCTAACTATATATTCATATGTCACAACGTCAAAATAGTTTTTATCTGGTTTATTGTCACTATCTAGAGTAGTAACAATAACATCACTATATTTTATATTATTATTTTTACAATACTCTGCTAAAAACTTACCTGCATAAGTAATATTTCCGCCTTTACCCACTACTTCATTAGGTATACTTTTAGGGTGTTTAACTATTTCAAAATTATAAAATTTATTCTTAAACTCCTTTTGCAACCTAATTGCTGTTTTTTCTATATCTTCCCCGCCTCTTTCTTCGTAAGCTAAAACTATAAAAGTTTTTTCTTTAGAAAATGTAGTCTTCAATATAGATTCTATAGTGGGCTTAATCACTTCATATGGCTCATTATAAGCTGCAATAATTATTGCATTAAAAATGCTACCTGCATTAATAGTAATTTTACCGTCTAAAGCTAATTTTATATTTTTTTCATGCTCATGATAATGAAAATCTTTTTTGTTGCCGGCTTTATATTCTTGTGGGTTAGATAATTCATAAAGCCTTCTGCTCCAATCTACTTTCATTGCTGATTTCATTTTCATATAGCCACCAAAAGTTCTATATGCTATACCGATAGATTTTATAAGCAGAGTTACAACAATAGTTAATAAATATACTGAAGCCCAAAAAGGCGATATTATTGATAATACAACCATTAATAATAAAGCTGAATAGCTAAGGAATGCTGGCAATATCTCAAAAAAACGATAGAACTTCGTTCTTTTACCTTGCGGAATCTCTATATCATTCATTATTGATTAGGTATCTCCCTAATAGATGCAGTAATAATAAATATACCAATAATTGCAACTACAGCACTTAAAACGGCAAAAAATAAAGTATACCTTTTGCCAAATATTTTATATATCTTTGCAATAATAAAATTATGCAAACTCATTAAAACAATACCAACGGTAGATACTATTAATCTATAATACCAAACATCTTTATAATAGTGCTCTGTTCCAAAAAATGTATATCTTGAATATATTAAACGATCGACAAACTGTGTATTTAGTGCCAAAATAAGCCAAAATAGGATACCTAGAAAAGATACTAAAAACATATATCCAAATACTGTTTTATCTTTAAATAATGGTTTAAATAAGTCTATAATTTTCTTTTTCATAATCTTACATGGAGCCGATAAGCGGGATTGAACCGCTGGCCTACGCGTTACGAATGCGTTGCTCTACCAGCTGAGCTATATCGGCATGATAAAATTATAGCACAAAAAAAGACAATTTTAAAACGCAAAACACTTGCATTAGTTTATTCTATTTAGTATAATTATAGCAGTCTATCAATGGGCTCGTGGTATAGATGGCCTAGTACGCCTCCCTGTCACGGAGGAGATCGCCGGTTCGAATCCGGTCGGGCCCGCCAAATAGACTATAAATTGACCTTTATGGGTCTTTTTTATTTGCCAATATATAATAAAGTAGAGCCTCTTACGACTGGCTCTATTTTATTATATATTAATATATTCTTGAATTTTACCTTCTTTTTTTAGATTATCGAGTCTATTTTTAAATTCTTTAAAAGGAATTTTAATATAATCATAGCTAACATTAGTTTCATTTTTCTTTATAGTCTTTACAAAATAATATCCATCTCCACTACTAGATATAAATGGCTCTGATACACTGCCGATATTCAATTCACTAGCACGTTTTGCCTTACCACCATCAATATTTGTCTTTTTTACGACTCCAGAATTTCCTACTTCAATTTTTTCCCCAAATTTTTCAACTAATTTAGAAAAGTCATTATTATTTTCTTTAAGGAATTGACTAATTTGGTTTTTAATATTTTCAGCATCTTTATCTATAAAAGCCGAGACCTTCTGTCTAAGAAGAGGTAATTCAATAAAGATACGTCTATATTCCGATGGAGATATATTATAGTTATTCTTAACTATAGCATAGAAAGTATTTTCAGAAATATCACCATTCTGTGTTTTTTTGAGCTG
Source organism: Candidatus Nanogingivalis gingivitcus (assembly GCF_004151455.1). GTDB lineage: Bacteria > Patescibacteriota > Saccharimonadia > Saccharimonadales > Saccharimonadaceae > Nanogingivalis > Nanogingivalis gingivitcus. The sequence goes on along the minus strand of NZ_PRLK01000005.1, from coordinate 41,386 downwards.
ATTAAAATAATCATTAACTTCAGTTTCCGAAACTGTTATATTATTTTCTTTAGCTATCTTTGCAACTAAAGCATTCATTATAGCATTATCTAAAGATTGTCTTTTATAACGCTTAGATAATGTATCTATATCATTCGCACCCTCTACTATATCCTTATGTTTATTTATGTAAGTCATATTTAAGCGATATTCCAAAAGATAATCACTAAAAGAAGCTTTACTACCATCGATACTGGCAACAGAAAAAGGAAATACTGATGTAATTCTATACATTAAATCACTATCATTCTGTACTTTATATAATTGGAAAACAGTTAAAGCAAAACCACCAGTAAACAATACCATCGCTATTAATGTAGTATTGATTATTAATTTATTTTTACTATATTGTACAGGATATTTAAATTTTCTACCTTTATTTAATATCTCCTGTCTCTGCTCCTCTAAAGTAGAGTTTGTTATTTTATTAGATAAACTTACTTCCTGTAGATCTTTTTTAGTAACCTTATCTTTTATATTATTAATTATTTTTTTCATTCATCTCCTTTGTTACTAAATGACATCATAGCATCTTGCAATCTATTATATACATAACTAGGCTTATCAACATTTTTTATCTCCAAATCTCCGACTATTGTAAAAATATTTATTGTTCCAAAATGAAATAATTCACCAAACATACCAGGTATTTCATAATTAATACTTTGTATTTTAGATAATGGTAAATCCATTTCTCTATGACTAAATATTCCAGATTGTGATATTTGTCTTATGCGTTGATTAGACACAATAAAAATAGAAAAATACCATAATATAAAATGATACAAGAAAGCTACTAACCCAAAAATAAACCCTCCAAGGGCTACATAAAGCATTTCAAATTTCATAAAAATAAAAGTAGGAAGGCAAGATAAAGCAAAAATACCCAGAAAAAGATAGAATCCTTTACGCATTGAAATTATATGCCTACGAAATACAAAAAGAAATTCTTCATCCTCTCGTTGACCACTAAAAATTCTTTTATCAGTTTTATTCTTCATAAAAAAATGGTACCCCAGGCAGGAATCGAACCTACAACCTTCTCCTTAGGACGGAGCCGCTCTATCCAATTGAGCTACTGAGGCATACTAAAATTATAACAAATTTTAGTAATTTTAGCGAGTAAATTTTTCTCTAGGTTGAGAATAGTCATAAATTTCACCATCTCTAAACCAGTGGACAATTTCTTCTTCTGCCTCCTGTCTATTGCCGGAAGCATGTATTAAATTAGGGATTCCTTTTCCTTTGGCGTCAGCATAGCCAAAGCTCATATGAGAGTAATCACCTCTTATTGTTCCAGGCATAGCAGTTTTTGGCTCTGTGCCACCTACTATTTTACGTACCAATTCTACAGCCTCTACTCCCTCAAAAATCATAGCTATTACAGGGCCCTGTATCATAAAATCTAAGGTCATATCAAAAGCTTTTTCACCTCTTCTGGTGACCATTTTGCCAATTCCCTCATAATGCTTATGATAATGCTCTTTATCAGGAAAAATCATTTTAGTTCCAACTATTTTAAGACCCACTCGTTCAAACCTTGTTAATATCTCACCTACAATACCCCTCTGTACTGAGTCTGGTTTAAATAAAACTAGAGTTCTCTCAATATTCATAATTCCTCCTTTTCCTATATTATCTTAATTATATTCTTACTTAATTTTTTTATCAATATACATGCTATAATATTTATATGTATTTATCAGAAGCCTTGGATAATTTTATAGAGTCTATAGAGGTTGAGGGCGGAAGATCTAAAAAAACGGCTGAAAATTATACTTTATATGTTGAACGATTCATTGAATTTGCTGGAGACATTAAAGTTTCAGAAATAAGTTATGAGCTAGTTCGAAAATACCGTTTATGGCTAAATCGCTATGAAAACTATAATGGAGTTAATTTAGGTAAATCCACACAAGCTTACCACCTTATAGCCCTAAGACGGCTTTTAACCTATCTGTCAAAAAGAGATATAAAAAGCCTTGAGCCTACAAAAATAGAATTACCCAAAATGACTAAGCCACAAGTTAATTTTTTACATTATGAAGAAGTTGAAAGACTTTTAGAGGTAATACCTCAAGATACTGAATTAGGCTTAAGAGATAGGGCTATTTTAGAACTACTTTTTTCTAGTGGATTGCGCGTTTCGGAATTAATAAATTTAAATAGAGACCATATAAATACAAAAAGAAGAGAGTTTAGTGTTAGAGGTAAAGGAAATAAAGATAGACCAATTTTTATAAGTAAAACAGCCTCGCAGCATATAGATAATTATTTAAAGTCCAGAAAAGATAACCTATCACCTCTTTTCATAAACTACAGTAAGAGGTGTACTGCGCCATCGTTAGATGGTAATTATAGAAGATTAACGGCGAGATCTGTGCAAAGGATGATAGAAAAATATGCTAGACTGGCTGGCATTACAAAAAAAGTATCACCACATACTATGAGACATAGCTTCGCTACAGACCTATTACTTAACGGAGCAGACCTAAGATCTGTGCAAAGCATGCTAGGGCATGTTAGTATCTCAACCACACAGATTTATACACACATAACCGACCAACACTTAAAAGATGTTCACGATCAGTTTCATACCGAAATATAAATACCCCTTTTGTAGGGGTATTTATATTATTATTGAAAAAATTATTTTCTTCCTAAGGTTCTAACTGTTATATCAAATTTATTTATAGCACAATAATCCTTGTATTGTCCAGTAGGGTTACAATTCATACCAGCAACATTTATCTGATTATTATCATTTTTAGTACCTAACACATATGCTATATTAACTATAGATTGATTTGAAGCATTATCTATCAATTTTGGCGCTGTTGAAAATTGAATATCATATAGCATAAGGCCAGTTTCCCCTTCAGATAAAATGTTTTTAACATTACTGTTATTGGGCACTCTAGTCCATAAATTTTTATCCTGACAGTAAGATCTAGTAGGGTCACTCACCCTAACAAGTCTAATAGGATCACCATTCTGAAAGTGAATATCGTCGGCAACATCCCTTCTTCTATTATTGTAAAGATTCCATAAATAAGAACTTTTTCCGTCACAAAAAGCCCCACTGTCGCCATTACGAACATAATATGCATCTGCAGTTGGATCATTTACGACTCTACCTGTCCACTCCCCTAGTCCGTAAATTGAGTTAAACTCACGCGTAAAATCATCGTTAATAGTTCTACCTGCCGCATTTAGCTCACGGAAAGTATTACCCTTTGTCATTATTGTTATCATTTGCATTGTCATGGTGGCAATAGCTAAAAGTAATAGTGCCACAACGGACATAGCCAACATGAGTTCAATAATTGTAAAACCTTTTTTATCTTGTTGGTGCATATAACCTCACAATAGTACCTAATGTTAATTTCGCTACTGAACCTGCTGGCTGCCAACAAGCTCTAATATGAAAGTCGTAAAATTTTCCACGATCTCCTTGAATAGCTTGAACCCATATACCTTGTGCCTGACTAAAATTATTTTTATTTCTTATATGGTTAGAGTCGTTATTATTAACGCCTGGATCTAAGTCATAAGCAATCATAGGGAATGTATTAGCATCAACAAGAGATCTTGTAATTTTCTCTCCATTAACAGGGTTAATCACAAAAGAATGGGCTTTATCGCTACAATCGTTTAAATTAGATGCTGATGGCCTAGTATCACCAATATAATCTTGCCAGCGACTAGCAGCGCTACCTCGTACAACCTCTCTTGGGTAGTTAGCTATAAAAGCAGCGTTACTGTACCTTAAAAATTCAGCTTGCGAATCCATTAAATTTCTGGCCATCGTTATTTGAAGAGTTGTTTGGGCTTTAGATAACCCACTATTCATTAAGTACAAAGCTCCAACCATTAAGGAAGCAAAAATACTCATAGCCAGTAAAACTTCAATTAAAGTATCACCATTTTTGAATTTATTTGAATTCATTATAATACTCCCCTAATATCTACTCGTCCTTGTGCATCAAGAGCTCCACAAGATCTACTATTATCACCATCTAGAGGTGCAACCTCTACCGAAGAAGCCGATCCACCTATAGTTACTACTTTATTCCTTCCATACACTAGAACATTAGTATCTCCATTAATTACACAAAAACCAATTCTACGGTTATGACTTAATATTAAACTATTACTATTATTTATAATAGCATTCCTGTAATTATTAATAAAACCACTATTATTATACTGATTGCTACTACTGTCAGGTGAAGCAACAGGAATAGCCATAGTGATGACCGTGCCATCTAACGGGGACCTAATTATCATTAACCCGTTAACTGTATGTCCGTTTAAAGAATTTTGGACACCTAAATCAATATCGTTAAATCCTCTTGGGAAATTAAACTTACCACGACTTTCCGTAGCAGGAATAGCTCTTGCTCGCCATTCTAGATTTTTAACTATAGGTGGGTTAGCAGTACCGTTAGCTCCTGTAGCTATAACAAAATTAGTAGCTCTAAGTGCTTCTATAGCATCCTTACAGGCATCTCTTGTACCATAACTATTTACACAATCACTTTGAGGGTTGATATCTCTACCAATAACATCAAATTGTGTAAGGGTATTACCTTCAAAAACTACAAATTTACCTAATAAAATACAATCAGAAGCCCCCCGAGAAGTTCCTGTGTGTCCTCCAGTACCACCTTCGCTTAAACTTAGAGACCTAGTATTAGAAGTACAAGCTATTTTTCTATCATTTTGGTTTGTTGGATTTTCTACATCTGAAAATATTTGTTGAATATCTGACTTAAACGTATTAACAGAGTCATCATATCTTTGGCGGTTAATATTAACGCTCCATCCAACCATAATTCCAACAGAAAGTAGGCCTGTTACACTTAGAACAAGCATCGTTTCTATAATAGTAAAACCTTTTTTCATACTATTCACCCGTGCAGCCTTTCATGAATATAATTATAGCATAAGCTTATTATTTTTAATATACGGAAACTAATATCTGGAAGATATAGCCTTGCAACAATATTATTATTAACGCAGCCAAAATCATTGCAGGACCAAAAGGAATTTGCGCTCCTCTTTTAATTTTTTTCCTATTTATTAATGATAGAATCACTATAAAAAGAAGACCTATAATATTAGATAGTAGTAATAATAAAATTGTAAAAATTGGTAAATTTGGCATTAATAAAACTAACCCTAAAGCTAAAATCCAATCGCCATCCCCAACCCACTTACCTTTTGAAATTAGAGAAAGAATAAGGTATGTAATAGGAAAAAATATAATTGCTATAGTGAGGTTTGAAATAATATTTAAAATATCTTGTTGGTTATAAGTACCTAAACACCAATATATAAATGCTAAAATATTAAATATCCAAAGAATTTTAGTAGGTAGTAGCGACCATTTTAGGTCATATATGAAAAGTATTAATAATGGTATGAATATTATATATAAACATATAATTCTAGATAATAAACTAATATCAATATGGCTACCATGTATAGGGTTAAAGATTATAAATAATACTGAGAAAATTACAAAACCAAAAATCTCTGCAACTATTTCAGTATACCCAATTTTCTTATGACATTTACGACACTTTCCCCTTAGTATTATCCATGACAATATCGGTACTAAATCAAACCATCTTAAATAATATCCACAATGTAAACAGCGAGAACGATCTACTTTATCTTTCTTATTAATGATATTTTTTAAAATTTTAATGTTACTTTTTCTGGAAAGCTCCTCCTTGTCATTAGCAATTTGGGAAGCTCTCAATCTCCATACTTGCGCTACAGCAAAACTAGCAAATATAGCACCTAGAATACCAAAGAATATTAAGTAAAAAATAGTGAACATTATTAAACCTTATTAACAAGAGCATAGATAGGGAATAGAATAGCACCAATAAGTCCACCAGCCATTAAAGCCATAATAACCATTAAGATTGGTTCAATCATTGTTGATATAGCCTTAATTTGTTCATCTAATTCATCTTCATAAACTTGTGCTGTTTTCCCCAACATTTCATCAATTTTTCCAGATTGTTCACCAATAGAAATCATTTGTGGAACTAGGGGTAGAATATAATCTTTATCCTTTAGTGAATCTGATAAATTTTTACCACCTTGAACTAACTTGGCTGCCAAATCTATACTATTTTTAACAATAACATTGTTCATAGCATCTCCACATATATTTAACATATCCAACATAGCTACACCAGTAGATAACAATGTTTGACCAGTTCTTGTAAAACGTGCCATATATAATTTTCTAAATAATGGGTTGAAAATAGGAACATTCAACTTGAAGGCTGCAGAGAATTTTATACCAGCTTCAGTTTTTAGGAATTGTCTAAAGAACCATCCACTAACACCAATAATAATTAGAATTAGCCACCAAAAGCTAGTCATAAACTCTGAGATATTAATCAATATTTCAGTTGCCATAGGAAGAGTTTGATGCATATCTTTATATAGGTTTTTAACTTGTGGCACAACTTGTACCATCATAAAAATCATAACAAGCAAAATAACAACTAAAACAATAGCTGGGTAAGTCAAAGCTCCCCTAATTTTACTCATCATTGCTGCATCTTTTTCTTGTTGCGCAGCGATTCTTCTCAAGGATTCATCCAAGGTACCAGAAATTTCTCCGGCTGAAACTAAAGCTAGATAAACTTTATCGAACACCTCTGGGTGCTTCGCAAAAGCGTCATATAAAGATGATCCTGATTCTATACTTGCCAGAATATCATCTATAACTGCACGCATTTTTTTATTTTCTGTTTGTTCGCTAACTGTTCGTAAACCTTGAGCCAACGGAAGCCCAGCACCAATAAGTGTAGCAAACTGACGCGTAAACACAATTTTATCTTTAGAAGTAATTCTATTTGTTATATTAGCAAAAGCACTCTCCTTGCCTACTTCTTTAAGCTTATCTATAGGTACATAGCCTTGATCTAATAGGGCTTTACCTGCAGCGTGCTCGGTATCTGCCTGGATTTCACCTTTTACAACTTTTCCAGTAACTTTATCTCTAACTTTATATGAAAATTTTTTCATACTAACCTCTCATTAACCTTTCAAATTCTACAATATCCACAGCATATTCACGTGCATTATCGTAAGTAATAACACCAGTTTGAACTAGTTTAACTAATGTTCTATCCATAGTTTGCATACCTTGATCGGCACCAGTTTGTATTACAGCATCTAATTGATGTGTCTTACCTTCACGTATAATATTCCTTACAGCAGCATTAGCCACAAGAACTTCAGCAGAAACAACTCTACCTCCTCCAATAGCAGGTATTAATCTTTGTGCACAAATACCTTGTAGAATATTCGCTAGCTGAGAGCGAACTTGAGGTTGTTGATGTGGTGGAAATACATCTATCATACGATCAATAGATTGTGCCGCTGAGTTAGTATGAAGAGTAGCAAATACTAAATGGCCTGTTTCTGCAATAGTAATGGCTGCAGATATAGTCTCTAAATCTCGCATCTCACCAATCAAAACAACATCAGGGTCTTGACGTAAAGCGCTTCTGAGGGCAGCTGTGAAAGAATAAGTATCGTAATGGACTTCACGCTGAACAACTGCTGATCTCTTGGATTTATGGGTAAATTCAATAGGATCTTCAATTGTAATTATATGTTGAGCTTTTTCGCTATTTATTTTATCTACTAAAGCAGCTAAAGTTGTAGACTTGCCTGAACCAGTTGGGCCTGTAATTAAAACTAAACCTCGTGGAAATTCTGCAAAATTTTGTATTACTGGAGGCATGCCAAGTTCTGCTATTGTCTTGATTTGATTTGGTATTAAGCGTAGTGAGGCGGCTAAATTTCCTCTCTCATGGAAGGCGTTTACACGAAAACGACCTAAATCTCCAAATGCAAACGAAAAGTCAAACTCTTTATCTTTTAGTAAAATTCTACGCTGATCTTCGTCTAGAATAGCAAAAACAAGAGTCTCAACTTCTTCTGCATTTAATTTTTGATAACCTGAAATTGGAGTTAAAGCTCCGTCTAGACGCATCATTGGAGGTAATCCAACATGTAAGTGCAAGTCGCTAGCATTTTTGCGAACAATCTCTTCTAGTAAAATTTCAATTCTTAAATTCTGATTCATTTTTTTGCCTCCCTTTTTTATGCCATATCAGACGCTACACGGTTAACTTCTTCAAGAGTTGTTATACCAGCTAAAGCTTTTAGGTATCCGTCCTGTTTCATAGTTATCATTCCTTCCTGCATAGCAACTTTTTGGACTTCGTGCGCTGTAGCCCTTTTTATAATTAACTGTTGAATATTCTCAGAAACTTCCATAACTTCATATATACCAGCACGGCCTTGATATCCACCTGGAGTTTGTGGAGTATCTCTTCCTTTTACTAAAGTGTAGGACTCTTGATTTGCTAGGGGTAGATTTTTGTACCCTAAATCTGCTGATACTTTAGCTACTTCTTCTGGAGTCTTAGGTAATAGATGACCTACAGTTTCTTTTATAGATTGTGTCTCTATCGGTGATGACTGATAAGCATTTCTTTTAGCAGCAACACGACGCACGAGTCGCTGACCAATAATAGTATTTACTGTTGATGCAATTAGAAATGGTTCAATACCCATATCAATTAAACGTGGTAAAATACCAGCGGCAGAGTTAGTGTGAAGTGTAGAAAATACTAAGTGCCCTGTTAAGGCTGCTTGCACACCTAGGTTAGCTGTTTCTCCGTCACGAATCTCTCCAACCATCACAATATCTGGATCAAGACGCAAAATAGATCTTAGACCAGCGGCAAAAGTTAACCCCACTTCTGCATTCACTTGGATTTGATTAACTCCATCCATCTTATATTCAACAGGGTCTTCTAGCGTAATAATATTTACACTGTCATCCTTAATTTCTTTTATGAGTGCATAAAGCGACGTTGATTTACCTGAACCAGTTGGACCAGATGTTAACACCATTCCATTTGGCATAGATATACCTTTCCTAATAGTTCTTAGTGCACGACCAGCGTAGCCCATTTCTTCTAAATCAAATGAACTCCCTGTTTTGTCCAATAAACGAATAACAACCTGTTCTCCCCAGACAACTGGAGATATAGCAATACGCAAGTCTACTTCTTTATCACCTACAGCTACAGCAAATTGCCCGTCTTGAGGAATACGGTGCTCATCTATTTTTAAACTGGATAGAATTTTGATTCTTGACACTAATGCAGGTTCTATAGATTTTGGTAAGTTCATTATCTCACGCAAAACACCATCAATACGACAACGTATTTTGAGTGATTTTTCCAATGGTTCAATGTGAATATCTGAGGCTTTAGCTCTAACTGCATATTCAAGAATAGTATTAAGAGCTTTAGATATAGGAGAATCCTGAACTATAGTTTGAACAACACGCTTATTCTCCTGTGCTTGAGCCTCCTGCGAATCTATATTCTCGGCTAAAGCATCAACACCCGATAAGTCTGTTTTGTACTGGTCTAAAATATGCTTAATAGATTCTTGGCTAGCCATAAATACTTTAATAGGTCTTTGTATTAAAGTAGATAGATAATCGACAGACTGGATATTCATAGCATCTAACATAGCTATAGCTAGCCTACCCTGAACTTCAGCAATAGGTACTGCCATATTCCTCTCAGCAATATCCAGTGGTATAAAGTCTAAAACATCTTGTGGTATTGTAGTATTTTCTAGGTTAACATAAGGAATACCAGAAACATGAGACGTTGCATGAACTAATACTTCATTATCTAATATTTTATTAGATAATAAATACGCAATTAGAGATTTACCCTGTTCTGCTGAAGCCTTAACGGCAAATTCAATTTTTGACGCTTGAACCAAACCTTCTTCTACAAGAAGGTTTGCTAATTTGTTTTGAATGTCATCAGTTAGCAACGCCATATTATTTTATTCCTTTATGTTAATTATGTTGGCCGCCATTTTCTCCAATAGATGATTGGACTGTTGGGTTAATAGCCTGTTTATTAAAAATCTCTTTACTTGGTTCTGCGTAGTCTGCAGAAATAGGGGTCATAGTTTTAACGGTTTCTTTTTTTTCTGACGGAGAGCCTAATAAGCTATTCATTACTAAGAACGAAATACCAATACTACAACCAGCAACTAGAACGATCATTGCAATATCTGAACTTTTCATTTACTTTACATTTCCTTTCGTTGTGTTTTTAGTGTTAGTATTAGCACCTGCTGGCTTAGCATTTTCATCGGCTTTAACAGTCTTGCTATCTAAAGCCATCTGATATTCTGGCATATAGAATGCTTGAAGGGTTAAGTTTAATGTATAAGTACCTTTACTTTTTTCAAATTTAAAGTTAGTAATTCTGAAAGAACGGATAGAGCGTTCCATTTTCTTTAGGACTTCTACCAACTTAGATAATCCAGATTCTGAGGAGGCTACATCTTTTGCTGTTAAAGATGCTACAACTTCTATAGCCTTAAGACCTGTTTTATTCTTAGAGTCTTTTTCATCTGTAGGTTGGGCGGTTGTAGCAGTTGTTGCAGTAGCTGAAGTATTGGTTTCACTAGTATTTTTATCACTAAGGTTAACATCAACAGCCACAGGATTAGGGGTTATAGACTCAACGCTAACTCCTGGCACATCAAAAATCTTCTGAGTTAAGCTAGCTCCTAGGGCCGCCACGTTTTCATCCGCGGGAAGAGCATCTAGAATTGCCCTAAGATTATTGTCTTCATCATTAATTTTAGGAGTGTTCCTTAAATCGTCATTAGTCTGCAAAGCTACCAGTTTCTTTTTTAGTACATCAATATTCTTAATGTTCTGATCCATATTCTGAAGGCTTTTAGATTGCTCGCCTATAACTTTACCTTGAAACATAATATTTTGATAAAGGAATATACAACCAACAATAGCTATACCAAGAATAGCCGAAGCACCAGCAACGGCACCAAACATAACTTTATTAGCCTTGCGGATTGCATCTCTCTTTAATATTGCAGCATCATTTTTATCTTGCATTATTTATTCTCCCCGGAGCTAGTAGCTTTAAATATACCATCTGGTATTTGCGTCTTAGAATCTGTCACGTCTTTTTGTGAAGGTGATTTTACGCTAAAATCTTTAGACGAAAATTTTAAAGCGTTAGGATTTAATGTAAAGGAAATTTTAAACCTTAACACACTTTTACCGTCTTCATCGTCACCAATAGATACATCTGTAACATTAACTTTATCGTCAACTGCTAGTTTTTCAAGTATACAACCGTCTTTATTGTCTTTAGCTGAGTCAAAAGTACAGCCAGTTGATTTATGCTCTTCTCTATACATGATATATGTTTCACGAACTGTCTTCTGAAATGATTCTAATGCTGGGAATTTATTGGTTGAAGAAGCTTCGACGGTAACAAGATTATCTTCTGGGTTTAACTGAACTGAAGAATAGGTAATTTCCTTGCTTCCCGTTGTTCTAATTGAAGTAATAATTTGACCCAGTAGTCTTGAAGTGTCTGGGGAACTATTTCTAACCTTATCGATAGCATTTAACTGATTTCTAAGTGTAGCTGCCCTATCTCCATCAGGGATATTTTTAAGAGCTTTAAATTTGTTATCGATATTGCCTTTATTAATGTCCATAGTTATTTTTTGGCCACCTAAAACCATAGACATAAGGATGATTATCCCAATAGAAAACCCTGCGACTACTATAGAAGCAAAAGTTACTAAATTACGCATACGCTGAGCCTTAAGAAGCTCTTTTTTTACATCAGGAATTAAATTTATTTCTAACATAGCTATCTATTACTCCTTTTCGCAAGACCGACAGCAACAGCAAATTCACTCCCTACATTCATTACCTGCTGTTGGTATTTTGCAGGAACATTAATATTTTGAAATGGATTAGAAGAATAAGTTTGAATTCCAGTTTTTGAAGCTATATATTCACTCATTTGAGGTATAGTTCCAACATAACCAGATAAATTAACTGAACCAACTGGTATATCTGGATATTTTGTACTGAAAAATTTAATAGATTTAGTTATTTCTTGGGCGAAATTATCTAAAGTCATTTCTATAGCTCTAAATACTTGTCCTTCTAGTTTATCTTTAGCTAAGCCAAATTTAAGAATAAATTGCCTAGCCTGATCTTCTTTGATATTTAAGTTTTGTGAGGCTGACTTTACTAAGGAGAATAGTCCGGCAGGTATGGTACGAACTAACCTAGGAGCACCCTGGCATACAATAGATAGATCTGTAGAAGTTTCATTAAAGTTAACAAAAAGCTGTGCTCTATTCTCTATTTCTCCACTATAAAGAGCTCTTGTCATTGCTAAAGATTCCGGTTCTGAAGCGACCACGTTAAGGCCTAATCCTTCTACGAATTCCATTTTTTCTTCACTAAATTTCTTTGAAGTACTAGCTAATAATATTTCTAGATAATCTTGTTTTGATAAAGAAGCTCCAATAAGAGCCCAGTCAAATTTAGCATCATCAAAAGACATAGGTATATACTGATCTACTTGGTATTCAATATTTCTCGCAAGCTCTTTTTTGTCTTGATTTGGTACTTCTATAATTGTAGTAAAAGTTTTTTGAGACGGAAGATTTATAGCAACATTTTTTGTTTTAATATCACTTTGACCAAGCATAGACGCTATAACTTCACTTAGCTTTCTTTTACTTTCTTCTGAGTCACTAAGTATAATCTGAGGGTCTACACTGGTATAACCCATACCAACAAGGTTCCAAGAACCATCGCCAGATTTACTAAGTTGCGTTGCACGTATAGAATTCGTGCCAATATCTAACGAAAAGAATTCGCCCACACCTTTTATATCTATCATGTAAAATATATTAACATAAACACGATTATTTTTTCAAGCATAGATGTATATTTTATGCTAAAATATAATAAGTTAAAAAGGAGAGAAATGAGTTTATCTATAGGTATTGTAGGTTTACCTAATGTTGGTAAGTCAACACTATTCAATGCATTAACAAATAATAATATATTAGCAGCAAATTACCCTTTTGCTACTATTGAACCTAACACTGGAGTAGTTCCAGTTCCAGACGATCGGCTAAACGTCTTAGCCGAAATATATGGATCAAAAAAAATAATACCAGCTACAGTTACTTTTGTAGATATTGCTGGTTTAGTAGCCGGTGCATCAAAGGGAGAAGGTTTAGGAAATAAATTTTTAGCGAATATCAGACAATGCGATGCCATTATTCACATAGTTAGAGCTTTTAATGATAGTAATATTCTTCATGTAGCTAACGATATAAATCCACGTAATGATATAGAAGTAATAAATACTGAACTAATATTAGCAGACATACAGACTATAGAGAAAAGACTACCTAAACTCCAAAAAGAAGCAAAAGCTAACCCTAAAAATAAAATAATATTTGATAATTTGAACAATTTATTAGAACAATTAAAGACAGGAACACCTCTATTTTCAATAGAGGATCTAGATATAGAGCTTATCTCAGATCTTCACCTACTTACAGCTAAGCCAGTTATTTATGCTTTTAATATAGATGAAAATTCCCTCGAAGATGAGGAATATAAAAATAAATTATCTAATATAGTATCCCCTGCTAAATCTGTTTTTGTTTGTGCTAAATTAGAAGAAGAAATAAAAAGTTTAGAACAAGACGATGCTAAAGAATTACTTTCAAGCTATGGAGTAAAGGAAACTGGCCTAGAAAAAATGATTCATGCCGCTTATGACACCTTAGGCCTACAGAGTTATATGACAGCTGGACCACAAGAAGTTCATGCCTGGACAATAAAAAAAGGGTGGAGCGCGCCACAAGCTGCGGGAGTTATTCATACAGATTTCGAAAGAGGGTTTATTGCTGCACAAATAATTAACTATAATGATCTAGTAGAAGCCGGAAGCGAACAGGCAGCGAAGCAAGCTGGAAAAATTCGCACAGAAGGAAAAGACTATATAATGTCTCCAGATGATATAGTAGAATTTAGATTTAATGTATAAAAATAATAGCCATTTAGGCTATTATTTTTAATTTGTAAAATCTTTCTTGATTTCCTTTTGCCCCTAATACCTGACTATCTCTTTTACTTATTATGTATAAATTATTTATACAAAACCACTCTTCAAGATTTTTAAGTATTTTACGTCTTATGCTATTATTTTTAACAACACCATTAACGGTACCCTGCTTACCTGCTTCAAACTGGGGTTTTGCCATAGCAACTATTACTGTTTTCTTATTGGATATTTTTTTTACGGATGGCAGTATTTCCATTAATGATATAAAACTTACATCAATCAATACTACATCTATTTCCTCAGAAGTATCGAAATTTCTTATGTCTGTTTTTTCATGTAATTCAACCCTGTCGTCAAGACGTAATTTAGGATGCATTTGATCAGTACCTACGTCTACAGCTATAACTTTTTTGGCACCTCTTGTTAATGCAAAGTCAGTAAATCCTCCTGTACTAGAACCTACATCTAGCACAGTTTTATTTTTAAAATCAATACTAATAGCTTCTGACACACTCTCTAATTTAAGACCAGCCCTAGATACATATTGTTTTTCTTGCTCAATAGTAATTTTATCTTGAATATTAACAAAAAAACCCGGTTTTTTAACTACTAATCCATTTACCTTTACTTTATTAAGCTTAATATAATTTTCTGCCTGTGACCTAGTTTCTGCCAACTTTCTAATAACAATAGCTTTATCTAATCTTATTTTATTCACATATTGATTATATCACATTAAGGATACATAAATGCTTCTAGTTCTCTAGTTATATTAGCTATAGTATGAAAACTAGCGCCCTTTGTCATAATAGCTAAAATATATGTGCCTCTAGGGTGCTCTACTACAGCCACATCATGTGAGTAATCCCATAAAAAACCAACTTTATCATAAACTTTACCACTAGAACCTGACGGTATTCCGCTTCTCCATTGTTGCTTGTTCATAGCATTTAATAAAGCTAGTCTCTTTTTTTCAGATTTAATAAAATTACCACTATATATCCCCTCTACAGTCTTTTGTAGGTCTTTGGCTGTAGTCCTTACTGCGTCATACGATAAAAATGTAGTAGTTGTAGAAATCCCTAATGAGTAAATATATTGGTTAATATTATTCCTACCAAACCTCTGTATCCACTCTTCAGCGCATGCATTAGTTGATACTTGTATCATTCTTCTAAAACATTCTTTTGTATCTACCCCCAAGATAGGTGTTTGCCAACTAATATCTCCTTTATCCATATGTTCAAATATTTTAAGAGCTATATATAATTTATAAGTAGACGCCGAAGGAGTACTTTCCATATCTCTATAATTAGCTTCCCACTTAGCTCCATCTATCTGTTTCAAACTAACACGTATATTATACCGTTTTCCTAAATCTTCAATTTTTGCCTGTAAGCCGGCTTGAGTGTTAGTATAGCTATAGTTTTTCTTTTCTTTCGGCTCCGTTTCTTCATATTCTATAATATATCTATTTATCCCCTCATAAACCCCTTTTAAAATAGTATTTTTCATTTTTTCATAAGAAACTCTATAACCCTTTTCTCCATTGATTCTACTTTTTTCTCTACCATCTAAAATATCAATTACGGTATTAATACCTTCATATTCCAACTCGCTATTAAGGTAGTTTACATATTTTTTAAAATTATCTTCATTTATAGTTAAAAAGTTTTCATTATCTTTACTATCAATAGAAAACCAGCTGACTATGTCTTTCTTTATCGGATAATAAAACCTATCATAGATATTTTTATTTTTATTTATTAGCACAACACCTTTTGTTGCATAGTTATTTATCATATTGACATATTTAGTATAATATTTATCATTAATTTTAGATGTAATTTTAATAGAAGGAACCTTTACTGTATTTTTACCAGACATATATAATTTTTGTTCAAAAAATATGTTCAATAATTTATCTTGATCAATTTTAAGGCCTTCCTGAGCTGGAGTTATCTTGATCGATCCAAAATTATCCATATATATATTTGCATTTTTATAGTTATATTCACTATTTTTCGCGTATTCTTGTATAAATTTTTTAGACACAGTTTTATTAAAGTCTAAACTAATATTGTCAACCTTTAATGGGGACAGTATTGATAGTGGTATTAACCTATCTATAAAATTATATGTGTATAATTTTTTTATACTATCACTATTTGGAACAGCTCCCACTTTCGCTAACTCTATTTCCGTATTTTTATTTTCTAGACTAAGAATAATTCTACTATCATTAAACCTATTCTGTATTATTTTTACCATATCTTCTTCGCTAACTAATCCTAATGGCTTATTGTCTATATATAAAAATGGTCTAGATATATTATTCGGCCATAATAATTGCAATAAAACTAAACAAAAAACACCTATTAATGGTAAGATCCATATTAGGTGTTTTTTGTTTAGCTTCACGTTTAATGTTTTTATCATAAACGTATTGTACTATAATACTGAAATTAAGTAAAATTTAAACTTATTTTTGCCGCTCTCTATAGTTACCATTCTCTGTATCTACAGATATAACATCATTCTCTTTAATGAATGCAGGTACTTTTATAGCAATTCCTGTCTCTAGCTCTGCATCTTTCAAGACGCTAGAAGTAGTGTCTCCCTTAACTACATTTTCAGTATAAACAACTTTAAGCCATACATTTTTAGGTAATTCTATATTTATAACCTTGTTGTCGAAAAATTGTAAATCAATCTCTTCGCCCTCTTTTAGATATCCAGATGCATCATCGATTATATCTTTAGATAATTGAAATTGTTCAAAATTTTCAGGATCCATAAAATAGAAGTCTTCACCATCATTATATAGGTATTGAACTTTTTTTCTAGTAACTTCAGCTGGCTCAACCTTATCTTGACCTTTAAAAGTTTTTGGCAATAAAGCACCTGTTATTAAATTTTTAATTTTGACATTTACGATGCTGCCACCTCTACCTACTACCTTTTGATTATATTCAATTACTTTATATGGTTGGCCTTCTAACTGAAAAACTACACCTTTTTTTAAATCTGTTGGTTGATACATTAAATTCTCCTAATTTCCAAAACTCCTCGCATAATGTGAGGAGTTTAAGTATTTATATTTTAAGCATTAGCTACGAAAGCTAGTAGTGCTAGATGTCGAGCTCTTTTGATAGCTACTGTTAATTGTCTTTGCTGTTTAGCACTTAAACCTGTTTTTGTAGCTGGTTCAATTTGACCATAAATATTTACAAATTTTTGTAGAGTTTTTACATCTCTATAGTCAAAGTATAAAGGAATATCCTTTTTGAATTTCTTAGCCATTTTATTTACTCTCCTAAAACTATTTTAATAAATTATTAAAACGGAATATCTGAAAGGTCGATTTCTTCATCATCGTTAGGTATAGAGTCTATACCCTGCCCTCCAGGGAATGGCTGTTCAGCTTCACTATTTTTTGAAGTACTATTTCCATTCCTATTTCCATCGTTAACGAAACTAAACTCTTCAACAACAACATCAAGTGCACTTCTATTTTTACCAGTGTCTTTGTCTTGCCATGTCCTTTGTTGAAGACGTCCACTAACAAGTAATTGATTACCTTTTTTTAAATATTTAGAAATAGTTTCACCTGTTTTTCCCCAAGCGGTACAATTTATGAAACTAGTTTCTTCTTGGCGTTCCCCATTACTACTATTCCAAACACGATTAATAGCTATAGTAAAACTAGCTAAATTCTGACCATTTGGAGTAGTTCGTAATTCAGGGTCGGCAGTAAGATTCCCCATTAAGATAACTTTATTAAATGCCATATCGCCTCTTTCTAAATCTTAAGATTATTTTTCTTCTACTTCTGGACGAGATTCTGCTTTAACTAATAAGTAGCGTAGAACTTCATCAGTAATATTTAGGGTATTGCTAATTTTTTGAGGTGCTTGAGCAGGAAGTTTTAAATCCATAGCTACATACACAGCAAAATCTTCACCAGCTATAGAATAAGCTAGTTTTTTCTTTCCCCAATTTTCTTCATTAATTATTTCACCACCATTTGATGAGATTAAGTTTTTCACCTTCACAAGAGCTTTATCTAGGTCACTCTCAAGATCAGGATGAATAAGAACTGTTAGTTCGTAATCTTTCATTATTACTCCTTTGGTTAAAGCCTACCTTAATATAATAGGCTGAGCTAATATTATGTTTTATATTATACCACATTTATTCCATCGTATCAATTATATTAACTCTATTTGACCTATAATATAAAATATGTTATAATAAAATTTAATCAAATATGAAGTACTTTAAATTTAAGAAATTCGTATTTGCAAAAAATATAAAGGGGTGAAAGGTATGGCTAAAAATCCATTCCAAAAAACAATAAACAAAGAATTGCGAAAGCAAAAAAGAGTTCAAGAAAGAATTCAAGAGAGAATTTTAAATAGACCTTCTTTACTTGAAAGATATTTTAATAGGCTAAATAAAGCTACCAATAAAATGATCTTATCGTTAGATCATAGAAGTATGGAATTTACGGCAGTAGATAATACTGAAACTGATAAATCTTATTTCTTTATCTATACTGCATCTAGTGATAATTTTGAAAATATCTTCAATAAAAAAGAAGAGGTGCTTATCAAGAAACTAGCTAAGCAGTTTACGGTTCCTCCACATCAGCAGATAGAAATTTTCAAAAATAATGCTGAATGTTTAGAATACGCTATAAGTATTGATTACAAGAAAGATAGAATAAAGATATATCATGGTATACTTGTAATAATCAGTAAAGATAGAAATGTCCTAAATTCAGATTATATTTACCGTAAAGTTGACAAGATGTTCAATTAAATAAAAGCCCTACAATAATGTAGGGCTTTAAAATTCTATCTCTTTTAAAATTTTTTCAATTTTTTTATGAGTTTTACTAACGGATCCATTATTTATAATAAAATAATCTGCCATAGCTATCGGACCACCTTTTTCTAAATTTTCTATCTCCGACCAATCCCTAGAGTTTACTTCTTCTAAATTCAACGGACGCACCCCCCTATTTGCAACTCTTTTATGCCTTTGCGTTTTATCTGGAACTAACGCTATGATTTTTAGCTCTTTAGGAAATGCTTTTTTAAGTATTTTATATTCTGTCCAAGAATATAAACCATCGGCTAAAATTCTTTTTTGACCAGCATTAATAAGATTATTAATTTGGTCTATTATCTTTTTCACAATAACATCATTGCCGTATTTCTGCCTTAATTCTTCACGCATAAATTTTTCATTCTTCTCATTAATTTCCATATTAGCTTCTTCTAAAGCGTGCAGAACAACTCCTCCAAAATACACTTGTGGAATATTTTTTTGCTTCAAAAAATCTACTGCAGAACTTTTACCACTACCACTCATTCCAACAAAGGCGATAATTTTAATCGAAGTACTCTTTTGTTTTTTGTTTTTAAATTTAAGTATTACTCTATTCATATAATCTATTTTAGCATAAAAATATTAACCCCTTATATAAGGGGTTAATATTACATTCTGTCTGGGATTTCTATACCCAATAAATTTAAACCATTCTGAAAAGTTTGTGAAACTTTTTTCAAAAGTTGGAGACGAGCAGATTTATCTATATCGTTACTGTCAGATACGCGTGTTTTTTCATAATACCTGTTCATCTCACGCGCTAAATCATACAAATATTTAGCTATTTTGTGCGGCTCCATATCTCTAGCTGCTACTTTTACGACATTAGGAAATTCTAATAAATGTAGTATAACTTGCTTTTCTTCCTCAAAATCATAGCTTTTAAAATCTACTACACTAAAGTCTCTTTCTTTGCGTAAAATATTATTAACACGCACAGCAGAATATTGCACATATGGACCTGAAAAGCCTGTTAGTGCAAATATATTATCCCAGTCAAATAGTATATTGGTTCTTCTATCACTCGCGAAATCACTGAATTTAATAGCGCCTAAGGATATCTTTTTTATATCATCCTCAGTTACGTCTGGACGTCCTTCAACGACTTTTCGTGCTTTTTCTTCAGCCTTATCTAAAAGCTCTTCCATAAGAACAACACCTTTACGTGAGCTCATTTTTTCCCTTGTACCATCTTCATTTAATTGGTCTATGACACCAAACCATAAGTGATATAAGTCTGTTTTGATGCCTAATTTCTTAGCCATTGCAAAAACCTGAGAAAAATAGAACTGCTGTTCTGCACCTACAGAATAAATGACTTTATCTGGAGCAAACTCCTTCTCCCTAAATAATAGGGTTGCTAGGTCATTAGTTGCATATAATGCTGCACCGTTAGATTTTTGCACTAAAAGTGGGACGTCAAAACCGTACTCCTCAAGTGGAACAATTATTGAACCGTCTTCATTCTGAACTGCAACATTATTATCTAACAATTTTTGAACTGCTTCTTTACCCATTGGAGCATAAAAAGCTTCACCATATTCATAATCAGTACTAATCTTTAAACGATTCATTACGTCATGAATATGCTTTAAACTAATTTCATTAAACATTTTGGAAAAAGCTACTGCCTCTTCATCTCCTTGCTCTAATTTAAGAAGCCACTTTTCGGCCTCTTTCATTATTTCAGAATCTTCACCCTGCTCTTTTATGGCAGCTTTGGTCTTAATGTAGACATCACCAAGCTCATAAACACCTCGGCTAGCTAATTTTTCTTCTGAAGAAAAACGCTTAAAGCCAACCACCCAAATACCAAATGGCGTACCATAATCACCTAGGTGATTATCTGTTATAACTTTCCAACCAGTAAATTCAAGTAGCTGCTTAGCAGCCCAACCTTGGTTGCCTGGGCGTAGATGACCCACACTATATGGTTTAGCCATATTAGGGCTAGGGTAGTCAATTACAGCAAGTTTACCTTC
Organism: Candidatus Nanogingivalis gingivitcus; assembly: GCF_004151455.1. Lineage (GTDB taxonomy): Bacteria > Patescibacteriota > Saccharimonadia > Saccharimonadales > Saccharimonadaceae > Nanogingivalis > Nanogingivalis gingivitcus. Next base: position 20,457 of record NZ_PRLK01000005.1, on the reverse strand, counting down.
GCCCTCATTATTTGACCCAAATCTATCGTTAAATTCTTTATCTAAAATTTCTGAAAGATGTTTTGCGGACACCTTAAAATTAATAAAACCAGGACCTGCAATATCAATGCTATCAAATAGATCGTTGTTCTCTAACTCTTTTTTAAGTATCTCAGCAATATCATGAGGTTTCTTACCTATTTTTCCAGCAAGAACCATAGCTATATTAGTAGCAAAATCACCAAATTCTGGCCGTGGGCGAGTTAAATTAACCTCAACATTTTGATTGAATTGTTGATAAATAATTTGGTTAATAATTTCTGCTACTTTATTCATTCAATTATTATAACACCTTACAGCCAAAAATAAAAATCACCTACCGTAGTAGTAAGTGATTTTATTGATTAAAAATTATTTTCTTAATCCTAGTTTAGAAACAACAGCCTTGTAAGCTTCAAAGTCTTTACGCTCAAGATATTTGAGAAGTTTTTTGCGACGACCAACCATTTGGGTCAAGCCACGACGAGCCATAAAATCGTGTTTATTAGATTTTAGGTGTTCCGTAACTTCTTTGATACGAGCTGTCAAAATTGATACTTGGGCTTGTGGCGAACCAACATCATTTTTGTTAACCTGAGTCAAAGCAATTGCTTTTTCTTTATTCTCTTTAGTAATCATCTGAAATAGTTTAACAGATAAATACTCTAAAGTCAAATAATACCTTCCTCTAATTAAAAATATTAAAATTCAAGGCTGTCTATTTTGAATGCTGAAGAAATATTAAAATCAGCAATATTTATTCTTCTTAAAGTTTTGCAGTAAGCTCCACAACCTAAAAGATTCCCTAAGTCTTCACTAATAGTACGAATATATGTTCCACTAGAGCAATGAATTTGAACCTTTAGGCTTGGAAAATTGTAATCTAAAACAGTAAAGTCATAAACTTCAACTTCTCTTGATGGAATCTCTACTTTTTTACCCTCTCTAGCTAACTGATAAGCTCTTTTACCATTAATCTTTATGGCTGAAAAAGATGGTGGAGTTTGGCTTATTTTTCCGGTTAATTTATTTTTTGCTAGATCTATGTCTTCAATCTGAGGTACACTATAGTTATTTTTTTCCGTAATTTCACCTTCTATATCCCCCGTCGTAGAGGTTGACCCTAAAATAAACTCTGCTTGATAAATCTTATCTAGTTTAGTAAGTTCCATTGCCCTCTTAGTTTGCTTACCATACAAAATAACCATTAGCCCTGTAGCAAAAGGATCTAATGTTCCAGTGTGGCCAACTTTTATTTTTTTGATCTGAAAATAGCTAGATAATTTGCGGCGGACCCTAGCTACTACCCCAAAACTAGTAATACCTTTTGGTTTGTCTATTAGTACAATACCACCATTAGGAATTTCAGGTATTATAAAATTGCCATTTTCATTTCTTATATATAAATCACTAGAAAAACTCGAAGAAACATTCGAGTTTTTCTGATTGCCATTAACTATAGAACTCATTTTACATTCCTGGGATTCTAAATTGTGATGGGTTTGCAGGGTATACTTGATCGGTCATAATACTGTTGCCACTATTTTGTGGACCATATGATGCTTGTTCTTGTATTTGTTGATTAAAGTCTGGTAGTGGTGGTAGCTCTGGAGGTAGAGGCATAGAATTAAAATCCGGTAATGGAGGAGGCAGTGGCATGCCCATATCAACAGATGATAATTGTTCTGGAGTCATAGATGTACTTACAGTTTGTTGATTATTATAGAAACCATCTCCTGTAGGTGCTGCATTATTGTTTAACTCTTGTTGGTTATTGTATTGAATATCTATTGGTGCACTATATTGAACATTATTTAACTGATCAATAACCGGTTTATGATTTAATACATAGTCATTATTTTGTATGGGCTGAGGTTGCTCTTCGAAATTATTTATACCACCCAAACCATCAACCTGTGACTCTAATTTATTGTTGTTTACTGGAGATGGAGATAACACTTGAGTCTCAGCATAAGATTGACTTGGCATTACGCCAATATCATATATGTTATTTACAGATACAGATGGAGCTAATTCCTCTTGAGGCATCTGTATTTCTGTTTGAGAACTAGGCTGAAAATTATTTACATCTGGCAATTGCTCTGCTACAAACGGTGCTTCGGGAACAGGATTTTCTAAACTATTTGGTAGTTCTGGCATAGATTGTAGGTATTCTGCAGGCACTTGATATAATCTAGTATCTTCAGTATTATTTTGCTGAATATAAGGCTCTAGCTCATTATTTATAGAGCTTTCTGTTTGAACGGAATTAGAAAGTTTATTTGAAGTCTCTGGTACTAGATCTTTTTCATCCTCAAGAAGTGAAAAGGCATTATTATCTTGTTTTAGACTATCTATTTTAGCCGTAAGTTCATCTTCTAATGACTCTTCTTTAGGTATTTTTAAGCTATTATTTTCTTCTTGTTCTTTTTCATGTTCTACAGATAAAGAATTGGCATCTTCTTTAGAGGTATTACTTTCACTACTTTCAGCTGCAGTGTCAACGTTTAAATCTTGCTTCTTATCTTCAGCTTCTTTAAGTTTAGATATAATTAATTGTTGGTCGGCTCCTGCTACAATTAGCTTTGAAGCAAGACTCATAATATCAGCTGTAACTTTAGAATTACTAAAGCGTTCTGTTTCTGCAACAATACCAGTAAGCAAAGCAGTAGCTACTGGTTCAACTAAGGTTTTTTTATCAAGGGATTCAATAAGTCCTGAAACTAGTTCAGATATAGAGCTAGCATTTTTTTCATGCCAATTTAAGTCAGATAAAGTACTTGGTTCTTCACCTATAGTAATTACACCTAGGCTTGCATCATGAAAAATTCTACCATGTGCAGACAACGCATTATCAAGATGATCTTTATTAGTAACTCCAAGAGCTAGAACAAAATCAACATTAAAGTCTCCTTGTTCAAACTCTAAATCTTTTTCAGAAATAATAGTTCTATAAGGTGTAATAAAAATCTTTACATGATCACCGACTAATTTATAGCGAAGATGATCAGCCTTTTCTTTATTTAGGGCAATTATAAAATCTCTCAGTGAATCTACTGAATTTTCAAAAGTTTTTTCTGGCCTCAAAAATTTTAAAGCGTCTGGCATTTTACCACTAGCCACTGCAGTAGCGTGCTTACCCATTTTGTTAATAGCAAGAGTTAAAGCAAGTGCTGAAGCAAGCTCATCAACACTGGGGTTATTGCTGGCAGTAATTAAAATACTTTCAGCTTCCTTAAGCTTAGATAAAACTTGCTCTCTACTGTTTGTATTTTGCATTTTTATTGAATCCTTTTTATTTTCTATAACAATTCTTAAGGCTTATATTAGCATAAACAGAATAATTTGTCAATAATTTATACGATATAGCTTTGACTTTTTATAGATAATAATATATAATTAGCAATGAATTGTAAATAACAACCTAAATAATATAAAGGAATTAAATGCCAATTATCAAATCTGCTGTAAAGCGAATGCGACAAACTGCAAAACGACGTGAACGCAACGTTGGTATTAAAAAAGACATCAAAACTGCAGTAAAAGCTTTCGTAGCTGAACCAAATGCAAAAACTTTATCTAAAGCACAAAGCGAATTAGATAAAGCTGTAAAGAAAGGTTTAATCAAAAAAAATACAGCTTCTAGAAGAAAATCAGCATTATCTGCTGCAGCAAAAAAAGCTGGCGTAAAACTATAATAAACAAAAGCTACTCTTTACTGAGTAGTTTTTGTTTATTCTTAAAAATAAAAAAGCCCTTATTTAAAGGGCTAAATCTATTACAAAGTCATTAAAATAATATAATACTACTTCGCTTGGACGATACATCGTATTATCCAATAAAAAATCTAAGTGGGCCTTATTGATATTTTCTTGAACTAATAATCCCTTGTTTACTAAATTATAAATGGCATTATCTGCTTCATTATAGAATCTTAAAAAGAATTCCTCGCTATCATGTTGAGTGTCCTTATGTATATTTTTTTGAATATCAATATAATCTTGTGCTAGCGTACTTAATCTAGCCGGCTGAATATCTAGATTATTTTGTTTGTCTATATATTTTATATATCTTTCTACGCACAAACAAAATATCATATTTTCTGCCTCATTACTCAACATAGGATGATTAGAACTTATTTTATTACCTGATTTTAATATTTTTATAGGTTTTTTAGTATCTCCTACAAAGTCTTCATCATCAAACCCTATTAACTTATCTTTTAACTCTATCATAGTTTCTTCCTCCTGGAATATTTTATTCGAAGAGGATTCTACCCCTTCATAATTACGCCTACACTTTGGTACGAATATTTTTGAAGGGGTAGATATTTATTTTAAAATGCTATGTAATATACAATATACTTATACCATAAAATGATATTTTTTGCAAGTTATCTTACTTTATTATAAGGATCGCTAGTAACCTCGTGTTGATAGTTTATTAGGTTATATAGTGTATATAGTTGATAGGCTATTATTAAAATAGAAATACACAGACCTACTAAAACAAGTGTTGAGTTCTTTGACTTTCCATATCGATACTCTCTTTTTTTAACATAATGAAAAGCTCTAGTAATTATAATAATAGGTATAATAGAAAAATATATGCCAAACGGAAAAAATACTATAGGAGCAAAAATAGCCGTCCACCCAACAGCCCTGCTCTCTGTTTCAATAGCATTCTTATCTATAGCTTGTTTTGTAGCTATTATCTCTTCCGTATCGTTACGAATTTCATTCATTACTCATAATAATATCATAGTATTATATATTTTTGCCACTATCAGTGTTAAAATATAACTATGATAGTTTTAGGGATAGAAAGCACTTGCGACGAAACTGCAGCTGCTATAGTAGAATTAAGAAATAGTGATTTAAATTTACCCAAAAATACTGATCTTTTAAATTTAATAAACTCCCAAAAAGAGAAAATCAAAAAAATAATAGTTGCACCAAAATTACTTAGCAATATTGTTCACTCACAAATAAATATACATGCCCAATTTGGAGGGGTAATTCCTGAAATAGCAGCACGATCACATATAGAATATATTAACCCTGTAATAAATAAAGCTTTACATGATGCTGGTTTAAAATTTAAGGATATTGATGCAGTAGCAGTAAGCTATGCACCAGGATTAAATGGTTCATTACTAATAGGTACTTTAGCAGCGCGTGCATATGCATATACTTTCAATAAACCCCTCTACCCTGTTCATCATGTTGAAGCACATATTTATGCTAGCTTTTTATCTACCAAAATACCTAGTTTTCCTTTCTTATCATTAGTAGTAAGTGGTGGTCATTCGCAAATTGTACTATTTAATGGTCATAGTGATTACCAAATACTTGGAGAAACCCAAGATGATGCCGTAGGTGAAGCGTTCGATAAGGTTGCTAAGATTATTGGATTACCCTACCCTGGTGGGCCAGCAATATCAGAATATGCAAAAAAAGGTGACGAAAATAAATATAAACTGCCTAAAGCAAAACTTTCTAATAAGTATGATTTTAGCTTTTCTGGACTAAAAACTGCTGTACTTAGAGCGATACAAAAAGAAGTAAATGTTGATTTTAATTTTCCTAGCTTTAAGCTTGCTGAAAAAATGACTAACCAACAAAAATATGATTTCGCTGCCAGTTTTCAAAAAGTAGCCTGTGAGACATTAGTAGATAAATTAGTGAAAGCTAGCAAAGAATACAATATCAATAATATCGTTATAGCTGGTGGTGTAGCCGCAAATGAAAGACTGCGAGAGGAAGTAAATAAACAACTCCCCTCTCAAAATATTTATATCGTAGAACCTCAATTCTGTACAGATAATGCAGCGATGATAGCTACTCTAGGAGTTTATCATGCTATTCTTGGAATACCTTCCTCCCCTCTAGATTTAGAAGTAAAACCTTCCCTATCAATGAAACAAAGTACCTGGCTTTAAACACACAAAAAAATAACTAAATTTAACTTCCCTATTTTAATTTAAAATAGGGATTTTTATATCTTAAAATGGTAAGATATGGTATAATAATATAGAAAATAAAAACGGGAAAAGAGTTTTATGTCTAGTAGTATTTGCCATATTTCACGGGAAATATTGTTAGATGCATCATTAATATTTCCCGTGAAATACTAACAAATTGGATGTAATAATTACTATGAAATTTACTAAAACATACGAACCAAATAATTACGAACCAGAGATATATACTCTTTGGGAAACCTCTAATACTTTTAGCTCTACAGGGGTAGGGGTTCCTTATTCTATAGTAATGCCTCCACCAAATGCTAACGGTAACCTACATATCGGCCACGGTTTAATGGCTGCCGTAGAGGATATCTTGGTGCGTTATCATAGGTTAAAAGGGTATGATGCTGTATATTTACCAGGAGCAGACCATGCAGGTTTTGAAACATGGGTAGTTTATGAACGCCTTTTAAATAAAGAGGGTAAAAGCCGTTTCGACTTCTCTAGAGATGAACTATACCAGCAGGTGTGGGATTTTGTCTCTAAACAACGTGGAGGGATGGAACTTCAATTACGAGCTTTAGGTGTAGGTGCAGACTGGGAAAAGTCTACTTTTACGCTAGATGATAAAGTAGTTAAACGAGTTTACCAAACTTTCAAAAAAATGTGGGATGAAGGTTTGCTTTATCGTGGAGAGAGAATAGTAAATTATTCTACAGCTTTTCAAACTTCTTATGCAGATATAGAGGTTGATTATAAAGAAGAAAAAGGTAAGCTATGGACTATTGCATATCCAGTAATAGGGGAATATGGCCAAGAAGTACAATATATGCTAGTTTCAACTACTCGGCCTGAGACAATGCTTGGAGACTCTGCATTAGCAGTAAACCCTACAGATGAAAGATATGAAAAATTAATTGGTAAAAGCGTAAGAATTCCTCTTATTGACCGTGAAATTAAGATTATAGCTGATGAATATGCTGACCCTAATTATGGTACAGGGGTAGTTAAGATAACACCTTTTCATGATCCCAATGATTTTGAAGTTGGAAAACGTCACAATTTAGAAAAAATCCAAGTTATTGGATTTGATGGTAAAATGACAGAAGAAGCCGGAAAATACAAAGGTATGGCTCCACTTGAAGCTAGAAAAGCCATATTAAATGACCTAAAGAAAGTAAATGCATTATTTAAAGAAGAAGATATTACCCATGTAGTTGGTTATGACTATAAATCAGGCGAGCCAATACAACCATTAATAAAAGAGCAGTGGTTTATTTCTACAAAACCTCTAGCAAAGAGAGCCTTAAAAGCTATTAAAGAGGGCAGAATACGCTTCGTGCCAGAGAATAAAAGCAATGTATTATGTAATTATTTAGAGAATATAAGAGACTGGAATATATCTAGACAAATCCCTTGGGGAATACCAATTCCAATGTTCGTAAATAAAGAAGATAAAACCGATTGGATTTTTAGCAATCAAGTATATCAAAAAACTATTGAAAAAGACGGTAAAACCTATATTAGAGATGAAGATACTCTAGATACATGGTTTTCTAGTGGTCAATGGCCATTTATTACTACAGACTACTTAGAAAATGGGGATCTAGCTAAATTTTATCCTAATAGCGTAATGGAAACTGGACACGACCTAATATTCCCATGGATTTCACGCATGATCATGCTTGGAATATACTGCACCGGAGAGATTCCTTTTAAAGAGGTATATTTGCACGGCATGGTTCTAGACGAAAAAGGCCAAAAGATGAGTAAATCTAAGGGCAATGTAATTAATCCTATGGATGTTATTGCCGAATACGGATCTGACGCTTTTAGGCTTGGAATTATCGCCTCACGATCAGCTGGCCAAAACCAAGCTTTTGCCAAAAATAAGGTTATAGCTGGACGTAATTTCTGTAATAAACTATGGAACATTTCTCGTTTTATAGCAGAAAAGGTAGGAGATCTTCCGTCTACGAAAAAACCTGAAGTAATCACGCCTGCAGACAGTTGGCTTGTTAGAGAACTTAACAACGTCCAAGATCAACTAGATGAATATATTAAAGACTATAGATTTTCAGAAGCAGGGGAATTAATTTATCAAACTGTATGGAATGTTGTGGCGGATTGGTACGTAGAAGCATCTAAAAATAACCCTAATAATGAACTATTAAAATGGGCTTTAGAATTCTGCTTAAAGCTAGCTCATCCTTTTGCACCTTTCGTAACAGAAACTATTTGGCAATCACTACCTTGGACTAGTGGTATTTTAGCTAGTCAGAATTTTTCTGAAAAATTAGAATATAACGAAATGCAAGCTAAAGGGTTTGAAAGAATTCAAGAGTTAGTAATTGAAATTCGTAGAATAACAGCAGAACTTCCAAAAAAGAAACACTATAACTTAATATATTCTAATGACGGCTTAATAGATGAAAATAGTGAAATAATAAAACATCTATCAAGAGTTCCCGAAATAATAAAAAGTGATAATCCACAGGGCTTTGCTTTAGCTGGCAGTGGCTTAGGTGCATTTTTAGATATACCAAATAAGATTCTTATTGAATATAAGGAAGACTTAAAAAATAGAGTAGAAATATTATCTACTCAAATTCAAAACTTAGAAAGTCGCCTTGCAAATAAAAACTATGTAGAAAAAGCTCCAAAAGAGTTAGTAGAGGAGACAAGATTAGATCTAAGTGAAAAACGAGCAGAACTCTCAAAAGTACAAAAAGAATTTAATAATTTATAGTCTATTAAATAGAGATTAAGATGTCATCAAATATAGAATTTAAAGCAAAATTAAATAATCGAAATTTAGCAGAAAATATTATTGCAAAATACAGTCAAGCAAGCCCAGAAATATTAAAACAACAAGATATCTTCTATAATTTTAAGCTTGGTAGGTTAAAGATGCGAACCGTCAACGGCTCAGAGTCTGAACTAATTTTTTACATTCGCCAAAACATTGCTGGAAGAAAGATTTCTAAATATAAACGAATAAAAGTAAAAAATCCTAGGCTAGTTAATTCCGTGCTTTCAAAATTAATGGGAAAAATTGGTGAAGTGAAAAAGATTAGAACCCTTTATCTTAAAGAGAATATTAGATTCCATTTAGACGAAGTTATTGGCTTAGGTAATTTTATTGAAGTTGAGTATATCCTCCCTAAAAATGATCGAAGAGAATTGGCAGAGAAAAAGGTTGATGATATTATAAAAATACTTAAGATTAAGAAAAAAGATTTTATTGATGTATCTTATATGGATATGATAAATAAATCTAAGAAAAAATAACCATTAAATCTATCTTTGGTAGTTTTCTTAACCCACTAATGTGGGTTTTTCTTTTCTTATTATAAAACTAAAAGCCAAAAGGAAATATTAAAAATAAATATGATATAATAAAAAGCAAGGAGAGATGGCCGAGTGGTTTAAGGCGCACGCCTGGAACGCGTGTTGGGTCGAAAGGCTCTCGCAGGTTCGAATCCTGTTCTCTCCGCCAAATATCATATAGAGCTTTATTGCTCTTTTTTTGATTTTTAAAGTGTTTTTAATATATAATAAAAGTAATGGATAAAAAAATATTATGGGTTGATCTAGAAATGACAGGATTAAACCCAAAGAAAGACAGGATATTAGAAGTAGCAGCTATTATTACTGATTGGGACTTTAATGAAATAGCTACTTTTGAATCTGCAGTAAAAGTATCTCCTAAAATTATCAAAGAAAGAATGGTTGGTGATTTTTGGGATAAGTTCTCTGATGTAAAAAATAGTCTTATTGAACAGAATAGACAATCTTCTTCATCTTCTAAAGAAGTAGAGCAGGAATTAATAAGTTTCTTAAACGAACACTTCAAAGAAGATATTTCTAATAATGAAAAAATTATTCTAGCTGGAAATTCCATACATCAAGACCGTAGGTTTATTCGATCTGAGTGGAAAAATTTAGATGAATTATTACATTACAGGATGCTAGATGTTACCTCCTGGAAAATAGTTATGAATGAAAAGTACCATCGTGTATTTGCTAAACCAGAAGAGCATAGGGCATTAGACGATATTAGAGGGTCTATTATGGAATTAAAATATTATCTAAAGAAGGTGAAAAAATGACTTTTGATGAACTTAAAAACTTTTTACTTAATTTTGAGCATAGTTACTGTGAGAATGATGATCAAAACAGTATAGTTTTGTTTAAGATAAACTTAGAAGAAATGCAAAAAGCTACTGAAAATAAACTTGAAAATGCTGAAGAGTTAAGCGAATTTGAAATTAATAAATTTAATTCAAGACTTAAAAAAATAATAGATCTTGAACAGGATCCAATTTTTGCTATATTACATAAGGGCAATTTTCCTGTTCGTTTTGAAGTTAAGGCCGATAAAAACTTATCTCGTCTACTTAGAGAAAAAGAGAGTGTAGTGCCAAGTAAATTATTAGACCAAAATACTTGGAATATGATTATTGGTTTTGGCCAGATACCTAAAGAGGAAGCTATAGACCTTATTAGCTTATCTTACCAACTAGTATCCGAAGCGTAACTTTATTTTTATTAAAGCTTAAGTATGATAAAATAGAGTTAACTATGGATAACTCAAACGACTATAATCAAAACTATAATGGGCAAGGCTATGACCCTAACTTAAATATACAAAATAATGGTCAATTTCCTAACCAACAAAATATTTATAGTCAAAATCCACAACCTACAATAAATAATAATATTAATGCAACATTACCGAATGTCCAGCAACCCCAAGTATATGGTAATCAATATAATGGGCAAGGCTATGACCCTAACTTAAATATACAAAATAATGGTCAATTTCCTAACCAACAAAATATTTATAGTCAAAATCCACAACCTACAATAAATAATACAGATACCGAAAATCCCTACACTATAGAATATTTAAATAAAATTGCACCAAAAAAACAGCAACCTTTTTGGACTATAGGCAAAATTATTGGAGCAATTATACTAGCTTGTGCATTACTTTTTTCTATGTATTTAATATTATTTGGTAATAAAAGTGAAACGGTTACCGAGAATTATGTCAAAATCTATTACAATCTAGACAATCTTCAAAATATATCAGTAAAATATCAGAAGAAAATAAAAGATAGCAAACTATCAGCAATAAATTCCAGCGTATCTTCAAGCTTAGCAACTAATTTAGCTGAGTTTAAATCTGTAATGAACAAAGCTAAGATCCAAATGCCTAAAATAAATAAAAAAGATCAACCTAAATATTATAAGCAATTAGAGTCAACCTATAAAAAACTAGATACAACCCTTGACGATGCGTTCTTAAATGCAACTATAGATCAAGTTTATTCAAGAGAATATTCCTATCATTTATCTATAGTAAAAGATTTAATCTCTTATCGTAAAAAACATGAATCAAATAAGCAAAACAAAGAAACTCTTGATTCTATAGAAAGCAACCTTAAAACATCCATAGAACAAATAAAACAGTTTAGTAAAGAAAGTAAGTAAATAGCTAAATAACTAGCGTTATGCTAAAATACTTATATGCACGATAACGCTACGGAAGAAATACGTTCACGCATTAATATAGAAGACTTAGCTAGTGAATACTTAGATTTAAAACGTGCAGGGAGGAATTTTAAAGCGTTAAGTCCCTGGACTAATGAAAGAACTCCTAGTCTTATAATTAGCAGCGATAAGCAAATTTGGCACGATTTTTCTTCTGGTAAGGGTGGTGATATCTTCAGTTTTATTATGGAAGTCGAAGGACTAACCTTTCGTGAATCTTTAGAATTATTGGCTAGAAAATCTGGAGTAGAATTACAACAATTCGATAATAAAAAAGCGGAATACATAAACAAAAAGAAGAAGATTTATTATGAAATTCTATCTCTTAGTTCTAATTTTTTTCAGTATTGCCTGTCGAAAGATAAGGAAGCTTTGCAATACGCTAAAAACCGTGGTTTAACTAGAGAAATAATACAAGAATTTAAAATAGGATATGCTCCTAGGCACGGTAAAATATTAGTAGATTTCTTAATTAAGAGGGGATTTAGTTTGCAGGACATTAAATCAGCTGGGCTAACTAATAGGTTTGATGGAGATATTTTTAGAGATCGTCTAACAATTTCCTTACAAGATATATCGGGAGCACCTGTTGGCTTTACTGGTAGGCTAATAAGAGATATTCAAAATGCTCCTAAATATCTTAATACTCCTCAGACATTACTTTATGATAAATCTAGTAATGTTTTTGGCCTTTTTCAGGCAAAAAGTGAGATACGTAAAAGTGGTTTTATAGTTGTAGTAGAAGGTAATATGGATGTAATATCTAGCCATCAGGCAGGGGTGAAGAATGTAGTTGCGACAGCAGGAACGGCCATCACTTCAAAACACTTAAAGACTCTTTCTCGTTTTTCAGGGGATATTAGGCTATGTTTTGATTCTGATGATGCTGGAATTAAAGCTACAGAAAGGGCAATATCATTAGCTCAGGAAACTGGAATAGATTTGTCAATTATAACTTTAAACCAAGGGGAAGAAAGAGTAAAAGACCCTGATGAATTAATACAAAAATCTGCAGAATTATGGACGAAAGCAATAAATTCACCTAAACCTGCTATTGAGTGGATATTAGACCAATATGAAAAAAGATTAAATATTGCTGAAGCTACTGGTAAAAAGAAATTCTCTACTATAGCTTTAAAACTATTAGGAAAAATTAATGATCCAGTAGAAAAAGAGTTCTATTTAAAGGATATTGCTAAAAGGATTGGAATTTCAAAAGAGTCTCTATTAGCAAAGCATAAAGACGATAATAGCCCTACTATTATTCGCAAGAAAAAAACAAAAATTCAAAAAGTAGAGCCAATAAATGATAGCTTTATTTATGAGGATGATTTATTAGCACTAATACTAGCTGATCGAAATTTAATAAGATATCTAAAACCCATTAAACCTACCTATTTACATGGAGAAGAGCGTCAAAATATATTAAATGCAATCTTAAATAGCGATGAAGATATGTTGCAAAAAAACGATAATTATGTTAAAATTTTGCTACTGAAAGCGGAAGAACGGCTTGGTGTTATTAAGAGTAGCTCTCAAGCAGAAATAGAGCGTTTGGTTCAGAAGGTTAAAATTGAAAACTTACAAAAACAAAAGCAAAATTTACTTAGCAGGCTAGAGGATATCGAAATTGAAAATGACGACAAAGAAAAAACTGTAATTTTAAATCAAATTATAAAACTAAATAAGGAACTAAATCGTGGCAAGAAGTAAAAAAAATGAACTTCCGGAAGAAATATTAAATGAAGACGGAATTGTAGATGCAACAGTTGGCGTACAGGATCCTGACGAACCAGATTTTAACGCACTGAATGAAGAAGAAAACGACATTACCGAAGAAGATTTATTAAACAGTTCTTTTGTTGATGATATTTCTGATGATTCCGTAAGGATGTACTTACGCGAAATAGGTAGAATACCTCTTTTAAGTATTGAAGAAGAGATGGAGCTAGCCCAAAAAGCACTAGAGGGCGATAGAAGGGCCAAAGATAAGATGGCAGAAGCAAATATGCGTCTAGTTGTTTCTATTGCTAAACGCTATTCTGGAAGAGGCCTTGATTTATTAGATTTAATTCAAGAGGGAAACACTGGTCTTTTAAAGGCTGTAGAAAAGTTTGATCCAGAAAAAGGATTTAAATTCTCTACCTATGCAACATGGTGGATTAGACAAGCTATTACTAGAGCGATAGCCGACCAAGCCAGAACTATTCGTATTCCTGTTCATATGGTTGAAACTATTAATAAGTTAATGCGTGTTACACGTAGACTAACTCAAGAGCTAAACCGTGAACCAACTAATGAAGAAATTGCTAAAGAGCTTGATATTGAACCTGAAAAAGTTGAATATATTCAAAAAATTAAACAAGATATTACTTCATTAGATGCTGGTATTGGTAGAGATGGAGATGACGGCGAAGAGTCTACATTAGGTGATTTTATTGAAGATGAAGATACTAAAAGTCCAGAAGAATCTACCACAATACAAATGCTTAAAGACCAAGTTGGCGAAATTTTAGGAAGTTTATCTGATCGTGAAAGAAAAATTATAGAAATGCGTTTCGGGTTAAATGGGACTAAAAGCCATACATTAGAAGAGGTGGGATTAGAGTTTGCAGTTACACGTGAAAGAATTAGGCAAATCGAAGCTAAAGCGTTACTTAAATTGCGAAAGCACAAAGATTCCAAGAAACTACACGAGTATCTAGAAGATTAATCTATTTTAAGAGGTAAAAATATGAAAGATAAAATAATACGAATCGCTCCAATACTTCTAATTATCGCTATTGCTATATTAGCAATAGCAACCTTAGTAACTATAGGACAAAGTTTTTTTGGAACTGATGAGCAAAAAGTTGAAGAAAAAAGTAAAGTTGAAGAACCAGTAGAAGATTGGAAAACTAACGAGCCAAATAGAAGTGTAAAAATGACAGTTCGTGGACCAATTGTTGCTAATGAAAACTTTAGGTCATATACTGTAGAAGTATCTCAATCTAAAAGAGTTTTAACTACATATAAAGGTTATTTAGGTGAAGTAATTAAACAAGTGAGCCTTCCTAACAGCCCTGACGCCTACGATCAATTTATACACGCTTTAGATAAGGCTAATATGATGAAAGGACAATCTTTTAGCGGTAAGGAAGATGACCTACTTGGAGTTTGTGCTACTGGTCACCTATATGATTTCTCAGTGCTCAAAAACGATACCCTCGAAAAACACCTTTGGACATCTACCTGTAGAGGATCTGTAGGATCGCTTAAGGCTAATACTCAACAGTTACAAAATCTATTTATTTCTCAAATACCTGACCATCAAAAAGTAGTAAAAGATTTAGGCATAGATGAACTATCAAGAAGATAGTGTTATAGCCTTAGATTGCTTTGGTGTTCTAATAACCAAAGAAACATCTTCCGAGCAATTATTTCAGTATTGCTTTAGGAAAAATATAGAGTTATTAGACCATCTTAAGCATTTACATATGCAGGGGGTTAAACTATCAATTTTATCCAATACTGATAAAAAAACTCTAAAAAAATATTTTACTAATGAAGAACTAGACCTTTTTGACAGTATTTTTATATCACAAGAAACGAAAAAATATAAGCCTAGCATAGATGCTTTTTTACAGGTACAAGAATTTTATCCTAATTATAAAATAGTATTATTAGACGACTTAAAAGATAATATAACTGTTGCTAATTCGTTAGGGATATATTCAATCCTATATCAAAATAATAACCAAGCTATAAAGGATATTGATAGTTTATGCCAGAGCTTCCAGAAGTAGAAACAGTAGTAAAAGGACTAAATAAATTAATTCTTAATAAAAAAGTAGTCTCAGTAGAAAGTGATTGGAAAAAAAGTTTTCCTAATGATATTAACGCAGTTGAAAACTTCTTAATAAATAGCATCATAAAAGCTGTTCGCCGTAGAGCAAAAGTTATTATTATAGATCTAAATACTAACTATTCGCTAATATGTCACTTAAGAATGACTGGGCAGCTAGTATATAGAGGGGAATGTAATTGGGGTGGTGGACATCCTAATGATGATTTCTTAGCTAATTTGCCAAATAAATCTACTAGAGTAACATTCTCTTTTAGTGATAATACTAAATTATTTTTTAATGATCAAAGAAAATTTGGTTATATAATTTTATTACCAACTAGCGAAATAAATAACCTACCTTTTTTCAAAAAAGTTGGACCAGAACCCCTTGAGGATAGTTTTAAAGTTGAACATTTTATAGAGAGGGTTTCTTTAAAACAAAATAGTATGATAAAACCTACTATTTTAGACCAGTCTGTTATTGCAGGAGTGGGAAACATATATGCAGATGAATCCCTATGGGAAGCAAAAATACATCCTGAAACAAGAGTAAATAAACTATCGTCCGTAGATCTAGAAAATTTATATAAAGCTATTAGAAAAGTTATGAAAATATCTATTCAAAGAGGTGGATCGACTGATCGTAATTATGTGAAGGCAGATGGAACTCGCGGCAATTATTTAGAATATGCATCTGTATATCATAAAAATAATGAGATATGCAAGAGATGTAAAAAATTTAGAATATCTAAAATAAAAGTAGCAGGTAGGGGTACACATATTTGCGAGAATTGCCAGAAGGTGAAATAATATGAAGAGTAGAATTATCATACTATATGGAGATAATAGTTTCGAGAAGCTAAGAGAGTTATCAAAGCTAAAAAAAGACTTTGAAAATAAGGGTTTCACTATAGAAAATATAAATTCGGAGAATATAGAAGAAGACCAATTTATATCCATAATATCTGGTGCAAGCTTATTTTCTGAAAAGAAATTTATAATAGCAAAAGATATTAGTTTAAATAATAATATTTGGAGTAAGATTGTCCCACTCCTCGATAGGTTATCTACAGATAATTATATTTGTATTATTGAAGATTCTTTCGATAAGCGTAGCAAAATATATAAAGAACTATCTAATGTAGCTACTTTTAAAGAGTTTAAAAGTCTATCAAAAAAAGATCATAACAATGTTATTGAACTCGCAAGGATATTAGCCAAAAATAACGGAATATCTTTAGACATGCAAACAGCCAAAACCCTTATTGATTGGGTGGGGTATGACGAATGGAAAATTAAAGAAGCAATAGAAAAATTATCTTTGCTTGGTGATATTAACGAAGAAAATATTAAGCACTTTATACCCCCTAGTTTAGAAAGCAATACTTTTAATCTCTTAGAATTAACGCTAAAAAGAGATATTCATAATTTATTATCCAATATTAATATTATAAAAAATATAGAGGGTAATGAAGGAGCTTATAAACTTTTAGGACTACTTTCTACTCAATTTTTTCAAATAATATCCCTAAAAATAGGTCTTGATAATAATTTGTCTATTAAAAAAATAGCAAAAGACATAGAAGCTAACGAATGGGCTCTTAATAAAATAAAACCTTTAATTCAATATATCGATTCAAATAATACTGATTTTATTATAGAAAAAATCAGCCAGGCAGATAAATTAATTAAAAGAACCTCTAATCCTTGGGATATTATCGTCGCTACTCTCTCTAGTATAGCAACTATCAATCTTGAAATACAGTAGTAAATATGCTATAATAAAAAAGATTATGGCTAAAAAAACAAAAGGTAAATCAAAAAAAAATGTATCAAAACAAAATACATTACCAGCAGGTTTTTGGGCACAAGTTGGTGCAGTAATTACTATTGTTTTTAGTTTTTTCTTAATTTTATCTTGGTTTGGTAGTGGGGGGCCAGTATTAATAGGCCTACATAAAATACTATTAAATATAATGGGGTATTCTACTTTTATTTTACCTTTAATTTTAATATATCTGTGTGTAGAAATTTTTAGAAATGAACAAAATAAATTATCTGGCTTAAGTGTCTTTTGCTCTATTATTATATTAACTTTATTTAGTGGATTTTTCGGCTTATTCTATAGTAAATCTGGAATACATTTTGGTGGAGCTATTGGATCATTCATGAATCATTTACTACTTAGCTTGGTGAATTCAATTGTAGCTGGCATTATCTATATATTATCTATTTTTATTTTAGTATTATCAGTATTACGCATAACTCCAATTATTGTTATACAAAAAATAGCAGAACTACTAAAAACTAACGACTTTACAAAAAATGATATAATGAATACAAATATCTTTAAAAAAGCCTCAGAAGAAACAACTATAAAAGAATCATCAAAAAATAAAGAATCTACTGAGCTAAAATTAAATGCCGGAGTAGAAATACTAAATAAAAAAGAATCTAATAAAAAAATTAATCCTATTAGTAAAATAAAAGAAAATAAAGCCAAAGTTGAAAAAGAAGCTACAAAAGAGCCTGCTACAGCTTCTTTCATTATCTCTAACTGGCAAAAACCAAGTTTTGATTTGCTAGAAAAATCTCAATCTCCCGCAGATGCTGGAGATATAGAGCAGAATGCGGTAACTATTAAAAACACATTGAAAGAATTTAATATTGATGTTGAAATGGAGTCTGCTAATATTGGACCAAGAGTAACTCAATATACCCTAAGACCACCTAGTGGGGTTAAGCTTAGTAGGATAGAAGCTTTAGAGAGTAATATAGCTTTAAATTTAGCAGCTACTTCTTTAAGAATAGAAGCTCCAATACCCGGAAAAAGAGCTGTTGGTATTGAGGTGCCAAATATAAAGTCTGCAGATGTCCGTTTATTTAGCATAATGAACTCAAAAGAATGGAAAAATGAACATGACCCATTAAGTTTTGCTGTAGGTAAAGATATTTCTGGGGAAGGTGTAGTAGGTAAACTATCCAAAATGCCTCATTTACTTATTGCTGGACAAACTGGCTCTGGTAAATCAGTAATGATGAACTCTTTACTTACGAGCCTTTTATATAGACATAGTCCTGAAGAAATGAAACTTATTTTGGTTGACCCTAAAAAAGTAGAAATGGCTCCATATGAAGATATTCCTCATTTATTAACTCCTGTAATTAACGAACCAGAAAAGGCATTATCTGCATTAAAATGGGCAGTAAATGAAATGGAACATCGTTATGAGCTATTAGCTAAAGAAAAAATTAGAGAAATTAAAAGCTATAATAAAATGGTTATTGCTAAATCTAAAGAAAATTCTAAATCTGAGGATGAAGAACCTTTAGAAACTATGTCTTATATAGTAATTATTATTGATGAGCTTTCCGACTTAATGATGGTTGCTTCTAAGGAAGTTGAAGCTTTAATTGTTAGATTAGCACAAAAAGCAAGGGCAGTAGGTATCCACCTAGTTCTAGCTACACAAAGACCTAGCGTAAATGTTGTTACTGGACTTATAAAAGCCAATGTACCAAGCCGTATAGCCTTTACTGTTGCGTCAAATGTTGACTCACGAACTATCTTAGATCAAGGTGGAGCAGAAAAACTGCTTGGTCAAGGAGATATGCTATTCTATGTTAATGGTATGAGTAAACCAAAACGCGTGCAAGGTGCATGGGTAACTGATGATGAAGTAAATAAAATATGTGATTATCTAAGACTTCAAGCTCCTCCAAGGTATAACAATGAGGTTATAGCCCAACAGGTTCAAGTAGGCGAAAAAGGTGGCATAGTAATGGGTGATATTAGTGGTAGCTCCGATTCACTATTTGAAGATGCTGTTAAGGCAGTCCTTAACGGAAGGGCCTCAGTAACTTATTTACAAAGACGCCTAGGGATAGGCTACGGAAGAGCAGCTAAGCTGATAGATGAAATGGAAGAGCAAGGCATAGTAGGGCCAAGCAATGGGTCTAAGCCTCGTGAAGTGCTAATCAGCAATATAGAAGATATAAAATAAAGCTTAACAATAAGCTTTATTTTATTCTATGCTATAATAAAGTAATGAAAAAGTTGGTAGTTATTGATGGTAAAAGTGTATTCTATAGAGGGTATTACGCTATGGAAAATTTATCAACAGCAGATGGTACGCCAACTGGTGGAGTTTATGGATTTGCAAGCTTAGCCTTAGAAGTTATTAAAAAAATCAATCCTGATTATGTAGTTGTTGCATGGGATAAAAAAGGAACCTCTACCTCAAAAAGAACTGCTATATATTCTGAGTATAAAGCCGGCAGAAAGACTCCTCCTGAAGACTTTTATGCTCAATTCCCTATTTTGAAAGAGCTATTAGAAGCTCTTCATTGGCCATTGTTTGAATGTGATGGGTATGAAGCTGATGATATATTAGGAACTATAAGTGTTCAAGCTAACTCATTAGGTATTGAAAGTAATTTAATTACAAGTGATTTAGATATGCTTCAATTAATTAGTGAAAATACTAAAGTATATGCTATGAAAAAAGGGTTTTCGCAAATTGAAGAATTTAATCTAAAATATTTTGAAGAAAAATATAGATTAAAACAGTCTCAATTTTTAGACCTTAAATCTTTACAAGGAGATTCGAGCGATAATATCCCAGGAGTTCCTGGTATTGGAATTAAAACAGCAACAGCACTTCTTCAAGAGTTTAATACTCTAGAAAATATCTATAGCAACTTAGAAAATATAAAACCATCTTGGGTAAAAAAGTTAGCAGCAGGAAAAGATCTTGCCTTTATGAGTAAAGATCTTGCTAAAATTTGGACTGATGCTCCAGTAAAGCTAAATCTAGAAGATGCAGATATAACTAATTTTGATTATAATAAATTGTTAGATATTTTCAAAAAATTAGAATTTAACTCACTTATATTAAAAATACCAAAAAGTATGCGAACTGGCAAAACTAACAGTAGCTCCACGCAAGTTAGCCTTTTAGATAAAAATAACACTAATTTATCTAATAACTTTAAAAAAATAGATTACGAATCTGTTGATATTTTTTTAGAAAAAATAGCTAATGAAAATTTAGCTCTAGATATAGATAATGAGGGAAAAATCTAT
>NZ_PRLK01000004.1 GCF_004151455.1 Candidatus Nanogingivalis gingivitcus | reverse complement strand
TCTCATTTTATAACCTCATAATTTTTACGCAAAACCTTTATTTGTCTTTTTTGTAATACTGATTTTATTAGTAATATTAGCAGTAGTAAAAGAGTTATAGAAATAATTAATATAATATTTATATTAGGACGATTTATTAGGATTGTATTATATATTTTATAGTAATTAGGGCATTTTATATTATTAGCAATAGTATTACCAAAAGACAACTGTATTTTACATAAGTTTTTACTATTATTAGTGAATGGAATAACATCCTTTGTCTTTATCGCTAGGTAGTATTCGGCTTTTTCTTTGCTGTTTAAACTTTTTTCCTTCCAAGAAATCTGATTATTCTGCATACTAAAACTATTATCTTTTAATATTTCTGCATATTTATTAATGTTAGAAATATCTATTTTAGCATTATAAACTTGAGGAAAATTTGTATTATTCTCTACTGTTAATTTATAAGTTACAATTTGGTTAGGTAGAACTTCACCTATATGATTGCTGGAAATACTATATGATAAATAAGGGTTCAAAACAATATTTGGTTGTTTTGCTATTGTGTTATCACGGAGTAATATACTAGTATTTAGTATGTTATATAAAAATATTGTAAATAATATAAAAACAATTAAACAAATATTAAAAATATACCAACGAATACGTTTTTCTAGCGTACGCTCAAATTCATATATATTTTTAGCTAACGAAGGGCTTTTTGCGAAGCCTAGTATAATATCTTTAAACATTTCCCACCTATATGCCTATATTTTATCATATAAGCATAATTTTTTTAAGGTAATTTGATAAAAAATAACAGATAAGGTATAATACAGATATAGAATACGAGTTTTTCGGAGAAACTAAAAGAGGGAGATAGATGTCTAAACAAAAAGAAAATACCTATGACGGCTCACAGATCCAGGTTCTAGAAGGTCTTGAACCTGTACGCAAGCGACCAGGAATGTATATTGGTTCAACAGGATATGACGGAGTTCACCATTTAATAAAAGAAATAGCAGATAACTCTATAGATGAAGCTATTGCTGGTTATGGAAGTAAAGTTATTGTTAAAATTTTGAATGACGGTGGAATAACCATTACTGATGATGGTAGAGGTATTCCAGTTGACATTCACCCTAAAACAGGTAAGTCTACGCTAGAAACTGTCTTAACTGTTCTTCATGCTGGTGGTAAATTTGGCGGTGGTGGCTATAAAGTTTCTAGTGGTCTTCATGGAGTGGGTTCGTCTGTTGTTAATGCCTTATCAACTAAAATGATAGCTGAAGTTGTTAAAAACGGTAAATTATATCGTATAGAATTTGAAAGGGGCGTTCCTACCACTGAGCTTAAAAATATGGGTAAGACTAGCCGATATGATGGTACTAGTATTACTTTCTATCCTGACCCTACAATCTTTAAAGAAACTGTAACTTTTGACTATAAATGGGTAGTTAATTACTTGAGACATCAGGCATATTTAACTAAAGGTGTATATACGCAAGTAGATGATGAGCGTACAGGTGAAAGAAAAGCCTTTTATTTTGATGGTGGTATTCAAAGCTATGTTAAACATTTAAATATCGGTAAAGAAGTTCTTACAGATACTCCTTTTTATGTTGAAAAACAGGTTGAAGACTCCATAGTTGAAGTAGCTATTCAATATAATGACACTTACGCTGAAAATGTTCAAGCATTTGCTAACAATGTTATTAACCCTGATGGCGGTACTCATGTAGTAGGTTTTAGAAGTTCGCTTACTCAAACTATAAATGATTATGCTAGAAAAAATAGCTTACTAAAAGAAAAAGAAGATAATCTTACAGGCGATGATATACGAGAAGGCTTAACAGCCATAGTATTGGTTAAGTTACCAGACCCTCAGTTTGAAGGACAAACTAAAAATAAACTAGGTAACCCTGAAGTAAGGCGATATGTTCAGCAGGTAATGAATGAATACTTCGGCTATTACCTTGAAGAAAACCCAGCTGTTGCTAAAAAAATTGTAACTAAAGCTTTATTGGCTGCCAGGGCAAGGAAAGCTGCTAGAGCAGCACGTGAAAATGTTATACGTAAAGGTGTTCTTGATGGGCTTAATTTACCAGGTAAATTAGCAGACTGTTCTAGTAAAAAGCCTGAAGAGTGTGAACTTTATATAGTAGAGGGAGATTCAGCTGGAGGTTCTGCTAAATCTGGACGAGATAGTCGTACGCAGGCTATTCTACCGTTGCGTGGTAAGGTATTAAATACTGAGCGAGCTAGACTAGATAAAATGTTGGCCAATAATGAAATAGTATCCTTAATTAAAGGAATGGGTGTAGGTATCGGTGATCAGTTTGATATAGGTGGTTTAAGGTATCACAGAATAATAATTATGACAGATGCCGATGTTGATGGCTCTCATATTGCTACTCTTTTAATGACATTTTTCTTCCGCTATATGCGTGAAGTAGTCGAAGGTGGTCACATTTATCTTGCTAAACCACCATTATTCCTATTAAAAGGAACAGGTAATAAACATTTCTATGTTTATAGCGATGAAGAACGTGATACTAAAATTAAAGAGCTTATAGAAGAGCGAAAAGCACGAGGAACAACTATAAATCCGGATGACGACATAATAAAGCAGGCAGGTCTTACTGGTATACAGCGTTACAAAGGTCTTGGTGAAATGGATGCAACTCAATTATGGGAAACTACAATGAACCCAGAAAACCGTGTTTTAATACAATTAAAACTTGAAGATGCTGAAAAAGCAGATGCAATTTTTACTAAGCTTATGGGCTCAGAAGTTACTATGCGTAAAAGCTTTATTCAAACTAATGCTAAATATGTTAACCTTGAAGAATTGGATATCTAATTATGGAAGACAACAACAAAAAACCTATTGAAGGCGAAATCATTGAACAACAAAATCACTCAAAACACCTAGAATTTCGTAGTGTAGAAGATGTTATGGAAGATTCTTTCTTAAGATATTCCATGAGTGTTATTATTGACCGTGCTTTACCGGATGTTCGTGATGGTTTAAAACCAGTGCATCGTCGTATTTTATACGCTATGGGCGAGCAAGGGCTAAGGCCAGGTGGTAAATTTACTAAATCTGCAAAAATTGCTGGTGATGTTATGGGTAAATATCACCCACATGGTGATACGGCTATTTATGATGCAATGGTGCGTCTTGCTCAAAACTGGAATATGCGTTATGTATTGGTTGATGGTCAAGGTAACTTTGGTTCTATGGATGGAGACCCTGCAGCTGCTATGCGTTATACAGAAGCACGCCTAGGCAGAATTGGTGACATATTATTAGCCGATTTAGATAAAGATACGGTAGATTTTAGACCAAATTACGATGGCTCAGAAAATGAACCATCAGTATTGCCCGCCAAACTACCAAACTTACTACTTAATGGACAAATAGGTATTGCAGTAGGTATGGCTACAAGTATCCCAACACACAATTTAGGTGAAGTTGTTGATGCTACTGTTGAACTTATAAACAACCCTGGGTCAACTCTTGAAGATTTAATGAAGCATGTTAAAGGTCCTGATTTTCCTACTGGAGCAATAGTATATGGTGGCGCACCAATGATTCAAGCCTATCGTACAGGTAGAGGAAGCGTAACTATGCGTGCAGTTGCTGAAATTATCGAAACTAAAAGAGGAAGACATCAAATTATTGTTTCTGAAGTTCCATACGCAGTAAATAAGGCAAGCTTAATTGAAAAAATAGCAGAGCTAGTAAAAGATAAAAAAGTTACTTCAATAGCTGACTTACGTGATGAATCTGCTCGTGGTAATGTTCGTATTGTTATTGACCTTAAAAAAGACGCTTACCCTAAAAAAGTATTAAATCAGCTATATAAGTTAACTCCACTTCAATCTAATTTTCACTATAACATGCTAGCTCTTGTAGATGGAGTTCAGCCAAGAGTTCTAGGTCTTAAAGATATGCTTTCTGAATTTGTTAAGCACCGCCAAGTTGTAGTAAGGCGTCGCACAGAATTCGAACTTAGAAAAGCTAAAGCAAGGGCACACATATTGGAAGGCTTAAAAATTGCTCTTGATCATATTGATGAAGTAATTGCAACTATTCGTGCGTCAAAAACAACTGATGTAGCCGAAAAAGCTTTAAGAGAGAAATTTGGACTAACCGAAATTCAGGCTAAAGCTATATTAGCAATGCAATTGCGTCGTCTAACGGGCTTAGAGCGTGAGGCTATTGAAGAAGAATTGAGAGCACTACTTAAATTAATAGGTGAACTTGAAGCTATTCTTGCCGACGAGAATGAGATTTTGCGAATTATTAAAGAAGAGCTCCTTGAAATGAAAGATAAATATGGTGATGAACGTAAATCTAAAATTATCAACCATGAATTAGGTAAATTTAGTGATGAAGAGCTAATACCAGAAGAAGAAAGTGTAATTTTGTTAACTACCGAAAATTATATTAAAAGAACCTTATTAACTGATTATCGACGTCAAAATAGAGGCGGTAAAGGTAAGAGGGGGATGACAACTAAAGATCAAGATATTATAGATCAGCTCATTCCAGCAAGCACCCACGATTGGCTATTATTCTTTACTAATAGAGGTAGAGTTTTTCGTTTGAAAGCCTACGAAGTTCCAGCTGCTAGTTTGCAAGCAAAAGGTGTTGCAGCCGTAAACTTATTACAGCTTCAGCCAGAAGAAAAAATAACATCTATAATTAAGCTTGAACAAAATAGTAGTTCAGATAATTACTTATTTATGGCTACAGTTAAGGGTACTGTAAAGAAAACTGCTCTAAGTGATTTTGCTAATATTAGAACAAATGGTCTAAATGCTATTAACCTTGATGAAGGTGATGAACTTAGATGGGTTCAAAAAACAAATGGTCAAAGCGATATAATTATATCTACTTCTGCAGGCCAAGCTGTAAGGTTTAATGAAAAAGATGTAAGAGGTATGGGAAGAGCAGCACGTGGTGTGCGTGGTGTAAGACTTCGCCCAAATGACTCTGTAGTAGGTATGGATATTGCTACGAGTTCTAGCCAAAGACTACTAGTAGTATCTGCAAATGGTTATGGAAAATCAACAAAGGTTGCTAATTTTGAAGTTAAAAAGCGTGGAGGAATCGGTGTTAAAGCTGCTGTAGTAACTTCTAAAACAGGTCCGATAGTATCTGTTCAGACACTTCCAGAAGAAGTTACGGACGCATTAATGATTTCTAGCAATGGTCAAACAATACGCATCTCTGTTAAAGAGATTCCAACTTTAGGTAGAACCACTCAAGGTGTTCGTATTATGAAATTGACTGATGACGATAGTGTTGCTAGTGTTGGTTTAATGCAGGAACATAAAGAGGAAGAATAACAATAATGCCTATATATTTAATAGTATTTGTAGTTGCGTGGGTTGCTGCCCAAGGATCTAAATATTTACTAGAATCTTATAAGAATAAAAAAGCTAGTTTTAAAACTATTATCACTGAGTCTGGTGGTATGCCTAGCTCTCATAGTGCTGTAGTGATCGCTATTACCACTTTAATAGCCCTTAGAGAAGGGGTTCACTCATCTATATTTGGTATTACTTTTGCTTTTGCTATGATAGTTATTTATGATTCTATGAAAGTCCGTTATTCTAATGGCGTGCAAGGTGAAACCATTAATAATATAATAAGTAAGAACAAAATAAACATTCCGAAAGTAAGGGTGGTAAAAGGGCATACACCTTTAGAAGTTGCTGTAGGTATAGCTATAGGTGTAATTATAGGGTATGTATCATTTATAATATTCCATAGTATAAATATGTAATAAAAAGAGGGTCTTAAAACCCCTCTTTTTATATTAAAAATACATATTTTTTAAAAAAATAAAAAAAGTCTAAAAAAAGTGTTGACTTTATATTTTTAATCCTATATACTAATAAACAGTTCAACGCGAGAAAACATAAAACACTCGGTGGAGTTGAACTAAATGATCTTTAACAATTTAGTTGTGCAAAATTATCGTCAGTCTATTTTATAGATTATCAATTTTTGATAATTCTTTTTTATGGAGAGTTTGATCCTGGCTCAGGATTAACGCTGGCGGCGTGCCTAACACATGCAAGTCGAGCGGCAGCGAGTTTTACACTGAATTCTGGAAACTTCTGGTATAAATAGAAGAGTTATTCAAGAATTTTGTGTAAAATGTCGGCGAGCGGCGGACGGCTGAGTAACGCGTGGGAATGTACCCCAAAGTGAGGGATAACGCACCGAAAGGTGTGCTAATACCGCATATGATCTTCGGATTAAAGCCTTCGGGCGCTTTGGGAACAGCCTGCGTCAGATTAGATAGTTGGTGAGGTAATGGCTCACCAAGTCGACGATCTGTAACTGGTTTGAGAGGATGATCAGTCAGACTGGAACTGAGACACGGTCCAGACTCCTACGGGAGGCAGCAGTGAGGAATCTTCCACAATGGGCGAAAGCCTGATGGAGCAACGCCGCGTGCAGGATGAAGGCCTTCGGGTTGTAAACTGCTTTTATAAGTGAGGATTATGACAGTAACTTATGAATAAGGATCGGCTAACTACGTGCCAGCAGCCGCGGTCATACGTAGGATCCGAGCGTTATCCGGAGTGACTGGGCGTAAAGAGTTGCGTAGGTGGTTTAATAAGCGAATAGTGAAATCTGGTGGCTCAACCATTCAGACTATTATTCGAACTGTTGAACTCGAGAGCAGAAGAGGTAGCTGGAATTTCTAGTGTAGGAGTGAAATCCGTAGATATTAGAAGGAACACCGATGGCGTAGGCAGGCTACTGGGCTGTTTCTGACACTGAGGCACGAAAGCGTGGGGAGCGAACCGGATTAGATACCCGGGTAGTCCACGCCGTAAACGATGGATACTAGCTGTTTGGGGTATCGACCCCCTGAGTAGCGAAGCTAACGCGT
This sequence comes from Candidatus Nanogingivalis gingivitcus, assembly GCF_004151455.1. Lineage (GTDB taxonomy): Bacteria > Patescibacteriota > Saccharimonadia > Saccharimonadales > Saccharimonadaceae > Nanogingivalis > Nanogingivalis gingivitcus. The sequence continues at coordinate 63,527 of NZ_PRLK01000004.1, read as the reverse complement.
TAAGTATCCCGCCTGTGGAGTACGATCGCAAGATTAAAACATAAAGGAATTGACGGGGACCCGCACAAGCGGTGGATCATGTTCTTTAATTCGATGATAACCGATAAACCTTACCAGGTCTTGACATCCTTGGAATCTTTCAGAAATGAGAGAGTGCTTTTTAAGAGCCAAGTGACAGGTGATGCATGGCCGTCGTCAGCTCGTGTCGTGAGATGTTTGGTTAAGTCCATCAACGAGCGCAACCCTTGTGAATAGTTGTATTTTTCTATTCAGACTGCCCCGGCAACGGGGAGGAAGGAGGGGATGACGTCAGGTCAGTATTTCCCTTACGTCCTGGGCTAGAAACGTGATACAATGGCTAGTACAATGCGCAGCGAAGCCGCGAGGTGAAGCAAATCGCATCAAAGCTAGTCCCAGTTCGGATTGTAGGCTGAAACTCGCCTGCATGAAGTCGGAATCGCTAGTAATCGCAGATCAGCATGCTGCGGTGAATACGTTCCCGGGTCTTGTACACACCGCCCGTCAAACCATGAAAGTCACTAACACCCGAAGTCCGATTCGTCGGCCTAAGGTGGGAGGGATGATTGGGGTTAAGTCGTAACAAGGTATCCGTACCGGAAGGTGCGGATGGATTACCTCCTTTCTAGGGAGAGTTATGCCAAAGGTTCGAGAAATCAACCTTTGAAGCTAGGTCGGTCTTCTTACTAAGTTCTAATAAATTTAATTAGTAAGTATAGTCTTTTATAAGATAAGACATAAATTTATTCACAGATTGAGATAAATTGCACAACTAAGTTGTTAAAATAAGCCACTCTAATAAGGGGTGGTTTTTATTTTTTATGTTAAAACAAGAAAAATATACCCCTTGACGTTTCGGGGGGGGTATAATGGCTCTTAGGAGGATTAATGGAAAAGAATACTAAAAAGAAAAGTAACATAATTAAGATTATTATTGGTCTAATCTTAATAGTCATAATTGGCGGAGCTATTGCCAGTAAGAGTAGCGATCCTAAAAAAGTAGGTGAATCCAACTCTTCAACCTCTAGCAAGCATAGTTCTGAAAAAGACGAAAAAACTGAATTTAAGGCTGGAGATGTCATATCATTTGAAGGTAGAGAACTAGTAGTTGAAAGTGTTGAAAGAAACTACAAAACAGGAAATGAATTTATAAAACCTAAAGATGGTAAAGAATATGTTAAAGTAAATGTTAAGATCGAGAATAAAAGTAGTGAAAAACTTAGCTATAATACATTTGACTTCAAAATGGAAGATACTAATGGTGCTATAGAGAGTCCTACTTTTGTAAGTACTGCTAATGATTTAAGCTCAGGAGAATTAGCTAAGGGTGGTAAAAAAATAGGTAGTGTAGTTTTTGAAGTACCAGCTAACTCAAAACTAAAAATGCATTATCAACCATCTTTTTGGTCCAATAAAGATGTAATAATAAATATGTAAAAATAAGTACTCCCTATGGAGTATTTATTTTTATTTAACAATTAGCTTATTTATTAACAAGCATTACATATTATATATAATTAAGGCTATTAATTTTAGATATACTTAATAGGTTATTTTATATGTATAATAATGATAGTATTTTTGATACTAAATAGAATATTTTATATGGTAATATTAATTTAGAAGATACAGAGTACTATTTATCGGCTTGTCTATTGGCTAGTTAGTAAGGTAGCTGAAAATACTAATAGTAATTTTAATGAATTATTTTTTTAAGAATATGGATTTTTGGCATTCTAACATAAAGGGAATTTTGAAAGTAGAATCTTTTTTATTGGTAAAATTAAGTTTTACGACAAAGTAGTCTCAAATATAAAAGAAGCTTTAGGGACCCTTCAAGATAAATATAATGGTTAGATATTGTTTTTTATATGGAGTAGTGAAGAAGGTGAGATTTTTTGGGATATATAAAGATATGATAAAAATAGGAATACCTATTGAAAATAATTACCTTAAAGAGGTGATTTTAGTAAAAATTAAAAAGGCAATTAGAAATTCTTACACTATTTACTTAAAATTATAATTTGCTATTGATTTTTATTTAAAAATAAAATATAATCTATATTGTTCTTTAATAACATAATTTGGGGATATAGCTCAGTTGGCTAGAGCACCTGCTTTGCAAGCAGGGGGTCAAGGGTTCGAGTCCCTTTATCTCCACCAAAGAAAGTTTTTAAATTTTTTAAAGATTTTCTCTGGTTTTCCCAGATTAGTTAAGGGCGATTAGCTCAGCTGGTTAGAGCGCGTCACTGATAATGACGAGGTCGGAGGTTCAAGTCCCTCATCGCCCACCATAAATTCAACACCTAAAGGGTGTTTTTTTATTTTTCTGCAATAAAAATCCTAACTATTATATTTACTATATTATAGTATTTTATAAAGTTAAATAAGTATATTATCCTTTTCTACATCTATATAAAATATAAAAAAATATTTTTTTTCAAAAAGTTGTTGACATTTATTTTTAGCTGATGTATTATAGAGAACAGTTAAGCGAATGTTCAAAAAAGAACCTCTGGCGGGAGTAAATAATCATCAGCGGTATATTTAAGTTTTGCGGAAAATAAATAAAAAAACTTTAAAAAAACGGTTGACAAAAAAATCCCATTAATATACAATAGTAAAGCTGTTGAGAGCAGGTAAGTGAGTTTTAAATAACTTATAAATTTGCTCTCAAAGGGAGCGAGAAATTTAACAATTTGGATGAAGAAGATAAGAATTAAGATTGACGGCAAGTATTTGGTTATTACCAATTACTAGTTAAGTCAATGCATAAAAAGGTACTCAAGGGCACACAATGGATGCCTAGACGTATATTACCGATGAAGGACGTGGAAGACTGCGATAAGCTTCGGGTAGCTGTCAACAAGCTTTGATCCGGAGATTTCCGAATGGGGAAACCCAGCACGAGTCATGTCGTGTTGCTCTCAACTGAATACATAGGTTGTGTAGTGGGAACCACCTGAACTGAAACATCTTAGTAGGGTGAGGAAGAGAAAATAAATAATGATTCTGGGAGTAGTGGCGAGCGAAACTGGAAGAGCCCAAACCTTTTAAGTTTCTACTTATGTAGATAAGCTGATAGGCGAATACTTAATAAGGGGTTGTGAAATAATATAAGACCAAGTCAGAATGCTTAACTTTTGTTGAGTAGTCTGACTTGCGATGCAAGGCTATCAACTTGCAGTAAGGTAAGAAAATTGCGTGGTTAGCAGAATAGTTTGAATGACTAGCGAAACAGCGTGAAAGCCGTGTACGCGAAAACGACGCAGACCTTATATATGTTTTTTCGAGTAGGGCGGGGCACGAGAAACCCTGTCTGAATCCGGCTGGACCACCAGCCAAGGCTAAATATAATATACGATCGATAGTGAACTAGTACAGCGATGGAAAGGTGAAAAGAACCCCGGGAGGGGAGTGAAATAGAACCTGAAATTGTGTGCCTACAAGGAGTCGGAGCAGTGCTTGCACTGTGACGGCGTGCTTTTTGTAGAACGATCCAGCGAGTTAATTTCATGCGCAAGGTTAAGTCAAGTGACGGAGCCACAGTGAAAGCGAGCCTGAATAGGGCGAAATAAGTGTATGGGATTAGACCCGAAACCGGGTGACCTAACCATGAGCAGGCTGAAGCTACTGTAACAGGTAGTGAAGGGCCGAACCAGTTCACGCAGTAAAGTGTTTGGATGACTTGTGGTTAGCGGTGAAATGCCAATCGAACTCGGAGATAGCTGGTTCTCCTCGAAATAGCTTTAGGGCTAGCGTCATGTAAAATAATCAATGGGGGTAGAGCTCTGTAAACGACTGGGGCGGGCAACTGTACCCACCGTTAACAAACTACGAATACCATTGATGGTACCATGGCAGTTAGAACATCGGGGCTAAGCTCGGTGCTCAAAAGGGAAACAGCCCAGACCATCATCTAAGGTCCCTAAATTGACATTAAGTGGGAAACAAGGTGAAACTTCTTAAACAGCGAGGATGTTGGCTTAGAAGCAGCCATTCATTTAAAGAGTGCGTAACAGCTCACTCGTCAAGAGGTTTTGCGTGGAAAATGTAACGGGGCTAAAATGTCATACCGAAGATATGGATTTCATAATTTCTACGGATTTTATGGAGTGGTAGAGGAGCGTTCCTATCGGCTGTGAAGCTCAATTGTAAAGTTGGGTGGAGCGTTAGGAAGTGAGAATGCTGGAATGAGTAACCATAAGACAGGTGAGAATCCTGTCGGCCGTAAGAGCGAGGTTTCCAGGGCTACTGTAATAATCCCTGGGTTAGTCGGGCCTAAGCCGAGGCGTAGCAGCGTAGGCGATGGACATCAGGTTAATATTCCTGAACCGGTTATAATTTGTATACTGTTCACGGCGAATTAGTCGAAGCGGATTATTGGTATATATCCGTCCAACTTAGTGGGAACACGAAAGGAGTGAAAGTTATTCCTTGGAATAACGATTTTGATGAAAGCGCTGGCTAGAAAAGCAGGTATACTTATGATTATAGCCGCCCGTACCGCAAACCAACACAGGTGCTCGAGTCGAGTAGACTCAGGCTTACGAGAGACCCTTCGCTAAGGAACTCGGCAAAAAAGCGACCGTAACTTCGGGATAAGGTCTGCCTCCGCATCATTAGATGTGAGTCGTGTTTCAAGCAATTAGGTTAAGATTAATAAAATGGTACAAATGAGTATCTTAATTCATTAGTTTATTAAAATTTTAATAACTTCTTTACCGAGATAGAACAAGTCAATAGGCTTAGCTTGGAACGCGGTAACCTCGTATTTAACGATGCGGAGGCCGCAGCAAAAGAGCCCACGGAACTGTTTACCAAAAACACAGGTCTCTGCGAACACGAAAGTGGATGTATAGGGGCTGACTCCTGCCCAGTGCTGGAAGGTTAAGGGGAGTGCTTCACGGTACGAACTGAAGCCCCAGTGAACGGCGGCGGTAACTATAACCGTCCTAAGGTAGCGAAATTCCTTGTCAGGTAAGTTCTGACCCGCACGAATGGAGTAATCATGTGGGCACTGTCTCGGCGAAGGACTCGGTGAAAGTGCATTGGCGGTAAAGATGCCGTCTGTCTATGCCAGGACGAGAAGACCCCATGGAGCTTTACTACAGCTTTACATTGACACGGGTTACATCATGTGTAGCATAGGTGGGAGCCTTTGAAGCAGATACGCCAGTATTTGTGGAGGCACAGGTGAAATACCACCCTTGATGTGATCTTTGTCTTACCATTGCCGTTATCCGGTAATGGGACCGTGTATGGTGGGTAGTTTAACTGGGGCGGTTGCCTCCTAAAGAGTAGCGGAGGCGTTCAAAGGTTGGCTAACTTCGGATGGAAATCGAAGTGATAGTGTATGCGCATAAGCCAGCTTGACTGCGAGAATTACAATTCGACCAGAGTGGAAACACGGAGCAAGTGACCCGCTGTAAGAACATTGTTCAATGAATGTGGGATCGACAGCGCACACGGATAAAAGTTACCCTGGGGATAACAGGCTTATCACGCCCAATAGTTCACATAGACGGCGTGGTTTGGCACCTCGATGTCGGCTCATCACATCCTGGAGGGGGAGCACCTTCCAAGGGTTCGGCTGTTCGCCGATTAAAGTGGTACGCGAGCTGGGTTCAGAACGTCGTGAGACAGTTCGGTTTATATCCGGCATAGACGATAGGATTCTTGAGGAGATTTGTCTCTAGTACGAGAGGACCGAGATGAACGAACCTCTGGTGTATCGATTGTGGCCACCTGCTGCAGTGTCGAGTAGCTATGTTCGGTTAAGATAAGCGCTGAAAGCATATTAAGCGCGAAACTGACTCCAAGATTAGGAATCCCTTAAGGACACAGAAAGATGATCTGTTTGATAGGAGCAAGGTGTAAACCTAGTAATAGGCTAGCCGAAGCTTACTAATAGTCCAATCGCCTTTTTATGTCTATATTTGCTGAAATAATGTTGCATTATTAACGCAAATATAGTAGACTTAACTAGTAATTGGTGATTATCAATTAGATAATTACTAGTCAATTTTAAATCTATCATCCGTGTTATCAAGGACATCGAAATAAGGTTTTGGCTCACTGCTTAGGAATTTTGTAGCGAGTTGAAGCACAAAACCTTTTTTCGGTGCCCATGGCGCTGGGGAAACACCTGTTCTCATTCCGAACACAGAAGTTAAGCCCAGTAGCGGCGACTATACTGCGAAAGTGGGAAACTAGCACGGTGCCGAATTATAAAAAACCCCTCCGAATAGGTGGGGTTTTTTCGTAGTTTGGAAATCTTTAAAATTAAAGATTAGCTATGATATGATGTAATTCATTTAAGACTATTTTTATATTCAAATAATTCACCTAATTCAATAGGGAATATTTTTACTTTTTGGTTATATTTTTGAATTTTACTACTTAATTCATTATATTTTTCAAGAGGAATTTCTATGTGAATAATATCCTTAAAAGTAATATCTTCTAAGGAACGAACTTCAGTTTCGCTAAATATTTTTGGTAGTTTTACGGTTTTTCTTAGTTCTTTAACACCAATAATTACTGGAAAATTACCTTTAATGTCGGAATATTTTTCAAAAGATTCCCATGTATTTTGACAAGATTTATTTACTTTCCCGCTCCAAGACTTACTTGAATTTATTTTATTTTTTTTTCTCCAGTTTAGAATATTTACGAGTGAGCGTGGGGCGAATATTGTGTATGCTAAAATATACATTTTTGCATAATGTCGCACAATCCAAAAAATACTATTACCGAAACGAAAAGTTTTAGGATTTTTAAAATTATGATTGTCTGCATAGCATCTAGCAATAATTCTTTTATCTACCAAGGAAATAGATTTCATACTGAGTTTTTTAGAGTAAATTACTAAATAATCATCTTGACGGACCTTTAGACCATTTTTTAAAATACTTTCAAAAATTGGTGCGATTGTTCCACTATAGTCATATTCAAAGCCACCAGTTCCATGCCAAAAAAATACGTTTCTAATACTATTTTCGTACTCTCTAAGCTCACTTTCACTAAAATTTGGTAAAGTATTCGAATATTGTTCCTGAAGCTTTAAAATCATTTTTCTTTGGATTTTAGTTTTTGCTGATTTTGGCAAGAAGAATATGCAAATTTGCTTTGGTAATTTTCGATAAAATTCATTATTAATTCGAAAAAACATAATTAACATTATATCATGAACAAAAATAAGAATGCAAAAAGATATAATATAATAAAAAGGGCTTATGTAAATGTTGACAAAGAGCTAATGTTGTGATATAATTTAAAACATAATCAAATAGTGATTTAAAAACAAATTAGAACAAAGGAGATTCAATGGCTGGAACAAAAGCTGGTGGCGCTAAAGCTGCCGCAACTAATCGTGAAAAATATGGAAAAGACTTTTATTCAAGAATAGGTCAAAAAGGCGGAAGAAATGGTACTACAGGTGGCTTTGCTGCTAACCGTGAGTTAGCAAAAATTGCAGGTCAAAAAGGAGGAAGAATTAGTAGGCGTGGACCAGCAAGAACTATAATTGATGCAACTGAAGTTTCAGAGACATCAAAAATTGAAGTTAGGGTTGCCTAAATAATCCATAAAAAAATAGCACTGTAAAGGTGCTATTTTTTTATTCTTTTATGTAGGCGTTTAAATCTAGAATCGTTATTAGTCCATTCTCTAAAACAGGCGAGACACCTATAATTTAAGTTACTTAGTTGCATACCATTTACTTTACAATCAGGACATAAACTTCGAAGATGTAGCCAGTTTCTATAAGTGTCTAGGTTATTCTCTGCAAAATTTTCATTGAATGTTATATTATATTTTTCGCATAGCTCTTTTGTTTTTTGCCAAGCTTCTCTTTCTATTTTTAACAGTTCTATATCTAAGTGATACTCATCATGATTTAATGTTGCATGTGCTAATTCATGTAGCAAAGAAATACTAAAGACTGTATATTTTTCTAAAGGATTAAAATAAATAGTTTTTTCCTTATAGCTCCATTTAAAAATATCACTTTCTTTAAAACTGATATCTACAAAATCTGATGATAGCCTAATTAGTAAGTTTTGCTTTTGCGTATTCATAGCAACCATAAATAACACACTCTTTAGGTTTTGTGGCTTTAATAATATTAGGGCAGACTATATGACTAGGGAGATTATCGACCAGTAATTGATGTAAGAAAATATTAAATGATTCAAATTGCTCACCTACACTTCCACCAATTATTATAGTTTCTGGCTGAAGTAAAGGAATAGAAACAAGTAAACCACGGCTAATTCTATCAGCAATATTTAGCCAATATTTTGGCCTTTTAATATCTTTTGCGTATTTTCCAAAGATTTCATAAATAGCCTTACCGCTAGCAAAAGTTTCCCATTCACGAATTCTGCCATCGTATTCTATAGCTATTCTACCTATCTCACTTTTACTTAATGCTTTACTAATTTGACCATCAATTATAATTCCAGAGCCAATTCCTGTAGATATGGTTATGTATAGTGCGTTGCTATTATTAGTTTGCTTAGCCTCATAATATCCTGCAAGGTTTGCATCATTTTCTAGGAATATAGGGATATTTTTTATTTTTTCTTGCAGATTCTCTACTATTTTAAAATTTTGCCACCCTAAGTTATTTGCCCATAATACTTCTTTATCGCTACAAATTCCAGCTACAGCAATTGAAATAGCCTGAATTGTATTTTTTTTGAACTCATTTTTTATTATTTTGTGTACTATATCAAGGTATTGAGTAGGATTTTTAGGAGTTTTAAATTCGAAAGATTTTAGTTGCTCTCCTGAATTGCTAAAGCTAGCCAATAAAGTTTTAGTTCCTCCTGTATCAATTGCTATTATCATGGCTACTATTTTAAACTTGTTTTTATCTTTTTTCAATATTCCTATGCTATTGCTTTTTAACAGTAAAAAAGATATAATATAGGTAATCTTTTAAGCTTATTTTAGGTATGCTTAAAGAAATACAATATAAGGAAGGAGTCTAAAAAGACTAATGGCAACAGCCAAAAAAATAACAATGGACGAATTGTTGGCGTCTGCTCCAGAGAGCGTAAACCAGCTATCACAGGGAGATACTGTAGAAGGAACAGTTCTTTCTGTAAAAAAGCATGAAATCCTAATTGACTTAGGAGCTAAAGGTGTAGGTTTTGTGCCAAGGCGTGAAGCTGGACACTCACGAAACTTAACAGAAGGTGAAGAAGTAACAGCTAGTGTTGTTGACGCTGAAATGGATAATGGTATGTCTTTACTTTCATTAAGAAAGGCCGCTAAGGACAAAGGCTGGGAAGAGATTTTAGCTAAATTAGAAAGTGGCGAAGTTATTGAAATCGTTCCTTTTGATGCTAATAGAGGCGGATTATTAGTAGAATACGAAGGTATTCGTGGTTTCTTACCTGTTTCTCAACTTTCAGCAGAGCATTACCCACGTGTTGGTGCAAGCGATAAAGATGAAATTTTATCAAGATTAAATGCACTAATTAATAAAGGTATTAATGTTAGAATTTTGGATGCAGATCGCAAAACTAACAAACTTATCTTTAGCGAAAAAGAAGCTATTAAAGATGGTCTAAGTGAACGATTTGATAGCCTAAAAGTTGGCGACAAGGTTGAAGGTGTTGCTACTGGCGTAGTAGACTTTGGTGTATTTATCAATATTGAAGGTATTGAAGGACTAGTCCACATTTCAGAGATTTCATGGGAGCGTGTAAATAATCCTAAAGATTATGTAAAGATTGGTGATAATATTGAAGCTAAAATTATTGCTATAGATAAAGATCGCTTAAGCCTATCCATGAAACAGTTAAGCGAAGATCCATGGCTTTCTGAAGTAGAAAAATTTGAAAAAGGTTCAAAAGTAGAAGGAACAGTAACAAGAATTACTCCATTTGGTGCTTTTGTACAAATTAGTCCAGCTATTGAAGCACTAGTTCATGTTTCTGAGCTTGGAAAAGGAAGCGATGTTAACCCAGAAAATGTTTTCACTTTAAATGAGCGAAAAGACTTTCTAGTAATTGACATCGATAAAGAAAATCGTAAAATTTCACTTAGCTTAGCTAAATAATTTTAAACAATTTTCTTACATTGAATGCTCGAAAATCGGTTTTATAGTTAAATCGGTTTTCGAATTTCAGTGTATGAAAAATAAAACAATAGGAGGTTTTAATGAGTCAAAAGAAAATAGTAAATATTACCGATTCTATCACTGTAGATGAATTGGCAGGGGCATTAAATCTTCCTGTTACAACACTTATTGGTGAGCTTTTTAAAAATGGTATTGTAGCCACAATAAATCAACGTATTGATTTTGACACAGCGACAATTATAGTTGAAGAGTTAGGACTAAAAGATGTAGAACTACATAAAAAGAAAAAAGCTGATGAAATTACATCTAGGCTTACAAAAATTCATGAAGTATCTGAAAATGCTACACCTCGTGCACCTATAGTAGCTGTAATGGGTCATGTTGATCATGGTAAAACAACTCTTCTAGACTCTATTTTAGGAACAAAAACAGCTTCTGGAGAGGCTGGTGGAATTACCCAACATATTTCAGCATATCAAACAGAACGTAATGGTCGTAAAATTACTTTACTAGATACGCCAGGGCATGAAGCTTTTGCTGCTCTTAGGCAACACGGAGCTACCTTAACGGACGTAGTTATTATAGTTGTAGCTGCCGATGATGGCGTTAAGCCACAAACCCTAGAAGCTATTCGTTTCGCTAGAAATGCCAATGCAAAAATAGTTGTTGCCATCAACAAAATGGATAAAGATACAGCTAACCCAGACCTAGTTAAAGGGCAATTAGCCGAAAATAACTTAATGGCTGAAGAATGGGGTGGAGATACTATAATGGTGCCTATTTCAGCAATAAAAGGCGATGGCATTGATAAATTGCTAGATATGGTATTGTTAACTGCCGACATGGAAGAATTAAGAGCAGATACCGGTATTCCTGCAGAGGGATTGGTAATAGAATCTCATATGGAAGTTGGTAAAGGTTCTGTCGTATCATTATTAGTTGAACAAGGTGATATTAAAAAAGGTGATTTCTTGATTGCTGGAACCACTTATGGAAAAATTAGAACATTACAAGACTATAAGAATGATAATATTAAGGAAGCAGGTCCATCAACACCTATAACAGTAACAGGATTTAAAGAGTTGCCTCAATTTGGTGATGTATTTAAAGTTGTTAAAACTGAAAAAATAGCTAGGAGCTTAGCATCAAAAGCTAAAATAGAGGCAGAAAAAAATGCAGCAACAGCTAATACAACTGGTGCAGATTTATTAAAAATGATGTCTCAAAAAAGAGATGCTGAAGATTTTAATGTTTTAATTAAAGCAGATGTACAAGGGTCATTAACTTCTGTGTCCGATAGTTTGAGGTTAATAGATACTAATGGTGAAGTTAATTTGCATATTATTAAGCAAAGCGTAGGTAATATATCAGAAAACGATATTCGTTTAGCTTCAGCTAGTGAAAACTCAGTTATTTATGGTTTTAATGTTGAGCTCCCTCCTGCAATTAAAAAAATAGCTGTTCGAGATAGGGTTGAAGTAAGAATATATAAAGTAATCTATGAATTACTTGATGATGCTAGAAATGAGATGGAAAGCTTACTAGCCCCTGAGGTAGTTGAGACTGAGATAGGAACTTTAGATATTAAAGGTGTGTTTAGAACTATGAAAGAAGAAATAATAGCTGGTGGTGAAGTTACTTCAGGAAGAATATATTCAGGGTTGCTTGCAAAAGTTTGGAGAAAAAAAGAACAAATAGCCGAAGTTGAAGTTTCAAGTGTACAACGCCAACAGATTGAGGCTAAGGATGTTGTAGAGGGTGAAATGTGTGGACTAAGCTTAAAAACAAAGAAAAAATTCCAATTAGAGATTGGTGATAGGCTAGAATTCTTCACTAGAGAAATTGTAAAACGCAAACTTAAGCAATAGAGTTAAAAAGAGGTCTTATAGACCTCTTTTTAAAATTTGATAATTAAATATGGTTATGCTAAAATATGTTAAAAGGGGAAAAGATGTTTGAATTAGACGAAAAATTTTTTGAAGAACTTGGTGTTAATAATATGCCAGCAGATGAAGCCCAAGCTTTTAAAGATCATGTTAGGGAAGAAATAGAAGTTAGAGTGGGTGAAAGAATTTCTGACGGCGTACCACCAGAAAAACTAAATGAGTTTGAAAAAATAATAGATGCTACAGACGATAATGAAGCGTATAACTGGTTACTAGCTAACTCTATCGATTATCATAATGACGAGTTATATACAGCTATTCAATCAGAGGGCGGTAGTGAGCAAGAAATATTATCTGAATACGCTGCCTTAAAATGGATACAACTAAATCGGCCAGATTTTTCGCAAATTATTGCAACAGTTTCTGATGAGTTAAAAAAAGAACTAAAAGAGAACATAGATAAAATCATATAATTTCTAAGCCAAAATAAAATGCACTACTTAGTGCATTTTATTTATATAACCATTTTTATATGCTTTACCATCCATTATTTTGCCGTTAGGAGCTATAAGCTGTTCTAATACCAAGTAGTTGTTATCTTTAAATTTTACGGATAATTCTTTACTGTTTGGGTTAGTGGTTATACTGGCTTTTTTTATAATTATAGTGTTGTCGCAGATAGTTATTTTGCTTTTAGGATATATTTCTAATGCTCTAATTTTTCTTTCAGCCTGGTAAGAAGTTATATTATTAGGGTTGATGATAGAATCTTCTTTCGTTAATAAGTTGCAATAGGAAGCTCTATCATCACATTGATTAATAGGTTCTAATTCTCCTTTTATAATTTTAGGTAGTGCTTTAGCCAGCATTTCACTACCTATCTTTCCACACGAATCATATAAATAAGTAGATGTTTCTGTACCTGATAATGTAATTTTCTCCTGTAAATATACTGGTCCAGCATCCATTTCTTTAGATAAAAGCATTATAGACACACCCGTTACAGTGTCTCCATTTAATATAGTTGACTCTATAGGGCTTGGTCCACGATATAGGGGCAATAATGATGGGTGTACGTTAATTATTCCAGGGTTAAATAAGTCAATAATAGATTGAGGAATTATTTTACCATAAGAAACTAGCACTCCAGTAGGTTTATTAAATTTAGCTACAAAAGGAATAATTTCTTTAAGTCTATTAGGCTGTAAAACTTCAATATTATTAGCTATACCTATTTCCTTTACTTTTGGCATAGAAATTTTTTGGCCTCGACCTTTTTTTGAGTCTGGTTTTGTTACTATACCTACAATATTAAATTTATCGTCAATTAGCCTCTGCAGAGATACTGCAGAAAAATCTTCAGTTCCAAAAAATATGATAGGGTTGTCTATATTCATAATACTATTTTAGCAGAGTTGCAATCATTATAATAATAAATATGCTATAATGCTTATATGATATTTATGAGGAAGGAAGAGAATAGACTTAATAGAGAGTCTAATATAGAATTGTTACGAATTGTGGCAATGCTTATGGTTATTGTATGCCATTGTATAGGTTGGAATCCTTATTTTTCTAGTATGACTCAAGATGGTAGTGTTAGGTCTATATTTTTAGAATCATTGTCTGGTTTAGGTAAGGTTGGGGTGCATATTTTCTTTTTAATTTCAGGGTATTTTACTATTTTAAAGCCAGTTAAAGCTAAATCTTTAGCGAAAATATGGATTAAGGGATATTTATATAAGGTACTTATAGCTTTATTTGCTTTTACGCTTTTAGCTGTTGGCTATACCAGTATTAGAGATAATATTTTTAGTGAAGGTGTTACGATGCACTTTTTGGAAGTATTTAATCCAACAACTACTGAATGGTGGTTTTTATCAACCTATATAATCATTATGGTAGCTTCACCATTTATAGCGAACGTTGTTAAAAAAGTTAAACGAGCTAAAATGAAAAGATTTCTAATTATTTTTGGCTTTTTATTTTATTTAGCATCCTTTTTATTCAGATTAGAAGATCCTATCTTGAATTTTGATGGTTTTGGTACATATATTACTTATCTTATAACTTTTATGGTAGGTGCATATATTGGCTTATATAAAATAAAATTAAGCCATCAAACTACTTATATTTGGGCAATATTCTCTTATTTAATTACTTTAGCATGGTCAATAGCTGTTGTAAAATTTGGTTTTGGTACAGGGTATAGGTATGATACTTGGAATAACCATTTTACTCATTTCATAATGGCATTAAGTATTTTCTTTATGTTCTTAAATCTTAAAATTAATATGAAAATTATAAATGTTTTAGCAAGCTACTCATTAGGCGTTTATCTTCTTCATAATTCTGCTTTATCAAATAGGTATTTATGGAAGGTATTTGACATACATATTTTTTATAACAGTTATTTAATATATTTTGCACCTTTCATATTTGCAGTAGTAGTCTATTTATTATGCACAATGCTAGACTATGTTTTATCTAAAATAATAGTTAATAGAGTTGCTAATTTATTAACTTAGCAACTCTATTAATATAAGAAGGGTTAGGCTATTTTTTAGTCTTCCCACAAATCAGGATTATCTTTTATGCATTTTTTATAATCTAAAGGAATTAATTCTCCATTGTCATCTAGTTTATAGAAAGAGTCTTCTTTTTCTCTTATATGATCTATGAAAAGTATTCCATTAGTGTGGTCTATTTCATGTTGTAATACTCTTGCTAAGAAGTCATTAGCCTTAATTCTAACTTCATTTCCATGAATATCTAAAGCTTTAACCCTAACTTTTGAGTAACGAGGTACTTTTCCGTAGATACCTTTAATAGATAAGCAGCCTTCCCAATCTTCAACTATATCCCCTTCAAATTTAGTTATTTCTGGGTTAATTAGTGCAGTAAATTCTTTATTATTCTTGTCATCTAAATCACTACGCACAATAATAATTTTATATAATTTATCTATTTGTGGTGCTGCTAAAGCTGCTGAAATTTCATGTGGGTGATTCTTCTCCCAGTCTAAGCTAGCTTCAGTCATTTGTTCTATTATATTAATTATTTCAGGAGTTATCACATGCACTCTTTCGGCTTTTTTGCGTAGGTGCGTATTAGGTAATGTTATAATATCATCTTGTTTCATTAAGTACATTATAACACACTATAGAAGTGTAGGGGGGTCTATATCTATAGACCAATGAGGCTTTTCGGAATAATTAGCAGCAATATCTAATAATATTGACCTTTTTTTAGCTCTTACTACAATTTGCCACCTATAGCCAGCATTAGTTTTTTCATGGAAAGCAGGGGTTGGACCTAGTATTTGAATTTTATCACCAAACTGTTTTTTGATATTATTGGCTTCCTTTCTAGCATTCTGAATAGTTGTTTTTTCTGTTTTGTATGTACAGTTAAGCTTTAACAAAAATGAGAAAGGAGGAAAGAAAGTTTTTTGCCTTATATTTAGCTCATAATTATAGAAATTATGATAATCTTGATTTAGCCCGTATAGAATAATTGGATTTTTAGGTTGGTATGTTTGCAATATCACATTGGTGTTACTAGAATGCCGACCAACTCTTCCCGTAACTTGAGAGATTAGCTGAAAAGTTCGTTCACTAGATGTAAAATCTGGTAATGATAAGCCTGCCTCAGCCTGAATAATTCCTACAGTTTTTAACTTAGGGATATCAAGGCCTTTTGCTATTATTTGAGTGCCAATTATTATATCAAAATTACCACCAATTATTTCATTATATAGCTTATCTACCGTTTTATCTTTGTCTATATCTGCATCAAACCTAATTATTGACGCTTCAGGGAAAAGCTTTTTTAATTCTTGCTCAATATTTTTAGTACCAACCCCTTTATATATTATGTCAGCCTTTCCACAGTCAGGGCATGAGGTAGGGACATTATGTTTATGGCCACAAGTATGACAAAGTAAAGTAAACATATCATGATGTAAGGTTAAAGGAAAAAAACAATTAGGACAATTAGCTTGCCACCCACAATTTTGGCATAGGGTAATGGGAGCAGTCCCTCTACGGTTATGATATATTAAAGTTTGCTGGCCATTTTTAATATTATCTTTTATGTTATGTATAAGTTTAGCCGATAAAAAGGGGTGAGACTTTTCTTTGCTTAAATCTATAATCTCTAAAATAGGTTTTGTTGCGTTGTCATTGGCAAGCTCTGTTAATTCTATTATATTTTTATTAGATTTTTTAGCTAAAAAATAATCTTCAACTAATGGAGTTGCAGAACCAAGAATGACCTTAAATTTTAATTTAGAAGCCAAAAAAGATGCTAAACGTAGGGCTGAATATTTAGGGGTTTGCTCTTGCTTAAAACTAGGTTCGTGCGCTTCATCAATTATAATAAGCCCTAATTCTTTTACTGGTGAAAAAATAGCAGACCTAGCCCCTATAATGATTTGTGATGAATTATCATTAATTATATTGTTCCATATATTGAATCTTTCGGTTTCTTTTAACCCTGAATGAACAACTTTTATATTATTAAATTCACGTTTAAAGTTTATTAATAATTGAGATGTTAATGCTATTTCTGGAGTTAGCACTATTACTGATTTACCGGAAGCTACCACTTTTTTAGCTTGATTTATATAAACCTCGGTTTTGCCGCTACCAGTAATTCCATGAAGAATAATTGAGCCTGAATTTATGGCATCTATTTTTTTTATTGCATCTTTTTGACTATTTGTGTACACAAAATTTGTTCGACTATTTTTGGATGTGTAAGATTCAGTTACTAATTTATTTCTTCTATTTTTAAAAATTCCTTTAGGCAATATAGCACTAATAACCTTACCTAGGGGTGTTTGATAATACTCAGATATCCATCTAGAAGCTTCTAGTAAATGTTTGGGCAATGGTGTAGGGTAGCAACGGATTATTTCTTTTGTGTCAAACGTAGGCTTCTCTACATTTCTCCAAACTATACCTATAATATTTTTTTTGCCAATAGGTATTTCTACAATTTGACCACTCTGTAATTTTTTATTTGAATGGTAAGTCAAAAAATGACTATTCTTAATAACAGTCTTATTTGGTGCTACCTCATAGTAGAATTTCATTATTCTTTATTTTATAATAAAAATATGTATTTTGAAAATAGAAGGGTGGCAGGTGATATATTAGCAGATCAACTGTTTGATGAATATAGGTGGGAGGATTGTGCTATTATAGCCTTGAATAGTGGGGGTGTTCTTGTTGCTGAACCTATAGCAGAAAAATTACACTCAGTTTTAACTATGCTACTTAGTGAAGAAATAACTATACCTAGCGAAGATCTTGTGTTAGGGGAAATATCTCAAAATGGCAATTTTGTAAAAAATAGAAATCTAAGCGATGGGCAATTCGATGAATACTCTAGGGAATTATTTAATGTATTTGAACAACTTAAAAGAGAGAAAATACAAAAAATAAATAGATTAATAGGTGATGGTGGTACGATATCTTTAGATTTACTAAGGGGGAGAAATATAATTGTTGTAAGTGATGGTTTTATTGATAGCTCAACAATTGATGTAGTTTTAGACTTTATTAAGCCCATAGAATATCGGCGTATTATAGCTGCTTCTCCAGTAGCTAGCATAAAAGCTGTTGATAGGTTGCATGTTTCGGCCGACGAAATACACATATTAGATGTAAAAAATAATTATTTAGATACTAATCATTATTACAATGATAATAATGTACCACCTTTAAAAGATGTTATTAATAAAATAAGCAATATAGTATTAAACTGGAAGTAATTAAAAGTAGCTTGCCTAAAAGTTTTTTACTGTGCTAAAATATAAATATATTATGGTGGATTTGGGAATTTTTATAACTTCTAGGGTTAAACGAAAGGTGGTTGTTTTCTTTACTACCTATCCTGCAATAAAAATGCATTCAAGAGGGTTAGCTAAGCTTATTAAGGAAGACCCAGGAAATCTACAAAGAGAACTTAGTAGGCTTGAAAAAGAAGGTTTTCTTAAAAAAGAAAAGAAAAAAAATACTTTTGTATTTTATGCAAATACTGATTTTATATTATTTAAAGAACTACAATCAATAGTTATGAAAGTGCGTGCTCAACAAACAGCATCACGTAATGTTAATTTATTGTCGCACTCTTCGGATAAATAAGAAGTGTCTACTAAAGGTATTATAAAAAAAATACTAGATAAGCGTGGAATATCTAGTGAGGAATATGATAATTTCATATTCCCTGATTATGATAACCAGCAAGATCCATTTTTATTGCCAGATATGAATCTTGCTGTAGATAGGCTCATCCAAGCTTATAAAAAACAAGAAAAAATTACTATTTATGGTGATTATGATGTTGATGGTGTCTCAGCTACGGCATTATTATTAGATGCTTTTAATAGGTTTGGCTATAACAATGTTGATTATTTTTTGCCAGATAGATTTATTGACGGCTATGGAATGAGCAAACGAGCTATAGAAGAAATATCCAAAAGAGGTACTAGCTTAATCATTACTGTTGACTGTGGTAGTTTGAATCATTCAGAGATACTTTTAGCTAAAAGCAAGGGCATTGATGTTATAGTGACTGACCATCACAATATTGCAGATATTCAGCCAGAGGCTGTAGCAGTAGTTAACCCTAGAAGATCAGAAAATAAATATGCTAATGGTGAAAAATTTGCAGGCGTAGGTGTAGCTTTTAAATTGGTTCAAGCCCTGTCTACAAAACTTGAAGGTATTCCTAACGGCCAAGAAAAATGGCTATTAGATCTAGTTACTTTAGGTACTATTTGTGATGTAATGGAACTTAAAGGGGAAAATAGGCAGAATGTTTTTTGGGGGCTGAAAGTTTTAGAAAAAACTAGAAGGGCAGGGCTTAAAGCTCTACTAGTTTCTAATAATATTAAAAATGTATCAGAAACTGCCATTGGTTTCATAGTAGGTCCTCGCATTAATGCTGGAGGTAGATTATATTCAGCTTCAATTGCTTTAGACTTAGTTAATGAGAAGAATCCGTTCTTAGCACTAGAAAAAGCAAATAATCTTAATAAAGTAAATACTGAAAGAAAAACTAAACAGGATAAATCTTTTCAAGTAGCTGATGCTATAGCTCAAAAATACCCTACAGATAATGTTATTGTAATTGCAGATGAAAGTTTTCATGAAGGAATTGTCGGTATTGTAGCCTCAAAAATATTGGAAAAGTATAAAAAACCAGTTTTTATTCTTGCTACCCATAAAGATATTGCTAAGGGTTCAGCAAGAAGTTTTGGAGATTTTTCGGTAGGTGAAGCTATAAAAATGGCTAATAGCCATATTATTAAAGGTGGGGGGCATGATGCAGCCGCTGGCGTAACACTTAAAAAAGAAAAAATTAACGATTTTCGTATAGCTGTTAATAGTTACTATAAATCCCTAAATCTTCAAAACCAAGAAGAATATCTAATACCGAAGGAAGATGTAATTTTGAATGATTTATCAGAATTAAATGTTGATCTTTATAATGAGATAAATAAATTAAGGCCTTTCGGAAAAGGTAATGAAGAGCCAATTTTAAGAATTAATAATTTACTTGTTATAGATAAGCAATATATGGGGAAGAATAAAAACCATATAAAAGTAACATTATCTGATGGAAGAAAAGAGTTTAAGGTACTTAAATTCAACTATGGCAATGAGGATGATCTTGCTATTAATGATAAGGTGGATATTTTATTTAATCTTGGGATAAATGAGTGGCAAGGACATCAAACAGTTGAGGGTATGCTAGTATATGCCAAGAAAAGCACTGTGTTATAATTAGGTTATGAAAATTTGCTTATTTCAAGATGATGAAAAAATTTTTAGAAAATCAGGCATAGGTAGAGCTCTAAAGCATCAAAGAGAGGCTTTAAGGCTTGCCAAGGTAGATTTTACGTTAGATTATAAAGATGAATATGATATTATTCATTTAAATACTATTAATCCAAAATCTTTTATGTTGGCTAAATTAGCTAAAAAAAATCACAAAAAAGTTGTTTTTCATGCTCATTCTACTGAAGAAGATTTTCGTAATTCTTTTGCTTTATCTAATCAGATAGCTCCGTTATTTCGTAAATGGCTTATAAAATGTTATTCTACAGCAGATGTTTTATTAACGCCAACACCTTATTCTAAGACGCTAATTGATAAAATGGGTTTTAAAGTTCCAATTATACCCATATCTAATGGTATTAATCTTGATGATTTTCGTTTAAATAATGAGAAGAAGAAAAAATTTCAACGGCATTTTAAGTTGAGCAAACAGCAAAAAACTATTATATCTGTAGGGCATTATTTTGAGCGTAAAGGTATTATTGATTTTATTGAAATAGCAAGATCTTTTCCAGATATTAAATTTATATGGTTTGGCCATACCTCATCAACTTTACTTACTGAAAACGTCAAAAAGGCTATTCGTAACAAACCAGATAATGTGATTTTGCCTGGGTATATTGATGGCGATATTATTCAGGGGGCTTTTCAAAGTGCAGATATGTTTTTCTTTCCATCTTATGAAGAAACAGAAGGTATTGTGGTGCTAGAAGCTTTAGCCTCAAAAACTCAAGTTTTAGTTAGAGATATTGAAGTTTATAGCCCGTGGCTAAAGAATAAGATCAATTGTTTTATGGGGCGAGATAATAATGAGTTTAAAAAGACGATAGAAGATTATTTAGATGGTAAAATTGATAGTACTGTTGAATCAGGGTATAAGGTAGCCGAAGAACGTAGTATTGAAAAAATCGGAAATCAATTAAAAAATATCTACCAGCAGATATTAAAAAATGAACTTTAGTTGATTTTATTCATATTATCTGTTAAAATGTGATAGATATGAGTATTCAAGTAACAAGAAAAGACCAAAAGGAAGCTAACGAAAATATTATTCGTCGCTTTAACCGTAAGGTTTTGCAAAGTGGAGTTTTGAGTGAAGCTAAAGCTTCTATGCGTTTTTCTAAACCAATCAGTAAGACTGAACGACGCAAAAAAGCAATCGTTCGAAATGAGCGTAAAGCTGAAAAAACACTAAAAATGCGATTAGGTATTCGCTAAAATTACATAAAAACTGCCCAATTTGCTTGGGTAGTTTTTGTAAAAAGGGAGTTTTATGAGTTTAAAAGAAAAAATTAATGCAGATTTAAAAGTTTCAATGCTTGCTAGAGATAGCTTTTCAACTAATGTTCTAAGAGGTTTAAAAGCGGCTATTTTAAGTGAAGAAGTAGCAAAAAACAAGCGTGAAGAAGGTCTAGATGATAGTGAAATAGAGTCTGTTATTGCTCGTGAAGTAAAAAAACGTAATGAGGCAGCTAAATTATTAGATGAAGAAAGAGCTAATAACGAGCTAAAAGAAGCTGAAATATTGAGCAAATATTTACCGGAAATGATGAACGAGGAAGAAGTTCTTAAGATTGTACAGAATGAAATTTCTAAGCTAGATGAAAAATCTCCAAAACAGATGGGTCAAGTTATCGGTAGCATAAAAGCAAAATATGGTAACAGTATTGATGGTTCTATGCTAGCTAAAATGGTTAAAGAAGAACTCGTTTAAAATATTTGTATTTAGCGTCGCTCTGAAGCGTGCTGGATTATGATTTTTTGTAAAAATATGTACTAAAAATAATCACTATTGAGTGGTTATTTTTAACATTGATTTTTGTGGGGGGGGGGTGCTATAATAGAGGCGTGAAAAAGCATAATCTTTATCGGGGTTTTACAATTATTGAAGTTGTTTTAGTGCTTGCAGTTGCTGGATTGATATTTTTAATGATATTTCTTGCGTTGCCAGCTTTGCAACGTAGTCAGCGGAATACTGCTCGAAAGCAAGATTTTTCTACAATTGCTTCAGCAATACAAACATATAAGGCAAATAATAAAGGTGAATTTCCAACTTTTGAAAAGGTTGGTGAGCGAAGTGGGAATATTTCCCCAATTGGAAAAGGTGTTTTAGCACAATATTTAAAAGAAACAAATATTATTGATGGGTATATGATAATTCATAAAGGCTCTTTCCATTGGCATGATTATGTTGGTGATGGTGGTCCTAATGGAAGGCATTCTTTTTCTCCCATGACTAATTACCATAATGGCTCTGAAAATAGTTATGAAAATATAGCTTTTATAATGATTGGAGCCAAGTGTACTGATAAAAATAATGAGAGGTGGGGTGGTTTGATTCCAGAAGAAAAAGAAGGAAACGTTGCTATTTTTGGCTATCTTGAAGGTCTTGGTGAAGGAAAATATTCAAGAGGGGCTAATTATTGCCAAGATTTCTAACTTTTAAATTTTTATACTATAATATAAAAGTATATAATTTAAAAAACAAAAGGAAATTAATGATTGTATTTTTTGGTCCAGCAGGTGCTGGCAAAAGTGTTCAAGGAAATTTATTAGCCGCACGCAATAATTGGCGTTGGCTTGGCGCAGGGCAATTACTACGTGACAGCAAAGACCCAGAATTATTAGCAACAATGTCTACAGGTAAGCTTGTCGATCCTAATATAGTAAATAGAGTGATGGGGGAAGCCTTAGTTCGTGCTAATGATAAAGTTAGCCAAGTTATATTAGATGGTTACCCAAGGCAGCTAGCTCAAGCTCAGTGGCTTATAGAAAATAAAGATTTATATAATCGTAATGTGGACCTAGTTATAGTACTAGAAGTGCCACGTAGTGAACTAATGCGACGCCTTGAAATACGTGGCCGTCTTGATGATACTCCAGATGTTATTGATGAAAGGCTAAGGATTTATCGCCAAGAAATGTACCCAGTTTTAAATTATTTTAACGAGAATGGCGTAAAGATAGCACATATTGACGGTACTGGTACCGTTGGGCAAGTACACGACCGTATTATGGAGGAGATTGAATCATGCCAGATTTAATTACAGGAAATAAAACTGAAGCACAAATTAATGCTATGCGTAAGGGGGGTAAAATTTTAGCTCGTATTTTACGTGAGCTATGTGAAGCAGCTAAAATTGGTAGCACTGGTATCGAGATAGATGAGTATGCTCGTAAAAAGTTAAAAGAATATGGAGTTAAAACAGCTTATGATGCCCCTGAAGTAAATTTCCCAGGAGTTGTTTGTATATCTGTTAACGACTGTGTTGTGCACGGGGCTCCAAATTCTATACCTTTTGAGGCTGGCGATGTAGTAGCTTTTGATATGGTTATAATATGTGATGGAATGATGGTTGATTCTGCTGTAACAACAGTTGTAGGTGAGGAACCTAAAGGTGCAGTAAAACATTTATTGAACGATACAAAAAAAGCTTTAAGCGAGGGTATATCTACAGTTAAGGCTGGCGTACGTGTTGGCGACATAGGTGAAGCTGTAGAAAGATCTTTGAAAAAATCTAAATTAGGCAATGTTAGAGATTTAGTTGGCCATGGTATTGGTAAAAAAATGCATATGCCACCAGAAGTTCCTAATTTTGGTAAAAAAGGTAAAGGTCCTGTACTTCAAGCTGGAGATACTATTTGTATTGAACCTATGACTAGCCTAGGAAAGGGTGATGTTATTTTTGATGGGACTAGCAACGGTTGGGATGTGTTAATGAGGGATGGATCATTATCTGCTCATTTTGAACACACTGTATTAGTTACGGAAGACGGAGCTGAAATTCTAACAATTGAATAAAAAATACTATGCATAACCACACCCATAATCATGAATCTAAAAATCTTAAAATAGCAGCTGGTATAAATCTTTTATTTTCTGCTATTGAATTTATAGCTGGTGCATTTTTTAATTCTGCAACGATTATGGCAGATGCAGTTCATGATTTAGGTGATGCATTAGTGTTAACGATATCTTTGATATTTAATAAGATAGCAGGAAAGCAAGCTAATTCTAAATACTCATACGGATATCGTAGAATAGCCGTAATTGGTGCTATAATTAATTCAGTTGTAATCTTAATGGGTTCGTATTCCATTATTAAATGGGTTTTTCGTGAGTTTTTTGTTCAACACACTCACCCACATGTTCATGTAGCTGGCTTGTTTTGGGTTTCTGTAATTGGGGTTGTCGTAAATCTTATAGCTATGTATAAGTTGCGTGGCTCTAAAAATATTTTAAATAAAACCGTATTAATACATATTTTAGAAGATCTATTAGGCTGGATTTTTAGCTTATGTACATCTATCATGATTTATCTAACAGATATGCACATTCTGGATAGGGTAGCTTCTATAGCAATTCTAGTGTTAGTAGGTGGCAATGCTATTCTTAATTTGTATAAAATTATTAAAATTTTAATGCAAAGCACCCCTAATATGAAAGATCTAGATAAAATAAAAAAAGATATATTAAAGCTAGATAATGTAGTAGAAATAAATAAAATACATTTTTGGACTCTTGATGGTGAAAGCCATGTTTTTACTGCAAATATAATAATTAAAAAATTCAAGAATATAGAAAATACCAGGAGCGAAGTATCTGAAATATTGAATAAATATCATATAGTTGATGAAACTATTGAATTTTCTGCTAATAAAAATATTTAAACCTCTTGCATTTTAACTAGCTGTCGTGTATACTAAAATAGTATTTGGTTATGCCACCTTAGCTCAGCTGGTTAGAGCAGCTGTTTTGTAAACAGCAGGCCTTCGGTTCGAATCCGAAAGGTGGCTCCAAATGCATTTTTTATATGCTGGGATAGTGAAGCGGTCAAACACAACAGACTGTAAATCTGTCGGCAGATGCCTTCGAAAGTTCGAATCTTTCTCCCAGCACCATAAATAGAATAGGTTTTATACCTATTTTATTTTTTATTTAATAAAGTTAATTATTGCCTTTTATAAAATGCTTTGTTATAATACTACAAAGCATTTTATTTTAGGATAAATAAGTGGCTATCACCCACGAAGCTCTTGGAAGAACAGCTTTACGCCTAGTAGAACCAAGCGGATATGCACTGTTATAGCATTAATTAAGGGCTAAAAGAATCACTTCTTTTGGAATCGAGATGGTAACGCCAGCGAAAGCCGGTTCTCGAATTCAATAGAGGTGATTTTTAATTTAGAAAGGAGTAAAAATGAAATTTCAATCAAATTCAAGAAGAAGAGCTAAGGAATATGAAGCTGATGTTCTAAAAAAATGGAAAGCAGAAAAAACTTTTGAACAATCAGTATTAAACCGTAGTAAAGATGACGCTTTTGTATTCTATGATGGTCCTCCATTTATAACAGGAGTTCCTCATCATGGCACTCTTTTAAGCTCTATAGTTAAGGACGCCGTTCCTCGCTACCAAACAATGAAAGGTAAAAGGGTAGAGCGACGTTGGGGCTGGGATTGTCATGGTCTTCCTGCAGAGAACTTTGTTGAGAAAAAGTTAGGAATTTCAACTAGACATGAAGTTGGCGATAAGATTTCTTTAGCAGATTATATAACATGTGCTCGTGAAAGTATGGTCGCTACAGCAGGTCTATGGGAAGATACAATTGA
Source organism: Candidatus Nanogingivalis gingivitcus (assembly GCF_004151455.1). Classification (GTDB taxonomy): domain Bacteria; phylum Patescibacteriota; class Saccharimonadia; order Saccharimonadales; family Saccharimonadaceae; genus Nanogingivalis; species Nanogingivalis gingivitcus. Next base: position 38,066 of record NZ_PRLK01000004.1, on the reverse strand, counting down.
TAGAATTGGACGCTGGGTAGAATTTTCCAATGCTTACAAAACCATGGATAAAGAATTTATGGAAAGTGTTTGGTGGGCCTTTAAAACTCTTTATGAAAAAGGCAAGATCTATGAGGGTGAAAGAGTGCTTATGTATGATACTGCTTGGGCTACACCTCTTTCCAAAAGTGAAATTACTATGGATAACGATGCTTATAAAACTGTAACAGACCCTAGCGTATTTGTTAAATTTTGGCTTAATGATTTTATGGATAGTGAAGGCTCTAATGAGCCGACAGCTATGCTAGCATGGACAACTACACCTTGGACTCTACCAGGAAACATGGGTCTATTTATTAACCCAGAGTTTACATATGCTAAAGTAAAAATTGATGGTGAAAACTTTATTATTGCTAAAGACTTAGTTGAAAAAGTATTGGTAGATGAAAAACATAAACCTTTAGAATACCAATTAATAAACCTAATTGATGGAGCTGACCTAATTGGATTAAGCTATAAACCAGTAGTTGAGGAGTATGCCTATAATGGGGAAGGATCAGAAAATGCTTATAAGGTATGGGGCGCTGACTACGTATCCTTAGATGGTGGTACGGGAATTGTCCATTCTGCTCCTGCTTACGGTGAAGAAGACTTTAATTTTGGTAAAGAATATGGGATTCCTGTATATCATACACTAGATGAATTTGGAAAATATATTGATGGGCGTTGGCAAGGCGAGGATGTTTGGCAAATTAACAAACAAATAGCTAAAACATTAAAAGAAGAGGGTAAAGTTTGGAAGATAGATTACATACGCCATGAATATCCACATAATCCTCGTACAGGACATCGCTTAATGTATCGTGCTCATCCAAGCTGGTTCTTTGATATTCAAGGTCAAAAAGACTTAATGCTAGAGCAAAATGAAAGCATTAATTGGTTTCCATCACATCTAAAACATGGCCGTTTCGCAAAAAATATTCAAGCTGCCCCAGACTGGAATTTATCTCGTGATCGTTTTTGGGCTACTGCAATGCCTGTTTGGAAATCGGAGAGTGGTAAAATTAAGGTAGTTGGTTCTTATGCTGAACTTAAAGAGCTTTCTGGAGTGGAGTTAGAAGATTATCATAGGCCTTGGGTTGATGATATTACTTTTGAAATTGATGGCGAAAAGTATACTAGAATAGATAAAGTTCTTGACTGTTGGTTTGAGAGTGGATCTATGCCATTCGCTCAGTTCCATTATCCATTTGAGAATAAAGAAAAATTTGAGAAAAATTTCCCAGGTGACTTTATTGTAGAATATATTGGTCAAGTTAGGGCATGGTTCTATTATGTTCATGCTGTAAATACTGCCTTATTTGGCAAAAAAGCTTTCAAAAATGTTATTACTACTGGTGTCGTTGCAGGTAATGACGGCCGCAAGATGAGTAAATCATTAGGTAATTACACCGACCCTAATGAATTAATGGACCAATATTCTGCAGATAGTTTAAGGTTCTTATTATTATCTAGCCCACTGCTTAATGGTGAAGACTTTGCACTTCACGATAAGGATGTGAGTGATATTGCCCGAAAATTATCAATGATATGGAATATGTACGATTTCTTTACGATGTATGCTTCTGTAGACAATTGGCAATTTAAAGGTGAGCTGGAAGATCCAAGTGACAATTTAGAAAATCCTTTAGATAAATGGATAATAAGCCGAGTTCATCAGTTAAGAAATGATATTACAACTAATATGGATAAGTACGATATTCCACGAGCATTAGAAGGAATAGTACCATTCTTAGATGATGCATCTAACTGGTTTGTTCGTCGTTCTCGCCGTCGTTTCTGGAAGAGCGATAGCTCTGTAGACAAAATGCAGGCATATCAAACCCTTCATTATGTTTTAAGCTACCTTGCTTTACTTCTAGCACCTTTTACACCGTTCTTATCAGAAGAATTATGGGGCAAGATGGTAGGCGATAAGTCAGTTCATTTACATGATTGGCCTAATTCAGGTGAAATTAACCAAGAAATAATTGAAGATATGGCAAAACTGCGTAGCTATGTAAATGAGGCTTTAGCAGTAAGGGCTAAAAATAGTGTAAAAATTCGTCAACCTTTACAATCTATATCCGTACCAAGCAATAATATAAGCGAAGAGGTAAAGCAATGGATGGAACCAGTACTTCTCGAAGAACTAAATGTTAAAGAAGTTAAGTGGAGTGCTGGTCCAGTAGAGTTGGATTTAAACATAACATCAGAGCTTAAATCAGAAGGATTAATGCGTGAGGTTATACGCAATATTCAAAATTCTCGTAAAAAAGCAGGATTAAATGTAGATGATAGAATTAACCTTTACTTGCATTCATCTAATAATGAACTAAAAGAGGTGTATAATAAATTTGTACAAGAAATATCTAAAGAAGTACTAGCTACTAACTTTGAAGATAACCTTCAAGATTTAGAACATAATTTTGAGGTTAAAATTGAAAGTATGGATCTTAAAATATCCTTGCAAAAGCAATAGCCTTATCCTTGACATTTTAAATAACTTATGCTATTATATTGGCATAAGTTATTTTATTAAAAACAAAAAACAAAAAGAATATGGAAACAAATAAAAAAATTGAACAATATAATGATAGTTATGAGCAATTTGCTACTATTGATTTAGAGTATTTAAATCATGAAAAAGAATTCACTCCCGAGCAAGAGCAAAACATTATAGAAGAGCATGAACGTACTAAAAGCGAAAATCTTGAAGCTTTGCAAGATGTTTATCGTAAACAGGAAGATAGAGAAAACGGTAATGTTTTTGAGATGTCTAGGGTTGAAGAAATAAGCTACAGAGATAATAAAAATTATTTTGATCAGTATGAAGCAGTAATAGAAAATTATGGTGGTAGAGAAGGGTATAGCTTACGTCCAAATATGCATCTATCTCAAGATACTCTTCAATCACAAATATCTGAATTTAAAGCTGAAAAACGACAAACTAACAGAGGAAAAACTTTTGTAAAAGCCTTGCAATTTTGGACATATTAAAATGTAAAAAATACTACAAAGTCAACCAGTTAATGGTTGACTTTTTTATATACTTATGGTAAAATACAGGAGTAAAATAATATAAAATAAAAATAAAAGGACAAAAATGCCAAAGAATTTTAATAATTTTAATTCTGGCAATTATTCCACTGCAGATGCTGAAGCTGAAAACCAAAGGCTTCAAGAGAAGTACCAACAAGAGTTGGAAAGACTTCAGCAAGAGCGAGAGGATATTCGTAGATACAATGAATATCAGGATAATGTAGCCGAGAGCAACCTTAACAATCGTGGTTATGGCAAATACGCAAAACTTGCCGAGCAGATAAATAAGCTCAAAGCAGAGCTCCCAAATACTAAAAACCAAGATGAGTATAATAAATTGGTTGAAACCATTAATGGCCGAGAGCGTTTCTTAGCAAAAGCAATGCACTCAGAATTTAATGAAAAGGGGATTGCTAAGGAAGCTTTTGATGTAATGGCATCATCTACGCTAGATACAAATGATCATACTTTGCAGTTTAGAATAGGTGAAACAACTGAATATAAAACAACTGAATATGATGGTTCAAGTAATTTTATTGATGCATTTCAGAATGAAGTTGATAATGCAAAAATAAAGCAAGAAGCCGAACAAGTTAAAGAGGAAGTTGAAGTTACAACTGGACCTGAGCCAGAAAAAGAGGTAGCTACTGAGGAGGCTAATGGCGATCTTCTACCTATGGTTATCGAAAATCAAAATAATCTACCAGTTAAAATAGAAGCTAAAGAAGTTCTAAAGCAAAATGAAAGTTTTTGGCGTAAAGTAGGTAAAAAAGCAGGTAGGCTTTGGGAAAAGCACAAAAAAACTATTGCTAAAGCAGGTATGATTATAGGGGCCGCAGCTGCTATGGTTGTTGGTACAGATAAGATGGCAAATAATCATAGTCATGCCGAGGCGGATGGCGAGCCTCGACAGGAAACTGTTACTAAAGCTGAATCTAGCCACGGCTTTACGGAAGTTGAAAAAAGAATTGATACTAAGCATAATGGCAAGTATGATAAAGAAAATGACGACTTCTATAAATTTGACCAAAAAGAGAGTAGGGGTTCAGTAGGTACTGATCTTACAGAACTAAAAGGTCAAGCATATATCGACCGTTTTATGGCTGAAGATAACGTGGCAGGAACTATGCAGGTGCTAGAAATGAATCCAGATATGGCACAAAAAGTATTTGGTATGTCTGCAGAAGAAGCCACTGACCGTATAGAAAAAGGCGACCAAGGGCTATTCAATAAACTACAAGATTTTAAGAAAAATCTTTGGGGTAAAGCTCAAGTTAGTGAACAGAAAAATATCGATAAAAGCTTTAACTCTATATATAGGGTACAAGAAGAAGATGGTAGTTGGTCATTTAGAAAGAGCCTTAACCTAAATATAGGTGGAACATACCGTACAATTAACTATGATATGGTTATAAATGGAGAACACTTAGTTGGTAACTTCGATATGCGTGACCAGTGTTCACAATATATGGTTGAGGATGGAGACATGATACTTAGGGTAGTAACTCCACATCAGTATGATACTTATGTTACTCCAACCCCTCCATCTGAAACACCTAAGGAGAATCCTAAGGAAAATCCAAAAGAAACACCTAAGGAGAACCCTAAGGAAACACCTAAGGAGAATCCTAAGGAAAATCCAAAAGAAACACCTAAGGAAAATCCTAAGGAAACGCCAAAAACTGAATATCATAAAGATTGGACTTTAGATAAAAATCAATATGATAACATAGATCAAATGGGTAAAGGTGAGCTTACCAAAAACACTACTGAAGAAGAAAAGAAAAATAATGTGGACCCAACTATTAAATCAGGTGAAGCAAGTAGTGAAGTAAAGGCAGAGGGCAATGATAAATCTATAGACGTATCTAACCTAGAAAAACAACCACAGGAAGATGCTGGAGAAGTTACTGAAGCTGGTAAGGCGCAAGAAGCTAAAAACCAAGCTAATGCTGAAGCTGAAAAGAAAGTAACAGCTGAGTATGAAGCTTCCTCGCAAGACCAAAACGTTAATATAGGTGGTGGAAAATCCATTAGTATAGACGAGATACGTCGAGCACAGCAAGAAGCTAATAATCAAAGTAACAGCACCACTTTAAGTGATGGAACAATAATAGATTTTCCTCAAAGTAAATAAGGGTTATAAAAACAATGTTAAAACAAATTAAAAACAAAAATAGTATTCGGATAGGTGTTGCGCTTAGCGCAACCCTAGCTGTACTAGCTCTTCCGTTAGTAAATACTTTTGCTTACGGTCCAGAAAGGGCTACATTCACAGGTGAAAAGCCAGCTGATTACGTAACATTTAACTCTATCACTAATAACCCTCATATGGGTGATGAGCGAAACTTTGTACGTATTCGTGAGGCAGGTAATGGTAACTATGTTGATAGTATTAATATAGTTCCAGGTAAAGAATATGAAGTTTGGACGCATTACCATAACAATGCTGCTTCAACTTTAAACGATAGAGAACATAATTTTAGAGGCATTGCACTAGATACTAAACTAAGGGCTAACTTACCGCATGTAGTGAAAAAAGGTCAGACCTTAAGAGTTCTTAGTGAAATATCTGCAAGCAACTCGAAACCATTAAAAGTTTGGGATGAAGCTGCAATTTCTTCACCGTCTAGAGATGTAGCACTTCGATATATCCAAGGTTCAGCTCATATTATTAGTAACGGTAAAATCAATGGTATGGGCTTGCCAGCTGATAAATTATTTGGCGAAGGTGCTAACCTTGGTTACGACGCATTAAATGGCGCAGTTCCTGGTTGTACAGAATTCTCTGGAACAGTTATTTATAAATTTAAAGCAGATTATGCCGATTTTGAAATGAGTAAAACCGTTTCATTGCATGGTAAAAATCAATGGGTAAAAAACCAAACAGCGCAAGCTGGCGAAAAAATAGACTTTAAAATTACTTATAAAAATATTGGCACTATGACGCAAAATAATGTTAATATTAAAGATTTATTACCAAAAGGTATGACTCTTGTAAAGGGTACTACTAGAATATCACACCCATCACAACCTAGTGAAAAAACATTGAGCGATAATGTAGTTGGAGCTGGTATTAATATAGGAAACTATAGTATTGATGGTTCTGCAACACTTATATTTACTGCTCAAATTGATCCAGTTGATAAATTAGTTTGTGGAAATAATACACTAACTAATACTGCTCAGGTAAAAACTGAGAATGGTGGTAAATCGGACACTGCGACAGTTACTGTAAGGCGTGATTGTACGCCAGGTCAAGCTAAAGACCAATGTAAGATTGCAGGAAAAGGTGACCTAAAAGCTAATGATCCTAAATGTTCTGAACAATGTAAAATTAAAGGTTTTGAACATCTAAAAGCTGATGATAAAAATTGTGCTGAAATACCTTCAGAACTTCCAAAAACTGGTCCTGCTGAAGCAGCTATGATGTTTATATCAATTACTGTAATAACAGGCGCTATAGCTTACTGGTTTAGAAGCCATGAGGAAATGAAGAAAATTACAGCTGATGTTGGTCTAGAAGTAGAAGACCACCCAGTCGTAAAAAAGGTTAAAGCTATAAAAGCTAAAATCCAAAAGAAATAATGAAATTTCCGCAGTAAAAATACTTCGCCTCTCGCAGGGCGAAGTATTTTATTTAACTAAAAAAATAAATTAGCCTTAAGGCTAATTTATTGAGTTTGAGTAAATTGTTTTATTATAGGTTTTATAAACCGTATTATTTAATTGAAGTAATTTCAATTTTAGTATATTTTTGACGATGTCCGTTTTCTTTATGTACACGCTTTTTAGCTTTGTAACGAATAACACGGATTTTTTCGCCCTTTACAAGTTCGTCAACAACTTTAGCAGAAACCTTCACGCCATTAACTGTAGGAGTTCCAACTTCCACTTTGTCGCCATCAATAAGCATCAAAGCGTCGAGTTTGAGCTCTTTAGTACCTTGCGGGAGGAGGTCCACCAGAAGGGTCTCTTTTTCGCTAACGATAAATTGCTTACCGCCAACTTTTACGACTGCTTTTTTCATAAAATCCTCTTATTAAGTTAATATCTTTGTTATTCTACCATAAAAATAGTTAAAAGGCAATATAGCAGGTGTAAAAGAGGGATATTTTTAATGTATAAAAAATTATTACAATGGTTAAGTTGTACTAACAATATTTTATTTTACCTAAATAATTACCATTAGTAAACTAAAGCATTATATGATATAATCAAAATATGAAAGTTATTTCTATAACTAACCAAAAGGGAGGGGTTGGTAAAACTACCAGTGCTATTAACATATCTTTTTACTTAGCTAAAATGGGCTATAAAGTATTAATAGTAGACTTTGACCCTCAAGGTAATGCTACTAGTGGGTTAGGGGTAGATAAAAATAGCTTAGGGTCAACAATGTCAGATGTAATTTCAGGATCAGTTGCACTGAAAGATGTTATTTTAGAGACGGAATTTCATAAGTTGAAATTAGCTCCATCAACACCAATATTAGCCAACACAGAAATAGAACTAGCTAATGTGGGAGGGCGTTTTTCTAGGTTACGAGAAGCTCTAAAAACTGTTAGCGATGAATTTGATTATGTTATATTAGATTGCCCACCATCACTTAGCTTATTAACAGTAAATAGTTTTATTGCTAGTGACTTTTTAATTTTACCCGTACAAGCTGAATTTTATGCTATGGAAGGGTTAGGGCAATTACTAGAAAGTATGAAGCTAGTTAAAAAAGGCATGAACCCTAATATTGAATTATTAGGAGTTTTACCTACCATGGTAGACTCTAGAACAACTTTAAGTGGTCAAGTATATGAAGAAATTAAAAGATTTTTCCCAGGAAAAGTATTTTCAACTCCAGTACCAAGGAATATTCGTTTAGCAGAAGCACCTAGTCACGGAGTGCCAATAGGCGTTTATGACCGTTTTAGTAAGGGTGCTAGAGCTTATAAATCTATAACTAAAGAAATAGTTAAGCGAATTGAGGAGAATAATTAATAAATGGTTAAAAAAGGTTTAGGAAGAGGTTTTTCGTCACTTATACCAACAGATATGCTTTTAGATGAGCAGTTTGACCCTACTTTAGGTATAGATAATCAAATATCTAAATTAAAAGAACTTAATATAGAAGATATTATTGCTGACCCAGAACAGCCTCGACGACATTTTGATGATAAAGCGTTAAACGACTTAGCTAATTCAATTAAAATACACGGCGTATTACAACCAATTGTTGTTGTAAAAAATGGAAATAAATACATTATCGTTGCTGGTGAGCGTAGGTATAGGGCTTCTAAATTAGCTAAATTAGATAAAATACCAGCAATTATTCGAGATTTATCTGATCAAAACAGACTAGAATTAAGTTTAATAGAAAATTTACAACGAGCAGATTTAAATATTTTAGAAACTGCAACAGCTTATTTAAAATTACGCCAGCAGTTTAATATGACGGCTGAACAGATAGGTGAGCGTGTTGGAGGTAAAAGCTCAAGCTCTGTGTTGAATACTCTTAGGCTATTGAAGTTACCTGATGAAGTTAAAAAATATATTTACACAGGTGAGCTAAAAGAGGGGCAGGCTAGGCCATTGCTTCAAGTAGATGAGAAAACGGTTCTTGAAATTTTGCCAAAAATCATTAAAGAAAAATGGAGTTCAAGAAAAGTAGAACAATTTTTAGTTCAATATAAAAAGAGCTTAGAGAGTAATGAAAAGCCTAAAAAAGATAAAATTATAATGCCTTTTGAACAGACTTCTAAAAGATTGACAGCTAAGTTAAAAGCAGATGTCAACATTAAAACTTCTGCTCGTGGATCTGGACAGATTGTAATTAAATTTAAGAACGAAGAAGAACTAAAAAGAATAGAAGATATTTTAAGCTAATAATTAAATAAAATTACTTAATTTAGCCCCTTATAATAAGGGGCTAAATTATTTAGAATACTTTATTATTTTTGTTGATAGTTGAAAGTTCTAATTTTATCAAATGGGAATAATCTGAAAGATACAGGCCCTATTATTTTATAGAGAGGAACAGTACCTAGACCACTTCGCGAATCATAAGAATTAGATCCTTCTCGGTTGTCTCCACTAACAAAAATATCTCCCTCTGGAACTACCCATTCTCCATCATGGCTAGTGAAAGCCTTTGGTTCGCTGTTGAATATTTCTTTATCAGGGTTAAAACCGTCTGGATGCTTATTGTTATAAACAGTCATAACTCCATCTTTAACTTTAACTTTTTCACCAGCAAAAGCAATAACTCGTTTAATTAAGTATTGTTCACGCATACCTGTTACGTATTGTGGATTTTCAAAAACGATAATATCTCCTCGCTCAGGCTTGTAAGGTTTATTAGAAATACTTGCCCATGTTGAGTGTAGCCTATTTATAATTACCTTATCGCCATTATGAAGTGTGTTTGCCATACTAGAGCCAACCACGGTAAAACTTTGAAATAAAAAAGAATTTATAAGAATTGTGCCAATTGTTACAGCAAAGATAAAAGCAAATATTCCTAGTATGTCAGATAATCTTTGATGCCTTTGCCAAAAGCTACTTTTCATTTTTATATTTTAACATAATCAACATGTAATAACAATTAAGCTTACAGTTAAAAATAAAATTATGTTATAATAGCCATATCATGGATTTTATTAGGATATCTAAAAAGCATTCTTTTTGGGGAAGTTTTTTTCATTTATTATTTAATATTATATTAGCCGTAATAGTTTGGCTATCTATAGTTATTACTAAATCGCCATTAATTGCTATTATATTAATTATAGCCAGTAAATGGCGTACTTTTGCGGTAAGACCACGATTTTGGGCTGTTAACGTAAAGTCAAACCTAGTAGACTTAATTTTTTCTTTAAGTATTGCAATACTTATGTATGCTATAGCTTATTCTAACGCTTATGTTAATGTAACTAATAATAGCATTCTGCAAATATGTTTTGTTATTCTATATATATTGTGGTTAACTTTTATTAAGCCACGTAGCGATGAACTTTTTATGAAAATTCAGGCTTTGCTATCTGTGTTTTTCGGATTCACTACGCTGTTTACCGTTGGTTATAATTGGGATGAATTAATAACAGTTATCGCTAGCTTTATAATTGGTTATGCTTCACTTAGGCATATATTATCAATCAATAGTAGTAAAGACATCGAGATATTAAGCCTATTTTGGGGGTTGATAATAGCTGAAATATCGTGGTTTTCTAATTTCTTAGTTATAGCTTATCCTATTCAAATTTCTAATATTTTTAATTTTGCAATTCCACAGGTATCAATTATAGTTTCAGCTTTAAGTTTTACGGCTTTTGAGTTCTTTTTACCTAAAAAAGATGATAAAGAAAAGAAGTTTAGCGATATTTTACCCGCAGTAATTTTTAGTACTATTCTTATTCTTATGCTACTAATATTCTTTTCTTCTATTCCTAAAATAGCTTAAGCTTTATACTCTAAATATGGTAAAATAGAATAAGTTAAATAGGGAGGAAGAATGAATAAAAAGAAAGGTTTAATAATTGCTGTAAGCATTATATTATCGCTATCGTTAGTAACTATAGGTACTATAGTAATAATTGAAGTTTTAAAGCCAAAAAAACAAGTTGCCGAGTTTGATAAGGTTGAAGATGGAAATGGGTCATCTTTTAAAAAAGAAACCGGTGGGGAGAATACTATTGAATCAATTGCTAAAAAAACTTCAAATAGTGTAGTTTCCATTGTTGCAACTAATAAGAAAAAAGGATTCTTATCAAATACCTCTAGTGCTGGTACAGGTGTTATTGTGACTAAAAATGGTTATATTATTACTAATAAACATGTTATTAAAGATATGGATAAAATATCTGTAGTTTTAAATGATGGTACTAGTTATGATACTGTGAAGGTTGTAGCTAAAGATCCATTGAACGATATTGCTTATTTGAAAATTGAAAATGTTGATAATCTATCTGCTGCAGAACTTGGCGATAGCAAAACGATACATTCAGGTCAAGAAGTTATTGCTATTGGTAATGCCTTAGGACAATATCATAATACTATTACACGAGGAATTATTTCTGGTACAAACCGTAGTGTTGATGCTTCTGATGGTCATGGTTCAACAGAATCTTTGAACGATATGATTCAAACTGATGCAGCTATTAATTCAGGCAACTCTGGAGGGCCACTACTTAATGCTAAAGGGCAAGTTATTGGAATTAATACAGCAATAGCTAGCGATGCTCATGGTGTAGGGTTCGCAATACCTATTGGCGCAACAAAAGGTATGCTTAAATCATTGATTGAAAAAGGTGTAGCACAAAGAGCAACTTTAGGTGTTAATTATGTGCAAATTACTCCTGCAATAGCAAAAGAACGAGATTTACCAGTTAAAAAAGGTGCATATTTATATTCACCAGATAATGAAGAAGTAGTAAAGCCAAATTCTGCAGCTTCTAAAGCTGGATTGCTTAAGGGTGATATTATTACTAAAGTTTCTGGCATTGAAGTAGGAGAAATGGGAAGTATCTCTAGCTTAATATCGGAATTTAGACCAGGTGATGAAGTTAAACTTAATATTATACGTAACGGAAAAGATATAGAAGTTAAAGCTATACTTGATGGAGTAAGCCGTTAAATAATTGTAGTAAAGAAATAAAAAATAACGCTTCAATTTATAGAAGCGTTATTTTTTAAATACAATTGTATAATTTTTTTGTACCATTTTTTTAAGATTATTTTCTTGAGCTATTTTTTCAATTTTACAAAATTGTTCAGGGTCTGCCTCTAAAATTAAATATTTTAAGTTTGGTATTTTATTGGTAGTATTTAATAGTTTTTCTATCAATTCTAGCCCCTCTTTTTCACTATATAATGCTATTTGTGGTTCATAGTGTAATTCATTCGGTTTCTCTTGGTCAATCCAGTTTTTATTGACATAGGGTAGGTTAGCGATTAAAATAGTAACTTCATTTAAAATATTTTGTTCTATATTCTCCAGCAAGTTACTTTTTATAAAACTAATATTGGCATTATGTAGTATAGCATTATCTTTAGCTAATACTAGAGCATCTTTTGAGATATCGGATGCATAAGCTTTTATATTTTTATTCTGAAATTCTTTAGCTATTGTCACTGCTAATATTCCACTACCAGTACCAATATCTAATAGTGTCTCATTATTGTTTACAAGGTTATTTTTTAGCTGTTCTATTATTTCTTCGGTTTCAGGGCGAGGTACTAATACGCTTGAATTTACTTTGAAATTACGGCCATAAAATTCCTTAAATCCTAGTATGTAGGCCAAGGGCTCATGCTGTAAGCGTCTTTTTAAAAAATGATTAGCATGAAAAATATTTTGTTTTGTTAGCTTACGTTTTGGATAAGCTAATATAGTTGTTCTATCTACTTTTAAAATATTACACAAAATAAGCTCACTATCTAAGCTATAGCTCGATATTTGTGCTTCTTTTAGCTTGTTTTTTGCTAGCTTTAGCCAATTGTTTACAGTTGTTACTTTATTTATCATATTTTAATTTGATGCATTTTTAGCTAAAAGCTCTAATTCATAAGCGTGCAAATTTTCTACAAGATCATTTATTTGGCCATTCATAGCAGCTGGTATATTACTACGAGAATATCCTATTCTATGATCAGTTATACGATCTTGGGGAAAATTGTAAGTACGTATTTTTTCGGAACGATCACCAGAGCCAATTAAACTTCGTCTTTCTGCAGTTAATTTAGCATTTTCCTCGTCTATTTTAACTTGCAGTAATCTTGCCCTAAGAACGCTTAAAGCTTTTTCTTTATTCTTAATTTGTGATTTTTCATCTTGGTTTGTTACTACCATACCTGTAGGTAGGTGGGTAATACGGACTGCCGAGTCCGTGGTATTAACACTTTGTCCACCATGTCCACCACTGCGGTAAACATCAATTTTTAGATCATTAGGGTTAATCTCAATTTCTGTTTCTTCTGCTTCAGGCAGTACTGCCACAGTAACTGTGGAAGTATGGATTCTTCCTTGGGATTCTGTTGCAGGTATACGCTGTACACGGTGTACTCCACTTTCAAATTTTAATTTTGAATAAGGACTATCTCCCTTAACACCAAAAATAACTTCCTTATACCCTCCTGCATCGTTAGCACTTTCGTTCATTAATTCAGTTTTAAGGCCATTATTTTCGCAATACCTTAAGTACATTCTAAATAGTTCAGCAGCGAATAACGAAGCCTCATCTCCACCAGCTCCTGCACGAATTTCCACAATTACGTTTTTGTCATCATTAGGATCTTTAGGGGTTAGCATAACAAAAAGCTCATCTTCTAAGGCTTCTAAAGCTTCTTCATTTTCTGCAATTTCTAATTTAGCTAATTCACTAAGTTCGTTATCTCCACTTGCGATAATTTCCTTAGCTTCTGCTATATTTTTTTCAAGATTTTCTCTTTTCTCGCCAGTTTCAATAATCTTTTCTAGTTCTGAAAAGCGTTTATTTTTGTTAGAAAAATCTGGACTAGAATAAGCTGTTGGTGTACTTAAAAAATCACGAATATCACTATATTCTTGTTTTAATTCTTTTAAATTTAAGTCGATTTTTGGCATATATAACCTATATTATAACAGTAAATAACCTTTTTTAAAAGAAGGGGAGGAGTGCTATAATATTTATATGAACAACTATAGTAGTTGGCGTGAGGTCATTGAAGATGAGGCTAAGAAACCCTATTTTAAAAAGGTTATGCAATATGTTGACCGTCAGCGAACAGTTAAAAATATTTACCCTTTGCGTAAAGAAATGTTTTCTTGTTTTCAAAAATGTCCACTGAGTAAAGTTAAAGTTGTAATAATAGGGCAAGACCCATACTACGGAGAAGGCCAAGCCCATGGAATGAGTTTTTCCGTTAAAGAAGGGGTTAAGATTCCGCCCAGTCTGCAAAATATTTTTAAAGAGCTTAAAGAAGATATAGGGATTAAAGAATTACCGCAAAGCGGTAATTTAGAAAGATGGGCAAGGCAGGGAGTTCTTTTAATGAATACGTCATGGAGTGTCGAAAAAGGGAAGCCTGCAAGCCATTCAAATATAGGATGGATGGAGTTTACCGAGAATATCCTAAAAGTATTGAACAATTTAGATAAACCACTAGTTTTTTTGTTGTGGGGATCACACGCACAAAAAGTAGGGAAAATAATAACTAACCCTATACATCTTAAAATAGAAACCTCGCATCCATCACCTTTATCAGCTCATCGTGGTTTTTTTGGATCGAAACCTTTTTCTAAAACAAATGAGTTTTTACAAAAAAACAGTCAGGATGAAATTAATTGGTAAATAAAAAGAGGGGCAATATAAGAAACAATATCTCTAAAATAGTAACTTATTGTACAAATAATTAAAACGCCCCTAGTTGGGGCATTTCTTCTGGCGATACTTTATCGTTCAGATTTTTTAGCTTTTTCTGCTGCTTGTTTTTTAGCTTTATTAGCTAAAGCTTCTTTGCGAGCTGCTGCCATTTCTTGTGCACGTTTGAAGCGATCAACACGGCCTTCGGTGTCGATAATCTTTTCTTCACCTGTAAAGAATGGGTGTGAAGCACTTGAAATATGTACTTTTACAAGTGGGTATTCGTTGCCGTCTTCCCATTTTATAGTTTCTTTTGAATCTGCTGTTGAGCGAGTCAAGAAAGCAAATCCAGCCACTTCGTCGCTAAATACGACAAAGCGATAGTTGGTTGGATGTAAACTCTTTTTCATATCCCTAATATTCTACCATATCAATTTTAAAAAGTAAATAAATATTATAAAACAAAACGCTACTGCTTGCAAATTAGTTGCAATTAATATACATTTATGTTGTAGTAATAAAAATATGAAAGGGAATTTTAAATAAATGAATAGGAAAGCTATTATATTGGCTGTTATGGCTTTATTTACAGTTAATATGGTAATAAACGCTAATGTTTATGCGAGTGATAATAATGTTTCTGCAGCAGATATTATTAATGAAGAATTTTTTAATGATCTTGCAGAATCAATGAAAAATATTAAGAAAGAAACAGATATTCAAAAAGTTAAATTGTACAAAGAAGAGCTTATTGAAATAAAACAAATGGTGATGGACTTTAAAGTTAAGGTAGCAGATAAACTATCAGCAGATGATATTATGACAATTGATGAGAGTTTTAATCTTATAGATAAATTACTAGCAATAGTAGATGCTAGAATTAATGAACTAGAAAATCATACTAATATAAATAATAACTCTAATGTAGACAATACTACCGTTAATAATACTAACACCAATAATAATCCACCAAAAAAAGAGGATGGCGTAAACTCAAACCCAGTAGTTATTGCTCCAGAAAATCATAAAAAAACAGAAAATGTAGTAGCTAATAATATCACTACTCCTCAAAAAACTAATATCCAAGCACCTAATACAGGTATAGGCGTTGTTGAAAAAACGGATGTAGGTATTATTGCTAGCTTTATTGCAAGCATACTATCTGTAGCTACTGTTTATATTAAAAAACATAACTAAATAGTTTTTAAAAGCACTAAAAAATACCATTTACAAATGGTATTTTTTGTTTTATAATATCTATATAACAAAATAGGATATTAAAGCCTAGCACATTAGAAAGGAGGTTAAAATTATGAAATCTAATTTTAACCCAAATGGCCCAAACTTTCGCGAAAAGAATACAACAGTAGGTAAATGGATTTTTGGTATTATATCTTTGATTTCCCTCTTTATTAATGGAATAAGATTATCCGTAGCTATATTTTTTTTAGCTTTTGCACTACTAATATTTTATTGTGTATTTATTGATGACGACGGTTTTCCAGTTAAGGTTTTTATAAAAAACATAAAAGAAGCAAAAGTCCATCCGGAAACGAAAGTTTGCATTATAGATTCCGAGGGAATAGACTTAAGAGTTTATATGGAAGTAATGCTTTCTTTATATACGATTATACTATGTATCATTATAGCGTTTATTTCTCTCTCTTTCTATATAGCTTGGTTTTTTTAACCTAAAGCTCCTTATGATAAGGGGCTTTTTTATTGATTAATAGTAAGATATTTGATATAATAGTAAGGTAATATAAATTAATGAAACAACTCATAATAAATTCCTAAAATTATTTTATGAGTAGAGACAAAGGAGTTATAAATGTCTGTAAAAATTGATATCAAGCAACTGCTTGAAGCTGGAGTTCATTTTGGACACAAAACATCTCGTTGGCACCCAAAAATGGCACCTTACATTCATAGTAAGAGGCAAGATAGCCATATTATTGACTTGACAAAAACAGTTGAAGCTCTTGAAAAAGCTTTACCTGTTATTACAAAAACAGTTGAAAGTGGCAAAAAAGTTCTTTTTGTTGGAACTAAAAAACAAAGCAAAGAAGCTGTACGTACAACTGCTGAATCTGTAAATCAACCATATGTTGTTGAGCGTTGGGTAGGTGGTATGTTAACTAACTCAGGTACTATTAACCAACAAATTAAGAAGTTGAAAACTCTAGAAAAACGTATGGCGACTGGTGAATTAGCAAAACGCTATTCTAAACTTGAAGTTCAACGTTATGCTGAAGAAATTGAGGCTTTAAATACACGTTATGGTGGTATTAAAGATTTAATGGGACGCCCTGGTATTGTATTTGTTACTGATGCTATTGCTGACGCTAACGCTATTCGTGAAGCTAAGGTGCTTAACATTCCTGTTGTTGCTTTAGTTGATACTAATGTGAATCCAGATGGTATTGACTACGTAATTCCAGCTAATGATGATGCAATTAAAGGTGTACAACTATTACTAGATTACGTAGCCGAAGCTGTTCGTGAAGCTAATAGCGAAAAGTAATTCAAAATTATGAAATTTTAATCTAAGGAGGAAGAAATGGCAGTTTCTATTGAAGAAATTAAAAAACTAAAAGAATTGACAGGTCTTGGTTTATCTGATGCTAAAAAAGCTTTACTTGAAGCTAATGGTGATTTTGATAAAGCCTTAGAAGCTCTACGTAAAAAAGGCTTAACTAAAGCTGAAAAGAAAGGCGATAGGGAAGCACGTGAAGGCTTAGTGGAAGCTTATGTTCACGGTGGACGTATTGGTGTTATAGTTGAAGTTAACTGCGAAACTGATTTCGTAGCAAGAACTGAAGATTTCAAACAATTTGCTCATCAAATTGCTATGCAAATTGCTGCTATGAGCCCAGTTTACGCTAGTGAAGAGGATATTCCTGCTGAAGAGCTTGAACGCGTTAAATCTGAAGCTGAAGAGCGTATAGCTAAAGAAGGTAAGCCAGCTGATATTGCTGCTAAAATTGTAGATGGACAGGTTAAGAAATATTTTGCTGAAAAAGTATTACTTTCTCAAAACTACATTATGGATGATTCTAAGACAGTTGAACAATTCCGAAAAGAAGCTATTGCTAAACTTGGTGAGAATATCGTGATTCGTCAGTTCTCACGCATTGAGTTAGGCGTAACAGAATAAGAGCTATCTAGCAATTAAATAAAAAATAATCCCTCTAGAGAGGGATTATTTTTTATTACGCCTTAATTGATGGTTTTAATAGTAGTGGAGTAGTATGGATAGAATTTTCTGCTAATTTACTTAAAAAATCATCTACAAAAGCAATAATTCTTATATCTCTAGCCTCTAAATCACTGTTCTCATTAAGCTCAGTAACGCCAAAAAGTTCTTTTGCACCAGTACCAAATTTAGCGTGTAATTTTTTGTCCATCTACCGTTTGCAAGTTCTTTAAGTTGAACTTTTTCACTATATTCTACCCCTTTAAAGAAATTATTCTCTGTAGGTAATATAATACGAGTTAATTCTTTTTTACTAGGGTTAATCTCAATTTTTAGGCTATAGTTTTGATTTGTTAATTCATCATAAAAGTTTAAATCATATTTTTTAGTTAAAGCAATTATCTTTTTAAAACGCTTCTCTGAAGCTAGATTTTTTTTAGTTTTTGTCATTTGTTTCCTTTTTGTTTTTGTAATTATACTTTAATATATTAACATAATTTACTATAAAAGTCAATAATAAATGCCACCCCTAAGGAGTGGCATGAAAAAGCTTATAATTGAGTATTGAAGATAAGTACAGCAACTTTATAACGGTTTTTTCCAGAAGGAACGGTTCTTATTATTCCTATTTCATTAAAAATTGAAGGGTAGCGTAGCTTTAAATCCTTAAAATTTTGAGCAATCGTAAGATCGTAACTACTAAGATTTACATATACTGTATACCCAATGCCGTCCTTAATATTTTTATTAAGAATAGCAACTTCGCTATCTGGTAGGCTATCTATAGCTAATTGTACTTCTTCTTTAACTATTTCAAAAAAGGTAGTAGCTCTTTTTTCACTGCAACTAAACTCTCTTGTCTTTTTTGGCTTTTTTTCGTTTTTAAACTTTTTTAAAAAAACAAAGTTAATAGTTTTTTCTCCGTTTTTCTCACTGTAGTATAACTGTGAGAGTTCTTCTCTACGGCGAAATTCAAATAAGTCTCCTTGATCAAACTCTTTCCAGCCAAGCCTATAAGCTTCTATAAAACTGATAGATAAGACTGATTTTTCGTACATATCCGTTAGCTCAAAGCTAGTTACATGATTTTTTTGAGCAATAAATTCTTTTATTCTTTTAAAGATGTCAGAAGCATAGGCTACTTCATGCTCATTATACTTAAGTTTAGCTGAGCTAGTATCGAGTAAAGAAGCTGGACTACACATTGTGTTTGCTTTCATAGGTTGTACCTACTTTCCAATAATATAAGCTAGAATTTTACTTCCGCAAATTGTTTTTTAAATATTTACAAAACAATTTGCGGAAGTAAAATATTATTAATGTACTATTTTTATAAATAATATTTTACAATATTTTACACTTTAAATCAAGGGGGACAAAAAGCTTCAACTGTAGTAAAATATATATAAAAGGAGTTTTATGTTTGATACAGATATTTACAACCAAAAAATGAATGAAGCTATTGATCATTTTGCTAGTGAACTAAAGAAAGTGCGTACAGGTAGAGCGCATCCATCAATGCTTGATAGCGTACATGTTGAAGTTTACGGTACTAAAATGCCATTAAATCAAGTTTCTAATATAACTGCACCTGAAGCTGGTATGATACTTGTTACACCTTTTGATGTTAATAATATAGCTACTATTTCAGCAGCTATTCGTAATGATCAAAGTTTAGGCTTTAACCCTAGTGATGATGGACGTTTAATACGCGTACCAGTTCCACCATTAACTGAGGAAAGGCGACGCCAAATAGTAAAACAAACTAGTGAAAAAGTAGAAAATGCTAAAATTGTTTTACGTAATATTCGTCAAGATGTGTTAAAACATGCAAAAAAAGCTAAAGAAGATAAAACTATTACAGAAGACGACCTTAGAGGCATTGAAAAAAATATAGATAGCCAAATTAAAGATTTTTCAGCTAAGATTGATGAGATGTTCAAATCTAAAGAAGCTGAAATAATGAAGGTTTAATCTTAATAATGAACAATAAAATTCCAAATCATATTGGCCTTATTGTTGATGGCAATAGGCGTTGGGCTAAGGCTAGAAATTTGCATACATTAAAAGGGCACGAAGAGGGTTTTAATGTTCTTAAAAAAATAATTAAGAAGTGCTTTAATGAAGGCGTAGTATATGTTAGCGCATATATATTTTCTACTGAAAATTGGAATCGTTCTAATGAAGAAGTTAGCTATTTAATGAAACTTTTTGAGAGATATTTCAGTAAGGAAATTCAAGATCTTCATAAAAACAATATAAAAGTACTTTTTTCTGGCGATCGTAAAAATAAAGTTTCTAAAAAGTTAGTAGAAATAATTAATAAGGCAGAAGAGTTAACCAGTGGTAATAGTGGTGGCACATTATGTTTATGCTTTAATTATGGTGGACAAACTGAAATAATTGAGGCTACGCGTAAAATTGCTCAAAAAGTACAAAGTGGCGAATTACTTATAGATGATATTGATAGTAAATTATTTGAACAAAATTTGTATACACCAGAAGTGCCAGCAGTAGACTTAATGATTCGCACTTCAGGTGAACAAAGAATTTCTAACTTTCAGCTATGGCGAATGGCTTATTCAGAAATGCTGTTTTTAGATAAGCCTTGGCCAGATATGAAAGATGAAGATATAGAAAAAGCTTTATTAAATTATCAAAAACGTGACCGTAGAATGGGAGGGGATAGCAAAAAATGAATTTAATAATAGGAATAATAGTTGGATTAATAGTTCTAACTATTTTAGTAGCTCTTCATGAGTTAGGGCATGCATTAGCTGCTAAGCACAATGGTGTTAAATTAGAAGAATTTGGAATTGGCTTCCCACCTAATGTTTGGAGTTTTAAAACTAAGACTAATAAAGTTCTTCCTAAAGGCACCAAAGTTTCTATTAACTGGATACCACTAGGTGGTTTCGTAAAACTCCAAGGGGAACACGATAGCGATAATAAAAAAGGAGATTACGGCAAGGCTACTTTTTGGGGTAAAACACAAATTTTATTCGCTGGCGTTATAATGAACTGGCTAGTCTCTATAGTTATTTTTACTATTCTAGCTATTGTAGGTTTACCTAAGCTAATACCTAATCAGTTTTATATCAAGGAAGATGCTAAGATCATAGGTGGTGAAATTACGATAACTAACTTGAAAGATGGTATGCCAGCTAAAGAATCTGGCTTAGAAAAGGGTGATCGGATCCTGGCTATTAATGGTGAAAAAATAGAAAACCCTGAGCAAATTAGTATTTTAGCAAAGAATAATGTAGACAAGGATATAGATTTTAAAATAAAACGTAATAATAATGAACTTATAAAAAGAGTCCATGTTCGTAAAGATAATGCTGACGGTAAAGGCTTTTTAGGTACTGCAACAACTAAAACTGGCGAAAAAATTTATTCAACTTGGTCTGCTCCAGTTGTAGGTGTTTGCACTACTTTTCAATTAACAGGGGAGACCTTTAAGACTTTAGGGGATATGGTAAGCAATCTCTTTACGGGGCTTTATAATAAAGTTGTTGGTGGGAAAAATCTAGAACAGAAAGCAAATGAACAAATTAGTAAAGCAGGGGAGGGTGTAGCTGGACCAGTAATGATTATTGGTCAAATTTTTCCTCAAGCTACTCAATCTGGGCTAGACACCATATTATTACTTATGGCAATAATATCATTATCCTTAGCTTGTATGAACGTTTTACCTATTCCGGCATTAGATGGTGGTAGATGGTTGCAGACATTTATATTTCGTAAGCTTTTAAAGAAACCTTTAACTGCGGAAATTGAAGAAAAAATTAATGGCTATGGTTTTCTATTCTTGATGGGTCTTTCTTTATTGATAATTATTTTAGATATAATTAAAATATCTTAAAAGAGGTAATAATTAATATGAAAAATAAAATAGGGATTAATAAAACTCAAGATAAAATCACTTCTTTAATAACAGTTTTAACAGTAGCATATGTTTTTCATTCTATTATATTTTTATTAGTTAATCTTATTCCCTTAACTAATAAAATATCTTGGCTGGAGAACCACTATATATTACTTCTACCTATTTACTTAATTGTAATATTTGCGTTAGCATACTTATTTTGTAAAAAAGTAAATTTTAAGCTTTTAGTTAAAAATAAAATAATACGCTTTTTGTTATATCCTGCTACAACTATTATTGCTTATTATTTTGCTAGGTTTTTAGTTCGGCTATTCTTTGTTATTTTATTTGTTGGCGATACCACTAAAATAAATAGTATAATGAATAATAATGTGGTTGTTGCAGTATATTCGGCAGTATTTTTCCTAATAATGCTTGCAATTCTTTATTTAGTACCTACAAAATTAACAGGCGTAAAAATTACAAAAAAAGAGATTGGGCTAGTAGGTCTTCCTAAATGGAGCGATATTGGTGTGGCTTTTGTGGGCCTTTTGGCTGCATTACTAGTTAGCGGTATTTTAATGCTTATAGTGCAAGCCGTGGTACCTAACTTTAATATTAATCAAGCTCAAAACGTTGGATATTCTAGTAATCATAATCCTTTAATGATGATAATTGCGTTTTTAATGCTTTCTGTAGTTACTCCGTTATGTGAGGAGGTAATTTTTAGGGGAGTGCTATATAGCCAAGTTCGTAAAATTAGCATATATGGCTCTATGTTCATAACTTCTATAGTTTTTGCTTATGCACATGGGCAACTTAATGTTGCAGTTACTACTTTTGCTATGAGTATGATCATGTGCTATATTCGCGAATATGTTACTGAAACATTGTGGGCACCAATTTTTCTGCATTCTTTGAAAAATGGCATTGCTTTTATGTTCCTATTTATTTTTCCTAATTTAATGTTGCTAAATGGATAGCTTTTTGTTAAAATAGAATGAATATGAAACAGGTGTTTAATATTACTAAAGTTGGGAAAAAGGACCTTGAAGAAGAATTAGCTTCTCTTATTTCTCAACGTAAAGAAATTGCCGAAGAAGTTGCGACTGCTCGTGATTTTGGTGATTTACGTGAAAATAGTGAATATGATGCTGCAAGAAAAAAACAGGGGTTAGCTGAAACACGTATTGCAGAAATTGAAAATATTTTACAAAATGCAGTAATTATTGGTGAAGGGGAGAAAGATAAAGTTAATCTAGGTAATACTATTAAACTAAAAAACCTAGAAAATTCTAAAGAAGTTAAATATACTTTAGTTGGAGCTGTAGAAGCTAACCCCCTTGAGGGTAAAATTAGTAATGAATCACCAATAGGTCAGCAGTTAATTAATAAAAAACTCGGTGAAGTGGTTGAAATTACCACACCAAAAGGCTCTATAAAATACGAAATTACAGAAATAAATTAAAATATTAACTCGGCTGATCAGTGCCGAGTTTTTTATTTAATTTAAAAAAGGAGATAATTTATGAAGATGTCACAAATGTTTACAAAAACATCCAAAAATAACCCAGCAGATGAAGTTTCTAAAAATGCACAGCTATTAATTAGGGCTGGTTTTGTACATAAAGAGATGGCAGGAGTTTATGATTTCTTGCCACTTGGCAAAAATGTACTTGATAAAATTGTACAAATTATTCGTGAAGAAATGAATAAAATAGGTGGAGTAGAAATGAGTTTGACTGCTCTACAAAATCCTGAAACATGGCAGGCAACTAACCGTTGGGATGATGAGGTTATGGATGTTTGGTTTAAAACCAAATTAAGTAATGGCCGTGAGTTTGGTCTTGCGCCAACTCATGAGGAACCAATTACTAAACTTATGCGTAATTTTATTAGTTCATATAAGGATTTGCCATCTTACCCATACCAATTTCAAACTAAGTTTCGTGCTGAGCTCCGTAGCAAATCTGGTTTAATGCGTGGCCGTGAATTCTTAATGAAAGACTTATATAGTTTTTCTAAAGATAAAGAACAGCATGATGAGTTTTATGAAGAAATATCTAAAGCTTACCTTCGTATTTTTGATCGTTTAGGCTTAGGTGGATATACTTTTAAAACTTTTGCTAGTGGTGGTAGCTTTGCGAAATTTAGCCATGAATTTCAGACTATCAGCCCAGTAGGTGAAGATACTATTTATGTATCTCATGAAAAAGGTATTGCTATCAATCAAGAGGTTTATAACGATGAAGTATTAGCTGAACTTGGCGTTAAAAAAGAAGATTTAGTAGAAGAAAAAGCAGTAGAAGTTGGTAATATATTTACTTTAGGTTATAAGTTTTCTGAAGCATTAGGGTTAAAATTTATTGATAGTGATGAAAAAGAAAAACTAGTATTTATGGGTAGTTATGGTATTGGCCCAAGTAGGGTAATGGGTTTAATTGCAGAGCATTTTGCTGATGATAAAGGTTTGGTATGGCCAGAAAATATAGCTCCAGCTAAAATTTACCTTATGCAAATTGGTGAAGATGCCAAAGAGCTAGCAGAAGAAGTTTATAATAAACTAACAAATCAAGGCATTGAAGTAATTTATGACGATAGAAATACTGGTGCTGGCCAAAAGTTTGCTGATAGCGACTTAATGGGTATTCCGTACCGTTTAACTATTAGTAGTAGAGCAATTAAACAAGGTAGATTCGAACTAGTTACTCGTAAAAATGGCGAAATAGAAGAATTAACTATTGAAGATATATACAATAAATTTATGAAATAATTTAAATAAAAAGGAACCCCTTTATAATAAAGGGGTTCTGTTGTATGTACTAGTGACTGCTGTATGTACTAATGAGCTTTTTGTATATTTTCATATACGGCTCATTGTCTGTGACTTTCATAAAAAGATGATCTAGTGGAACTTCTTGTTCTCTCACTTTTCTCCATACATCAGAGTGTTGCAAACTATAGAATATATTTTTTAGGGTTGCAGTGTTATTTTTTTCGTCAACACTTACAATTTCACCTATAGCAATACAACGAAGATTGTTAAATGATACGATATCAATGATATCACCTTTTTCAAAAGAACGTTTGAGCATATTCTCACCTCTATATAAAATATTACCAACCTATCGTTGATAATCATATTATAACATATATTTTTATTTTTTGCAAGGTAGTTAACTAGTAAAAAACTATATTTTGTGCTAAAATATTTCTAACTATGGCTACTATGAAAGAATTACGACAAGAGCGTTTAAATAAGCTCGAACAGATTAAGGAGCTTGGTTTAAATCCTTATCCTGCAGAAACTAACCGCACTCATATGATTGCTGAAATTGTTAATAATTTTGATGCAATGGAAGGGAAAAATGTACAAATTACTGGTAGAATAACTGGTATTCGTAAATTTGGAAAATTAGCTTTTATTGTGCTTCGTGATTTTTCTGGTACTATTCAGCTTTTCATTCAAGCAAATAATATTGCTGAAACTTCTAAAGAGGGGAATTTAATTGGTATTAAAGATTTAAACTTGCTAGATAGTGGTGATTTTGTGCAAGCTAATGGTGAAGTAATTCGTTCTAAAACAGGGGAAATCTCAGTAGCTACTAAGGAGCTAAAACTTCTTACTAAATCCCTAAGGCCAATGCCAACTATTCAAGACGGTTTTTCTAATAAGGAAGAGCGTTTTCGCCGTCGATATGTTGATATGAATGTAAATATTGATGTACGAGATAGATTTGTCCGTCGTAGTAAGTTTTGGCAAGCCACAAGAGATTTTTTGAATAATCACGGCTTCTATGAAATAAATATTCCAGTACTAGAACATACTACAGGTGGGGCAGACGCAAACCCATTCGTTACACATATGGATGCTTTAGATAATGCCCAATTCTATCTTCGTATTAGTCATGAATTACCTTTAAAAAGATTACTTGGTGCTGGTTTTGAAAAAGTTTACGACCTTGGGCCACGTTTTCGTAATGAGAATTATTCTGATGAACATTTACCGGAGCATGTTGCTATGGAATGGTATGCAGCCTATTGGGATTGGCGTGACGGTCTAAAATTCCAAGAAGAAATGTTTAAATATGTATTAAAAGAAACTTTTGGTACATTACAATTCACGCTAGGCAATTTCAATGTGAACCTTGATCAAAAATGGGAAGAATGGGATTACGCTGAAACTATCGAGAAACGTTACGGCATTAACCCTTATAACTGTACTCTAGAACAAGTCAAAGAAGCCCTAAAAGAAAATAATTTAGAGGTAGAACAAACCGAAAATAAAGCTCGCGGTATTGATAAGCTTTGGAAAAATATTCGTAAAGATGTAACAGGTCCAATTTGGCTTGTTAATACACCAACCTTTATTTCACCTTTAGCGAAAACTCACCCAAATCACCCAGAGATGACGCAACGTGCACAAGTTGTTATTGCAGGCTCTGAACTTTGTAATATGTTTAGCGAATTAAATGATCCAATTGATCAGCTAAATCGTTTTATGGAACAACAAAATATGCGTGACGCAGGGGATGATGAAGCAATGATGCTTGATATTGACTTCGTAGAAATGCTTGAATATGGAATGCCGCCAGCATGTGGAATGGGCTATAGTGAACGTGTATTTTGGATTTTTGAAGGAGTAACTGCTCGTGAAGGCGTGCCTTTCCCGCAATTAAAACATGAAATATCTGAAACTACTAAGGATATATACTCAAGAATTAATTTTTAGTAATTATAAATTAAAATTAGGTTAATAGCTTCTACTATCGTAGCCTATAAAAAGTATTTAAAAAATAGCCTGCTGTAAGGCTATTTTTTAAATTAATTAGGTAAAACAAACCTTGTAAAATTAATATGCTTATGCTAGAATATAGGCACAAAAACAAAAGTTTAAGGGTTAAAAAAGGGAAACAAAATGAAAATAAAAGGGTTATTTTTAGTCTTAATGGCTATATTATTGTTTGGGAGTAGTAATGCTTTTGCTAAATCTTCCAGCTTAGAAAATATAGTGAATAATAATTCAACATCTTCTAATGTGCGTACTATAAACAATATCAGTAATAATGATAAACAGGGTAATACTATAGATAATAAAAATGGTAATAGTCCTAGTAGTATGATCTTATCGCCAAATACAGGGCTATATCCTGCTAATACTAATATTATAATTATATCTTTCCTAGGTATTATTAGTTTAGTTGGTTTATTTATAAAACGGCAAATTGCCAAAATTAAAATTAAATTTTAAAAGTCCTATTTTCTAGGACTTTTATTTTTTAAAATTTTCTGAATATCTTCAGGTAAAAAGCCTTTTGGATGTTGAAAATTAGCTTTCCATTCATAGCCTTTAGTATAGCCTAGCTCTTCTGTTATTTTTGAGGTTGAATTACGCAAATGCAAAGGTATTTGAGCGAAAGGATAGTCATTTACTAATTTATAAGATTTATGCATTATATCAGTGGTTAGTCTAGATTTTTTACATTTAGCTAAAGCCGAAGCAGTATGAAATAAAACATAATTAGCTTCAGGCATTCCTATTTTAGTTACTGCGTCAAAGCAACTATTAGCTAAACTTAATGCGCCATTACCAGCTAAACCTATATCTTCACTCGCAAAAATAATCATACGGCGTGCAATAAATTTAGGATCTTCACCAGCCTTAAGCATTCTTGCTAAATAGTAACAGGTAGCATCTACATCACTTCCACGCATACTTTTAATAAAGGCAGAAATATTATCGTAATGAGCATCACCCTTTTTATCATATTGTATAAAATTATTATTCAAAGTTTTTTTAAGGGTCTGTAAGGTAATTTTATTATCAAATTTAGTAGCTATATCTAAATTTCCTAAAGCAACTCTAGCATCACCACTACTTGCTTTTGCTATTATCTCTAATGCTTTTTCTTCATACTTATCTTGTGGATAATATTTTACTAAAGCTCGTTTTAGTAGGGTTGTAATATTTTTTTGTTCAAGAGGTTTAAGGGTTAAAACACGGCTTCGAGATATTAAAGGGGTAATTACTTCAAAAGCTGGGTTCTCAGTAGTAGCACCAATTAAACTAATAAGACCACTTTCAACATGAGGCAAAAAAGCATCTTGTTGGCTTTTATTAAAACGGTGTATTTCATCTACAAATACAATAGTATTAATTCTTAAATTCCAGTTTTGTTCAGCTCTTTTAATTACTTCTTCAATATCTTTTTTGCCAGAAGTTACAGCTGAAAGTTCAATGAAATCAGCTTCAACTTCTTTAGCTATAATTCTTGCTAAGGTAGTTTTACCACATCCAGCAGGCCCCCAAAAAATAATACTAATAGGTTGTTTATTTTTAACTATTTTAGTTAAAATACCATCGTCGCCAAGTAAATGTTCTTGACCAACAACCTCACTCAGTTTGGTGGGACGCATTTTTTCTGCAAGTGGCATACTGAGGTAATTTTCCATATATTTATATTTTATCATTTTTATTCATCAAGTTGAAAACACTTATTTCATCTGTTAAAATATATAGAATATGAGACGATATAATCCAAGTGAAATTGAACCAAAGTGGCAAAAAAAATGGGATGAAGAGGCTATTTATAGCGTAAGTGCAGACCCTAATAAACAAAAAATGTATATATCTGGTATGTTTCCATATCCTAGTGGAGCAGGGCTTCATACTGGGCATGCTAGAAGCTATACACTTGTAGATAGTATTGCTCGCTTTTATCGTCAAAATGGTAAAAATGTTTTAAACCCTATTGGTTGGGACACTTTTGGTCTACCTGCTGAAAACTATGCTATTAAAACAGGTGTATCACCAAAAGTTGCAACGCATGAAAATATTGCTAACTTTAAAAAACAATTTAAGCGTTTAGGTATATCAATAGATTGGGATAGGGAAATTAACACTTCTGATCCAGAATATTATAAATGGACACAATGGATTTTTACTCAGCTTTATAAAAAAGGCCTAGCTTATCGTAAAGAAAGTTACCAATGGTGGTGCGATAAGGACAAAACTGTATTAGCTAACGAGCAAGTTGAAGGTGGAAAATGTTGGCGATGCGGTGAAGAAGTTAAGAAAAAGCAAATGACTCAGTGGTTCTTTAAAATTACAGCTTACGCTGATGAATTGCTTGAAGAAATAGACAGCCTTGACTGGCCTAAAAAAATTAAAACTATGCAACGTAACTGGATTGGCAAAAGTGAAGGTGCTGAAGTTGAATTTGCTATTGATGGAAAAGATAAAAAAATAAAAGTATTCACCACAAGGCCAGATACTATTTTTGGTGCTTCTTTTATTGTTTTAGCGCCTGAACATCCATATTTATTAGATTTAGCTACAAATTCTACAAGAGAAGCTTTAGAAGAATATAAACAAACTTCCTTGAAAAAATCAGAAATTGAAAGGCAAGAAAATAAAGAAAAAACAGGTATCTTTACAGGAAGCTATGTTATCAATCCAGCCAGTGGCGAAAAAATGCCAATTTGGACAAGTGATTATGTACTAGGTGGCTATGGTGAGGGTGCTATAATGGCTGTTCCAGCTCATGATGAGCGTGATTTTGAGTTTGCTAATAAATTCAACTTACCAATCATTAAAGTTATTGAAAAATCTGACACTATAGTTGATGATAGTCAATACTACAGTGGTGAAGGTATTATGGTAAATTCTGCTAATTTTAATGGTCAAGATTCTTCTGATGTACGAGAAGAGATTGTTGCATGGTTAGAAGAAAAGGGCATCGGTAAAGCTAAAGTTACTTATAAAATGCGTGACTGGTTAATTTCACGCCAGCGTTATTGGGGCTGTCCAATTCCTATAGCTTATGATAAGGATGGAAACGAGCATTTAATCCCAGAAGACCAATTACCAGTTCTCTTACCGGACTTAGCTGATTTTAAGCCAGATGATAGTGGTCGTTCAGCACTAGCTAAAAGTGAAGAATTTCTACAAGTAGAAATTAATGGCGAAAAAATGACTCGCGAAACTGATACTATGGACGGTTATGCATGTTCTAGTTGGTATTTGTTCCGTTATTGTGACCCTAAAAATAATAAGGAAGCATGGAATAGTGACTTAGTAAATTATTTTGCTCCTGTTGATTATTATGTTGGGGGAGATCACGCTGTTGCTCACTTACTTTACATTCGTTTTTGGACGCACTTTTTCCGTGATTTAGGCCTTACTAACTTCGCTGAGCCTGTTAAAAAACTGTTATATCACGGTTATATAAATGCTGAAGATGGCACTAAAATGAGTAAAAGCAAAGGTAATACGGTAGATCCACTTGAAGTTATTGATCAAGGTTATGGTGCTGATTCTCTTCGTACTTACGAAATGTTTATAGCACCTTACGAACTGGATGCTTCATGGGATCCTCGTGGCATTGCTGGCGTATACCGTTTCTTAAACCGTGTTTGGACGCTAGTTAATGAATTTACTGATAGCGATAAAAAAGAAGTTAATAATTTTGGCGAAGTTCAAAAAGTTCAGCATAAAACAATTAAAAAGGTAACTGAAGATTTTCACCGTGAAAGTTTAAATACTGCTATTGCAGCTCTTATGGAAATGACTAATGAACTTTATAAGTTAAAACTAGTTGGTTTTTCTAAAGAATGGCAAGGTGTTTTGGAAGATTTACTAAAAATGTTAGCACCTTTCGCTCCACATATGGCAAGTGAATTATGGGAGATTATGGGTAATAATACCTTTATCGACCATGCAGGCTGGCCAAAATGGGACGATAAATTATTAGTAGAAGATACCGTTCAAATTATGATTCAAGTAAATGGTAAATTAAGGGGAAAAATTTCTCTACCTAAAGAACACACTAAAGAAGAAGCTTTATTGCTAGCTAAAGATGAAGAAAAAGTTAAGAAATACCTAGCAGAAGGGGAGATTATTAAAGAAATTTTTGTCCCTAATAAATTAATTAACTTTGTAGTAAAGTAAATCAATAATATAAATAAAATAACCCTTTTACGAAAGGGTTATTTTATTGTTGCTTGTCGGCTTTGAAGTCGTTGTCAAAATTATCTAGTACTATATGGCTACCATATTTATTTTCTACTACTAATGATTCATTATTAGTAGTGTCTTTTAAATTACTATTTTCTGCAACAATTTGGTTACCGTAACGGTATACATCTCCAGAAAGGTGTAATTTGACTTTTTCTTTTGCTGTAGCAATAGCAGTATGGTTTCCTGAACCTTTCTCCATATTATAATGACCAATTGTAGCTCTTATTGATTCGCCATCATCTAGCTCAATAGTTCCACCGTTTGAAGATATTTTTTCTAGCCTATTAAGGTCCATACCTGTACCCACTAAACCTTCATTACTTTGCATTTTGAAACGACTATCGTATTTAATATTATGTGTACTAGCATCGTTAGAGCTATAGGCATACCCACCTATCATTAATGAGGCAGCTAGCATTCCTAATACTTTTTTACCACGACGGTTTAGTTTTTTATGTGTTTCGTATTGTTGTCTTTTTTGTTTTTCATAATTTTTCATTATACTTTTATTATATCATAAAATACTTCTTATGTCAATTAGGCAAAATCTCGTAAAATAAAGAGTACTTGATATTTATAGGTTAATTTGCTACAATTATTACAAAGTAAATATTAAATTATTCAAGGAGAACCTTTATGGGACAACCAAAAAAACAAAGTAGTCCACGAAAAACTGGTTTAAGACGCAGTCATCTTCGCCTAGAATTAGCACGCCGTGTTAATAAAAAATCACCAGTTAAAGTTTATACTACTAAAAAACAATCTGGTAAAGCTTTAAATAAGCAACTAGAAGAAAATAAAACGCTTGCGGCTTAGTGCTTGCGGCGTTTTATTTTATTTAAAATAAAAGAATTAATATTTTGATAAAAAAGGAAAGAACCTTACTCAATATGGCATCAAATAGACACCTTGGAAGAATTGTTGTTTTACAGACACTTTATGAATATGAATTTCGTTCACAGTTAAACGACCCAACAGTTAGTTTAAGCGAAATTATTATGCGTAACATGTCTCGCTATGAGGAAACTATTGGCGACAAACAATTTGTTCAAGATTTATTAAACGGGATAATTGAAAAGCAAGTTGAACTTGATACTAAGTTACAACCAATGGCGCCAGAATGGCCAATATCACAAATTGCACGTATAGATAGAAACGTACTTCGTATGGGCCTTTTTGAACTTCTATATATGCAAGATACAGTGCCAACAAAAGTGGCAATCAATGAGGCTATTGAATTAGCTAAAGCTTTTGGTTCTGATAATTCAAGTAAATTTATTAATGGCGTACTAGGTACAGCTTATAAGCTTTTTATAGAGAAGCAGGATGGCAAACAAGAAAGTAGAGAAATTTAAAAAGTATTTTAATCGCAACCGTCGAGTTTCAATACAGGAAATTGTGCGTGAACCAACTGCTGGTGGCGTTATTTACCGTAGAAATAAATCGGGTGAAGTTGAGATTCTTTTAATACAAGATGCTAAAAACCGTTGGACTATTCCAAAAGGTCATATTGAGCCAGGCGAAACAGCACAACAAACTGCTAAAAGGGAGATAGGCGAGGAAGCTGGCCTTAAAGATGTTAAAGTTATTGGCTGGCTTGGTAAAATAAATTTTCGTTACCGTCGAATTGATAAACTTGTTTTAATGACAACGCAAGTTTATTTAGTTAAGGCTTTAGGTGACACTAATGCTATACAAAAAGAAGAATGGATGAACGATATCCGTTGGTTTAGTTTTATAGATGCTCTAGATGCTATTGAATATGAAGATATTGAAAAATTAATTCTACTTGCTATGAAAAAAATAAGACAGGAGAAATTATAAAATATGAGTGGAATTTTAGTTCAGCCATATCAAGACTGGGCAAAAGAAAAATTAGGTTATCATTTTGATAATATAGAATTATTAATTACAGCCTTAACGCACCGTAGTTATATTAACGAACATAAAAAATCAGCTAGTGAACATAATGAACGGCTAGAATTTTTAGGTGATGCTGTCTTAGAACTGGTAACTACTGATTTCTTATTTAAAAACTACAATAAACCAGAGGGTATATTAACTGCTTGGCGCTCAGCGCTTGTTAGAACTGAAAGCATTGGTGCTGCTGGCGACCGCTTAGGTTACGAAAAGCTAATTAGAATGAGTCGTGGTGAAAAGCAAGGTTCTAGAAGAGCACGCCAACAAATTCTAGCTAATGCTTTTGAGGCTACTACTGGTGCTATTTATCTAGATAAGGGTTATGAAGCTGCTAAAAAATATATAACAGATAATATTTTATCTACTCTTCCTCAAATTTTAGATGAAGAATCATGGCGAGATCCTAAATCATACCTTCAAGAGTTATCTCAAGCTAAAGATGGCTACACGCCTGTTTACAAGGTTCTAGATGAAAATGGCCCAGACCACGACAAAACTTTTACATTGGGCGTATTTGTTGGCGAAAAACAAATGGGGCAAGGTGAAGGGCCTAGCAAACAAATAGCTCAGCAAGAAGCTGCTAGGGATGCTATTAAAAAATATAAAGGCTCTCAAATAAAATAGTACGCATTTACTCATGCGTACTTTTTTTAAAATATACTATAACTTTTTTCCCTTCATCGTCATTGTTGTCAATAACGGAACATCTTTCAATATTAGTTATTCCCTCTTTTTGAAAGCGTTCTATTCTATTACAATATTCTTTAGCTTTGCCTACATCCTTAACTGGAATAGTAGCTTGATTGTTGCTTATATGTTGTAATATTTCATTCTTTAAATGCAGGTTAGCTTCCTCATCCATTTTTATAGATATTGGGTGAATTGCAATAAAATAAGCACCTAAGACTATAGCTATCAGTATAAAAATCATAATAATAGCCTCTTGTAGCTCAATTAACTTATTATAATTATATTTAGTAGGGCATTTATTATCCTTTTTCATTTTTTATCCCTCCCAGTAATGTACTAAATTATCAATATAATGCCATTAAATCAAATAAAAGTCAAATAATTATTTATCTACTTGAAAAAAAAGTTATTTTTTAGTATAATTTTATAGCTATATAAAAGTTTAATAAAAGGGAAACAAGAATGCTAGCAATCAGATTACAGCGACTTGGTCGCAAAGGTTATCCTGTTTATCGTCTTGCGGTTCAGGAAGCGCATCGACATCCGTCGAGTGGGCGCGTAGTTAGCTATGTTGGTTCATATAACCCACATACAAAAGAAGCTAAAATTGAAAAAGAATTAGCTGAAAAATATCTTTATAACGGAGCACAGCCTACACCACGCGTAGCCTTGCTACTAGAAAAAGCAGGTATTGAACTACCTAAATGGGTTAAAAAACCAGCTCCAAAAAATCGTGCAATTAAAAATGTAGAAAAATTGCGAAAGAACCAACCTAAAGAAGAAGCAGAAGCTTAATTTTTAGTAAAATAATAAAAATAGGTAAGCATATATGCTTGCCTATTTTTAATTAATAATATAATAATAGCTAGAAAATTATTTTAATAAAAAATATAATTAACTACCTCTATATCAGTGGTAGTTTTTCTTTAATTTTTTAAATTTTCAATAAATTTAAAAAAAACTACTTGCATTTTTAAGGTACTAGGTATAACATAGAAGTATGACAGACAAAGGTAGCATAGAAAAATATACTTCTCAAATGTCTACTCAAATGAGAAAAGGCTTTATTGCTTATTGCGTGCTAAAAGTTTGCTCTAAAAAACCTGTCTATACTAGCGATATTATTAAAGAGCTAAGGGATGCGAAGCTAGTAGTAGTGGAGGGTACTATATATCCACTATTATCTCGCTTACAAAAAGATGGGCTTTTATCTCATGAGTGGCAGGAAAGTGAACAGGGTCCACCCCGTAAGTACTATAAAATTACTGAATTTGGGGAAGGAGTAATGAAAGCAGTAAAAGAAGATATTCAAAATTTAAATAATACAATTAAAAAACTTTAAGAGGGTAGAGTTATATGAAAGAAATAACAAGAATACATTTAGCTAAAGTTCCTTATGATATTGAAATAGATGCTAAAAAAGTACTGCAAAAATATTTAGATGAGCTAAAAAAATATTCAGCAGATGAAGATATTTTTAGTGATGTAGAAATTCGTATTACAGAAATTTTAAGTGAAAATAAAATTATTGCTGGTGGTATTATTACACTTGAAGATGTACAGAAAATTAAAAAGCAAATTGGCGATCCATCAGTTTTTCGTGAAGATGATAACCAGCCTT
Source organism: Candidatus Nanogingivalis gingivitcus (assembly GCF_004151455.1). GTDB lineage: Bacteria > Patescibacteriota > Saccharimonadia > Saccharimonadales > Saccharimonadaceae > Nanogingivalis > Nanogingivalis gingivitcus. The sequence goes on along the minus strand of NZ_PRLK01000004.1, from coordinate 3,359 downwards.
TAGAAAATAATAGTAAAGTAAAAAAGAAACTTTATCGTGATACACAAAATAAAATTATTACAGGTGTTGCTAGTGGTATTGCTGAATATTTTGAGGTTGATGCCATAATAGTACGCATGGCATTTATATTAGCCTGTTTCCTTTCTTTTGGTGTAGGTATTCCGGTCTATATTATTCTAAGCCTTATAATTCCTAGAGCTAAAAATGCTAGCGAAATTTTGAACTTAAGAGGTAAAAAAATTACGGCTAATAATATTAAAGAAGTAAATGCAGAATATGATTTTGCAAAAATAAACCATAGCAGTGAAAACACTAAAAAAGTTATTTGTTACTTTCTAGGCGTAATATCACTTTTAATAGCTTTAGGAGGAATTTTCCTTATTTATATTGGTAATATTGGCTTAAACCAAGCTTTTACTGTACCGGTAGAAATTGACGAAGCTTCCAAAATAGCTATTAGGGTTTTAACAAATATATCAGGTATTACTTTTGTACTATTTTTCCTAGTTTCTGCTATTAGTTTATTCTTAATTAAATTAGGTAGAGCAAGGCTAATACTATTAATTGCTAGCTTTATAATTAGTGTTACGTCTTTTACCAGTGGAATATTTATAGCTATTTCGCGTAGTTATAGTATTAGAGGCGATATTTTAGCAAATGAGAAAGTGGTAGACTTAAATATTGATAAACAAAAATTAAGCCAAATTAAAAATATCAAAGTAGATGGAGACATTGAAGTTAATTATAGTGTAGCTAAAAATAAAGAAGTGTCCGCTAAGTTTCATCAATTTGACAAAATAAAAACTACTATTAAGAAAGAAGATATTAAGGCAGAAATTGTGGGCGACACTTTAAAAATATCTACAGCTAAAGCTAATGTATATGGTTGGGGCTTTAAACAAAATATTGATATAGTTGGTCCAGAAATTGAAAAAATAACCCTTAATAATACCAGGTTTGATTATTACGGCGTATCTCAACCTAAGTTAGAAATAGTACAAAAAAGTAGTTCACTAAAAGTTTTAGGCGACATTACTATTGATGAACTTAAAGTAATGCAAGAAAATGAAAGCAATGTAAACGCTAACGGTGTTATAGCTAATAAATTAATTGCAAGATCTGACATAGGTAGAATTGAGCTCTTCAAAGCTGATAATGTAGAATTTGAAACTTTTAACTGTAGAAACAGACAAGGCTACCATAGTTATGCTGAATTAAGTCTAGAAAAAGGAAAGCCTGCAAAAATTTTATTAAATGGTAAGGACTTTAATGAAGAACGCAGGGGAGAGTGTTTTATGTTAGATATAGATGAAGATAGGAGGATATAATGATAGAAGTTAAAAATATTTCTAAAACATATGGCAAAAAGCATAACCGTTTTAAAGCTTTAAAAAATGTAAGTTTTAAAATTCCAAGTGGTAAAAGTGTAGCTATTGTTGGTAAAAGTGGTAGCGGTAAATCAACATTAATCCATGCTATAAGTGGGCTAGACGCTCCAGAGGAAGGCAGTGTATTTATTGATGGAGTTAATATTCTATCAATGAAGCAGAAGAAAATTGATAAATTCAGGGCAGAAAAAATGGGTTTCATTTTCCAGAGCTTTTTCGTACAAGGCAATGAAACTTGCAGTGAAAATGTTAGTTTGCCGTTAGAGATTGCCGAAGTACCATTACATAGTAGAAAAAGCAGAATTAAAAAAGCTCTTATGTCAGTAGGTTTAGAAGATAAGCTTAAAAGTAAAGCTCGTGATTTATCAGGTGGGCAAAAACAAAGGCTAGCTATTGCTAGGGCAATAGTAAATAACCCTAAAATTATTTTTGCCGATGAACCAACCGGGAACTTAGATACAGTAACAAGTAAGAAAATTGAAAAATTACTTTTTGATTATAATAAGCAATCTGGTGTAACTCTTTTCATTATTACTCATGATGAAGATTTAGCTAAAAAATGTGAGATTAAAATTCATATTAAAGATGGTCAGATAGAAAGAATTGAAGGTAATAAAAATGCGTAGAATAGATATAATTAAAAGAGCTAGTAAAAATTTAAAAAGGTCTAAAATAAGAACACTTCTAACTTCGCTTGCTATTGCAGTAGGTTCAACTACTATTGCTTTATCCTTAGCAGCTGGTAAAGGTGCAAGTAATTACTTAGACACTATTGTCTCAGCTAATGCTGATAAAAATGCCATTCAAGTGACTAGAAAAGTTGAACATAACGAAAAAAATAAAGTTAATAAATATGAAGAAAAAGAAGAAAGCGTTGAAGAAAAGAAAGCTAAATCGCTAAAAGATTACACCTTTGATAATAACGATATTGAAAAGCTAAAAAAAGTTGAAGGTGTTAAAAAGGTAAATGGGGTTAATAATATTGGCATTGAATATTTTCAGCTAGCTAATAGTAATAATAAATATATTGGCTCAATAGCACCTAAAATTAATGAGAGTTCTATAGAATTATCACAAGGCAAGCAAAAAAGCATTAAAAATATTCAAAATGGTACAGTTGTTGTAGCTAAATCTTACGCTGAAGCTTTAAGTAAAAACCCACAGGATCTTATTGGTAAAACTATAAGGTTAGGATTTAAAAAGACTAACGGTGAAAAATTCACTAAAGATTTCATAATTGCTGGTATTGATAACGGTAAATATGATGCTTTTGTGTACTACCAAGAAAATATAGTTATGTCTACTGAAGATATGACCGAGTTAGCCCAAATTCAAAGTGGTAATAATTATTACGGATATATTTCTGTAATAGTTAATGATAGTAGTAAGGCTGAAGAAATAGCTAATAAAATTAAGGAATTAGATGGTGGTAGCCGTTATGAAGCTTTATCATTCAAACAAGTAGCTTCAGTTATGAGCCAAGCACTTGCTATTTTACAGTACGGTTTAATTGGCTTTGGCATGTTAGCTATTTTAGCCAGCGTATTCGGTATTATTAATACTCAATACATTAGCGTACTAGAAAGAACTCGTGAAATAGGTTTAATGAAATCATTAGGACTTAAAAGTAAAGATGTTTCTAGGTTGTTCCGTTACGAAGCTGCTTTAATTGGCTTTTTAGGTGGGGTAATAGGTGTAACAATTGCTTCATTATTTACGCTTCTTAATCCTGCTATCAGTAGTGCTATAGGTTTACGCGAGGGGACTAAGCTATTAATTATGGACTGGCCTGCCTCAATAGTGCTTATAATTAGTTTAATGTTAGTTGCTATTATTTCTGGTTACTTCCCATCACGTAAAGCTGCTAAATTAAACCCTATAGAAGCATTAAGAACTGAATAAAAAATATTATTAACTAATAACCACCCCCCCAGGGTGGTTATTATCTTTACATTAATTTTTATTTATGAT
>NZ_PRLK01000003.1 GCF_004151455.1 Candidatus Nanogingivalis gingivitcus | reverse complement strand
TAAATAAAACAAGGTTTAATACCTTGTTTTATTTATGTTTTAAACTGCAACTACTAATAGTATATTATTTTTTACTATTTAGTTCTACTAATCTATCAATAGCTTTTTCTGTTAGGATTTGATTAGCAATATCTCTTTTAATATCTTCACTTTCTAATTGTTTTAAAGCTTCTTTATTGCTGCCGTATTGAGCTTTAAGTTGTTCTAGGCGTTTTTCAACTTCAACTAAATCACTTTCTATTTTTTCAACTTTAGATAGCTCAGCTAGCGCAAGGCCAGCTTTAACGCGTTCCTCAGCAACCTTTTTAACCTCGTTTTCTAACCACTCTTCCCGAGTTTTGCCCATTCTTTCTAAGTATTGGTCAAGTGATAGACCAGAATACATTAGGTTTCTTTGCATATCCATTTCAATATGGCTTTGTTGATCTTGCAATAGAACTGATGGCACTGGAATTTCTGACTTTTCAGCAAGCTCGCGTACTAGCTCATCTTTAAACTTTTCGTCAGCTTGTTGAGTTTTTTGAGTTAATAAATCTTCTTTAATTTGTTTTTTAAATTCTTCTAAGTTTTTAAATTCTTCGCTAAATTTTTCTTTTACAAATTCATCCGTTAATTCTGGAAAACTATTTTCTTTAACTTCATGAAGCTTAACTTCAAATACTACTTTTTGGCCAGCTAACTCTTTAGCATGGTAATCTTTAGGGAATTCTAAGTCTAAAGCAAATTCTTCACCAGCTTTTTTACCAATAATACCATCTTCAAACCCTGGGATAAATGAATTTGAGCCAAGCTCTAGTGGGAATTTTTCAGCCTTTCCACCGTCAAAAGGTTTACCGTCTTTTTTACCTAAAAAGTCGATAATAACTTCGTCACCTTTTTTAGCTTTGCGATCTACGGTTTCTTTAGTTGCAAAATTCTTTTGAATTCTTTCAATAGTTTCGGTAACTTCCTTATCGGTAACGGTAACTTTTTCTTTTTTAGCTTTTAGTTTTTTATAGTCACCTAATTTAACAGCTGGTAAAATTTCTGTTTCAGCAGTAAATTCTAGCTCGCTACCTGGTACATATTTTTTAATTTCTACTTCAGGGCGTGCTAAAGCTTTAATTTCTTCTTTCAAGAAAGCTTCTGCTACAGATTTACTTACTGCGTCTTCCATTAATTGTTCATTTAGTTTAACAGGGTCTACATTTTTAGCAACAACTTCTAATGGTGCTTTGCCTTTTCTGAAACCACTAACTTTAACATCTTTAGCTAATTTAGTAAGTGCAACCTGCTCGGCATTAGCTAAATCTTCTTTATCTAATGATATTGTTAATAAAACCTTTACTTCTGAAATATTTTCTACTTTAGTCTTCATATGCTTACATTATAACATATTATACTAGTAGTAATAAAACCCTTTAAAGCCTGTGCCTTCTGGCAAATTCATACATTATAATTCCACTAGCAACCCCTACGTTTACACTTCTAGTAGAACCAAATTGTTCAATAGCAACCATTTTGTCACAATTTTCAATCATTTCTTTAGAAAGACCATCATTTTCGTTGCCAAAAATTAAAATTGAATCTTTAGGCATTTCAGCATTATTTAATAGAATAGATCCCTCTTGGTTATCTATAGCTATTAAATGCTTACTATTAGCTTTAGACCAAGCAATAAAGCTGGTCACATCCTTATGGTGGTAAACATCTAAATAAACTTCTGTTTTCATTGCGCCTCGCCTATTCCAGTGTTTTTTACCAATAATATGCACAGCCCTAGCGTTAAAAGCGTTAGCGTTTCGCACAACCGTTCCAATATTAAAATCATGCTGGAAATTTTCAATAGCAACTTCAAACGGTGTTTTATTTGCAGCTAAATTATTTTTAATCTCTTCTATGCTTTTACCCTTATAGCCGTCTATTAAATTACGGCCATCTACACTAGCGCTCAGTGGCGTTTCTTCACTTTTAAATACAACCCTTAAAGGCTCTTTGCTATCGTCCATTGCGTACAAGTTTTATAATTTCTTTAGCGTCAACACGCCCCTTTACGCCTATATTTAAAATTTGTTTAGGGTCAAATATTGTGCGTATTTCATTAAATATTTTTTCGGTTTCCCTACTAATATTTTTACTAATAAAGTTACCAAATATACGACCCTCACCAGTACCATAAGCCATTTCACCATCAACTTTAGCAAGTAGTTTAGCTAAGTCAACAATAAACCTTAATGCTTTTTGTCTATCTGATATTTTATTGAAGTCAAATTCAGCTAAAATTTCAAAAATACATGTTAAAGCAGAACCTTGAATTGGTGCAGGAATATTGTGATATAGCGCTAGCTTTTGTAAGCCAAGATAAAATTCTTCAAAACGTTCTAATGGAATATAAACTCCTTGAATTGGATATATTTCTTCTTTAATAACTCCAGCTCTAGCTCTTAAAACTTCCCTGACGTCCCTAATAGATTCTAGTTCCGCCTTATCAACTTCACTATCATCAGGTAGCCACATAGTAGAATTATTAAAACGTCTACAAGCACTTTCTATTTTAGCCATAGTAGACCTAATTTTACGTTGGTTACGATCTGAAATACCTACTACAAGAACTAATTTTGTAGCTAAGTTTCCTTTTACCCTATCCATATAAAATTGATAATTTTTACCTGAAGCTACAGCAGATTCAAACATTTTACCGTCAAACATCTCTATAATATCAGGGTTTAGTTTTTCTATTTCCTCAATAAAGTCTCTTGCGTCATCGCGATTGGCAAAGCTGATGACAGCAAAATTAGTTTCATTAACAATAAAGTCAGTTTTAATAACAACTTCCGTAATAACTGCTAGAGTGCCTAAAGAACCAAATAAAAGTGGTATTAAACTAAAATTACCATCTTTATCTTTAACATTTTTAATTCCACTATAGCCATAACTTGCGTCACCATCTATTTCTTGAATAAGATCATAATTATCTTCTATTAAGTTATCAATACTTCTATAGATTTCACCTTCAAAATTAGTTAAAGCTAATTTTTCACTAAGCTCTTTTTTATTTAGTTTTTTAAAAGTAGCAACATCACCGTTACTTAAAATTACTGTAGCCTCTAATACGGCATCTACCATAGTGCCATAGTTATATTTTTCGCTAGGAAGATTCATAGCAATAGCACCACCAACAGTTAGGCGTTCACCTGCTGGACTTGGTAAAATAGTCATAGCCTGTGCACCAATAGCTAAATTAAGCTTTTGAAAGTTAGCGCCTGCTTCAACTTTAACGGTTTTTTCTCTAAGGTCTAGTTCTTTAATTTTATTTAAATGGCGAGAAATATCTACAACAATACCATCACTAATAGATGAACCGTCAGTACTCCCCCCATACCCTCTAGAAGTAATAGAAATTTTATGACCTTTATCAGCTAGCTGAGAAGAAAAACGCATAATCTTTTGTAGATCATCCGTAATTCGTGGAAACATTACTAAATTAGGTTGCATCCTTAAAATACTTCTATCTGTAGAGAAACTCTTTAAGCGAGCTTCTTTTGCAGATATCTCCCCTATAAGATGTCCACTAAGATATTTTGCAATTTTACTCATTAATTATAATTTTATCATAAGCAACATTACATATCAAATATTTTGCCTTAGCCTCTTAAATTTGCTAAAATTGTTGTATGTATTCTAGAGCCACTCCTTTTCAAAAAGCCGATAAAATTGCTGGAACACACCAAAAAATAGATCGTGCAGCAAGACTTGTCTTAAACGATTTAATTAAACAACATTTTAAAAATCAGCATGTGCATTTTCCTTCTATTAATGAAATTTTACGCTTTGAAGGAAATGGTGGACCTGACGGAATAAAAACAAAATCTCCCGGTAAAGATGAACCTTGGCATTTTGTAGGCCCTTACGGCGACCTATCGCAAATGTTTAATTATGTAGAAAACCATTTAGTTAATATTGCTAAAGCTTTAAAAGAAGAAAATTACGTGCGTGCTAGTTTTGAGGCGGGTTGGATGGCACATGCTATTACCGACGCCCTAACGCCAGCGCATCAATATCCTATGACCGATAAAATTATTGAGATTAGCGGAAAAACCCCTGAAGAGCGTAATAAAATTATTAAAAAAATGTTTATTTCTGGTGAAAACTGGCGTAAAAGAATTATAAATAACTGGGAATATATAGGACCTAAAGGCGTGATGAGTTCACATATGCTATATGAAATGGGTATAGCTACTATGATATCCTCTACAGCAGCTAAAAAAATCGCTAAATCACCTAGCGAAGAAGATTTAAAGCTAGTTTTAAACGGTGATTTCTTTAAAGTATTTGAACAAAAAATTAAGGCTGTAGCTGATAAAAAGTATTATGATAGATACCTTCATAAAGGATGGACGGCAACTTTAGCACTAGAAACTAAAAAAGACTTATTACCTGAAGTTGTCTCAATGGTAGCACTTGGCTGGTTTGAAGGAATACGACGTTCTAGGGAAAAATAATAAAATGAATATTCGTATTATTTCTGGTATTTTTAAAAATCATAAAATAGCGTCGCCAAATTCACGACAAACTCACCCAATGAGCGAAAGGATACGCAATGCTATTTTTAATAATATTCACCAAGATATTCATAATGCTACGGTGCTAGATGCATTTGCAGGCACAGGAGCAATTGGCCTTGAGGCACTATCTCGTGGAGCTAAAAAAGTTACTTTTATTGAAAAAAATCGCCTTGCTCAAAAAATCCTAGCAAATAATTTAGAGCAAATCACTTCAAAGAGTGATAAAGTAGGAAAAAGCCAATTAATTCGCTCTTCAGTAAATGGCTGGCTAAATTCAACTGAGAGTGAATATATAGACGGAAAATTAGATATTCTGCCTACTTTCAATATTATTTTTGCCGACCCCCCTTATTATGACCCTCAATTCCCTACCTTACAAAAACTAGCCCTAAGACTTGAAAATGATGGTTTATTTATTGTTTCTCAACCTAAAGAGCTAGAAGATATCTGCATAGAAAATTTAACTTTAATTAGCCATAAAATATATTCTGGTGCTAAAATTTTAATTTTTAGAAAATAGTTTTCTATATTTTTAAAGTTCTTATGGTAAAATAAGAGTATTATTAAAGTTAAATAAGGTTAATTTATTATATGGACGAACGAGACCAAAATATTCAAAATAATAGCCAAGCTCCAGAAATAAGTACTGATATAAGCAGAGAAAATAGCTTCAGCGCTCCAATACAAAATACTAGTTTAGGTGCAGATAATACTGTTTCTATGGAAGCTACACAAACAACAGAAACTACCCCTACTGAAAATACTAACTCTAGTGTAGAACCTTCTTTAAATAATTCTATAGTAAATAACCCTATTAATGGTATGGACAGTGGTTTATTACAAAACCCTACAGCTATAACAGAACAACCTGTAGAAAACCATCAAAATTTCCAACCAATTATTTTAGATAGGGATACACCTAAAAAATCAAAAACTGGCTTATATATAGCAATGGCTATTATTTTAGCTCTTGTTATATCTTCTGCTGCTACGGCAACATTTTTCTTACTTCAGCCTAAATCTATAATCGCTCGTTTTTATGGTAAAACTGTTTCTTGTAAGACTAATCTTTTCGGTATAAATAGTGGGTATAATGAAATGCTAAAAGTCGATAAAGATGGAAAAATATCATTTAATAATAATAAAACTTGGCAAAATACAGAAGAAGCTAAAGCAAAAATAGAAGAAAAAGATAATGTTTTAACAATTACAGTTAGTGATGGAGCTGCTAAGATAACCCTAAAAGGCCAAGATTTAAAAGATTTATCTAATTTCCCTGTAAAAGCAGAAGCTGGTGGTACATTCTCACTAGATATGCAATGTAAAGCAGAATAAAAAATCTTAAGGTAAAATTAAAAAGGAGCTGAATTGCTCCTTTTTAAGTTATTATATTACTATTAGAAAGTAATACTTTAAGTATACTAGCCTCTAGCAAAATGTGCGAATGCACGGTTAGCTTCTGCCATTCGGTGTGCATCCTCTTTCTTCTTGAAAGCTGCACCACTCTCATTGTAAGCGTCCACAATTTCTAAAGCTAAACGTTGGCTGTAAGGCATACCACTTCTAGCACGAGCTGATTGTACTAACCATGAAAATGCATAATGTAATTGACGGTGTCCTTGTACTGGGAATGGAATTTGATAGTTAGCACCACCAACACGTCGTGATTTAACTTCAAAGCTTGGTGAAACATTTTTTAAAGCTTTTTCAAATACTTCTAGTGGGTTTTCGCTATCAAGTTTTTTAGCTGCTACTTCCAAAGCTTTATATACAGCTTTTTCAGCAACTAGTTTTTTACCATCTAGCATTGATTTATTAATTAGTCTTTGAACTAAAATAGATTGGTATTTACGATCTGGTTTTAATTCTCGTTGTAATTTTCTAGTAACTTTTCGTGGCATTTCTATTTCTCCCTCTTAGCACCATATTTTGAACGACCTTGTTTTCGACCATTCACACCTTGAAGGTCTAATGCACCACGTACAATGTGGTATCGAACACCTGGAAGGTCAGGCACACGTCCACCACGTACAAGCACAACAGCGTGTTCTTGTAAGTTATGTCCTTCACCACCAATGTAAGCCCAAACTTCATGACCATTAGTTAAGCGTACACGTGCAACCTTACGCAAAGCTGAGTTAGGTTTTTTAGGTGTTTTAGTAGTAACCTTTACACATACACCTCGTTTTAGTGGTGCATTTTGTGCATAATATTTAGTTTTTAGTGCATTGTGAATGCGTCCAAGTGCTGGTGATTTTGATTTTTTAGCAGCAACTTTTCGTGGTTTTCGCACTAATTGATTAATTGTTGGCATCAATTCTCCCTTAAAAATTAATAATTTTATTTCAAAACTTTTATAGGCTGATAAGTTCCTAGAAAGTTTTGCCTCATATTTTATAAGATCAGCATACCCTATAAAATGTCTTTACCTTTTTACCTAAATAGTATCTTGCACACCTGCTTGTATTATTTAGTAAAAAGAGGAAACTCAACAAATATTATAACAAAAAAACTCGTATATAGCAAGCGTTTTAATTTATTGCCATCTATAAAAATAACCCCTATTATTAGAGGTTATTTTTATATAATTTAGTGATATTATTTAGCGTTTCGTTTTTCAATAATATCTTGCGCAACGTTTGGTGGAACTTCCTCGTATTGAGCTAATTCCATAGTAGAAGCTGCACGACCTTTACTCATTGAACGAAGATCAGATGTATAGCCGAACATATTTGCTAGTGGCACAAAACCACGAATTAATTTTGTTCCACCCATTAGATCATCCATTGAGTCAATTCGTCCACGGCGTGAGTTAAGGTCGCCAATTACGTCACCCATGAATTCTTCTGGAGTAGTTACTTCTACTTTCATTACTGGCTCAAGTAGTACTGGTTTAGCGTTCTTGATACCTGCACGAGTAGATAGTGCACCAGCTAATTTGAAGGCAAGCTCGCTGGAGTCAACATCGTGGTATGAACCGTCATACAAAGTAGCTTTAACATCAACAACTGGGTAGCCAGCTATAACACCTCCGTTAAGAGTTTCTAGCACACCTTGTTCAACTGGTTTACGATATTCTTGTGGCACAACACCACCTTTAATTTCATCAATAAACTCAAAACCTTTTCCTGGTTCATTTGGTTCAAAGCGAATCCATACATCACCATACTGACCACGTCCACCGGACTGCTTAGCGTGTTTACCTTGAGCTTCAGCTGTACCACGGATAGTTTCACGGAAAGCAACTTGCGGTTCACCAATATTAGCTTCAACGTTAAATTCACGCTTCATACGGTCGATTAAGATATCAAGATGCAATTCACCCATTCCTGACATAATAGTTTGACCTGTTTCTTCATCTGTGTGAACTCGGAAAGTTGGATCTTCTTCAGCTAGGCGTTGAAGAGCAATACCCATTTTTTCTTGGTCAGCTTTAGTTTTTGGCTCAACAGCAATAGATACAGGAGGTTCAGCAAACTCAATACCTTCAAGTATAATACCATGGTTTAGATCACAAAGAGTAGCGCCTGTTGTTACATCTTTCAATCCCACAACAGCGGCAATATCACCAGCTGTAATTTCAGATATGTCTTCACGCTTATCAGCATGCATACGTACCAAACGGCCTACGCGTTCTTTTTTACCCGTCATAGTATTTAATACGTATGAGCCAGCAGTAATTTTACCACTATATACACGAATAAATACTAATTTACCAACAAATGGGTCTGTTGCAATTTTAAATGCTAGGGCTGCTGTTGGCTCATCAACACTTGGGCGACGTTCATCAGCTTCACCAGTTTTAGGGTTAGTACCTTTAATTGAGGCAACATCTAGCGGACTTGGTAAATAATCGTTCATTAAGTCTAGAACTTTTTCCACGATAACACCACGTCCGTCACCACCAGTAACTAAGAAGAAGTCACCAGCAAGAACACGTTTGCGAAGAGCAGCTTTAAGTTCTGGGATGGTTATTGATTCTTCACCTTCTTCAAAGAAACGCATCATCAATTCATCATCAGCTTCAACTGCGTTTTCTACTAGCAAGCTACGTGCATGTTTAGCTTTTTCAAGCATATCAGCTGGAATTTCGCCAACTTTCAACTCATGATCAGCATAGTTGTCGTAAGTGTAAGCTTTCATATCAATAAGGTCAACTACACCATTGATTTCTTGTTCGAAACCAATTGGTAAGTGAATAGGAAATGCTTGGCGAGTTAAACGATTATGAATAGATTCAATTGATTTGTAAAAATCACCACCAGTTTGGTTAATTTTGTTAATAAAGCAGATACGTGGAACTCCGTATTTGTCTGCTTGACGCCATACAGTTTCAGACTGTGCTTCAACACCCATTTTGCCGTCAAAAACAGTTACAGCACCGTCAAGAACGCGTAATGAACGTTCAACTTCAGCAGTGAAATCGATGTGCCCTGGGGTATCAATAATATTAATTTTGTGGTCTTTCCAGAAACAAGTTACGGCAGCAGAGGTAATTGTAATTCCTCGCTCTTTTTCTTGTGCCATCCAGTCGGTAGTAGCACCATCACCTTCACCACGAACAACACCAATTTTATGAGTTAAACCTGTGCGGTAAAGGATACCTTCCGTAGTAGTAGTTTTACCAGCATCGATATGGGCGATAATACCTACGTTACGGAAATTCTCTAGTGGAGTATTTTTACTCATTCTTCTCCTTAAAATTTTATTATTTTAATAGCTACCTTGATGCAAAATATTATATGCACTAAAATAGCGCTTCGTTTACAATACTAACATAAAAATACCTCTCTGTAAAGTGTTAAAAGCCTTCGTTAAATGTTACAATAATGCTATGTTTGAATATAAAATAGTAACTATAAAAGACGGTATTTTTACTAACGATTTTGGTAACAATTCCTCAAAAATTGAAGAATTACTTAATAGCTTAGGGCGTGAAGGATGGGAATTGGTACAGTCTTCAATAACTGATACAGCTGGTATATTAACTGAACGTAGTGAAATTGTTTTTATTTTTAAAAGAAATAAACAATTTATTAACCCTTTTAAAGCTAATAACTAGGGGTTTATTATAAATAAAAAGCGTTCTCATAAGCGGAACGCTCTTTTGTAGTTATTTTATACCATATAGGCAGTTATTTTAGAAATTGGCATAGATTGAAGATATACTTTACCAGGGCCAACTAATTTTGTATTAAAGAACCCTTCACCGCCTAGCAACATATTTTTAGCACCTTTTATGGTTTCTATATTCATTGTTACGCTAGTTTCATAAGCTACAACATGACCTGTATCTACCAGTAGCGTTTCACCTTTCTTTAATTCTTTTTCTATTAATGAGCCATCAATCTCTAGAAAAACAGTTCCATTTCCAGTTATTCTTTGCATAATAAAACCTTCACCGCCAAAGAATCCTGTTGCGAATCTTTTTTGAAAAGCTATTTTACGCTCGATTCCTTCAGTAGAAGCTAGAAAAGCCTTTTTTTGTACAATTAATGCTTTTTTACCGCTAAATTCAATTGGTAAAATTGCACCAGGAAATGAAGAGGCGAAAGCAATCTTTTGACCGTCCTTTAATGCTTTATATTCATTAAATGCCATTTTTTCGCCAGAGAATCTACGCGACAAAGCAGTTCCTAGACCACCAAATTTAGTTTTCATATCTATGTCCATGCTACGGTAAGTCATTGCACCACCCTCACAAATAACCTTCTCACCTTTTTTAAGGCTTATTTCTAATATAGGTAAATTTTCGCCTGTAATTTCATATTTCATATCTTTGTAATAATTGATTCCTTAAAATTATCATTTTTACTTAATTATATTTTACCATAAAATAGCACTTTAGATTTTACGTGATTTTTATTAGGAGCAATAAATACTACCAAAATAGTTTATATTAAATAGCTCCTAAAAAGGAGCTATTTATATAGTATAAATTTTATTAATTACTATTTTGATCGCTAGTTGTTTGCTTTGATATATTAGCAGGACCAGAATATTCCCTAGAGTCAACATAACCACCATTATCTCGTATTTCTACCGTAATAGTTTGACCTGGTTTTGTAAATGTGTAGTCTACTGATATTTGATTTCCTGTTGGCAAGGATGAGCTTATCAAATTACCATCAACCTTTATTTCTACAGAAGATAAATCAAATTTACCTTTAGTTATTGTAGCATTGATACGATAAGTGTTTGAAGTTGCATGACGTTGGTATGATACTCCTGACACTGATGGTTTGCCATCGCCACAAGTATGGATATTATCTTCTTCATTAATATTATATCCATCTGGAGCTGTTAAGGTTTTTTGTTTAGTTGCTGGGTCGGTTGTCTCGTAAACAGTAATCTTTGTCTTTGTTGATGCTGGAGTACACTGAGTGGCTTTTCGTTTAGAAACTGTATCTACTTCAATTTCTAATTGTTTTGAGTTTGTTTTATCTTTACTCCACCATGATGGACATATATCGTTTCTCCCACCTATAGAACAGTTATTTATGCCTTTAGCTCTTTGAATTCTGTCGCCAACTTTCCATTTTCCATTAGGGCCATATACCTGTTTATGCACGGCTTCCATGTAATCATTTACAACCCTTCTAACTGTAGTATTGCTTGCTGAACCTAGAGCCCTACCGTCGTGGTTTCCACTCCATACGCCTGTAGCTACTACTGGCGAATAACTCATCATCCATGAATCTTTAGCATGCCCTTTGCTATCATCTGTAGTTCCTGTTTTAGATGCCGTCCAAACACCTGGTATACTAAAGCCGAAGCTGTGGGTTTGAGCGCCAAAGGTAAGAATTCTAGCATTAGGGTCAGAAAGAATATCTGTAAGCATATAAGCAGCTTGAGCATCTATAGCTTGCTTGCTTTCATCTTTCCATTCTATAATTTTATTACCTGAAGAGTTCTTAACCTCTAATACATATGCTATTGGCCTATATACACCACCTCTTGCAAGAGTAGCATATGCATTGGTGTGTTCATCTTGTCTTACAGAACATCCACCACCTATAGCAGCTGATAAGCCTGCATCACCACCACGGCAGTAAGATAGGTCACCTAAATCCCTAGCTGTTTGTATACCTTTATCAACCTTAACAATCGATAATGCTTTAATAGCGGCAATATTCAATGAACTACCTAAACTCTGACGGATAGTTACATCGCCATAGAATCTACCTGTATAGTTACGTGCTTTACACTGTCCTGTATTTCCACCACAATAAAGCTTATCAATATTTTCGTCTCTAAGTACTGTTCCAGGAGTGTAAGGTGTATCTTTCAAATTAAATAATGGGGCGTAGTCGACTATTGGCTTGATACTTGAACCTGGGTCGAGATTAGATACGGCAGCATTAGTTTGACCATAACCCTCCTTATGATAATCAACAGATCCAACCTGTGCTATAACTTGACCAGTATTAGCATCAACTGAGGTTAAAGCAATATTGTCAGCTCCAGTTATAGCTAGTGTTTTACTACCGTTAGCTACTGCTTGTTCAGCAAATTTTTGTGCTTTTAGATCTAGAGTTGTTTTAACAGTTAATCCACCACCACCTACGATTTTAATACCAATTTTTTTCTCAAGTTGCTTCTTAACTTCTTGTACAAAATGTGGCGCCTTCATATTTGCATACTGGTTAACTTCTGGTTTTATCTCTGCTAGAATATCTTTCTTTTTAGCCTCTTCAGCTTCTTCTTTAGTAATAAAACCAACTTCAGCCATATCATTTAATACTTTATGTTGCCTTTCTACTAAGCTCTTATTAAAGGCTTTATTATAAGGGTTGTACACAGCTGGGTTATTAGGTATAGCAGCCAATAAAGCCGCCTCAGATAATGTTAAATTCTTAGCACTTTTACCGAAATAGGTTTGTGCGCCACTTTCAACACCATTACGTCGCCCACCATATGGGCTTTCATTTAAGTAAAGTGTTAAAATTTGGTCTTTATTATAAATCTGTTCAACTTGAATAGCTAAAATGATTTCTTTAATTTTTCGTGGAATACCACTAAGACCTCTATTACTTGAATCTTCAGCAAAATAAACCTGTTTTATTAACTGCTGAGTTAGTGTTGAACCACCTTGAGTAGCACCACCTCTAAAGTTGTTAATAAAAGCACGTGCTATAGCAGAAGCATCAATACCTTTATGGTTAAAGAATTCCCTATCTTCAATAGCTACTGTAGCCTTTTTAACATAATCAGATATCTCAGAGCTATCAACAACTAGCTTATAGTCTCCAGTTCCTTTATCTTCCCAAAGTAGCTCACCATTACGATCGTAATATTTAGATACAGTAGTTTGAACTCTTTTAGCTAACTCTTCAGGACGAATAATGTTTAAGTCTTTTGAAAAATAAGCAAAAGCAGCAGCTATTAAAATGGCACATAAAATACAGCCTACTACCGTTATTTTTAACATCATAAATAAGCCACGCTTAGAGAACCAATATTTTAGAACTCTTTTAGGGTGTAACCTATAGAAAAACCTTTTAATAGGTTCTTTTGGTAAGGAAGCTAAATATTCTGCTCTTTCCCTTGCTTTTTTATCTTTCTTTTCCTGTCGGCGATGCACAAGATTTGCATACAAACTTAAATTATTTTTTTGTTTTATTGGACTATTAGCCCTATTTCTTCTACTGCTAAAATGACGATGGTTTACGCCTTTTTCTTCGCCTTTAGCTCTTAAAGACCTTTTACTATTCATATCAACATTATTATAACACGGCCAGCTTATGCTTTTCAATATTTAACCTATAACCTTTATTTGCTACAACGCTTTTAAAATGCTAAAATGGTTATTATATTATAAGGAGGAAAATGAAACTATCAGAAGAGCTTAAATGGCGCGGCTTTTGGAACCAGACAACATTTCAAGATGAATCAATTTTAGATAATCAAAAACATACTATTTATCTAGGAACTGACCCATCTGCAGATAGTTTACATATTGGTCATTTAAGTGTTTATATGATGGTTAGGCGTTTTATTGACCATGGCCATAAAGTTATTTTATTAGTTGGTGGTGGAACCGGAATGATTGGTGATATGCGTGATACAGAAGAGCGTAGTCTACTTTCTGTAGAACAAGTTAAAGCTAATACTGAAAGTTTAAGAAAGCAAGTTTCTAATCTTTTTGGTGGATATGATCTTGAAGTAGTAAATAATGCTGATTGGCTACAAAAAATAGAATTAATCCCCTTTTTGCGAGATACTGGCAAAAATTTTAATATGGCCGAACTGATTGGGCGTGATTTTTTTAAAAGCCGTATAAGTAATGGTGGTGGGTTAAGCTTTGCTGAATTTACCTACACTTTACTTCAAGGGTACGACTTTTGGTGGCTTAATAAAAATAAGGGTGTAACCATGCAAATAGGTGGCAGTGATCAATGGGGAAACCTTCTTTCTGGCGTTAATTTAATTCGTAAAAAAGAATCTAAAGAAGCTTTTGCTATGACTGCTCCACTATTAATCAACCGTGCTACAGGCCGTAAATTTGGGAAATCTGAAGGTGGTGCTATATGGCTAGACCCTAAAAAAACATCCCCTTATAAAATGTATCAATTCTTATTAAATTCTGATGATAGTAGTGTTTTTGAGTACCTAAAGATATTAACAACTCTATCGCCTAGCGAAATAGATGAAATTAAAAAGATCCATGATGAAAAACCGCACTTGAGAATAGCCCAAAAAGAACTAGCAAAAAATGTAGTTACTATAGTGCATGGTGAAAAAGTGGCAAGCGACGTAATTTCAGTAACAGATTTACTGTTTAGTGGCAAAACTATAGATGAACTATCTGAGCAAGAAATTAATATATTAAGCCAAGAACTACCTACAATAGATATTAGTGAAGCACAAAATATTAGTAATATTTTATTAAAATCTAATATAGCTAAAAGCAAAGGCGAAATTAAAAGGCTCATCTCTGGTAATGCCATATCTGTAAATAATAACAAGATTACTGAAGATATTACCATAGAAAAACCTTCTATTATTAAAAAAGGTAAAAATATATTTGTACTAGCTAAATAAAAATAGACCATTTCGGTCTATTTTTATTATTATTTAACTTCTTTTTCAAAACCTTTTTTAGCACCGTCTAGAGTGTTTAATGCTCGTTTCTGGATTTTCTGAACTTCATGCTTAGTATTAGCCGTAACTTCTTCTACCTTAGCCTTAGACACTACTTTTATTTCTTCAGCCTTTTCTTTAACTTGGTCAGCAACTTCATCAACCTTTTCTATAGTTTCCTCAGTTTTATGTTTTAATGCTTCACCAACCTCTTTACTTTTTTTAGCTAAATCTTCTCTAGTTTCCTTGCCACTTTTTGGTGCTGTTAGTATCCCACCAACAACTCCTGCTACTGCACCTAATAATAGTCCTAATCCAAATTTTTTACTCATTTTTTTCTCCTTTTTTGTTAAATTTTTTAAATAAATCCAGCACTGTTTTCATTATTATGATTGGTGATGATATTTGAGCAAAGTTTTGCACAATATTATCAATCCCACTAGATATATTTTGCATATTTTTTGTAATATCGCCTATTTGCCTTGTAACACGTATAATAAGAATAAAACAAATTATACCTAGAATAATAAAAACTGCTAATGCAATTGATAGTATAACCACTAGTATTTCAGCAGCTGAACTCATTACGCTCCTTTTTTATTTTATATTTATTTTGTTTTTATTTTTGATTTTTATGCAAATCTGTGAATATAGTATCATAAAAATACTAAAATGTCAATAATATTTTTATAAATAGTATTAATCTATATACATATTGACTTACTTATTACTTTATTGTATAATGTATTCTGCCTTTAGAAAGGCAAAAATAGAAAGGTACGTCATACGAAATGGCGTGGTACATTAATATGTTAATTGGAGTAACACAGAACTTCTTAAGAAACTGCTTGATGGATTTTGAAGAATCCAAAAAACAGTCAGGAGATATTTCATTCTCTTGGACAGATTGGCAAGATAGTAAAAGGTCCGAAATGCTGTTTTTCCTGAATGAATCTGAGTGGAGAATCTCGCAAACGTCTTTATTTAATAAGACCTTGATTAGTATTGAGAACAAACTACAGGATGTAAGTATTCATATTCCTAACGATGGAACCGATGCCTATATCGTAGGATTACATCGCGATGTTTACAAAAATCTCGTAGACTTAGCTACGCTAATCACTGAACGGATTAACCGTAGACTAACCTATACGGATAAATGTCAAGATGTGTTCATTGGAGGACAAGTGCGCTACTGGAAGAAAGTAGATCTGAACAAGGAAGTCGAAGCATTCTGTTTTTGCCAATCAAAAACTCCTTATAAGGGGCTATTTAATATAGATTCAATCACTTATGGGGATGATGAAATTAAACGGAATCATTCATTTGAAGATATTTCATTCAAAGATTTCAAGAAACAGAATTGGGAAAAAATCCTACTCCAATAAAAATATATACCCCTCTTTAAAGAGGGGTATTTTTTATCCATTGCCTGAACGCTTAATTGCCAGATGGCTATCATCTTCTGGGGCTATAAAATCTCTATTTCTTTCATCTAGCCTTTTAATAACTTTCTGCACTAACCTTTCAGGGTTACTATCAAAAATAACATCTTTACTATTAGGGGCTTCTACATTCTCAAGTAATGTCTTTGTGTAATCTGCTAAACCTTTAGATCCTGTAAGTACTGCTACAACCTTTCTAGCTTCTAGAGCTGTAGCAAGCTCATGTAGACTTCCCATTCTACCACCTACCGTAATTACTGCATCACTAGAAAGCACTAAGTGAGTATCTCTGCCTACATAATTCATGCCTGTAAAATTAATATAATCAAATGGTTTAAACGGTAATTTATAAGTATTAACATGCTGGCGAAAACTAGATGCTGGCGAAAATCCCACACTTAAACCAGTCCTACCTTTAACACTAACTGCCCCAATAGCAGCATAATGTGGCAGACCTACTGTAGCACCAGTAGTTAATATTTTACCTTGTTTTGAAATCTCTCTACCAAGCCTATAAGCCAATGTAGCAGAAGCTTCAACGCTGTCACCATTTGCAGCACCTGATACGCAAATTTGATATCTCATTTATTCTCCTTAAAATATTTTATTTTCAATTTGTTCTTTATTCATATTAGGGACTTTGGCATTAAATAATTCTATAATTTCTTTTTTAAGCTCTGTTCTAAACCCGTTAAAAGATCTTTTATGATTATCTATATAATAAAGGACATCCCTTTTGTTTACTGAAACTATATCATCCTGGCAAAAAATGACTGTATTTTTATATTTCTGCCAAAATATTTCCTTATTAGAAGTTTCTAAATTCTCCTCGCCTAAAATTTTATTTTTTAACGCCCCAGAGATCTCAGAACAGGTAACATCATTGTCGTAAAAACCTAATTCTTTAAGTGCTTCTATTGATCTACTATACTGTAAGGCCATTATATGCGCAGAGATACTGAAATCTTTACCTGTTTTATTCTCTAAAGACTGTAAGTTGTAATTAAATTGTTTTAATTTTACACCCTGCAAACCCAGTAGACTGCCAAGGTTAAACTTCATCATTTTATACTTTTCTCCATAATAGGCATACTGTGTAATTTTGCATTCTTTTTAAGAATACCGTCTTTAGATCCTATATATTGAATAACAGATGTTGAGTTAGCGCTAGCAAATAAAATACTTTCCGATAAAGATGCTCCTTGTACCCATTGGGATACAAAGCCTGAGCCGAAAGCATCACCTGCCCCAGTCCTATCTATAACTTTAACGTCTTCGTACATGCCTGCCCTTACGATACTTTTACCGTCACTGGCCCATACACCATCTTGCCCATCAGTGATAATGATATTTTTAACAAATAATAGTCCAGCTCTTAATAATTCTTCTATACTTTCTCCAGAAAATAGCTCTTGACCTTCTTGTTTATTAATTATTAGCAGTTCTACATCATCTAATAAAGTTTTAACTTTTTCGGGCTGTAATAATTCTTTGCTACCAGGGTTCCAAGCTATTTTTGTATTAGTTTTACTAGCTTGCGTAAATATTTTTCTAATCGCGTCAAACCTACCAGCTAAATTAGTTACATAAATAAAATCAAATTCACCTTCAGTAAGTTTAAAATTATTGGCATGGATATGACTAGAAGCACCACGATAAGTTAATATTGTTCTTTCCCCATTTGGTGCTAATAATATAGTTGAATAATCTGTTGAGCGTAATTTATCAATTTCTACTCTTGAAGTATCGATAAATTCTTCATCTAGGTTCCTCAATATTATATTACCGGCAACGTCATCACCTATAATTCCCATAAAGCTAGTTTTTAAGCCTTGTCTAGCAAAAGTTATGGCAGCATTGGTTGCTCCTCCTCCAGTTGCAAAATTTATCTGATTTAAATCTATTTTTGAACCTAAACCCAAACTAACAAAATCATGCTCTGGATCTGCCGATATTAAATTAAATTCATCAGAATTACCTAAAAAAACATCTTGAACAGCTGCACCTATAGTTAATATTTTAGGAATTTGCATTTTCTCTAAAACACCCCTTTACGATTAATCTCATCAACCATAGCCTTATATACCTGTTCTGGCTCAGGTGATTGAGCGAAAGCAGCCCCCACGTTTACAACATCAACGCCTGATTGCACTAAGTTGAATACATTAGATAAGTTAGCGCCACCATCCCAACCAATTTCAACATTAGGATTAATTTCTTTCACTAATCTAATTTTTTCTAGTTGCATCATATTAGCTCTTCCACCCATTTCGCCAAGATTGCCACTAAAAATAAGTACATGTTCAGCTTCTTTAATAGCATCAGCAATAGTCTCTGGCACAGTAGAGCGCAATAACGCTACAGCTGGCTTGATCATAGTTTCTTCTTTTAGTTTACGAAAAATTGGAGCTAGTTCTTCCTCACATTCACCATGAAAAATAACCATATTAGGGTTCATAGCTATAATAGTTGCTAAATGGTCGCTAGGGCGAGATACCATCATGTGAATATCTGCCTTTATTTCTGGCGGCCACCATACTTGGTTTTCAGGTATAGTATAGTTTTGAGCAAACATACCGTCAGTAATATCTATATGTATACGCTCTGCAAAATTAGCAATTCTTTCAATTTGATATTTATATTCTTCTTGGTTTCCTGCCAATATAGCTGGTGTAATTGTTGCCATTACTAAACCTCGTCAATTTGCTTATTTCTTCTAATAAATCTTGTAGCTCCAGAAAAGGGGGTTTCAAGCCAAGTATCTAGAACATTATATAAATCTAGCTTAGCTTCAGGTTTATCAAATATCCGTGCTGGTAAACATAGAACATTGCTGTCATTATCGTTACGAGTCCATTTAGCTTCTTCAGTATCCCAAACAACAGAAGCCCTAATGCCCTTAAATCTATTTGCGGCCATTCCCATACCTTGTGCACCACCACACATTAATATAGCTCTAGGGTCTTGATCGTCGCTAGTTTTAATTTTAACAGTAGCTTTTTGTGCAAATTCTGGAAAATCATCCTCAGGGTTATAGTTGTCTGGACCAATATTTTCAACATCATAACCCCTACCCTTTAAATATTCTTCAACTTTATCTTTTAAGTAAAATCCCCTATGATCTGAGCCAATATAAATTTTCACTTTTTCCCCTTACACATTAGCTGCAACATCAGCTGTAAGCTCAACTAAACGATTTGAATATCCCCATTCGTTATCATACCAAGCAACAATTTTTACCAAATTACCACCAACGACATTAGTTAATTCTAGGTCAACTATACAACTATGTGAATTACCTTTGAAATCAGAAGAAACTAAAGGCTCTTCACTTACGGCCAAAATACCTTGATAAAATGGTTCTTTTGAAGCTTTTTTAAATACTTCATTTAATTCTTCTTTTGTAGTGTCTCTTTTTAGAAGAGCAGTTATATCGCTAAGTGAAACAGTTATAGTTGGTACACGCACACTAAGTCCATCAAACTTACCTTTCAAAGAAGGTATAACTTTAGCTGTTGCAATTGCTGCACCTGTTGATGTGGGAACAATATTTTCAGCAGCCGCACGTGCCTCTCTTAAATCTTTTGCTGGAGCATCAATTAGCCTTTGGCTAGCAGTATATGAATGTACGGTTGTCATTAATGATTTTTCAATACCAAATTCCCTCTCAAGTATAGCCATTACAGGAGCGATACAGTTTGTCGTACAACTTGCATTACTGATAATATCATCATCTAGTGTCAATTCTTGCTCATTAACTCCTAGAACAACAAATTTAGCACCTTCACCTTTAGCTGGAGCAGAAATTATAACTTTCTTAGCACCTGTTTCTAAATGAACCTTAGCTTTAGCTGGGTCAACAAAAAGTCCTGTAGCTTCAATAACTACGTCAATTCCCAATTCCTTCCAAGGTAGGTTTTTAGGTTCACGCTCTGCATACACACGGATTTCTTTACCGTTTATTTTTAAACTATTATCCGTATAGTCTACATCATGAAAATATTGACCATAGGTAGAATCATATTTTAATAAATGAGCAAGAGTTTTAGTATCAGTTAAATCATTAATCGCTACTACTTCTATATCATCTCGCTCAAAAGCAAGCTTAAAGGCATTGCGTCCAATTCGACCAAAACCATTTATAGCAATTTTTTTAGACATTTTATCTCCTTTTTATTTACAAAAATTCCTGTTCTCATTTTAGCATAAACTTTTTAAAAAGTCTATTTACACATTAATTATTCTTATGCTTATTATTTTAATACACGGAATAATAATATTACGAAGAAAAAATGCTGCCAAAAGAATAATATTGTTCTAATTATAATCATATTTAATATATTTATATTATTCTTTATCTATTTCTTTTTTGATATGCACAAGGTTTATATGAAGATATAAGAACGCTGCAGACAGAAAACTCTAAACAAAGTAATAACATTGCGTCTAGAAGGAAAACGAGAATTTTGCGAAAAATAAAATTAATCAATTTAAAAAGACTACTTATAGTGAGTAGTCTTTTTAAATTTTCTTTTTTTCTGCCTGTTTCCGTGCTTGTATGGCTGTAGCGTTTGAAGTAGGTTCTATAATTCCTTTACGCTTAAGCTGTGACCGTAATTTTATTCTAGCATGAGAAGTTGTGACTAAATCAAGCCAATCAGCCTTTGGCTCTTGGTTTTTACGAGTCAACACCTCAACCACATCCCCCTCTTGTAAAGGTTTATCAAAAGCATGTATCTTTTCATTAACTCTAAAAGCATAAGCATGTTTTCCTATATCTGAATGAACCATATAGGCATAATCCAATGGTAAAGCACCCTCTGGCAAGTTATATATATCACCTTTTGGTGAATATACAAAAATCCTATCACCAAAAATATCTACTTGTAATTGATCACTGGAAATTTCTTCCCCATCACGTAGCCGTTGTGCTACATCTTGCATTTGTACGACCCACTGGAGTTCATTAGTTAATCCTCCATTACCCTTTATTTCTTGGTCAGGTAGACCTCTCTGAATAGAGGTAGCTCCTGATATATAATTTTTAGATGATTTTTGTTCATGGTAATGGAAGCTAGCAGCCAAACCTCTCTCGGCAAATTCATGCATATCTTCAGTACGTATCTGAAATTCAGCAATCAATTTACTTGGCGTAATAACAGTTGTATGTAATGATTGATACCCATTAGGTTTTGGCATTGAAATATAGTCCTTAATACGTTCAATCATTGGCTTATACATAGTATGAAGAACACCTAAAACACGGTAGCAATCTTCCTTATTTTTGACAATGATACGTAAAGCCATTAAATCGTATACTTGATCGATTTCTCCAGCTTTTTGCAATTTTTTATGCAAAGAATAAATACTCTTTACTCTTCCAGATATCTTAAAGTCTATACCTGCTTTTTTAAGTTGGTTTTCTACATCTTCACGAACACGGCCAAGTTTCCTAGTTGATTTCCCTAGCCGTTTTCTCATTTCATTTTTTAACCTATTATATTCTTTAGGTCTAAGATATGAGAAAGCTATTTCTTCTATCTCCATCCTTACTCGCCCCATACCAAGCCTATCAGCGATGCGCGCAAAAACATCTAAGCTTTCTCTAGCTATTTTTTTCTGTTTTTCTGGGGGCATATACTCTAAAGTCTGCACATTATGAAGTCTATCTGCAAGTTTTATAATTATTACACGAATATCTTGCCCAACTGCTATTAACAATTTAGATAAATTATCTTTAGTTTGCGGTAAGTATGCTTCTAAATTATCCATTCCACTTCTAGCCCTACCAACTTTTGTTACGCCATCCACTAAAAAGGCGACATTCTTACCAAACTTTTCCTCGATATCTTCTAAAGGTGTTTCCGTATCCTCTACGACATCGTGTAATACTCCTGCTATTACGGAATCTATATCCATTCCCCATTTTATCAAGATTCCAGCAACTCTAAGCGGATGAGTTATATATTTTTCACCAGATTTACGAAATTGACCATCATGCTTTATTGTTGCATAATCTATAGCCTCTTCAAGTCTAACTACTTCATCTATTTCATAATGCTTTTTAGCAATTTTTAACAATTCGCTCTTTTCCATATATAGATTTTAGAGTATAACTAGAAAAAAGTAAACCTTTTAAATATTGACTAATATAGAAAAAGATGTTATTATATAGTATCAATCAATAGATTAGTACTTTAATAATTAAGTTTAGTCTATTGAAATTTTCTTAAAAGGAGGACAAAGAGAATGTCCAGATCAATTTACTTTACCGAGCCTGAGCTCAGTAAGATCCCTAAGAGCAATAAAATGCTCGAGTATCAGAAGGTTCTTTCCATAGAGAAAGACGAACTGCTAAATGCAGGGTTGTCAGAAAATGACTATCAAGCCCTAGTCGACTGCGTAGAACTTGGCAAGACTATTAATAATTCATTAGCAATTCGCTTAAGAATTGTCTTAACAAGGATTAATACTAAGCCTATAAAAAAACAGGCTAAAAAAGATCCTGCCAAAAAAGTTCAGAGGACAAAAAAGAGTAGAAAAGTAAAAAATAAGCCTTTAATTGACTACTCTAAAGAGGAACTAATAGAATTAGTTAAAAAGCAACAAAAAGCTTTAGATTCATTTGACGAAAGGAAAAGAAAAAGTAAATCAGATCAAAAGAATAATCTTAATTTACTTCGCAATCAAATATCTACCCTCTCAGAAGATATTACCCAAAATAAAAAGGATCTAAGTGATAAGGACGATACTATTAGTAATTTAGAGGACCAAGTAACTAAATTACTAAAAGATAAGGAAGATCTAGAATTAGAAGCAAAAACTTCAGCTAACAACACAATAGATGTAAAGTTTAAGGAAAAACTAGAATCTGATAAAAGAAGTCTATCTATAAACCTTAATAAAACTAGGGAGAAGTTAGTAGCAAAAGAAAGTGAGGTTCAATATCTAACTAAAGAAAATTCATCTCTTGTTGATGAAAATAATCTTTTACGAGAAGCATTACTTGCTACTCAGGATAAAAAAGAGACAACTTTAGCAAAAGTTAATAGCTCACCTTTTGACATAAAAGTAGAAGATTTATCACCAGGTGTTATTTCTCAACTTTTCAATAGTATCAATCAACGATTGAATATTTTAGAACAAGACAGGATTATTACCTCTAAGGCTAAGCAACCTAAAGAAGAAAAGGAATCTTTACCTGATTTACCTAAATACGCCCCAGCTCAAGAAGAGGATATCGACAGATTAAGAAAATTTGTCGAAGATAATAAAACAGATACTTCCTCAACACCTTTAAATGCTAGTATTCTTAACTCTATTATTCATAAACCTAGAGTTAAATACACCAGCCCCAAAAAGCAAAGCAACAGTTTAGTTAAGAAACTATCAAAAAAATTTACACCTGAAGAAATTGAGATCCTTCAAAGCCAAAATATTATGATAGTTGCGGGAGGTATTCATAAAAATAAAGGTACTATTCGCTCTTTTGAACAATTCTTTGACAATATTGAATCGGTTATTGATGCAGGACCAACTCAAACTATTAACGCAATTAATAATGCTTTGGAGAATAAAAATATTGATTTTATTATCATATTTAATGACTCTATTGGGCACAACAAGTGGGAAGGTATTAATAATAAGAAAAGCTTTAAGATAATTGTTAATACGTTACTAAATAAGCGTAAAAGTAGAGACGAATTGCTTAAAGAAATTCTTTTTAGATTAGATTGGAATAAATAAAAATAGACTAAACTAAAAACCAAGCATTTAATTGCTTGGTTTTTTATTATATATTTTTTGTAATTATTTATTGTTCCAACGTTCAATAGATTCAGCAATAACTTCTTTGGCTTCTTCAATATCACCAAATTTTTCTACTTTAGTAGTTCCAGCCTTTTTTAAATCTTTGTAATGATTAAAATGGAATTCAATTTGTCTGATAAGTTGCTCTGGTAAGTCGGCTAAGCTCTTGTATACATTTCCATTATCTCTATCATCTGCTGGTACGGCTATAATTTTATCATCAACTTCGCCATCATCAACAAATTTCATAACACCCAAAATTCGTGCTTCTAGGAATATTCCAGTAGTTAGTGGGTCGTTAGTAATAAGTAGAACATCAAGTTCGTCACCATCTTCATCTAAAGTTTGAGGAATGAATCCGTAATTAGTTGGCTTAGCAAAAGCTTTAGGCTCTACCCTATCAAGTTGCATTACAGCTAAATCACGATTCCATTCAATTTTATGAGTAGATCCAGTAGGAATTTCTACTACTACATTAATAATACCGTTTTTATAATCTCCAGCATTTAAGATTTTATTAAAATCTGCCATTTTATTATTTCCTTTCTTTTTTTAAATTTTATCAATTTTAAGTAGTTAGATCAAGATTATTAGTCCTTATTTGCTAATTCTATTATTGAATCTTCAGCCGTCTTTTTGCTCTTTTTCTTTTTAGTATTTTTTACAGCTTTCCTACTTATAGGCTTTTTAGTATCTTTTTTAACTATTTTAGTAGGCAATTTTCTTCCACTAACTTTATTTTTTTCTATCCTTTTTTCTTTTTTGCCAGATAGCTTAGCAAACATCATTTTACCAGCAGCCGTTTGCAAAGTTCTAATAAATTCAACCTCTACAGTAGATCCTATCAAACTTTCTCCATTTTCTACAACCACCATAGTTCCATCCGGTAAATGTCCTACACCCTGTTTTTTCTCACTACCATTACCTATAATTTCTATCATTAGCTTTTCTCCAGGTAAGTAGCTTCCTCTAACAGATTGTACTAGTTCATTAATATTTAATACTTCTACGCCCTCAACTTTAGCTACTTTATTTAAGTTATAGTCAGCTGTCATGATCGTACCATTATATTCTTTTGCTAGTTGCAACAATCTATTATCAACACCCTCACTAGCAGTAGTAGAATCTTGCAATAATTTAACGTCTAAATTTTCTAGGTCTTGCAAGCTGTAGGCTATATCTAGCCCATATCTAGCTCTAGTACGTTTCTCATCATCTCCCCCATCAGCTAGTAACTGCAATTCACCTATTACGCTTCTTGGTATTCTTATAGAATAATTAATAAAACCTGTTTTAGCTACAGCTAAAAAACGGCCATCTATTAATATTGATGTATCAATTAGAACTATTTTATTATTTTTTATCTCCACTGATTTTTTTGTTTTTTGTCTATTTGTAATACATAAAAAAAGTATAATAATAGATAGAATAATATTAAATATTTCTACCATCATGAACAATCCTTTCTTTTAATTGTTATTGTAAGTATTTAATTAAAGCTTCTCTTAAGTCTTTTACTGGCTTAATAAACTGGTCTTTACTATCTTTATGGGCTGGTGCTATTGCTTTAGTAAACCCTAACTTTTTAGCTTCTTGCACTCTTTTGTCTGTTTGTTTAGCTATACGTATTTCCCCACTTAAACCAACTTCGCCAAAAACTACAACACCGTCATCTAGTTTTCTACCAGCAGCAGCAGAGGCTATAGCCATACAAATAGCTAAATCGGAGGCATGGTCATTTAATTTTAATCCTCCTACCACGTTAACAAAAATATCTTTATCGCTAAGATCTAATTTAGTGCGTTGATTTAATACAGCAACAAGTAAATTTAACCTATTTAAATCAAAACCACTTACCGTCCGTTTAGGGTAGCCAAAGCTACTTTTAGTTACTAAAGCTTGCACTTCTACTAATAATGGTCGACCGCCCTCTAGCGTAGCCATAATAATTGACCCATCTGTATTCTGTCTTTCAGCAAGTAGGGCTTGAGATGGATTTTTTACAATTTTAAGTCCATTATTATCCATTTCAAAAATAGCAGCTTCCGAGGTTGAACCATACCTATTTTTAACAGCTCTTACTACCTTAAAACCTCCATATCTATCGCCCTCAAAGTTAAGGACTACATCTACCATGTGTTCTAGTGTTTTAGGACCAGCAATAGATCCCTCTTTAGTAATATGGCCAACTAAAATAACAGCTGTATTATTTTTCTTAGCGGCGTTCATAATAAGATTTGAAGAATTAGTAATTTGCGATACAGTACCTGAAGCACTAGATACTTCTTTCATAGCCAAAGTTTGAATTGAATCTATAATAACAAGATCAAAGTTATCAGTATTAATAGTTTCAGCAATATCATCTGCAGATGTTGAGCTTGCAAATTTCAATCCAGTATTATAAACACCTAACCTTTTAGATCTTAACGCTACTTGACTAGCCGACTCTTCACCAGATATATATAATATTTTATGGTTCTTACAAGCAAAACCGCATATTTGCATTAGTAAGGTAGATTTACCTATTCCTGGTTGTCCAGCTATCAGAATAACTCCTGCAGGTAATATACCTCCACCTAAAACTAAATCTAATTCGCCAAAACCTGTAGAAATTCGTTCTTGGCTATCGCCTAAAATAACTTCATCTAGTCCATAGGAGATGATTCTTTTACCCATCCCCTCGCTTTTAGCTATAGCATTTTTACCTTTATTGTCTTCAATGATCTCTTCGACAAGAGTATTCCAACTGCCACAATTTTCACACTTCCCTACCCATTTAGGATATGAGGTATTGCAGTTTTGACATATAAATTTAGTTTTAACCTTAGCCACAAATACTATTTTAACACAAAATCATTTTTTATATTTTATTAGATGTTTTAAGGTTAGTAGTTATACTATCGTATAGTTTTTCATTTTGAATAGATATATCTAATAATCTTTGCCTCATTACATTAAATCTATCTATACTTTCATTTATTTCTTTATTATAAGAATCTATTTTATTCTTTCGTAGTGCTAGCTGATGTCGTTCTCTATCAAACTGTTGCTGACTGTTGAAACTGCCATTATTAGCTCTTTGGTTAAAATTAAGTATATCTTTATCTAATTGTTCTAGCTGACTATTGTATTGAGCTGTTTTGTCATCTATTTCTTTCTTTAGGTTTGGTAATTGATTATTCAGATTCTCAATTTCATTTTCAAGTTTAGTAAACTTACTATTATATTGCTTGTAGAAATTAGCAATTTTTTTACGATTATTGAAAAATTTGGCATAATGCTTTTCTAAATCTGCAGATATTTCTACTTCTTGCGTGCCTATCAAGGAGTGTAATTCATTCTCTATCTCCTCAGGCTCAGTCTCTTTATAATTTTTCATTAATTCTTCAAATTTAGGAGTTTTTATGCGTTCGTACTCCTCAGTTAATTTTTTGCCTAGATCTTTTCTAGTATTATCGTCCATTCTAGCCCAAATGGCATGCAGAAATTCATGCGCTGCCGTAACTTCTTTTATACCGTTTAATTGAGGGTCTTTAACATCTAAAACATGTATTTCACTATCCTTATAACAGCCTAAAACTGCTGTTTTTTCTGCCCTATTAATACATTTACTGGCAAAAGAATCTTTATTCTCTATTTGTGGGTTAGAAGCAAAAAATACTTTTTTTGCGTCATCTTTAAATTCTATACTAGAAACTAATTCTTTTATTTCACTACTAGGCTCATAAAAATTAGCCTTAAAAGTATCTACTATTTGTTGATAATTACTATTAAAAATAAAAACACCAGCAACAATACCTGCAGATAAAGATATAATCATTATTATTTTCTGAAAAGACTTATTTAAACCATCTTTTTCACTAGAAGAACTTTTTTTAGTTACTAAAAACATATATACTATTATTATATTTTAATCATGAGCAAAAAGCAAAATTATTTTACTAACCGGAAAATAGTATTTTATATCTTTTTAGCTATACTATCCTGCACCTATATTTTTTCTCATGAAAAAATGTGGATATCTACTAGAAATATTAGCTCGACTAACAATGAAATATTTCAGGAATTAAATAAACTAGAAGTTAAGGATAAAGACCCAAAGATTAACTATAAGCGAGAGAATTTCGGCAAAGGCTGGCAAATAGATGAAAATGGATGTAATACAAGAAATAGAATCTTAAAAAGAGACTTAAAAGATACTACAGAAGATAAAGCTTGCAAAATAATTACTGGAAAATTATTAGACCCATATACTAATGAAGAGAAATATTTTGATAAAAATAAAGACGCTTCCTCAGTGCAAATAGACCACGTAGTAGCCTTATCTGATGCATGGCAAAAAGGTGCTCAAAAAATATCACTAGAAAAAAGAATAGAGCTAGCTAATGATCCATTAAACCTACTTGCTGTAGATGGGGCTAAAAATAAGCAAAAGGGTGATAGTGATGCTTCTCAGTGGCTTCCACCAAATAAGAAATTTCAGTGTCAATATATATCAAGGCAAGTTAAAGTGAAATATAAATACGCCTTATGGGTTACTGCAGCAGAAAAAGAAGCTATGAATAGGGTACTGAGCACCTGCGAGAACTAATTAATATCTAAAATTTGTTTAATTTCAAAATCTGAACCTTCAACTACTGCCCCTATAAAATTTATATCATAATCTAAATATTCTTTATGACTATTTAAGAATATGGTTGCAGAGTATTTAACCTGATCTATTTTCTTTTTTGTTAGCGATGAAATTCCACCTCCATATAGCTGATTTTTACGATATTTAACTTCTGTAAAATAAATATTCTTCTTATAAATAGATACTATATCAATTTCACATTCCCTTGTTTTAAAATTACGTGCTATAATTTTATGCCTCTTAATATTCTTAAGGTAGTTAGCTACTTTATTTTCAGCTATATCTCCTATATATTTACTACTGCTAGTAGATATAGTTTTTATTTTAGCTACAGGCTTAAAACTTAACCTATGATATTCGCTAACCCCTTTTTCTTCTATTAACTGAAGGTGTTTTTTAGTACCATACCCAACATGATCAACAAAAGAATATTCACTATTACTAATACTCTCCATATATTCATCTCTAGCTACTTTTGCCAGTATTGAAGCAGCAGAAACACTCTTTATTAATAAATCAGCTTTCTTAAGTGTTGATGTTATATTCTCTAAATCAGTACCGGCTAAAAAATTAACATTTCCATCAATAATTATCTCTTTAATTTCTATATTTTTGTCTATACATTTCTTTTGGACTTCTCCCACAGCTCTCTTAGTAGCTAATCGTAAAGACTCGCTGAGTCCCACTCTATCCAATTCTTTATTATCAACCCAGCCAAGACCAAATACAGCATTACTTTCTTTAATTTTTTCGGCTAACTCTTTTCTCTTCTTTTTTGTTAACTTCTTTGAGTCAGTAAGCCCCTCAATAATAGCACCATTCAATAAACAAGCACCCACAACCAATGGGCCAGCCCATGCGCCCCTACCAACTTCATCAATTCCTAGAATATAAGACATATATTTTATATTAACATAAAATTTTACACTAAAAAACCACCGTCAAATGGTGGTTTTTTAGGACTTAAGCCTCTTCTTTTACTTCTTCTTTTGTTTCTTCTGAAACAACTTTTTTAGCTAAAGTGTTAACAGCTTCACGATCGAAAGCTACTGGTTTTAGACGAGCGCTTTTACCACTTCTATTTCTTAAGAATGATAGATAGTTGCGACGTACTTTAGCTCGTCTTACTATTTCAATTTTTTCTACTAATGGGCTATGTAGTAAGAATGATTTCTCTACACCTACACCACTAGCAATCTTTCTTACAGTAATTCTAGCTGTATGTGATTTTTTACGGTCAGTTCTAATAACAACACCTTCAAAAATCTGTATACGCTCTTTATTACCTTCTTTAATTTTTTGGTGAACACGTACAGTATCTCCGCTTTTTACATCTAAAACAGCGTCTTTCTTCTGTGTGTCATTTACTTTTTTGATTAGCTCAAAACTCATATTTTACTCACTTTTAAATTTATTATAAACAATCAAGTGTTATTATATCATACTTTTTACTTATTGTGAAGACTAAATAACCCTATTTACTTCCTCTAAAGTAGTATCCCCTCTTAAAGCTGCTATAACACCCTGTTGCACTAATGTTAATAGTCCATCTTGTCGAGCTTGTTTTTCTATAGCTTCTGTTGATATAGCTCCTCGCTCACCTCTTAAGAAAGCGGCAATATTATCATTTACTACCATCATCTCCATGACAACCATACGACCCTTGTAACCAAAAGGGCTATCGGCCGTAACTACTGGACGCCATAATTTAAAATCACCAGTAATATCTTGAGGCAATTTATCTTTAGGAACTCCATCCAGCACCCTTCTTACCCATGCTTTAGTCGCCTCATCTGGCCTATATTCTTTTTTATTTTCATCTAGCTTACGAACTAATCGCTGCGCTATAAGTAACCTAATAGCACTGGAGAATATAGGGTTCATTCCGATCATGTCAATCATACGAGAGAAAGCTGCCGAGGTTGAATTAGCGTGGAAGCTAGACAGCACCAAGTGACCCGTAATTGAAGCTTGAATGGCAGTACGAGCTGTGTCGTTATCACGGATCTCACCGACCATCACTACGTCAGGGTCAAGACGAAGAACAGACCTTAACCCATCGGCAAAAGATTGACCAGCAGTAGTATCAATAGGGATTTGTGAAATACCACCAATTCCGTATTCAATAGGGTCTTCCAGTGTAATTATTTTTTTATCTAAAGTATTTAAAGCATTAAGCATTGAATATAGAGTAGTAGATTTACCAGAACCAGTTGGACCAACCATTAAAACCATTCCGCGAGGATGAGAAATAATTTCGTCAATCTCTGCTCGCTCTTTTGGTGCAATACCTAATAAGTCAAGTTGTAACATACTTTCATCAAAGTTAAATAAACGGAGAACTGCATCCATACCATACATAGTAGGCACCGTCTCAACACGTAAATTTAATAGGTGTGAAGAGCCGTCACGATAAATATCTTTCTGGATATGTCCAGATTGAGAACTTTTAGCAGCACTAGAAACGCCAGCCCTAGATGACAGCTCGCCCATAATAACACGGTACCTATCCCTACCTAGCTCAGCAACAGGGTGTAAAGCTCCGTCTACACGCATACGGATTCTTATTACCTGCCTTTGGTTTTCAATATGGATGTCACTGGCACCTAACCGATCTGCCTGATCTATAAGATAATCAAATACTTGATCGCTGGCAACAGTAGCTAAAGTTTGCGAAACTTGCTTTAAAGTCTCGCTATCCCCTTCTCCGGCAATCTCAATATCATCATAAATAATCTGCTTCGGTGGATCGTAGCGATACATAATCTTTTTCCAGGCTACATCAGATATAAGATATATTTCCAAGGCCTTACCAGACTCTGCATATTTTTTCCTTAACTTTTGCACTACAGATCTGGGAGTTTGACTAGTAATTAACACTCTCCAAGGTTTATAAGAATCTTCATCCCCAACTTCTAAAGGAGCCAAAAAACCTGCATACATTTGTTCGATAGTAAATACATCCCTAGCAAGCGGGAAAGTATCCTCAAAACTACGAGCATCTATATAATTTAATCCTAAAATTTCAGCTCTTTTTTCAGCAGCAGCTTCTTCTTGATCGCGTCTACGTTGTTGAATCTTATTCTCATCCATTAATCTAATTTTAACATAATCACTTTATGTATTCAATTTAGAATACAGCAATTAATTATGATAAACTATAGGGTATGAAAGAAGTAGTAGTCTTAGCACACAATATACGATCAACCCATAATATAGGGTCTATTTTTCGTACGTGTGAAGGTTTAGGAGTAAAAAAAATATTTTGTTCAGGATATACGCCTTTTCCTACTTTTCAAGGCGATAAAAGATTGCCTCATATTGCAGATAAACTCACTCGACAGATAGCAAAAACTTCTTTAGGCGCAGAAAAAATTGTTCCATTCTTAGCCATCCAAGATATTACTGAAATTATTAATAAATTAAAAAAAGATGGCTTTGATATTATAGCCTTAGAACAAACCCCTAATTCTGTAATATTGCCAAAATTAAAAACTAACCCAAATCAAAAAATAGCCTTACTTCTAGGTGAAGAGGTTCATGGCATAACACAAAATCTATTAAAAGAATGTGATTATAGCATAGAAATACCAATGTTTGGACAAAAGGAAAGCTTTAATGTATCGGTGGCTACCGGAATAGCCTTATATAAAATAATTTGTGATAGCTAATTATTTTATAGAAAATTAGCTCGAAATTTATCCTCATCTATAATGGCAACTGAATATTTTTGTGCTTTAGCTAATTTTGAAGATCCTACTTTAGCACCAATCACTAAATAATCCGTATCTTTAGTAATTGTTTTTTGGAATTCTCCCCCATTCTCAACTATTTGTTTAGCAAATTCTTCTCTAGAAATATCTTTAAGAGTTCCTGTTATAACTATTTTTTTACCTGCTAAACTACCTTGTTTATTTTCTTGAGAAAAACTCTTCACTACCACCCCTAATTGTTCGAGCTTTTCTAATAATTCTATATTTTCCTGTTCAGAAAACCATGCCAATATACTTTCCGTAGCTTTTTCCCCAATACCTTTTATATTAATAATCTCGTCATAGCTAGCTTTTTTTATTTTTTCTATTGTTTCAAATTCTTTTGCGAATAGTTTAGCAGTTTCATTACCTATATATCGCACACCTAAAGAAGCTAAGAATCTTTCCAGGGTAGGATTTTTAGACTTTTCTATTGCATTTATTAAATTGTTAGCTGATATTTCACCAAATCTTTCTAATTTTAATATCTCTTCTTTTTTTAAGTCGTAAATATCACTTAATTCTTTAACAAGGCCACTATCAACTAATGCATTCACATTCTTTTCGCCAAGCCCTTCAATATCCAATCCTGATTTAGATGCATAAAATATAATATTTTTTTTCAATAGAATTGAAGAATCACTATTTTTTAGTCTATAAACAACTTCACCTTTGGGGCGATAAAACTCTTCGTTAGGGAATTTATTTTTTAATTCCTCTTCAAAATTAAACTTTTTTTCTTTCCCATTTCTAAATTCAAATAATACTTTTGATATTTTTGGAATAATA
The DNA here is from genome assembly GCF_004151455.1 of Candidatus Nanogingivalis gingivitcus. Classification (GTDB taxonomy): domain Bacteria; phylum Patescibacteriota; class Saccharimonadia; order Saccharimonadales; family Saccharimonadaceae; genus Nanogingivalis; species Nanogingivalis gingivitcus. The sequence goes on along the minus strand of NZ_PRLK01000003.1, from coordinate 39,546 downwards.
TCTCCAGCTTTATAAACTACAACAGTATCACCTATTCTTACGTCTAACCTATCAATTTCATCACTGTTATGTAGGCTAGCATGTTTGACGGTAGTTCCAGCTAATTGCACTGGCTCAAAAACAGCAACTGGTGTTGTAGCTCCAGTTCTACCAATAGATATTATTATATCCTCAACTACAGCAGTAGCTTCTTCTGGCGCATATTTAAATGCTATGGCTCCTCTTGGTTGCTTACCTACAATTCCAAGGTTATCAAAAATATTTCTATCATTAATTTTTACTACAAGGCCGTCCGTATTAAAATCTAATTCTTTACGTCTTTCTGACCAGTATTCAATAAAATCTACAACCTCTTTAACAGAACTAATTTTAGAAGCTTGCCTGTTACGTTCAAAACCTATAGACGTTAACATATTGTACGCTACCTCATTCGTTCTAATTTCATCTTTATTTTCTCTTAAAATATCATAAGCGATGAATCTTAATGGCCTCTTTGAGGCTATTTTTGGATCAAGCTGTCGAATAGTTCCTGCAGCTAAATTACGTGGGTTGGCGAAAGGTGTTTCACCCTGTAATAATCTACTATCATTAATTTTTTCAAAATCTTTTTTTAATATAACTATTTCACCTCTTATTTCAGTTCTTCCAGATTTCAAAAAACTATATTCATTATCATTAAAAAAGAAAGGTATGTTTTTAATAGTTCGTACATTACTAGTAACATCTTCGCCAATAAACGAGTCACCTCTTGTGACTGCCTGTTGGAATTCTCCGTCTTGATATATTAAAGAACAAGCAAGTCCATCCATTTTAATATCAGCAAAAAAAACTGGCTCAATAGATTTATTTATTTTTAAAATTCTCTCAAACCATTGTGTAACTTCACTATAGTTAAAAACATCGTTCAAACTAAGCATTCTTGAACTATGAGCAACCTTATTGAATCCGCCACTAATAGCATTGCCCACACGCCTAGATGGAGAATTCGGTGAAATTATTTCAGGATTTTTCTCTTCTATTTTTTTAAGCTCACTAAAAAGAGAGTCGTAAATAGCATCAGAAACACTTGGTTTATCTAATGTATGGTATTCAAAAGAGTACTGATTTAAAATTTGTACTAAATATTTATATCGATCTTTATAATTTTCTGTCATAATCAATTATTTTACGATATAAAGTATAAACATAAACACCAAAAAATACAATTGAGAAAGCTGTAACTACTAGCATAGAACCCTGAATTATAGGAATATATTTAAACCATTCCATAACGCCATTCAATTTTCCTGCAATAATAATTATAGGTATCACTATTATTGCCCATATTAATGCAATTATGAATAAAGCCCAAAATACTCGTTTAAATATCATCATTCTACGCTGAGATATCATATCGCCAGATATCTTTAATGCTTGAAAAGGATAAATTCCTGGATTAGTACACATAATCATAGCAAATATAGATCCCATAATCCAATACGCCGAAATAGTCGCTAATAACCCTATAGCCCCCATAAACACCATTTGTTCAACACCGCTACCTGCCAGAAAACTAGTTGTTTTAGCTGCACTAGCAATAATAGTAGCTAAAAATAATGGTATAGCCTGTACTACTATTACTATTACTATTACTGCTAGTGGTATAATTGGTCCACCACAAGAGTATAAAGCATCTTTTGCACTAATTTTTTTCCTACCAGCAAAAATATCCCTACACATTTGCACTACTGCAAGCCATGTAAATAAAACTATCATAAACATTGTTAATTGTTGAGAAGGGTTTGGCGATTGGACTAAACCTCCTGTGGAAAAAGTAGAGAAAACTATTAAACCAGCCTTACCTATTTCGCCCCATCCCCCACTAAACAATTTACCATCACCAGTAGTAGATATTACTGTCTGTAAACTATTAATAAAATTCTGATCTAGTATTCCTATTAGAAAAATATTAAAAAATACAATAGTTCCAACTAAATAGGCAAAGGCCTTTTTATGATTTAGGATAATGGAAAAAATTTGTTTAGTGAATTTCCAATAGCCACCAAGGTCAACAGGCCTTGCATAATCTCTTTTCCTACTTATTCTAAAACTACGGTGTGGTCTTCTTTTTTTATAATCTCTCCATCTTTGCAGAATATTTTTTCTAATAAAAATTCTGGCAACAATCCAATAATAATATAACAGTCCTATCTGCTCTTTATTTGAGCTAAGTTTCTTTTTCTTGAATAACATAGTAAGAAAATTAGAACCTCGCACTATTATCTTTTAATCGCTGAATCCTCTTTTCAATAGGTGGGTGTGTTGCGAAAAGAGAATTAAGTACACTTTTTTTAAGTGGATTATTAATATAAAGGCTAGCAGTAGTTGAATTTTGCTTTTGCATCGGTGCTCCATATTTTTGTAATTTATCTAAAGCAGATATTAAACCATCTGGATATCTAGTTAACATCACAGCCGTAGCATCTGCTAAATATTCACGCTCTCTAGATATCGCCATTCTTACTATAAGAGCTAATATGGGCGCTACTATAGCTGCCACAAGCCCACCTACAAACATAGCAGGGCTACGTTCTTCTTTGTCGCTACTATAAAATGTAATGCGTAAAATAATATCAGCTATAAACCCTATAGCAGCAGTTAAAGCTACTGCAGCCATAGATACTCTAATATCATAATTCTTAATATGTCCAACTTCATGGGCAATAACACCTTCTAGTTCAGCCTTATCCATAATTTCTAATAGCCCAGTAGTAACACAAATAATTGCGTTTTCAGGCTTAGTTCCAGCAGCAAAGGCATTAGGAGCATTATCGTTAATAATATAAACTTTAGGCATTGGTAAACCTGCAGTCACAGTTATAGTGTCCACAGCAGCGTATAGTTCTGGAGCCATAGATCTAGAAATTTCAGTAGCTCCAGCCATCTTAATTACCATTTTAGTAGCAACAACATAATCAATTAATGCATAAACTAGTGTTACTACTAAAGTTATCCAAAATATAGATAATTCTTTAAATTCCCACGCAAAAAACAGTCCAATTCCTGAAATAATTGCTATAAATACTGTAAAAATAATTACTGTATTGCGTTTATTTTTAGAAATTGAACTGTACATATAAGATTATAAGCCCTTACGAAAAATTTAAATTTATAAATTTATATATTTAATGCTAAATAATTTAGAATTTAACTTCTGGAGCGTTTTCAACTGCTGTACGATCTTGAACTTCGAAATAATCACGTTTTTCAAAACCTAATTTACGTGCAAAAATATTAGTTGGGAAAGTTTTAATTTTTACATTCAAATCACGTGCTCCACCATTATAAAACCTTCTTGCACCTTGAATTTTATCTTCAATCTCTTGCAATTGTCTTTGTAGGGTGGCAAAATTTTCATTAGCTTTTAACTCTGGGTAAGATTCACTTAACATCATTAATCTACCTAGAGCTTGGCTTAATTCACCTTCAGCTTCTGCGGCTTGTTTAACATTATTTCCAGCACTTAGCATTCTAGATCGAGCGTCAGATACATTAGCGAATACCTCACTTTCATGTTCGGCATAACCTTTAACAGTAGAAACTACATTAGGAATTAAATCTGCACGGTATTTTAATTGAACTTCAATGTCGCTCCATGCCTCATTAACTCTTTCATTTAGATGCACCAAACCATTATAAACAGTTAATACATATACGCCCACAAACAATAGTAGACCTGCAATAATTATTATAGCTATTAACCATGCTGGCATTTTTTCAAATTCTCCTTATAAAAAAATTATTTGGTGCGCAAGGCGGGAATCGAACCCGCACGACTGTTTAGGTCAAGGGATTTTAAGTCCCTCGCGTCTACCAATTCCGCCACTCGCGCGTACTTATTATTATACGCACCTTGTTAAATAAAATCAAGGTGCGTTTTTTACTTTTTTATTCCTCAGTTTTATCTAAAATTGGAGCAATCAATGCTACAAAACCAGTACCAGCCAAAACAACAAGAGCAGTAGATATAGACTTTGCTACAGTTTCACCAGCTTCAATCCAAATAGCAGTTACTGCTATAGCAAGTAGAACTACTACTGTAATAAGCATAATCCAAAAACAAACTGAGCGTATAGCTAAAACTGTTTTGCTGTATTTACGAGGCTCTCTAGCTATTTGTACTATATTGCCTGTTTTATCTTTCCGTATTGGAGTTAGATTCTTTACTTCATTATTTTCCATATTTTATCCTTCATTTTTATACTTTGGAGGCACCTACCGGATTTGAACCGGTGTACACGGTTTTGCAGACCGCTGCGTAACCACTCCGCCAAGGCGCCAGTTAATATGATACAATACTAAAATTATATCATATACATTTTAAAAGTTCAAAGAGCATAAACGTAATTAAATATCTGCCATGTCAACATACTCACCTGTTGACATATTCTTAAATTTAAATATGCTATCTTGAAGTTCTTTCTCACCAATTAACATTGCAAATTCAACTCCTTTTTTGTCTGCAATTTTGAAAGCTTTTTTAGCGTTAACCGGCTCTAATAATACTTCCACATTCTTTCCTTTGCGTCTAATTTCCGAAGCAATAGAATATGCTTTAATAAGCTCCTTCTTCCCCATTGGCATAATTAAATATTTTGCAGTAGTTTTACTATTGAAATTCAATAGTCCTAACTCTCTTAGTGTCCAGAAAAGACGAGTAAGACCAATTGAAGCACCCACGCCCATTAATTTTTCTTTACTATAATATCCACATAGATTATCGTATCTACCACCACTAGCTATAGAACCTATCTGCTTAAAATCATTTAAGCTTGTTTCAAAAACGGTACCAGTATAATAATCTAACCCTCTGACTATCAACATATCAAAACAAATATTTTTTGCATCAACCCCCATATTCAATAATGTAGATCCTAAAGCCTCTAGCTCATTTATACCTAATAGGAACTGTTCATTATTTATAATATTGGCTATATCTTTAAGCTTTATTAATACGTTATCAATATCACCTCGGCAATTTATGAATTTTTTGATGATTTCTATTTTATCACCTAATTCTAAATTATTTGCCTGATCCTCAAATTCAGTTGGGGTAATTTTTTCAGCTCTATCTATTAAAGCCATTATTTCATCTGCTTTATCACCAAGTTTTAGACCACTGATTATTCCACTTATTAAATTCCTATTACTAATACGTAAGGTAAAATCACCAAAAGATAATTCCTTAAATATACTGTAAATAACAGCTATAACTTCAGCATCATAATTTACAGACATTTTTTCCTTACAAATAATATCAATATCACATTGATAAAATTCCCTAAATCGTCCTCGTTGTGCCCGTTCCCCTCTGTAAACTTTACCTATTTGACTTCTTTTAAACGGAAAAAGCAACTGTCCTAAATTATTGGCTGTATAGCGTGCCGTAGGGACAGTTAAATCAAACCTTAAGCTAAGGTCGTTATCACCTTTTTTGAATCGGTATATTTGTTTTTCTGTTTCCCCGCCAGCTTTAGCTAACAATGTCTCAGTACGTTCAATAATAGGGGTATCTATACTAACAAAACCAAATTGTGAATGATGTTTTTTTATAACATTAAGTATTCTATTAAATTCAATCTGTTCTTCAGGTAATAATTCCATCATACCTGGCAATGGTTTTGTATTGATTTTCATAAAAATATGATAACATTACAGCTTTACTTTTTCAAACTAACACAAGTTAAATAAATATAAAATAAAAAAATAGCTCCCATTGGAACTATTTTAAATAAACTAATTGGTGGCTCCTCCCAGACTTGAACTGGGGACACAAGGCTCTTCAGGCCTCTGCTCTACCAACTGAGCTAAAGAGCCACGTGCTAGAAATTATATATTAATTTATGTTTTTTTTCAAGTAACTTTTTTATTTAAATATTTTATAGATGATTTGTTTTATTAGCTTTTTATCATCCATGAAGCTACTAGATTCCAATTCCACCATTTCTATTAGCTCTTTTTTGCTAATTATTTTAGCCTCTCCAACTTCTTTAGGCATGATCTTAATATTAACATTGCTTAAATCAATATCATAAGAAAAAACTGACATAAACCTTCTTTTATTTTTATTTGTGGTAATAAAAATTTTATCAATAAATACTAACTTATCCTCTTTTATTTTTATACCTAATTCTTCCTCAGTCTCTCTTGCTGCAGCTTGTTCATAAGTTTCACCAACTTGGACGTGTCCAGCAGCTGAAGAAAACTGCCACTTATTAGCATATGTTTCTTTAAAGGCAGATCTACGCTGAATCAACACTAAGCCATTAGACGAATCAACTAGAATTACCGCTACTGTGCGATATATATCTCCTTTAGTTTTATCAAATTTAGCCTTATCTATAGACCCTATCTGTTGATCATTTTCATTAACTATAGGTATAATTTCCACTATTTAAACCTCGTCATCTTCAATATTGGTAAAACTTTCAAAAAATTCCCTCTTTATAGTTTGCCAATTTTTATCTTGTCTTACTAATTTTTCAGCATCCGATTGATCTTTTAAAAGTATTTTGACTGTTTCCTCTAGATATACATTACCTTGTGAGCCCTTACATAATATTAATGCCCCTTTTTGCATATTGCTACGCACAAAAATTCCAGCATCAATAGCATTTTTAGCTTCATGTACCTGACAACCCCTTTGTCTAGCTATAGGAGCTATATACTTAGAGGCATCATCACCCACAGTAACAACCCAATCCGTTAAGGATCCATCACATAATAATCCAATTTTTTGATGTTCGGCAGCCGATAATTCACCAAGCTCATTCATACTGCCAAGAACTAAGATTCTAGATGGAGCATTAATCTTGTAAAAAGTATTTAAAGAAGCTTCTACGGCTGCTGGGCTAGCATTATAAGTATCATCAATTAATACACTCTCATCTACTCCAGCTAATATATTCATTCTACCACTTACTGGGCTAATTTTAGAAAGACCACTCACTATCTCATTGGCAGTTAGTCCCATTTTAGAGGCTACAGCAATAGCACCTGCTATAGGGCGTAAGGAATGCTCTCCAAATACCTTAACATTAGCAGGAAACGAACCTAGCTCTAATGATTTAACTTCACCAATATAACCAACATTAATATTAAAATCGTGAGGGATAAATTCATATTGATTATTACCACCAGTGCCATAATAGTTTGTAATATAATTTTTAACTTTCTCGGTAAATTCCAATCTAACATCATTAATGTTAATCAATGATGATTTAGCAAATTTAACGACCTCTAATTCTTCATCAGCAACTGCTTCAATACTACCGAAAAATTCCATATGCTCAGGAGTTATAGCAGTAACTAATGCAATATCTGGCAATAAATATTCACCAAATTTTGCAATATCCCCAGGATGGTCTGTTCCTAATTCCTGAATTATCACTTCAGGCTCTTCAGCTGAAGATGAATTAATTCTTCTTCTAGCTGCTTTAAATACTCTATGCCACTGCCAAAAGCTGCGTGGATTACCTGGATAATTAATACCTAAAATAGCTAGGGGTGCGGAAAGGTGTGTATTATGGTTACCCTCATGCAACCTAACTTTATATCTTTCACTAAGGACTGTTGCTACCGCTAACTTGGTGCTTGTTTTTCCTACAGATCCAGCAACGGCCACTAATTTTATATTGGGGTGTTTTTCAAAATACCTTTTAACGTATTTTTCCAACTTATTTGTAATACTTTTTTTGAACATAATTTCCTTTACATTATAATATATAGCTATAACTCTTATCAAGCTATAGCTATATTGCTGATGTACGCCCACCCAAGGGCGATTTTTGCATTTTATGTTTATTTTTATCTAGTTGCATTTGGGCATTATTTCGCCCTCCTTTGCACACCAGCCTTAACAATATAATATAAAAGTGCTTAAGTTTTGTCAATTCATAAATGGTCTGTAATTATCTACTTGTCTTGCTATCTCATCACATGAAAAAGATTTATCAGGGTCAAATTCCACCCATTCTTCCTTACTTGTGTCTCTATTTGATAAATTTATCATTCTTCGCCAAGAATAATAGCTCCTAACATCTTTAGCGTCTAAAGGATTAACTCTACTGTATTCAACCAGCCCTAAATTACTAATATCATAGATTTTGTTTTGCCAAATATTATCCCAATCTTCTGGAAGTTTTTTCTCGATATCATAGCAAAAGCTCTGAATTAACTGTTTATGTGCAACAATGAGTACATTTTCCCCAGAATCAGCTCTCCACATTTTTTCCCTAAAATCTTTAACTCTATTGTACACATCAAAAAGGCTCTCGCCTCCATCTAACCTAATATACCACGGATCATTATTTGCTAATTTAGTAGTTAAAGGAAATTCCTCTTTTAACTTCTTCCTAGGGACTAAGCCATATATTCCCCAAATTCGTTCACTTAGTCTATCGTCTATATACCAACGAATATTCGAAAACCTACTAATATTCCAAGCAGTCTCCCTAGCTCTAATGAAAGGTGACGTATAATGTTTATCAAAAAAATTAAGGCTACCATATATTTTCTTTAATTCTAAAGCAGCTTTTTGGGCTTGCTCTTTACCTAAAGGGCTTAATCGCTGTTTCCAGTCAGCTCTATTATTTACAAGATCTTCGATACTAGATTTTTTACCGTATTTTTGAGCTTTTTGAACAACATTAGCCTCACTCTCGCCGTGCCTTATCATTACTAATCTTAAAGGATGTGCCACTTTTCCCCTCTTTTTATATTTCTTATGCTTTATTGTATATTATACTAAATTAACTAGCAAACATAAAATATTTTATTTGACAAAATATCTACTATATTTTAAATTAAATACTATGCCTATTAATCCTTGGAATAGACTTTTAAAACACAAATATATTAGTGTAAATAATATTTCTATTTCCACTTACAGTAAAATAGAAAAGAATAAACCTTTAGCAGTTCTCTTTCATGGTTTTGGCGGAAATTATTTTGGACTAACCCCTTTAGCCCATGAATTATCTTGTAAATATTCTATATTAATAGTAGAACTACCCTCCCATGGTAAAAGTTCTATAGCTAATTTAAACCATACTATTTTGTTGAATACTTTTTATATCTCTCTTATTAATACTATCAAAAAAGAATTTATAGATCCAAAAATTATCATCGCTCATTCTTTTGGCTGCTTTATTGCTAAAAATAATGCTATATCTAAAAAAATACCTACAGTACTTATTTGCCCCGTGCATACTCCTTCATCATCTTTCCTTAAAGGAATGCTCCTATCTCAAAAAAGTTCTTTATTTATGGTTTTATCAAATATACCCATATTATCACCATTTAAAGCTTTATTTTTACAAAAGAGATGGTCGTTACAAGCTTTTATAAATATATTTAAAAATATATTTTATTGCCAAAATAGTATAAAACAATTACTAAGCCAACAAAACCTGATAGATATAGCTTTAAAAAAAGATATCTTTTTTAATAATTACGTTAAATTAGTAATTAATGGTAAAAGCGATAACACTATAGATAAAAATAAAAAAGAGCTTTCAAAAAAGCTCTTTAAACATGCTAATATAGTTGATCTTAAGGGTGGTCATCTACTGCCAATGGAATCACCGAAAGAAATAACGAAAATTATTATAAATTATTTTTAATATCTTCAAGTGATATATTTAATCTATTAATAGAATTTTCCCTACCTATTACTGCTAAAGTTTGATTTAAGGCTGGAGAAAAACTAGCCCAAGTTAAACATATACGAATTAGCTGGAATATTACTGCTGGTTTTTCTTTAGTCTCTTCTAATAATTGATTTAGGGTTAACTGAATATTTTCTTCATTCCAGCTATCTATAGATTCTAGTTTTTTTATAGATATTTCCAATAATTCTATTAACCTATTTTTCTCTATTTTCTTTAATTGCTTGTTAGTGCTAATCATTTCTAAATTAGTATCTTTAATTTTAAAGAAATAGCCACTAGCTTCAGGTAAATCTTTCAATGTTTTTAATCTATCGTAAACTATACCCAATACTTGTTTTTTATAGCCCTCTTCAGAATCCTTAGCTTCAGACCCCCAAAAAGGTTGGCATCTAGCATATAGATCTTCAAAATCTAATCGCCTAATCCACTGACCATTAAGCCATAAAAGTCTTTGTTCGTCAAATCTAGCTCCGGATTTTTGAACTCTGTCTAAAGAGAATTTATCTATTAATTCTTCTAACGTAAAAATCTCTTGCTCAGTTCCATCATTCCATCCTAATTGAGCTAAAAAGTTAATCATAGCTTCTGGCAAAATGCCCTCTTCTCTATACTCAGTTACACTTTTAGCCCCATCCCTTTTGCCTAGCTTTTTATTACCGCTAGGCGCTAATATATGTGGAACATGTGCTAAAATAGGCGGTTCTATATTTAAAGCTTCATACAAAGATAAGTATTTAGGCGTACTTGCAACATACTCTGAACCCCTAATAATATGTGTTATCCCCATCTCATAATCATCAATAATATGTGCAAAGTTATATGTTGGTAGCCCATCAGCTTTAATAATAACAAAATCATCTAAAGCCTCTTCACCAGCAGATAATTCACCCATAACAGCATCATTCCAACTATATCTTTTAATAACTGGGGTTTTAAATCTTAAAGGCATACCCACTTTCCATTCTGGTGGGTTTTCGGGTCTATAATTTCGGTATAGAAAAGCTTTTTTGTTAGCTTTTGCCTCTTCTCTAAAAGCTTGCACTTGCTCAACAGTGTAAGGGTCAGCATAAGCTAATCCTTCATCAACCATCTTTTGCGCCCACTCTAAATAGATATTTTTACGCTGCGTTTGGTGGTAGGGCCCATATTTACCCTCTTCAGTAGATAAATTGATAGGACCTTCATCCCACTCTAGCCCTAGCCATCTTAACGTATCTAACACCATATCTTCAGCACCATCTACAAATCTTGCTTGGTCAGTATCTTCAATACGTAAAATAAAATCACCTTTCGACTGGCGAGCTACTAAATACGGATATAAAGCACTCCTAACATTACCTACATGAATATACCCAGTAGGACTAGGAGCAAAACGAGTTCTTACTTTCATACTCTATATATTATCATGATAAGCCGTTAAAATAAAATTAAAGGCTCTTTACAATATTACTTATTTCCGTATCGGAAATAGACCTATTCGAAGTTACTGTATACATTCTACCGTTATTAACCCAAATATACTCATTTCCTTTTGAATAGATGATTATTCCATTACTATAAGCTGTATTATAATTATCTCCCCATCTAGGATAAATGTGATTTTCTCTAAGTGCTACACTATCCCATTCTTTTTGCATTTCTTTTATTTCATAATGATAACCATTATTATTTTTATATTTAAATATAATATTTTCTCCATCAAAAGAGGCTAGACCATCACTACTATAACCTTCTAAAGTATAACTAGGCATATTAACTTCTATTCCAGATTGAGCAGATACTAACTTTACCGCTATATTAGGCATATTAGTATAAACAAGAAAGCAAATAGCTAAAGTAATAAAACCTAAAATTGATGAATATTTTAGAATACCTTTATTCCCTTTAATAAAAAAGCTATCGTGTTTATATTTATTTTTTCTACTATTATCTAAGGCTTCATTAATGGCAAGAATTTTTAACTCTCTAGCTGTAGGTAAAGCTTTTCCTTGTTTAGCAGATTTTAAAGCTTCATTAGCTTTTTTCTGAAGTGGGTGCTCCTGCGGAGGAATTAAAACTTCGTCTTTATCCTTGCTTTTAACTATAGGTTGGACATTAACCCTCTTTTTACTGCTGAATCTATATAAATCGGCACTTCTATTCTTTTCTGCTTTCAGTATAACTTCTGAATAATCATGCTTCCTTTTAAACTGGCGAATTGCTTGATATTGCTTAGGTGTAATATCACTATATTTTTTAGGAGGCTTTAGAAATTTACGATTTAGGGTTGTAGATTTCTGTATACTATTATGTATAGTATTGCTAGTACCCTTAAACTCTCCCGTTCGGGTATTATATTCTCTCCCATTTATAGTAATATATTCTTTCATTAAACCTCTTATTTAAGCTTATGTATATTTTAAGATAACATAACCTTTTTTTCAAGTATTCAGAAAAATATTACAAAATGTTATAATATTACAAATGAAAAAATCTATGCAAAAAGAAAATTTAATTATTTTTTTAAAAAATTTTGCTATGACTATTACAGTTATTACTATTGTAGTAATTTTAGTATTTCTCACTCAAGGATGGACACTGGATCCAAAAGGAAGTTTTGAAAGAAATGGATTGGTACAATTTTTCTCTTCTGTAACCGGTGCAACAGTAGAAATAGGAGATCAAAAGCTAGCAGAAAAAACAAATACTAAAACCCTACTTTCTGCAGGAACTCATGAATTTAAAATTTGGAAAGAAGGGTATGAGACATGGTATCGTAAAACTCAAGTTAAAGAAGGTGAAATACTATGGCTAAATTATGCACGTCTAATCCCAAAACAAAAGAGAATTGATAGTTTTTTAGATATTCAGAATTTAAAAACGGCAAAAGTATTACCAAATAAAGAAAAAATATTAATAGCACAAGAAGATAATAAGAAATCTATTAAATTCTCATTGATAAATCTACAAAATGATACCCCAAATATTAAGGAATTAGGGTATCTTAATGTTCTTCAAGAAAATAATAGTAAAGAAAATTCTATATCTAATGTCGAAATACAAGAAATATCACGTAATAATAACCGTTTTATATTTACCTACAACCAAAACGGAAGTAGACATTGGCTTATTGGAGACGTAAATAACCCATCTAAATTTATTGATATTTCTAAAGATTTTAATTTAAATAATATTGCTAAAATAGAGGCGAAAAATAACGAAGCTTCTATATTATACATTCAAGATGGGCAAAATTTGAAAGAGCTAAATGTAGACAGCTTAACATTATCGGCAAATATATTAACAGATATAGAAACCTTTACTTCAAGAGAAAATATAATTGAATCAGTTCAAAAAAAGACTAACAGCGAGAATAACACTACCTACTCAATACATATAAGGCGAGATAATAAAAATATGTTGATAAAAGATAATATTCCCACTGCCCCAACAATTGCACTTGGTAGATACTATAATGAAAGTTACGTCCATGTAGCAATAAAAGATGAAATACATATATATAAATCATCTAATTGGAGTGAACTTATGAGGCTTTATAAAAAAATTAAGGCCAACCAAGATATAACAAGTTTAAATATAAACGATGAATCTCGCTTACTGGCGATCAAGACCAATTCATCTACTTTAATGCATGATTTAGAAACAAAAGAAACCTTCACGCTAGATAATAATAGTCCAAATAAACCAATATGGATAGATAATTTTCACCTTGCTAATGTAACTAATAATTCTTTAAGCATAGTAGATTTTGATGGAGCTAATAAACACTCATTAATGCCATCACTAGAAAATATGCCTATTGTTCTTTCTGGAAATGACAAGTTTTTATATACTTTAAGTACAAATTCAAATGGAAATATATCTCTATTAAGATTGCGAATGATCTTGGAATAAAATATCTATAAAATAAAAAATGATAGTCTAATTGGACTATCTTTTTTGGTACCGCGAGCCGGACTTGAACCGGCACGAGCTACTGCTCACCAGATTTTGAGTCTAGCGTGTCTACCATTCCACCATCGCGGCATATGTTTATTTAAAACGCTTTGCTTATTTACAATAAATCCCCCCTATTGTATAATAGTAAATAGGAAAAATCAAGGGCATGGATGAAAATAATAAACAAAGCTTGGGGATAAAAATCCCTCAAAGACAAACTACAGATTTAGAAAAAAGACGAGCTCAGGCCGTAATAGATTATCGTAGAAAAAAGGTTGAAGATATATATTCAGGAAATAGTAATTATAAAACACCTCACACAACTCCCCTACAAAACAATTTGAATCAGCCTAAAACTATAGTAGATACAAAAACTTATGATGCTATAGTTGACCCTATCCACAATAAACAAAATATTAAAAATAGCGATATAGCTACCACTTCAAAAATTAAAGTAGCAAATAATAATAGAGCCTTAGATAACTCTGCTAGTATAGAAAATGGCCAGTGGAAAAAATATCATGAAGCTTGGCAAAGTTATTACCAGAAATACTACGAAAGTTACTATTCGGCAGCTTTTAAACACCAACAAAAAATGGCGAATATTCAGCCAGAAGTGATGGACGATTTATCCGATCAACAAGCTAAAATGAAAGCATTAGCTAAAATCAGAAAAGATATAATGGCTAAAGCTCAAGAAAAAACAGAAAAAATACGTAGTAGTAGACATTTTGTACCTATAATATCTGTGATAGTTGTAGTATTTACATTTGTTTTTCTTCAATATAATAGGCTTATATTTGCCTCAGTTGAAGCGTATGTAGCTCCGGGTAATTCAACTGCTCAACATACAGTCTATAGCCCAAACGCTAGTATTAATGTAGGCAATGATCCAAAATTAATTATTCCTAAACTAAATGTAGACGTGCCAGTTATTTACGGTGCAGGAAATGATTCAAAATCACAACTAAAAGCTATGGAAAAAGGTGTTGCTCACTTCGCAATACCAGGAGCTAATAGCGTTCCGGGACAAGCTGGTAATACAGTTTTAAGTGGTCATTCAAGTAATGACTTATTCGATAATGGTGAATATAAATTCATATTTGCACAGCTTGAAAAAATGCAAAATGGTGACACTATATATTCTAATTATAACGGCAAAAGGTACACCTACATAGTTAGGCGTAAAGAAGTGGTTATGCCAAATGAAGTAAGTAAAGTTGTAATGGATACAGATAAGCCTTGGTTAACATTAATTACTTGTACCCCTATAGGTACGGCTGAAAAACGATTATTAGTTTTTGCAGAACAGGTAGCACCAGATCCTTCAACGGCAGATGTAAAGAAACCTGAAAATAATGCTGAACAAAAAAATATAGAACTACCAAGAAATTCAAAAACTTTCCTAGAACGGTTATTCTCTTGGGACTGGTAGTAAATAAGGAAACTACTATTATATTATTTTCCTTATAGAATAGTAATATAAAAAATATTAGCAATAAAATAGATAGCTACATGGCTATCTATTTTATTGTAATTTTTATAATATTATATATTAAATGGTTTTGCTAATTGAAGTTCAGGGTTTGCCTCAGCAATTCTCATCAATTCATTATATTTCGCTACACGATCTGTGCGAGATAATGAACCAGTCTTAATTTGACCACATCCTAAACCAACAGCCAGATGTGCGATAGTAACATCTTCAGTTTCACCAGACCTATGACTCATAACTGTATTATATCCGTTATTTTGAGCAAGCTTAACGGCATTAATAGTTTCTGTTAGAGATCCAATTTGGTTAGGCTTAATTAATATAGCGTTAGCTACACCAAGATCAATTGATTTTTGCAATAGCTCAACATTAGTTACCATTAGGTCATCACCAACTAACTGAATCTTGTTTCCTAGTTTTTCTGTTAATAATTTCCAGCCATCCCAATCATTTTCAGCTAATCCATCTTCTATAGAAGTAAATGGATATTTACTTACTAAATCTTCATAGAATGAAACCATTTCTTCGCTTGTTAATACCTTATCATTAGCTTTAAAGTCATATTTACCATCTTCAGTATAGAACTCGCTAGATGCTGGATCTGAAGCGAAAGCAATGTCTTTACCCAATTCGTAACCTGCTAATTTAATGGCTTCTGAGATTAGTTGTAAAGGTTCTTCATTTCCTTCTTTAACTTTTGGTGCATAGCCACCCTCATCACCTACTGTGGTTGGATAGTTTTTTGATTTTAATACTTTAGCTAATGAATGGAAAGTCTCTGCTCCCATTTGCACAGCTTCAAATATATCTTTCGCACCAACTGGCATGATCATATATTCTTGAATATCAGTAGCCCAACCTGCATGCGCACCACCATTCATAACGTTCATCATAGGTAGTGGTAAGCTTGGGGTAGAATCTGTTTTCTCAGCAATATACTGCCAAAGTTCAATACCTTTAGCTTTAGCAACAGCCTTTGCAGTAGCTAAAGAAACAGCTAAGATAGCATTTGCACCAAGGCGTGCTTTATTATCTGTACCATCAAGTTTTAGCATAGCATTATCTATCTCAGATTGTTCTTCGGCATTTTTCCCTATTAGTAGCTCTCTAATCTCACCATTTACTGCAGATACTGCCTTATATACAGATTTTCCACCATAAACGTTATCGCCATCTCTTAGTTCAAGTGCTTCTCCAGAACCAGTAGAGGCGCCGCTAGGAACAGCAGCTCGCCCAACAGTTCCATCTGATAATATTACATCAGCTTCAACTGTTGGGTTTCCCCTTGAATCTAGTATTTGTCTTCCTTTGATTTCTTTAATTATATATTCCATATAAATATTTTATCACTCAAAACTAGCAATCGCAACATGCTCTCGCTAATCTTTCAGAATAACACAAGCTTCGCCTAATAAATTTACCAGCTCTTTAGCTAATTCGCTTTTAGAATCAACTCTAAAAGGCATTTTTATTGCTGACTTTTTCTCCATTCCTAGCACTAAAATTATATCTGAAACGCCTGGATATTTATTACAAATCTTTTTTACAGATAATAATGACTCATGATCATTAGGATTTTTAATATGCACAAAAACCCTCTGATTTTTCTCAGCTTGATATTCTTTTTTCTCTACTTGAGTATTTTGCTTTTGCTCAGACTGTTTTTTTGTAGGGTTTACTAGGCTTCGTTTATTTACAGTACTTGTAACTTTTTGTGAAACATTTTTCTTTTTTGTTACACTCTTTGCCTTTAATCCTTCAGCTCTTCTACCAGTAGATTCGTAGCTTTCTAGTTCTTCATCAGTAATTACCATTATATTTTCAGCAATCAATTGTGCATCGGGCTTAATATTACCGTCTCTATCTCTAGCAGAAACCTTTCCTTCAACCCTAAGTACAGTATCTATAGAGATCTTATTTTCAACTTCTGAGTATAAATTAGGAAAAACGATAACTTCACCTTCGCCAGTTTTATCCTCTATTTTAATAAAGGCCATTTTTGTTCCAGATTTGGTAATAATTGTTCTAGTATCGAGTACAATACCCCCAATAGTTGCTTTTTGACCATCAGTATTAGGTTGAATTTGAGATAGCGGCACGGTCTGCTCTTCAAAATAAGTAACATATTTATCTAATGGGTGCGCCGATACATACAACCCCAATAAATCACGCTCCCAGGTTAATTGTTCTTTTTCAGTATGTTGCTTAGTTCCAGTAACTAGTTCAATTTCTGGCTCAACCCTCATATCTTCCTCGCCAGCAAATCCAAATAAATCAGTCTGACCACTTAAAGCTTCTTTTTGTATTTTAGATCCATAAGCTTGAATCTTCTCTAAATTATGCAAAAGATCAGACCTAGTGCCAAAACTATCAAAAGCACCAGTCATTATCAAAGAATCCCATGCTTTTTTATTGAATGCCCTAGAATTTACACGCTTGGCAAAATCTAAAACGCTAACAAATTTCCCTTCAGCTTTGCGAGATTCCAAAACAGCATCTACTGCACCACTACCAACAGCCTTAACTGCTAAAAGTCCAAAGCGTATTTTATTCTCATGAGGTACTACTGCAAAATTCTTAAATGATTCGTTAACATCTGGACCTAAAACTTGAATACCCATTTTTCTACATTCAGCAATCTCAATAGCTAAACGGTCCGTATCATCAGCATCACTTGTCATTAAAGCAGCCATAAATGCATCTGGATAGTGAGCTTTAATATAAGCTGTCCAATAAGCAATTAGAGCATAACAAGCAGCGTGACTCTTATTAAAACAGTAGTTAGCGAATTCTTCTAGGTGGTCCCAGAATTTTTCAATTTTTCCACGATCAGCATTAGAATGCTTAACTGCACCCTCAATAAATTCACCTTTCATTTTCTTCATAAGGTCAATTTTCTTTTTTCCCACAGCTTTACGTAAAGTGTCAGCTTGCCCACCAGTGAAACCACATACCTCTTTAGATATCTGCATGAATTGTTCTTGGTACACTAAAATACCATAGGTGTTCTTTAAAGCATTCTCCATATGTTCTTCATAGTAAGTTATCTCCTCTTCACCATGCTTACGAGCAATGAATTTTGGTATTTCGCTCATAGGACCTGGCCTATATAGCGCTACCATAGCAATAATATCTTCAAATTTAGAAGGTTTTAATTCCTTAAGGTAACGCTTCATACCAGCAGACTCAAGCTGGAACACTCCAGTAGAGTCACCTCTTGATAACAGCTGATAAGCAGCTTCATCGCCTAAAGGTAATTTGGCTAAATCAATATCTTTGCCGTAAGTTTGTTTTACGATTTTTTGAGCTGTAGAAATAATAGACAAGTTTTTTAGCCCTAAAAAGTCCATTTTAAGTAGGCCGAGATCTTCAACTTGACCCATTGGAACTTGAGTGGCTACCACTCCCTTTTGCGCCATTTCTAACGGTAAATATTTAACTAGGTCATCTGGCGCAATAACCACACCACAAGCATGAACTCCATGGTTACGAATAGTCCCCTCTAACTGTACAGCAAAATCAAATACTGTTTTGGCCGTAGGGTTAGTTTCATATTCCTTCTTAAGATCTAAATCATTTTCCAAGCTAATTTTTAATGGAATATGCCTACCTTGGTTAGGATCTGGAACTAGTTTAGCTAGCCTATCTGCGTCGGCATAAGGCACTTCCAACACACGCGCAACATCACGAATGGCGT
The DNA here is from genome assembly GCF_004151455.1 of Candidatus Nanogingivalis gingivitcus. GTDB lineage: Bacteria > Patescibacteriota > Saccharimonadia > Saccharimonadales > Saccharimonadaceae > Nanogingivalis > Nanogingivalis gingivitcus. Next base: position 20,705 of record NZ_PRLK01000003.1, on the reverse strand, counting down.
TTTTAGCCATCATCTTACCGAAAGTGGCAATATTAGCTACTCTCTCATAACCATATTTATTAGTACAGTACTGTATTACTTCGTTCCTTCTCGTATCTTGAATATCAACATCAATATCTGGCATTGAAATACGATCAGGGTTCAAAAAACGTTCAAAAAGTAAATCGTAAGCTAAAGGATCTAGATCCGTAATATGTAATGAATAAGCAATAATAGACCCTGCAGCCGAACCTCGCCCAGGACCAAAAACAATACCTTGACTTTTTCCCCAGTTAATAAAATCTTGAACAATTAAGAAATAGCCGTTATATCCCATGCTGTCCAAAATTCCTAACTCCATATCAACGCGATCTAATTGCTCTTTACTTAATTTGCTTCGAATTTCTTTAATGGACATTTTCTCAACTTGATCTCTTGGTATATGTGCATAACGCTCTCCCATACCGTAAAATACTAGCTTATCTAAAAAGCTTTTTTCGCTTTCCTCTCCCTCTGGAAGTGGAAATTTAGGAATAAGAATTTTTCCAAATTCGAAGTTAAAATTTACCTTTTCAGCAACCCTCTTTGTATTTAAAATAATTTCAGGATCAATCTTGCCCCATCTATCAATAATATCTTTTGGGTTTGTAACAAAAAGGTCAAACTCTTTTAAGCTCATCCTTTTTTCATCTCGTAAGTAAGATCCTGTACCTACACATAATAAAATCTCGTGAGCATCTTGATTTTCATGTGTTAAATAATGAGAATCACAAGTAACCACACAGGGAATATCTAGCTCTTTACTTAGCTTTAACAATCCATCATTTATTATCTTTTGTATATCCCAATGATTTGGACATTCTGGGTGTCCATGATCCTGAAGTTCTAAATAAAAGTCCTCTCCGTATATAGATTTATACCAACCAGCTAATTCTTTTGCTTTTTCATAATCATCAGCTTTAATAGCTTCTGATATCTCAGAACCCGCACAACCACTCAAGCAAATGATACCTTCTGAATGTTCACGCATTATGTCATGATCAATCCTTGGCTTATAGTATTGACCTTCAATCCATGCCTTTGTGGTAAGTGCGCATAAATTTTGCCATCCTTTTTCGTTTTTTACTAACAAAATAAGGTGATAGCGTGGTTTATCATGCTGTGGATCACGGTCAAAACGAGTTCTAGCCGCAACATATGTCTCCATACCAATGATAGGCTTTAACCCTTGATCTTTAGCAGATTTATAAAACTCAATCGTACCAGACATAGTTCCGTGATCTGTAATAGCAACGGCCTCCATGCCATTTTCTTTAATTGTTTTTGTTAGGTCATCTATTTTAGTAAGACCATCCAATAATGAATGATAAGTATGCGTATGAAGATGTACAAAATCACTAGGTACTAGCTCTTCAAAAGTTTTTGTTTTCACCTCTGACATATTATATAGTATAACAAATTTTATTACCTTTTTTAATAGTGTCTACTAGTAACAATTTATTAAAAAGGTAACTAAAAACTTAGCTTTTTTGATATATTTAAGGCAGCCAAAGCACCATTACCAGCAGCTATTATAATTTGTTTTTTAGCATCTTCAATAGCATCACCTGTAGCATAAACCAAGTCTAAAGAAGTTTTTAAATTCTTATCCACAATAATCTCTCCTCTATCATTAGTTTCTACACCTGAACCATCTAACCATTTAGTATTAGGGACCAAACCGATAAATTCAAAAATAGCCGGAGATAAAATATTAATATCCTCCCTAGAATCATTAAAAGTAATTTTTGCTCCGGATATATTTTCTGCATCCATTAATAATTCTTTAATTTGTGCACCTTTATAGACTGTTATTTTCCCTTTATTAACAGCGTCTTCCAATCTTTCTTTTAAGACTTCTTGTGCTTTAATGTCGCTCCTTACAATTAAGTGAACCTTAGATGCATACTTACTTATAAAAATAGCTTCTTGTACTGCAGAGTTTCCTCCACCAACTGCAATCACTTCCTTATCTTTAAATAAAGGTCCATCACATGTCCCACAAAAATATATTCCTCTACCAATAAATCTATCTTCGTTTTCAATTCCTAATTTTCTATATTCATTTCCTACAGCCAATAATATTGTTCTAGCCTTAAGTTCAAATCCATCTGCCAAAAATGTAACATATCCATCTTTCTGCTCTAAAGAAGATACTTCGGCATATTCAAATTTAGCACCAAATTTTTCAGCTTGTGATCTCATTTTCTTAATAAGATCTAAGCCAGTTATACCTTCTTCAAAACCAGGGTAATTCTCTATAAGATCCGTTTGAGATACTAGACCACCAATTATTTGCTTTTCAAAAACTTTAACATTTAAGCCATCTCTAGCAGCATATATAGCCGCAGAGATAGCACTTGGACCAGCACCAACTATAGCTAGGTCGATCATTAGAATCCGTAGTCCTTATAGTTGGGTTGTGGTATTTCCTCAAATTTAGGTATAAGCATAATTATAAACTTTAATGGAGTATCAGGAGCTATTGATTTTGCTGAATCTTGCTGATTAGGGCTACCATTAGATCCATAAGCCTTATCTGCAGGAATAGTAAGCTCTCTTACGCCACCAACTTTCATTCCTTGAATGCCTTCGCTCCAACCATCAATAACGCCCCATCCTCGGTTATTTTTCTTTACAGCTAATGGAAGTTTCAACTCGTCTTTATTAAAGCTGCCATCAAAAACACTACCATCTGGTTTCCATCCTATATAATAAGCGTAGAATTCGGTAGTTTTATCAGTTATCTCTTCACCATCTCCTACTTTTAGATCTTTCTTTTCTAACTCTTTTACATCCGAAGCTTTAAATGCACTTGGAGTTTTTCTGAACTCCTTAAAGCTATTGTAGTATTTAGCTGAAAGTTCTTTTGCTTGCTTATCTGCTTTTTTATTGTATTCTTCAGTAGCTTCTTGATATTTCTTATAATTATCCTGCTGAACTTTTGCTTCTTTATAGTTATTATCTTGACTTAGGAACATTGAAGCATATAAGGCAACAGTACTCAACACTGTTAATATTAAGATTGCCCATATTGCATATCTAGTAGTTTTAGAAGTCCCTGTTTGTAATTTTTGTGCCATATTTTCCTCCTCTATACTTTTATATTACTGTTCCTAATTCGATGATAGAATCCTGCAAAGCTGTAATTATCTTATTTATATCTTCACCATTAAATGTTCTATCATATGGCGAAATTTTAAATCTAAAGGTAATATTCTTATTATCTTGATCATATCGATAAATATCTACAGGTTTAATTTTTATTGCACATTCATTATCAATTTTATTAATCTTATTTTCTAAAGATTTAAGCAAATCATCATAACTAACCTTGTTATTAACCCTTATACTTATATCTCTCTCTATACTTTGGAATTTTGAAGGTAATTCAATATTCATTTTTCTTTCTAACCACTGATCAATAATTTTATCTATAACTATTTCAAAACCAGCTGTAGCTTTTGGAAGTTTAAAGCTCCTTTGAACACTCTTTTTAAATTCACCAATTGCACCTATCATTACAAAACTACTATCATGTTCATAATATCCCACCAATGCCGATCTTTTAGGTTCAAATTTGCCTGCTAATGGTGCTGCTGAAATATTGAATGGTTTAACTACTAATTTAATTCCTAATTTACGTAATAAAAATTCTAAATATTGCTTTGCATTATAAAAAGCCTCTTCAGAATCATTATTAGTATAAGCTAAAGCCAGTCTATACTCTTCTACCGGCACATCATCACGAATACCCATATCTTTTCTAGTAACTTTATTTATCTCAAATATCGCAAATTCATTATAGCCACTACGTACATTACTATTAATCTTATCAAGTAAGCTTGGTAAAATAGTTTGACGATAATATTGCAAATCTGGAGATATTGAGTTTATAATTTTATAAGAATTACTCTCGTCTTGATAAACATTTTCTAATAATTTTTTATGGATAAAACTATATGTTAGAACCTCATTAGCCCCTGCTGAACTTAAAATTTCTCTAATTTCCATTCGAATTTTGTCTATATTTGATAATTCTACAGGTTTAAAAGTTCTCTTAGGTAAGGTCAAACTGATATTGTCATAGCCTTTAAGTCGTCCAACTTCTTCAGCTACATCTTCCATAATATGTATATCTGTACGCCAAAATGGAATAACTATACTTATAGCGTTCTCCTCTTGCTTTTGGATTTTAAAACCAACATTTAGTAATGTCTCAGAAATATCATCAATACTAAAATTCGTACCTAGAATATTATTTATTTTTTCTACATTTACTGATAATTCTTGTGCTTTATTTTTAAGAGAATTAATTAAAATATTGCTTGATTGAGACAATCCAATCTGCTGGCTTTTTTCTGCAAATTTTTTAAGTGCAACCACATTCAGCATTCTAGGTATACCTTTAGTAAAACGCGTTATCGCTTCCGAGAAAATACCATGTCTCATTTGAGTGCTACGTAAATTATATAGGTTGAATGTTGCACTTTCTACTAGTACTCTTTTAGTACTATTATCTATTTTTGTAGCCTCTCCTCCAATAGCTCCAGCGATAGCAACAGCGTGTTGCCCTTCACCTCCTACAGCAATCACAATATCATTTTCAGCAAGAGAGATTTCTTTATTTCCTAAAACTACTATTTTTTCGTTTTGAAAAGCATTCCTTATTGTTATTTTAATATCTTTACTTCCGTGTAATTTTTCAAGCTTATCAAGGTCAAAAGTATGCAATGGCTGACCAACCTCTAGCATAATAAAATTAGCTAAATCAGTAATTGGATCAATAGCTTTAACTCCACTACGATGCAAAAAACTCTTTTCTATAGATAATGATTCTTGTTTTTTTAGGTTTACAGCGTCAAAAGTAGCTACAGCATAGCTAGAGCATAATTTCTCATCTTTAATATCAATAGAAATCTCATTATTAGCACCTTCTACTACACTAGCAGTATTTAGACATAAAGGCTCTTTAAATTTCTTACCTAAAATACCAGCAACTTCCCTAGCAAACCCGATATTACCAAAACAATCAGGACGATGCGTTAAACTTTTATTTTCAACTTCTATTAAATAATCATCTAGTTCAAAAATTTCAGAGAAGCTATCACCTGCACATAATTCTTTGTTAGCAATATCATTAGTAATTTCTAGAATACCATCGTGTTCTTCACCAAGGTCCAGCTCTTTAATGCTAGCAATCATACCATTACTCATATTTCCCATAAGCTTACGCGAACCTAATACAAAGTCTTCTTTCTTAAAAGTTTCAGGTACTATAGAAGCTGGTGGTAACCACGCTACAAATAGGCCTGTTCTCATATTTGGTGCTCCACAAACAACTTGAATTAAGCCATCATAATCTCTTTCGACACCTTGCCTTTTCCCACCATCATCAATTTTACAAAGATTTAAATGATCACTGCCTTCAACTTTTTGAGCACTGATAACTTTAACTACCAATACGTCCTTATATTTTTCGTTTAAATTTATTACATCTTCAATTTCAACTAAGCGAGCTCCAATAATTTTTACTAGCTCTTCTACAGGAGGCAAATCTGCCACAAATTTCTTCAACCAATTTACAGATATTATCATTTTAAAACTCCTTTAAAAATTCTAACTTTGCACTTTCGAAATAACGTATATCAGAAATTCCATATTTCAACATAACTAGTCTTTCAATTCCTCCACCCCACGCAAAGCCACGATATTTACTGCTATCAATACCTGCAGCTTCCAAAACATTAGGATGTATCATTCCACATCCAAGCATCTCAAGCCATTCACCTTTTTTACCACCAAGGCTTGCAGGCTTTTCAATTAAAAATTCTAAACTTGGTTCAGTAAATGGAAAATATCCTGGTTGAGTTTTAATAGTTAGCTTTTGACCATAATATTCTTCAAAAAAGGCATGGAGAGTTCCTAGCATCTGGCTTAAATTGGCATTTTTACTAACAAAAACTCCCTCACACTGGTAAAAGGTATGTTCATGTGTAGCATCCAAATCCTCATTACGGAATACTCTACCATATGAAATATGAGCAATCTGTCCTTCTTTTTCTAGTTGTTCTTTTCCGTGTTTTAATACCCTGTTTTGCATTGTTGAAGTATGAGCTGGTGGAATAAAACCTTCTTCTGTTCTAAATGTATCATAACCGTCCCTAGCTGGATGATTCTCAGGGAAGTTTAGTGCACCAAACATATTCCAGTCATCATCAATTTGTCTAGATTCTACTGCTTCAAATCCCATTCGAACATAAATATCTACTACTTTTTGCAGCTCCTTTTGAAGTGGATGCAAAGATCCATTTTCGCAACCTATCAACTTAGGTTTATAGCTACCTTTTGCTGTGCTTTCGCCAAAAGGTGCAGTAATATCAAGGCTTTGAACTTCTTGCTCTTCAATCTCCTGTTTTTTCTGCTCTACTATACTCTGAATTTCATTCTTTAGTTGATTAACTTTTTCACCAAAAGTTTTCCTATGCTCACCAGCTAGCGTGGGGATCATTTTATATAAATCTTTAATTTCAGAAGACTTTAATATATCACTAGGATTTTGCAATGATTCAATTTTTTCTAATAGCTGTTTTCTTACTTGCTCAATCTTTTCCATAACTACTACCTATTATAACACGATGATTTTTTTATTTTACCCTTTAGCAAAGGCTAAGAATAAACCTATAGCTATCATAATAGCAATAAAAACTAACAGCCAAACAAATGCAAGCCCTGTAGTTGGCTTGGTTCCCTCTAGAAAAACAGCATCTTCTCCGTTAAATTCACTTCTTTCCCCTTTGCCACTGCCTTCATCTAAAGAATTTTTCTTTTGTTTTTCCCTCAAATCTGCTGCTATTCTTTGTTGAAGTTCACTTCTTTCTTCGTCTTGTCTAACATATAAAGCCATTATTTTATTCCTTTATTTAGTTTATCTTTATATTATAACACTACTAATTTAAAATAGACTACCCTTTAGGTAGCCTATTCATTACTTAGAATATTATATTTATTTTTTGCTAGCTTTATTCATTAATGAATTTAATACAAATCCTAAAATACCACCAATTAATGCGGCACCTAGGTATATTGCAAATGACCATGAAGCACTTTGATTTTTAATAGTGAAAGCCTGCAAAGTAACTGCTATAGCAGGGTTAACAATAGCTATGCCACCCATAATTGAAGCAAAAGTATTAGCAATAAACACGGCAACCAAGCCAGCACCACCAACGCCAAATGCTTTAGCTATATCAGTTTTTTCATCATTTTTATCTGTTACACGTGCAACAGCAAAGCTAAAGATGAAAGCTCCTAGAAGCTCAGCAAATAGCACTAGCATTTCTTTGCCTTCTGTTATTTTAGTAGCAGAAAACATTTGTGGAGCTTGTCCAAGTTGTGAAGCATCGCCTACTCCTAAGCTATCAATATAACTCTTAACTAGTACGAACGATAACATAGCACCAAGAACTTGTGCTATTACATATAGTAAAGCTTTTGCAGTACTAATTCTCTTCGTAGCCCAAGCACCAACTGTCAATAAAGGGTTTACATAAGCACCAGAAACCGTACCTATCATTAAAACAACTGCCATTAACGCAAACATTAGCATTAGTGGTTGACCATTAGAAATACAAACAACCGTAGCTAACACAAAAGTTCCTATAAACTCAGCCAATACTGTCACTAAAACTGCTGGGTCGGAAAGACTCTTTACGATATTTTTAACTATAGTACTTCCTTTATCCTCTACTTTTTTAATTACTGTATTCTCTTTAGAAGTTTTCTTATTATCTTTAACTACTTTCTTTTTTGTAGCCATCTTCCTCCTTATTTTATACTAAAAAATTTTAACATAATTACTTTGATTTGTCTAATCTATTTGAACAGTTCTTATTCTGTTGGTTTTTCAATATTTTGCGGCAAAACTTCAGCAGAATTTTCTTCTCCGGATATTTTCACAATATCTTTGTCTATTTTACCTAACTCTTTATGTGCATTATTATAGTGGTTAACTGTAGTACCTAATGATTTCCCTAGCTTATTCATTAAATCTTCATATTTTATAATGTGAGCAGATAACAGGCCTACTCTTTTTTGTATCTCTTTACTTTGCTCTTCAATTTGTAAAGATTTAAGCCCTTGTAAAACTGTTTGCAAATACGCCATAAAACTAGTAGGACTCACAACTATAACTCTCTTATCTCTAAAAGCATATTCAATTAAATCTCGCTCGTCGCCACCATTACTACCAACTTTACCAATTAGCATATCATAATATAAACTTTCACTTGGTATAAACATAAAAGCAAAATCCATAGTATTTTCATTAGGTCGAATGTATTTTGCCGTTTCATCAATCCTTATCTTTAGATCGTCCCTTACTTTTTTAGCAAGCTGTTTCTTTTCTTCGCCTTCGGATTCAATCATGCGATTATAGTTCTCTAAACTAAATTTAGAGTCAACTGGCAAGATCTTTTGTTTATCTAAAAATATTACGGCATCAACAATTTCACTATTATTAAATTTATACTGAAGAGTAAAAGCATTAGGAGGTAACACATTGGACAATACTTGAGATAAATAAAATTCTCCTAACACACCCCTCTGCTTAGGGTTACGCAGTGCATTCTGTAAAGTCTTAAGTTCATCGGCAACATTAACAACCCTATTATTTGTTTCATCTAGTTTCGTTAATCTCTTGCTAACTTCTTCAACTATTTTAATACTTTCACTCAACTGCCTATTCATAGAACTTTGCAGTTGAAAGTTATTTTTTTCAAGCTTCTCAGTAACTTTTTCGTTTAAATTCGTTAAATTATTACCAAAGCTATCTTTCATATTATTTAAACTATTATTTAATTCTATTAAATCTGCTTTTAATAATTCTACTGATTTATCGTCATTCTTATTATTACCACCAAAACCACGCCAAAGAATAATAATTATTAAAACTATAAGTGTAACTAAAATTGCAATATCCATATAAAATTCCCCTCTTTTATCTAAAAGTATAACATAAGTTTTTTAGAAGATAAAAACCCCTACAAATAATGAAGGGGTTTTATTAATTTATTTCCTCGATTATGCAACCGTAATTAATTGCATTTGCATATTTTTTACACCAATACTCCAATTAATCATTTCATTAGCCTTTTTACCTAATAAACTTTTTCCTAAGGGGCTATCTGAGGATATCTTGCCTATTAATGGGTCAGCCTCTATACTATCAACTACTTGATATTTAAAAATTTTTCCTGTTGCATTATCTATTAGCTCAACAATAGAGCCTAATGATACTATAATACTCTTTTTCTTAGGTAGTATCTTGGCATTCTTTAATTTTAATTGTTTTTCAGCTATTTCAGACCTAACAGAATCTAGCCTTGCTAAAACTTCAATTTGCAACATGCTGTCTTCTTTTACGTCACTATTTCTTAGCTCTAGCTCTAGCATTTTCTGTTCATGTGATAGTTTATTAATCTTCTTTTTTAATTCTTTAATTCCGTGTTTACTTAAATAAATTTTAGAGTTATTATTCATCTTCCTCCTTTTGTGGTTTTTACCACAAGCATATTATTGCATAGTATCCTTAATTTTTACTTAAAAATGCATTTTTTGTTATACTAAGAGTATGTTAAGGAAAATCTCCTCTTTGTTCCCTTATGTTTTTTATATACTTCGTTCAATATTAAGGTCGAAAATATTTTTCATTATACTTAGTGGCATAATAATTATATTAGCAGGCAATCTTTCTCTATCTTATGTATTATCTCTTCAATTTAAAGACAGTCAGTTGGTCTCAACTTTTTTAGCAGAGAAACATGAGCTAGTAGAACTAAGTAAAACTATCTTGTTAGTTCTACTAATAATTACTATTAGCATTATAGGTAATTGGCCTATTGCAATTGGTGTTTTTTATTCATTAATCACTATTATAATGTTTATAAACACCCAAAAAATGGCATCACGCCATACACCTTTCTTACCTGAAGATCTAGCTATGACTAGTGAAGCTGGCTCACTATCACACTTCGTAAATATAAGCGATATTATAATGCTTTTAGCTTCAGTATTCATAATATTATTATTTTCTGTAATTATTAACAGATTTCTTAAAAGAAAGTACAAAATTAAAACTAACCATTTTGTAATGCTAGGCGTACGTATTTTTGCTATTTTTATTGGTATTAATATTCTAATGACACAAACTAGTTTCTTAAGAAATGATTTAAACGGTAAAGGTACTTTCTTTTTTGTAGAAAAACTCAATACGAATGTAGATTTTACCAGCCAAGCTTACAATTATGAGACTAATGGTTTTATAGTTGGTACAATTACTAATTTACGAGAGAAAAAACAGCCTAAACCAGCAAATTATAGTAAAAAAGAGGTTGATAAAATTACTCAAAAATATATAAATATAGCTAAAGAACAAAACGACACCAAAAAAGACCCAAAAGAAGAAAAAGTAAACATTGTATATGTTATGAGCGAAAGCTTTATTGACCCATCTTTAGGTAAACACATATATGATTACGGCAAAAAAGACCCTATACCCTATACCCATAAATTACTAAAAAAGCATACTTCTGGCTGGGCAGCCTCTAGTGAATATGGTGGTGGAACAGCTAATGTAGAATTTGAAGCCCTAACAGGTTTTAGCAATTTCTTCCTCAATACTATTCCTTATTCATCCCTAGTTTCAGGCAATAACACTATTCCTAGCCTGCCACGTTATCTATCTCAATACGGCTATTCAACTATTGCCTTACACCCCTATAAAACAACAATGTATAAACGCAATTCCGTATACCCAACACTAGGTTTTAAAAAATTTAAAGGTGAAGATGATTTTAAATATAAAGATACGCTAGAAAAGTCACCTTACATATCTGACGAGTCTGCATTAAAACAAACTATTGATGAGTTAAAAGAGTCTGAAAAACCAGCGTTCATACATCTTGTTACTATGCAAAACCATATGCCTTATGAAGATATATATGAAAATAATCCATTTAGCGTAACAGCTAAAAATAATAATACTGAAGAAGCACATAAGATAGAAGGCTACTTAAGAGGCATAAACTATTCTGATAATGCTATGAAAAATTTTATAGCCTCCTTAAATAAGCTAAACGAAAAAACTATTGTTGTTTTCTGGGGGGACCACTGGCCAGGAATCTATGGTGATGTATTTAGTAATTATCAAAATGAACACGATATTCGCCGAACTCCCTTGCTTGTTTATTCTAACTTTGAGAACGAAAAAATTAAATTAGGCACACAATCTCTTAATTACACTCAAGTCACTGCTCTGTCTCAAGCAAATCTTAAGTTGTCACCTTTTCAATATATGTTGAATGATTTAAGGCAATCTTTTCCAGCACTTAATAAAGATTTCGTTACTATGGATGAGGCTGAAAAAAATCAATTATTAAAGGATTATGAAATGATAGAATACGACATCCTAAGTGGTGAAAAATTTAGCAAAGGAAAATTCTTTCAGTAGTATAAAATAATTACCTTATATAAGGTAATTATTTTATGTGTTTAAGCTCTACTTTTGGCCAAAGATTAACTGTAAATAATCTTTCATCATTCTAGCACCACTAACAATCGGCAAATAGTCTACTAGCTGGTTTTTAATTTGTTTCTGAAGTAAAGTATCATTATTGTAAATATAGCAGGCTTTTTCCATTTGCTTATAAATAGCATTTAATTCTTGCTCATAGTTAATTCCTGAAACCTCTAATGCGGAAGTAGGCGAGATATCCGCAGCCCCACCATCAGCAGTAGAAATAAGTAATTTTAAATTACCTAAATCTTTCATGAATGATGTACCGCAAGCTTCTAATCCTACAATAGGCACATTAATGGCTATGTCTGAACCAACAGCCAAAGCTCTACCTAGTTCTTCATCATAATCTTGAATAAAATGGACACGCTCACGCAAGAAATCATCACTCTCTATTTTAGATAGAACACTATTTAAAGTTGCCCTCATTCTACTATCACCTTGATGTACTTTTCCAGCTAAAATATAGTAAGCATTGTTATCTCTTAAAATTTTTCTTAATTTCTCCGTATCTTCAAAAGGCATCCAAGGTCTTTTATAGTCTACAAATCGGCGTTTAAAATCAAACACTAAAGCGTTTTCAGGAATTTGAACACTTTTCCCATATTGATTTTTGCGTTTTTTAAGTACTTTATTTAACTCTATTCTACCTTTTTTCTTTAATTCTTTAATTTTCTCTATATCAAGCTTATCTATATTTTCTTTAAAATTATCTGTAGGTAGCCCAAATTTATCAATTATTTCTTTTTCTAAGTACAGGCCTAATATATCCGGCAATATCCATGTTTTTAGATCAATACCATTAGTAACAGCTCTAAATTTAACCTTATCGCCATTAATATCACGATAATCAGCAACTCTAGCGTGTAGTCTTGATACTCCATTTTTAGCTTCAGCTAGCTCAATTGTTAAGGTAGATAATTTTAATCTATCATTTCTAAAGAGTCCACTTATCCATCTAATTAAAGCTGAACTTTCAATATTAGGGAAAACAATTTTAGTGAATTGTTCATAAGAAAATTCACTCTCAGCTGCTTGCACTAAAGTATGGTTAGTATATAAGGTGTGCTTACGAACATACACTATAGCTTCATATAAGTTCATACCATTTTTAACTAACTCATCCAACCTTGCTACAGCTGCAAATATTGTAGCTGTTTCATTTAATTGAATAACAGAAGGCTTTTTACCTATCATTTTTAATGCTTTATATCCACCAAAACCCAGCGATACTTCTTGATACAAACGATGATCTCCTGAACCATCACCTGCATATAGTTCACCAAAATTACTTTCACCCATAGTTAAAAATCTGGTAGATCCTAAAATTTTTTGGAAAATATTAAGTCTTGCTGGTGGCATATCACGGTTAAAAATTTCTACATCATCAAGGTATTCAAAGCCATAGTCTTCTGGACGCACGTTAATAATAGTTTCCCTCTGATCCAGCGCAACAATACTTTGGTGAATTTCGCTTCTATAAAAAGGCGTTACACAAATAAATGGAATTTCTAGCGTTTCAGCAACTCTACGAGTATCGGCTGCCAAAACTCCTAAACCACCACCACCTTTTATCCCATTGCCTTTATCGTAAACTTCCATAGTAAAGTATACATATGGTCTATCATCAGATAATTTTTTAGTTAAATTTTTTCTATTTATTGCTTCATAAAATTCACTAACATCTTCTATGTCTTCTGTTTTAATAGTTTTATTTATTTTATCGTAATAACTTTCCATATTCTTTTGCCCAAAATTTTTATGCTTATTTAACTACTATTTTAACAAAATAATAGCCTTTTGTTAAGTAAAGAAAAAAGCCTTTATAAGGCTTTTAGTCTTCCCAGCTAGAATCAACTAGTTCAAATCTATTATTCTCTATTTCAATAATCGATTCATTCACTCCACCCATTCTTCTAATTTCTTGTTCTATACCCATTTTACGCATAATATCTCTTAAGCGATTTACTCCGTGAATATTATTGAAATTAGTTCTTCTAGCAAATTTCTCGATCTTTTTGCCCTTAACTATATAAACACCCTCTTCTTCTAGGTATTCAGTGTACCAACTATTTTCTACTTCTGCTTGGGAAAGGGTTATTATAGGTAGCTCTGCTTCATCATTATTTTCTTCTTCTTTTTTGCTTTGCAGTCTATAATTATCAACTTCTATTTTTAATGCCCTTAATAATTCTTTTAGGCCTTGATGGGCTACTGAAGAAATAACAAATATTTGTGAATTAGGAGCTACTTGCTTAATCTTCTCTACTTGATAAGCCTTTAAGTCTTCGTCCATACCCTCGCTTTTTGTTAAAGCAATTAATTCTGGTCTATCTAACAACTCAGGTTGATATTTAGCTAGTTCTTCTCTAATAATTTGATACTGCTTTGCTGGGTCTTCCTCGTATATATCAATTAGGTGTAGTAGTACTGATGTACGCTCAACATGTCTAAGGAAAGCGTCGCCTAAACCTTTACCTTCACTAGCGCCTTCTATTAACCCTGGTATATCTGCTATTAATAAATTACTATCATCTATAGAAGCAACACCTAAATTTGGTGTTAAAGTGGTAAAAGCATAGTTAGCAATTTCCGGTCGCGCATTAGATACTACGCTTAAAAAAGTAGATTTTCCAGCATTCGGAAATCCTACTAGTCCAATATCTGCTAATAGTTTTAGTTCTAAATCGGCTTCAAAAGTTTCACCAGCCTCACCAAGCTCAGCAACCCTAGGTGTTTGCCTTACGCTTGATTTAAAGTGTGCGTTACCAAAACCTCCGTCACCACCATTAGCAATAATTACTTCTTTACCATCAATATCAAGGTCTGCTAATATAATTCCTTCTTTTTTAACAAGCGTACCTACTGGCACTTTAACTATTAAATTTTCACCAGTTTTACCTGTCTTATTTCTCTTTGAACCATTTTCTCCATTTTTAGCCTTAAGCTCAGGTTTATACCTAAAATTTAGCAAGGTATTTAGATCTTTAGTAGCTTTAAAAATAACATTTCCGCCACGTCCACCATCCCCGCCATCTGGGCCACCTTTTTCTATATATAATTCACGCCGAAAACTAACGGCACCATTGCCACCCTTTCCAGCCTGAATAAAAACTTTAGCAGTATCTACAAACATAATTACCCTTTATTATAACATTTTATTATCCTAAATTCCATCTATTACCACCTTGCGATTTAATTATTCCTTTTATCTCTAGCATAGTAAGAGCTTGGTTAAATTCACTTATTGATATATTAAGTCCACTAAATATCTCATCACCATCAACCTCTCCATCCCTTAATTTATTAATAATAAAATTTTCAATATCATTGTTTCCAATAGGTAGATAAGCTTGTTTACTTTTCGCATCTACTTCAGGAACTAAATATTTTATAAATTCATCAATATCAATAAGAGGCGTAGCTCCCATTTTTATTAAATGGTTACACCCCTCACTATACGGAGATGTAATATTGCCCGGAACTGCAAAAACTTCTTTGCCTTGATTAATGCCATGAGATGCTGTAGATAATGTCCCACTCCTTTTAGCTGCTTCAACTACAACTATAACATCAGCTAAGCCGGAAATAATTCTATTCCTAGCTAAGAACTGCCATGGTAATGGTTTAGTATTTATAGGGTATTCGCTAATAATAGCTCCACCTGAAGAAATAATTCTTTCAGCTAAAGACCTGTGCATAGCTGGATACACCATGTCTAATCCATTAGCTAATACCGCAATAGTTAAGCCATCCCTTTCTAATGCTCCTCTATGTGCTACCGAGTCTATACCTAAAGCCAAACCAGATATCACAACAATACCCACTTCAGCTAATCTATTAGCTATTTTATTTGCAATATTTCTACCATAAGCTGTTGGTTTTCTAGACCCAACAATAGCAACTGTTTTAATTCTTTTATTAGGTAGAGTTCCTTTATAGAATAATTCAGATGGACAGTCTGATATATTTGATAGTATTTTTGTATATTCGTATTTTTCTGGTCTAAAAGTTTTTATATTCATAATTTATGTTAAAACTATTGACTAATTATATTTATTATGATATTATATAGAAAGTTGATAAAATACATTATATATTTTATCAAGAACTATAATAACTGTTATAGTATATAATATTTACCAATTTCATTCTTTCTTCCTCTACATACTTTAATAGTAAATATTATATACAGTAACCCCTTTGACCGGCGGACCCTTAGTTGTATGAGGTGGGTCGTCAGCTTCGAAAGATCGAGCCTTACTCGGGTGCGTCGAAGGGATAAAAAACCGTCTAAGCGATGCCCACCCGTGCTTAGGCGGTTTTTATTTTACTAAAATTATATTAAATTAAAAAAATATTTTATATATATTGTCAATGGGCTTATGCTTAAAATATTATATCTGTATATTAGCACTATTTTTAGATATATTCAATTTTATTATAATGAAAAGCTTTTTATTTATTACTAATACTTTTTTTAATATTTTGTAAATTATTTTGCAAAAATAATTCAATAAATTCTTCTACTATATCAAAAATTTCACTTTGCTTTAGCTTTTCTTCACTATTAAACTTGCCTAGCACAAAGTCACTTGCATCTATTTTATGCTCAATATATAATTTACTTTTAATTCCAATTTTAATTCTTGTAAACTTGTCGTCATTTAAATATTTTGATATAGACTTTAAACCATTATTACCTGCCGAGCTTCCACTTTGTCTAGCCCTTACTTCACCGAATAATAAATCTAGATCATCACAAATAACTAATAAGTCTTTCTGCCAATTAACCTTATAAAAATCACAAATAGCCCTAACACTCTTACCTGTATCATTATAAAAAGTATTTGGCTTCACTAATAATACTTTTTCTTCTCTATATTTAAATTCAAGTATATTAGCATAATATTTATTTTTAACAGTAAAATTTAAGCCTTTTTTATCTGCTAATCTATCAGCAAATTTAAAAGCTATATTATGCCTAGTATCTTCATATTCTTTAGGGTAATTACCTTGAAAAAGAATAACTTTCATAAGTAATATCTTTCACTACTTTTTATTTTTTGTAATGCCATATTTAGCTAAACGTTCATCACGCTTGCGTTCACGCTTACTTTGTAATTCCACGGCCTTTTTTAAACTTCCACTAGCTTTATTAATTGGGTCTTTACCCTCAGCAATACGTTTCTTATTCTCTTTAATTTGTTTTTCATCTCTGAATGAGAATTTGATTGGTGTACCAGAATAATCAAAGTTCTCACGTATTAGCCTTTCTAAATAACGCTTATAGCTCCAGTGAACAAACTTTAAGTTAGAACCATGTATAATAAACCATGGTGGGTTGCTGTCGCTTTGAGAAATATACCTTAGTTTTGGGTGTGTATTTTTAAGCCCTGCAGGTGGATGGGATTGTGTAGCTTGTTGTAATAATTGGTTTAATGTGGAAGTTTTTGCTTGTCTTTTTCTATTTCTATCTACATTTAATACTAAATCAAATATT
Source organism: Candidatus Nanogingivalis gingivitcus (assembly GCF_004151455.1). Lineage (GTDB taxonomy): Bacteria > Patescibacteriota > Saccharimonadia > Saccharimonadales > Saccharimonadaceae > Nanogingivalis > Nanogingivalis gingivitcus. The sequence goes on along the minus strand of NZ_PRLK01000003.1, from coordinate 3,609 downwards.
TTTGTTACATTTTGCCCAGTTTTGGAACTAGTAAAAATTAATGGCGCCCAAGGAGTAAATTTAAAATAATGTGCAATTCTAGGTGCTAACGCATCTCTAGTATAAGCATCTTTACCTTCAACACTATCCCACTTGCTCACTACTATAATCATGCCTTTTCCTGCATCATTAATAAGTCCTGCAATGCGTTGATCTAGCTGCGTATTAAGCTCGTTAGCGTCCATTAATAGTAAACAGATATCAGCCTCGTCAATAGCATTTAAAGTTCTTAGTACTGAGAATTTTTCTATTCCAACTTCTTGCTTACCAGGTTTACGCATACCTGCAGTATCTACAAGCTCAATAGTTCTATCATGAAATCTAATTTCTGTTTTATTGGTATCCCTAGTTGTTCCTGCAACATTAGCTACAATAGCTTGCTGTTTACCAGCTAAAGTGTTAAATAAATAACTTTTTCCAGCATTAGGTCTTCCTACTAAAGCTACTTTAATAACATCTTCATTTTCTTCAGCCTCTTCCCTAACTTTAGGGATATTATCTGCTATTTCAGACAATAGATCTTCCACTCCACTATTGTGTTCTGCAGATGTTCTAAAAATAGGTTTTATACCTAGCCTTAAGAACTCTTCATTTGGTAGATTACCTTTTAAGTCAGTTTTATTCAAAACTAAGAAAACAGGCTTACGAGATTTTAAAGCTTTTTTTGCTATTAATTTATCTTCATGCGTAAAGCTTTTAGTTGAATCTAAAACTACCAATATTAAATCTGATACATCAACTGCATCTTGAATTTGCTCTTGAATAGTAGCTTCAAATTCGTCGTTAGGGTCTTTAAGTCCAGCTGTATCAATTAGCCAAAAAGCTTGCTTTTTATATTTAACTTTACCAAGTACGCTATCACGTGTTGTTCCAGCTTCACGTGCAACAACAGCTTGTTGAGCACGAATCATTCGGTTAAACAATGACGATTTACCTACATTTGCTTGGCCTATAATAGCCACTTTAGGAAGAATTTTAGACATAATATAGTAATTATAACATATAATAGTACCTTCTTCAATTTTTGTATATAGTGCGTAGTTATATTAAAATACGCCTTATTAATCTAGAAAAGAGGTGCTTTACAATGAAAAATAAAGCTATATTAGAAGATTCATACTTAGAAATTCCTAAAGCGGTAGTAAATTATCAATTACTCCATTTATAGTTTTATACTTTTAAAGCAGATAAAAATATCTGCTTTTATTTTTTAATTGTTATTTTATACTCACCCTTTTTCAAATCATCTTCTAACTGATAAGAACCAAAAATTTCCCTATGTAATTTTTTTACTTTATAACCTAATGCAGCAAAAGTTCTTCTTATTTGCCTATTACGACCTTCCCTCATAATTACTCGCCATTTCTTACGGCTATCATCAAGCCTTATTAGTCCTAATTGAGATTTTCCGTCCTCTAAATTAATACCAAAATCGGCAATCATCTGTTGATGTAACGGCTCTAATGCTATATCAAGCTCAACAATATATTCTTTATTTTTATAAAATTTAGGGTGCGTCATTTGAAAAGCAAAATCGCCATCATTTGTTAATAATAATACTCCACTAGAATCTTTATCTAATCTACCTACTGGTTTAAGCTCATTAAATTCTTTAGGTAACAAGCTATATATAGTTTCGTTATCACCTTGTTTTTTTCGTGAACAAACATAGCCTGTAGGCTTATTTAATAAAATATAAGTATATTCTTTTTTCTTAGTAGAAATACTTTCACCATCTAAAAGAATGTTAGCTCCGTCTTTAAAGCGTGCCCCAAGCTCTGCCTGTTGACCGTCTATAGTAATTCTACTTGAAGAAATAAGGTTATCTGCCTCTCTTCGTGAAATTCCTAACTGCAGGGCTAAAAATTTATTTAAGCGTAAAGATGGTTCTTGTTCTCCCATACTATTCATTAAGGGCTTTATTAATAAGGTTACCTATATCTTGGTTTGGTGTTGAATTTTCTAAAGGAGCTATCTGTTGTCCTCTTGGTGGAATAATATCTTCAATAGTCCTTGAAGGTGCACTGGCTTTAGGCCTGTCGCTAGAAAAAGGTGCTACAGGTTTTGGAAGTGTACTTTGGTATGGTACATTAATAGAACCATTGGCAGTTTGCCTTTCTCTATCAATACGTTCATAACCAGCTAAATTAGGTATTGGGGCTCTACCTACATTAACGGTATCTCTTCTTGTTGAACCTATATTTTGGCTAGCAGGTAATGGTACACTACTAACTGCTGGTCTTTGCACACTAGCATACATGCTTTGTGTATTTGCTGCAGGTACTTCTTCCCTATTTATTGCAGGGTTAGACTGAACAGTTTGCTGAGGCATAGCTTGAGGCATCACTGCGGGTTGAGGAGTACTAATAAAATTATTATTTAACAACTCAGCATTTTGATCATTAACTACTGGGGCATTATTAGCTCCCAATACCTCTTTAACCGTTTTTACAACATCTTCAATCCCAACTTGTGATTTAACAAGGTATTTATCAGCTCCAAGCATTTCACCTCTTCTACGCTGATCTTCACTAGATAGAGCCGTCATCATAATCACCTTAATATTTCTAGTTTCAGTGGTAGATCTTAGTATATCTAACATATCAAAACCAGATACTTTAGGCATCATTACATCACTAATAATAAGGTCAGGCCTTTCTTTTATAGCCATAGCTAGAGCTTCTTCGCCATCTCCAGCAGTAACAATTTGGTAGCCCTCTGCCAGTAATCGCACCCCATAAATTTCTCTTAAATTTTTATCATCCTCTACTAGTAAAATCTTTATCATATTATCTCCATTATATATTGCTTAACTGTAAAAATCTATATCCTTATGCTTTTATTTCTACTTCTCTATTGTCTCCCCTGCCTTAAGTTTTGTATATATAAAGCTCTCTGTCTATCTATATCACTTAACACTGGCTGAGGTTGAGGCCTTGAATAATTGTTTTGATTTATATTATTCACACTAGCTCTATTATTCATATTATTTTGAGCTATTGGTTGTACATTATTAGCAATAGTATTAGGTCTGTATTGGCTGTTGATGGCTACTTGTTGATAAGCAATAGAATTATTAGCGTAATTATAGTTTTGCTGATTAATAGCAAATGTTTTTTGTGTATTTACCATATTATTATTTATAGAATTTATAGCAGGAACTTGTGGCTTTGGAGGTTCAGGCACTCTAAAAGTTTGAGCAGGCTGAACAGAAATATTTTGCGAAGTTACATTATTTACTGGCGAGTAAGTAGTATTTAAGTTAGCCGTAGCCTGCTGGCTATTATAAGATGGTGTATATGTTTGTTGGGGTGTTTGTTGGGGTGTTTGTTGGGGTGTTTGTTGAGGTGTTTGTTGGGGTGTTTGTTGTGATTGCTGTAGTGTTTGTGGTGCTATATTTATGTTTTGGTTTGTAAAAACTGGCACCGGTGCTTTAGTTTGAACTGGCGTAGGCTGTGGGACTACGGCCTGCATAGGTGCTTGAGCCGGCATTAGTGTTTGCGTTGGGACTGGTGATGGAACATGCACAGGTATTTGTGTAGGCGTAGGTGTAGGTGTAGGTGTAGGTGT
>NZ_PRLK01000002.1 GCF_004151455.1 Candidatus Nanogingivalis gingivitcus | reverse complement strand
AGATCGTTTTGATAGTGGATTGTGTCCAGTCCATTTTTTCTTGCAATACGGAAATAACTTTTTTACTAGTTACTCGATCATTTGTCCAAACTACACGCATGACTTCCCACTCAGCATCTGTGATATAAGTTATTGTGCTCATTTTCCTTTCCTCCTCATCATTTACAATTGTAAACAAATATGCTCAAAATAAGTTTACCATTGTAAACGAATTATATCAAGTCTTTTTAATAAATGTAAGCAACGCTTATAGCTTTTTATCTCTCCACTTCTATTCCATAATAATTTTCATAGTTTTTCCTAAACTGAACAAGGTCAGAAAATTGTTCTTTATTCGAAGAATACTCTTGCATAAGGGTGTTCTTTTTTCTTGCAATTTATCGAGGCTTGATAGTATTTCTTTTGTTCTTGGTCTTAGCATAATATTTCCTCCTACTTTACGCTATATCTCAATATGGTTTTTAAGTTTTCTTCTGCTATCTTACGTTAATCAACTTTAGTTCTGTCTCACTATACACACTTTAACATATATGAAGTTCACTTAGAGTCCCCTCTTTGTCCGATGATCGTCCGTAGATACTCCGTCATTAGTTCGCAATGATTCCGTTTTTTATCCGCCTTTTATCCGATAATTTTTCTTTTAAGTCTTGCGAAGTCATAGTCGGACAAGCTTTTCAGGTACTAGTAAAATCATACTGTTAGGCAAATCATCAATACTATCTACGGTGTCATTATCTAACCTTTTCATAAGAAGAGCCACTTCAGCTTTATTCCTCAAATCATATATGAGTATTATCTTCATTTCTGTTCTCCTTTCGATTTTTCATTACTGATTTCTTTTAAAAGAGTCGGAAGAGCGTATCCCTAAAGTACTATGCCCATAATGGCAATACTTCTTCTTCCCACCTTTTCTCGGATAAGATTTTAATTAAAGCCTCTTCAAAATCTGACTCTTTATTAAAAACCATTGTAACTCCTCCTAAATAAACATCTTTTCAAGCATAGATTTTTTGATATTTTTCAATTTTTCATACTTACGCTGATGAAGGGTGGTAAAGTTGTCGAGGTACTTGAAATATTCGCCAATTCGTTTTTGTTCGCCCATCGACGGTATTGAAATCTCAATCTCCATCTCCATCATTTTGTTCTGATAAATACCCAAAGAGAAATACGCTATACATTCTAACTTGATACATATTAGATTTATAGGCTAAAAATGCCAATTTCTTAGCATATTCATTCAGAAAAGTAGTCAGAATTAATAAGACAAGACTAATCGGGAATAATATGATTTTTAATACCCCTCGTATTCTCCTTCAAATACAAACTTTTCAGGGTGAGATTTGATGTAGTTTAGTTCGTTTTCTTCACCTTCATAATTATAAACGAAATCATCGGCTTCATCTAAAATCTTAAAAAATTCCTCTCCGTTTTTTTCTTCCAATATTTCTAGCATATGGTATCTTTCTTCTCTATTAAAAGATATTGTCCCACCACAATAGTCTACAACTTTTTGAAAATTACCTGCATATTCGTTCATCCCAAAATGTTTGAAACCTTTTATTGTGTCTTTCCAAACTATCCCTGTAGGATTATATAAAAACTGGTAATGACCTCCATTACATACTTCTGAAAAATACCAAGTAATGGCTAATAAATATCTTTGCTCTAAAGTGAAAGTCTGAGCTGATTGAATATACTCATCATATCCATCATAAATATTAATTGTTCCCCACATTGGATCAACAACATCAAAATAAGAGTTTTCATCTATATTTTTAATATTTTCTATGGTAATCTTTGCGTATTTTAATTTCTTTTGTATTTCATCCATTTCAGTTGTCTCCTCAATACTTTCATTTTCTTGATTGATATATTTAAAATATTTCTCTGTTAAAATAAGAGGATTTATATTTTACCTTTCGTAATTAATAAACTTATGCAAGTTCTAACTCACAGATAACTCTTTTGGTATCTAGTTCGTCTATAGCAGTAATTTTTATACAATCAAATCCATTTCTCTTCACTTCATCAAAAGAAATTCGTAAACATTCAGTCATTAAACAACTAGATGAACGTAAAAAACTTCCTCCTTACAATTCTATAATAACCTAATGCTTTTTATCAAGTGACATGAAGCGGAGGCGTTCTGGGTGGAAGTAAAGTTCCACCGTTCCTGTTGGTCCATGGCGGTGTTTTGCTAAAATTAGGTCGGTAATGTTCTCCCTTTCTGTTTCAGGGTTATAATACGCCTCACGATAAATAAACATAACAATATCGGCATCTTGCTCAATAGAACCGGATTCGCGAAGGTCGGCAAGCTGTGGAATCTGTGGCGAACGGTTTTCGACAGAACGGCTTAACTGTGAAAGCGCAATAACAGGAACATTTAATTCCCTTGCTAAAAGTTTAAGACCACGAGAAATCTCAGAAACCTCTTGTACACGGTTACCATTAGCTTGTGCTGAACCTGAACCCTGCATAAGCTGTAAGTAGTCAATAATAATTAAACCAAGCTCACCGTCATGAGCTGCTCTTCTGGCTTTAGTTCGCATTTCTAAAACTGAAACACCAGGAGTATCATCAATAAAAATTGGTGCTTCAGCCATTTCTCCACTTGCTTCAGCTAATTTTGCGAAATCTTCTTCACTAAGATTACCCGTACGAATATTCCAACTGTCTACCCCTGCTGCGTCGGCTAACATACGGTCGATCAACTGCTCTTTACTCATCTCTAAAGAAAAGAATAAAACGGTCTTTTTTTCAATTGTGGCAACATTGTAGGCAAGGTTAGTAACAAGTGTTGTTTTACCCATTGCTGGGCGAGCAGCTAGAATAATTAAGTCAGAACGTTGCAAACCTGCCGTCATATTATCTAAATCACGGTAGCCAGTTTTTACGCCACGTAGCACTCCTTTATTCACGTATAAATCATTTATACGATCAAAACTAGTGTCTAAAATATCGCTAATTGATGTTAAATCTTGCTTTAAGCTTGAATCGGACACACTGAATAATTCAGCTTCGCTTTGGCCTAGAAGTTGTGGAACTGTTAAATTTTCATCAAAAGCAAGGCTATTGATATCTGCGCTGGCTTTTATTAGGCGACGCCTAACAGCATTTTGGGAAACAATTTCAGCATAGGAAGAAGCATGGGCAGCTGTTGGAACATGGTTAGTAAGCTCAGCTAAATAGGTTGATCCACCAATTTCATCAAGGTGTCCACTTTTTTTAAGCTCATCAGTAACAGTAATTAAGTCTACCCCTTCATGGTTTTGGTAAAGATGAATCATGCCAGCAAAAATTTTGCCGTGCCTTTTATCGTAAAAGTCAGTTGCTTTTACAATTTCAACAACATCAATTAACACTTCTTGGTCAATTAAAATTGCACCAAGTAAACTTTTTTCTGCGTCAATATTATGAGGTGGTATTTTTCCTTCCTGCTTAATACTATTATTCATTTGCTTCTACTTCCTCTCCTCCACCCATAATTTCTACAACTTTGGCTGTAATTTGGTCTTCAGGTGGTTTATGTGCTGGAATAATTTCAATTTGCCAATGTTCTTGATTTAACTGTTTTAAAGCCTTACCAAGAACTGCCCTTTGCTTGTCTATTTGTCGATAATTAAAGTTATTGCCAACATATATTATTAGTTTGTCGCCATTAGTTGCATGGCTAGACTTTTTTAAAATTACTCCAACGCCCTTATATTCTTTTTCAGCTTCTTGCCAAAAGGCTGTCCAATTAAAAGTAGTAGAACTTTTTTTATTTTGCTTAGGGACTATTTTTGGCTTAGTTTCAACTTCCTTAATAGGCTCTTCTTGTGGAATATTTTCTACCTCTTTAGTAGTCTCATTTATTTCTTGAATATCTGTTTTAATAGAATTTTCCGTAGTTTCAATTTTTATAGGTTCTTCTTCGGTTTTGGATACTTCTGTAATAGTAATTTCACTATTTGTATTTATTATATTAACGGTTGATGGAGTTACGGAATAATCTATAAAAGCCACTAAAATTTCAATATCAATAAATTTAGATGTTTTAGCCTCTGATAAAGGCAATAATAATTTTGCAAGATGGGGAGCTTCAGGTAGCTTTGTTAGTATTTGGTTCATTAGCTGGTCGCAAAAAGCAATTAAATCTCCGCCAGATTCTTTAACTGTTTTAATAATATTAGTAATTTCTGCTACGTCTTGAATAATATAAGCATTTAGTAGTTTTTTTATTTGGGTGGCGTTAGTTATGCCTAAAGCTAACTCAAGAGTTTTAGCAGTAATTTGCTCGGCGTGTTCGCTAGAAATTTGGTCAAGTAATGAAATACTATCACGAAAGCTACCACCACCGCGTTCGGCTATAATTTCTAAAGCGTCATCTGTAATATTTATTTTTTCTTGCTCGGCAATATATTTTAAATGCCTAGTAATATCTTGTTTATCAATATAATGAAATACAAAATGTTGAGTACGGCTAATAATAGTAGCTGGCAATTTATGGGCTTCAGTTGTTGCCAGAATGAAAATAGCATGAGCTGGTGGTTCTTCGAGTGTTTTAAGTAAAGCATTAAAGGCTGATGATGATAACATATGTACCTCATCAATAATATAAATACGGTATTTTGCTTCAAAAGGTGCAACTTGAATTTGCTCCCTTAATTGGCGAATATTGTCTACGCCGTTATTACTTGCTGCGTCAATTTCAATAATATCTGGGTGCGTATTTTTTTCATTATAAGGTTCTTTAATAATCTCATAAGCTAAAATACGAGCAATAGAGGTTTTGCCTACTCCTCTTGGTCCAGAGAAAAGGTAGGCGTGTGCTATTTTATTATTTTTTATAGCTAAATCTAAAATTTTAGTGATATGGTCTTGGCCAACTATTTCACTTAACTTTTTGCTACGATATTTTCTATAAAAAGCAACACTCATATTGATTACATTTTAGCATTGCTATATCTAAAAATCAAACAAGCTACCTTGAACTTCGGGCATTTTTATATCTGTTAAATCGTTATTTATTTCTATTTGATAGCCTACATATTTTTTAATAGGCAGAAGCAATAATTCCCCTTGCGTTTCTGCTAGCCAATTACAGCCAATTTGGGCAATTAATTTACCAGAAAAAATAAGCTCATTTTTAGGGTTTTGGCAATCTTCTATTAAAATAATATTTTTACTATTTATAAAATTTCCGTAATAGCTACTTAAGTCTTCAGGGCTATTTTTATCAAAAGCTACTTTCAAGTTTTCTTCAATAAAGGAACGCGTTTGCACTAGTTTCTTAAAAGCTTTTTGCTTATTAAATTCAGAATTTAATAGTTTTATTTTAAGATTGTTTTTAATATTTTCATAAATATTTGGCAATTTTGAAATTTTAGCTTCATAACTTCTAGCAATATCTGCTGTAGTAAATTCACCTAAAGATAAATACGCTCTTGCTCCTTGCTCTAGTAATCTCACTATCCCTCTTTGATGAAAGGAGATACCAACTTTAATATATTCATCACTAAAATAAGCAAGGTATACAAAGTGTGGTTGGTTATTTCTTTCTTGCTGTTGGGGTGAAATACTAGAAGCATGATAAAAGGCAGGGTTAAAGCCAGTTTTATTTTGGCATTTTGAGCACTGGTTGTATTTACTATCAAGCACAGCCTTATCTGGACAGGTAAAATTTTCCCCTGTTTTTAAATCATGCCAGCCAGTACAATAATGCGTGCTAAGGTTAAACTTTATAGTAATATTTTGGCTATTTTGAGGTAAAAATTCTTTAATTTCTCCAGTTTTATTATTGGCTAAAAGTAGCCTAGGTTTATTATTTTTGTTAAACCCTGCTTGAGCTAAAATTAACATTAAATAATTATACCACCACCTAAACAAATATTATCGCTATAAAATACAACGCTTTGTCCAGCTGTAATAGCTCGCTGTTCGTCTTTTAGCGTAAGTAAAGCTTCATCATTGGTTGAAAAAGAAATAGTAGCTTTTACTAATGGTGCACGGTGGCGTACACGAATTTCTATTTCCTCACCTTCCATAGCTTTTCGGTTTATCCAATGCAAGGATGACACTTTAATACTTTTAGTCCAAAGCTCTCCAGAATTAATATCGGAGCTAACGTAAACCTCATTTTTAGCCATATCTTTACCGCAAACATAAAAAGGTAATCCACCACCAATATTAAGGCCATGCCGTTGGCCAAGAGTATAGAAAATCGCTCCATCATGCCAACCAAGTACTTCACCTGTTTCTTTGCGAACTATTTTACCTGCTTTTTGTGGTGGTAAGAATTGTTTTAGAAAATCACGAATACCAATTTTACCTACAAAGCAAATTCCTTGTGAATCTTTTTTACTTGCAGTAAAGAGGCCACGTTCTTTTGCCATCTCCCTTACTTCTGGTTTTGTATATTTACCAAGTGGCAATAGAGTTTTTTGTAAGGCTTTACCTGTTACGCGGTAAAGGAAATAAGTCTGGTCTTTATTGTCGTCTTTCGCACGCAGTAGTTCACCATCTTTAGTTCCAGCATAATGCCCTGTTGCTATATAGTCAGCTCCATCTTCTAAAGCTGCTTCAAGGAACAGTTTGAATTTTACCTCTTGGTTGCACATAATATCGGGATTAGGTGTTCTACCAGCTTCATATTCGTCTAGCATATATTGAACTACTTTTTCACGGTAGTCTTTTTCAAAGTCAAATACTTTAAAATCAATTCCTAATTGTACAGCAACCCTTTTTGCGTCAGCCAAATCTTCAGCCCAAGGACACTTCATTCCTGGTAAATCTCTTGTCCAGTTTTTCATATAAACGCCAGTAACATCATAGCCCTCTTCTTTTAAAAGGGATGCTGTTAAGCTAGAATCTACCCCACCACTCATTCCTACATAAACTTTATATTTTGATTTATCCATTGTTTTTAACTCCATAATAGAAATTTAACTATGCCTGCAAACTCACTTATTACTAAATACCAACCTCTTGGTTTTAGCCACCAAATACCTGTCCAATCAGGGTCATCTTCCACTGGCGAATTAATAATTTGAAAGTAATTACCTTTTAATGCCTTTTTAAATTCAAAGTTGGTTCTTAATTGGTGATAGCCACTGGTTACTAGAATGATTTTTTGAAAATTATTTCTACGAATAATATCGCCACTGAATTGAGCATTTTCGTGTGTATTAGTACTAAACTCATCCATTAAAATATCGTCTGCTTTAATACCAGATTTTAAGGCTTGTTCCTTCATCTGTTTTGCATTAGAAGGGGGCATCCTATAGGCAGCTGCACCTGAAAAAATTATTTTTTTAGCTAAGCCTTTTTTGTATAAATCTATTCCGTGTTTAGTACGAAGCGAAGTATTACCACCACTTACAACAACTATAGCATCTGCTACATTTTGGCAATTATTGGCAGATTTATCGCAAATTTCTTTTAAATCATTAACCCCTAGTAAAGATCCAAAAGCCATAAAAAACAAAATAGCAATAATAGGTATACTAATAAAGAATTTAATCATTTATTTATGGCTCCTTAAACCTATGCGTTCCATTTCTTTATTAACTTCCTCAGCAAGAATATTAATAGCTCTATGTATATTTTCAGGGTTATTTAATTTACCCATTGAAATACGTAAGCTTCCGTCAGCTTCTTTATCAGTTAAGCCCATAGAAAGTAGAGTTTTAGAACGTGTACCTTTATTAGCTGCACAAGCTGAACCTGTAGCAATTAATACCCCTTTAGCTTCTAGACTAAAAATAATTCTTTCTGCATCAATACCTGGGAAGCTAATAGAAAGGTGCGAATTTAATTGTTTTTTATGGTTGCCTATAAAAATTAATTCATCATCTGTAAAATTATTTTTCAATATTGATACGGAAATATCTTTAAGTTCCTTAAGCCTAGCCACTTCTTTCTTACGGTGTTTTTGTGCTATAGTGATAGCTCTGGCAAAACCTATTACGCTAGGAACATTTTCTGTACCACTTCTAAGCCCTCGTTCTTGCCCTCCCCCTACTATTTGTGGTAAGAGCTCTATATTTCGGCTAGCCCAAAGTAAGCCGGTTTGTTTAGGTCCGTAAATTTTACCGGCGTTAATTGTTAACATATCAACGCCTAATCTTCCAACGGATACATCAAGCTGGCCAATACCTTGGCTTGCATCAGAATGGAAGAAAATAGGTGTAAAATCTCCTTTAGCTACTCTTTGGCTTTGTTCCTTTTTTATTATTTCAGCTATTTTAGTGATTGGCTGAATAACCCCAGTTTCATTATTAGCTAGCATTACGGATACCAGCTTAGTATTTGAGGATATTTTATTTTTTAAATCCTCTAAGTCAATTTCGCCGTTTCTTTTAACATTAATAAACTTAATTTTACCGTATTTTTTGGCTGCTTCTAATACTGAATGATGCTCAAAGCTAGCAATTAATATTTCGTTACTTTCTTCAGCAAAATTAGCTAGCACTGAAAAAGCTAAATTAATACTTTCAGTTGCTCCAGCTGTCATTACTAACTCATCAGATTTAGCACCAATAGATTTAGCAATTTCATTTTTAGCTTCTTCGTATTCTCTTCTAACTTGTAAAGCTGGAAAATAAGGGGCTGATGGGTTAAAGAATTTTTCACTAAAATATGGCATCATTGCCGATAAGACACTTTCGCTAACAGGTGTTGTAGCTGCATGGTCAAGGTAAATAAAGTCATTTTGCATCTTATAAATTATAACATTTTAGCCAGATATTAAAAAGCCCCTGTAAATATATGGGGCTTATTTTTTTATGCAAAGTTATTGCCTATTCAATATCATCAATAATTTTTTGTAGGTTATCTTGAATTTTTTTAGCAATATTGTCTTGCAACGGAATAGGGTTAAGAGTTTCTGAGAATTTCCATAAAACTACTGTTCCCTCTTCTAATTCCATACTGTATTTTGCAGCACTTTTTAGTTTATGACGTTTATAGTTGTATACTCTGATCTCCAGATCTACAATATCTTCTGCGTATCTTATAAGACTAACCGTAACAGGCCATGAAACCTTCTTATTACTGTAGACGAAGGAAACATACATTGTTTCCTTATTGTTATTTGATGATTGGTAAATATCATCAACAAAATTATCCACAGATGATACTAATAAACTTAAATCAACTAATTTTGCAATTTTTTGCATAGTTTTCACCCCTATAATATATTTTTAATGAAAGTACTTAAACGTATCTTTATACTTTTATTATAACATATTATTGCTATTTTGTCTATATTATCAATATTAATAAATGCCGTAAATAAAACGCAGTATATTTTGGTGGTAAACAGTTACGGCTTTATAAAAATTGTCTAATTCTTGTCCCTTTAGTTCAAAATAGTGTGGGCCAACTTGTACTTTAATTACGGTATTATTTTTTACTTCATAACGAGTAGTATTTTGATGTTTCTTTCTTCTGCTATCTGTCCACTCCTCGTGCCATATCCAAGAATCATGGTCTAGGGCAAAAAATTCCCTTCTTACATTATGAGGAATAGTGCCAAAAATAGTAGCACCAAGACTGCTTTCAAGATCTAAAAGCTCCCTTGAAATATCTCGCCTTTTATTTTTTGGTTTAAGCGCAAGATTTTTATAATGGAGAGGTCCGTTTACAGCTAAAAAATCAGGTTTTTTTCGTAGATATTTCCAAGAGAATTTTTCTTGATATTCTTTTATTTCTTCTTCAGCTTTAGCCCTTAATTTAACTATTTCACTAGCCTTATTTAACATATCTTCATAAATATTAGTAGGTGCTACTTTTGGAATACTTTGAGTATGTCTAATTATAGGTTCTTTTTTGGTCGTGTTGTTTCCTTTAATTTCTGTTTTTTCTTCCACGTAAGTATAGCTAGATTCACTAGCAAATTGATCATAATGAGGTATTTTGTATTGACTATTATCTGTTTTTTTACTCATTTCGGTCGCCTTTCAATAATCTATATAATAACATTTTTTACTAAAAAAGTCAAGGCTAGATATTAAATAATAATTGGCTATTCTTGGTGGTTACCTTAGCTATTTCTTCAATGGCTATGTTTCGTTTTTTGGCTAAATCTTCAGCAATTAACTTTATATAAGCTGGTTGGTTTTTCTTTCCCCTTTTACCTTGTGGTGCAAGAAAAGGTGAATCTGTTTCAAGCAACATTTTTTCTAGTGGTATTTGGCTAAACATTGCCAATTCTTCAGGTTTTTTAACAAAAGTTGAAATACCGTTTACGCCAATATAAAAACCATGATCTAAAGCTTTTTGTAAGTTTTCTTCGTTATCTGTAAAGCTATGTACCACGCCACGAATTTTATAGTTATTTTTAACTTCAAATTGGTCTAGAACCTGCCAAAAATCATCAAAGGCATTTCTAATATGAAAAATTACAGGCAAATCGTATTTTTTAGCTAGCTCTAATTGTAGCTCCAAGGCTTTTATTTGTGAATTTCTGTCGGAATTATTATAGAAATAATCTAAACCAATTTCACCAATTGCTACAATTTTTTCTTTATGTTTTTGTAGTTGTTCTTCAAGTTTTAAAATACCTTCCATTGATAAATTTTTAGCTTCATGGGGGTGTACGCCAATAGCCGAATATAGTTCAATATTATATTCTTTTGTGGCATTAGCAAAAGAATAATCAACAGCTCTAATAGAGTTTTCTACGCTAACACCTACGCAAATAGCTTTTTGTATTTTATTTTCTTGCATTAAAGTGAAAACTTCCGATTGATTAATCGGAAAGTCTTCATCATGAATATGACAATGTGAATCTATAAAAAACATTTTTTATTATTTCTTTTTCTTAGTGTTAGCTTTGTTTTGGGCTTGCTCTATTTTTCTAGCTCTTGGATCTTCTGTCTTTAAGTAAATTTTAGGGAATAAAATGCCAATTTCTTCATCTTTTACCACGCCGCTAGCAAAAATTGTGCGTATTTTTTCGCTAGTTGTTGGCATAAATGGGTCTAATAGGTTGGCAATTTGTAATATTCCAGCAGCTGAATGAGCTAAAACTTCAGCTAAATGGCTTTCTTCATTTTTGTCATCTTTAGCTTTTTTAGCTATTTCCCATGGCTTTACATTTTCAATATATTGGTTATGAGCTTTTACTAAGCTCCAAGCCTCATCTATAGCTTCATTAAATTTTAATTGCTCCATTAAGCTATTGTATTTATGCTTATCGTGGTCATCATTTGGTAAATCACCTATTACGCCAGATTGGTAGCGTTTTATCATATTAGCTACACGAGAAATTAAGTTGCCAAGGTCGTTGCCAAGCTCATTATTGTAGGCATTTTCAAATTTTTCCCAAGTAAAATCTCCATCGTCTTGCGTTGGTATATGGCGAGAGAAGTAATACCTAAAAGCGTCAATACCGTAATTGTCAATAATTTCATTAGGATCTACCACGTTACCTACTGACTTACTCATTTTCATACCGCCACTAGAAATATGACCATGAACTAATAATGTTTTAGGCAAAGGTAAATTTAAACCAAGTAACATAGCCGGCCAAATTCCAGCATGGAAACGCAAAATATCTTTACCAACAACTTGTACATTTGCTGGCCAAAATTCTTGCCACTCTAGTCTATCAGGGTAGCCAATTACTGAAAGGTAATTAGCAAGGGCATCAATCCAAACATACATTACTTGTTCATTATTACTAGGCACAGGTACACCCCAGCTTAGGTTTTTGCGTGGACGAGATATTGAAACATCTTCTAGCCCATTTTCTAAGAATTTTAAGAATTCTTTTTTACGGAATTCTGGAACTATTCGCATGCGGTCGCTTTTTATTGCTTCTATAATTTTCTCAGAAAAATCAGAAATTTTTAGGTAATAATTATCTTCTGAAAGCCTTTCAAAAGGTTTTTTATGGTTAGGGCAAATACCGTGGTTTTCAGCAACTTCTTTTTCAGTGTAAAAACTTTCACAACCTTGGCAGTACCAACCTTCATAAGATCCTTTATAGATATATTTTTCAAGTTGTGTCCAAATATATTGGGAAGATCCAATATGGTGTGCGTCAGTTGTTCTTATAAAATCGGTGTAAGTAGTACCCATTTTGTCCATTAAATTACGGAAATTTTGAACAGTACCATTAACATAATCTTGTGGGGTTAAGTTATTTTCTTGTGCTTTTTCAGCTATTTTATTGCCATGTTCATCAGTGCCAACTTGAAAGCGAACTTCATGCCCTAATTTTCTTTGGTATCTAGCATAAATATCAGCAATAAGGTAATCTAATGCATTACCAATATGTGGTGCACCATTAGCGTAAGGTATAGCAGTTGTTATGTAAAGTTTTTTCTTTGTCATACTGCTTATAATTATATTATAAAAATCAAATAAAAACAAAAGCTCAAGACTTTGGGCTTTTGAAAAGTTTTAGGCTTCCTGACAATAGGCTCCACCAGTTTCCAAAAAATGTATAACTGCGGCCGTTCCAGGCTTTTCGCTTCTTAATACTACCTTCCCATCCTTGAGGGTTTCTATGTTGTCACACCCATGACCAACCATGATTGCAGCGGCTTTATTTTCTTTAAAGTGTTCTGAACGTATTCTTATGAGAGAACCGGTAGTTTTGTATAGTTCTACAAAGAGTGTGTTTTGGCTTAATGATGAAGAGCTATCACTTTTATTTGAGTTATCATCTTTAGTACCTATATAATTGTTTAGGGGGCTATTTTTTATATCTATGACACTCACGGTCAGTTTATTCTCTTTGCCAAAATCGTCACTTGGCGTTACCTCTGTAGTTTTACTCTCACCTAAAGTTGAATAACCTTTCCCTCTATTGGCTACTTTCCAATTCTGCAGGGCTGTCACCAGCATTGCAATATCTTGCTTTCGCTCTGTATCTCTTTGCGATCGTTGAAGTGCCGGTAAAGCTAAAAATATCATTAAAAATATTAGGCCAGCGACAGCTAATACTAAAACAACTTCAATGATCGTAAAGCCCTTTTTTGTTGAATTTTGATTTTTGTTGCTTTTTACTGCTTTCATAGTTCAATGGTACCGATAATATCGTAAAAAAGCAATAGCGCTTTATTTACTATAAAAAACTTTTGCAATTTTGAGCCACTCCTCTATTTCAAGGTCTTGTGCTCGCAAATCTGGCGAAACTTCGTATTTTTCTAAAATTTCAGCTGCTTGCTCTTTTGAAATTACAAGATTAGCACTCAAGCTTTTGACAATTTTTTTGCGTTTTGCAGCAAAACCAGCTTTTACAATTCGAAAAAATTCCCTTTCAGAAATTTCACAATTATTTTCCAAATTGAAAATTTCAATCAGATTTTGTTCACGAGTTTCCAAAACCACTACTTGCGAATCCACTTTTGGTGGAGGAGTGAAAAAATCTCTTGGCACTTCAATGCCTAATTTAGCTTTAGCAAATACTTGCACGGACACGGCAAGAACACTCATATTCCCTTTTTCTGCTACAATCCTCTCAGCTACTTCTTTTTGAATTAAAATTACAATTTTTGAGGGCTTATTATTTGCCATCAGTAAATTTTGAATTATTTTTGAAGTTATGTAGTAGGGAACATTTGCTACAACTTTATAATTTTTTGGTAACTTTTCTAAATTAAAATGTAAAATATCTTCATTAAAAACTTCTAGGTTTTTTCCGGGGAATTGAGGTAAGAGGTTCTGGGCTAAATTTTTATCAAATTCTACAGCTATAACTTTTTTAGCTCTTTTAAGTAGTGAACTTGTTAAAGTGCCAAGCCCTGGGCCAATTTCTAAAACAGTATCACTATTATTTAAATCACCACTTTCGGCTATAGTGTCTAGAATTGTACGGTCTTTAAGCCAGTTTTGGCCAAGCTCTTTTTTATTTTTAAGCGCCACTTACTAATACCAGCCTTTTGTTTTACTGTGGTTTACGGCATTTGCCCAGCTACCATAACGACGCATAACGTAGTTATTCATCCAGTTTAATGAATTTACTGGATTGTAAGGATCTGCCCCTACTTTAGAACATGGCAAGGCTTGAGCTAAGCCACAGGCACCGCTTGAACGGTTAGTTGAGTTAGGATTCCAACCAGATTCTTTACTTACTAGCCAGTCAGCATAACCCCATTCGGATTGTGGAATATTTGAAGCGCTAAGCCACTCTGTTTTATTGCCACCACCAGTATATGATAAGTTTGCTTGTTTAAAACCTACTACCTCAATTTGTTTTTTAGGTGCTTTTGTTTGTGATTCATTTATTTTTTTGCGTGAAACTTCTTTACCGTTTTGCATTTCAATTTCATAAGTTACGGTTTTCTTACCTTTCTCGCCAGCTTCTTTAACCTGTTTATAGCCAGCTTCTTTTTCGCTATCTTTAATTTTTTCTACTTCAAAATCAACATCTTCTTCATTAGTAATGGTTTGTTTTCCATTACGCCAAATTCTAAAATGTTGACCATTGCTAATTTTTTCAGTTTTTTCTACTGAAATACCGTCTTGCTCTTCTAATTTAATATTTTTTTCTTTCAAAAAATCGGCAACAGTTGCGGCTCTTGTTCTAAATTCAGTTTCCTTGCCGTAAAGATCTACTTTTACAAGCTTAGCCCTTGTAATATTTAAAACTGTTGAAGTACCATCTTCTGCTGGATTAGTTGAAGGTATAAGCTCTACCTTATCTTCATCATATAATTTTATTCCTGCATCGCTAACTATTTTAGAGGCAACTTTGGAGCTTGATAATACTTTTACTTTATAATTATTATCTTTAATAATTACAGGCATTGCTCTATAAATATTAATATTGTATTCAACACCATCTAGTTCGTCATTTAAAGATGGTTCAATATGGTCATGTTCTTCTAAAGATATTTTTTGTTCAGCTAAAGCTTCACGCACTGTTTTAGCACTAGTTTTAAAAGAAAAGCGTTTGCCATCTTCAAAAATAGTTAAAAGCTTGTCGCCATTACCACTAGCAACTGCTGAATTAATTTTTGTTGGTGTAATTAAATTTAAAAAAAGTAAAGACAGAATAGTTATAAAGGCTACTATAGTTATTCTTTTACGATAAAAATAAATAGGTTGTAAAACTTTTTTACTCCACATTGTTCTTACTATTATAACAAAATTTATTAAAAAACAAAATTTTATAAATAAAGTTTAATTTAACTTTTCTAGCCGTGCAAATTCCATATTTAATTTTTTTGTTTTACCGTCAGTAAATAAAATCTCCACTGCCATACCATCTATATCTACTACCTTACCGTTGCCAAAAATTTTAGAGCGTACCTTATCACCAATATTTAAGGTGTTTTGTTCATATTCATCTACAAATTCATCAAAATAAGTTTCTTGGTTTATGTCATCATATTCATAGTTATAGTTATAGTCTTGGTTGTGACTATTATTTTCAGTCCTATTGCTTATTTCTGTTTCAGCTATAAAACGGCTAGGGTTATTATAACTTCGTTGGCCAAATATTGCCCTACTTTTAGCATAACTTAATATCAGTTCTTCTCTAGCTCTTGTCATACCAACATAGCAAAGTCGCCTTTCTTCTTCTAATTCTTCTTTTCCTCCATCATACACTCTAGAGTGAGGGAATAGCCCCTCTTCCATGCCAGCTAAAAATACAACAGGGAATTCTAAGCCTTTAGCTGAATGAAGCGTCATAAGTACTACTTCGTCATTACTGTTGCTATCACTACTACTCATAAGGGCAGCATTTTCTAAAAAGTCTGATAAATCAGCGTAAGCTTTAGCGTCAGTAACTAAACCACTAATATTTTCTTCACGATCTTTTTGCTCATCTTCTGTTAAGTTTTCGCTGTATAAATAATTAGTTTTATCTAAAATATATTCAATTATTTTACTAGGAATACTATTATTTTCTAGCATTAATTGGCATTCTCTAAATAATTCCCCTAAACTTACTAAGGAGGCTCTAGCTCTTGGCGATAGCGTAGTAAGTTCAGTAGCCATAATTAAAGATGAAATTATATCCATACTGTTACTGCTTTGCCAGTTCATAAATTTATCTAAACTTACTTTTCCAAGGCTCCTAGCTGGTACGTTAGCTATTCTTTCAAATGCTACCCTATCTAAAGGGTTATAGACAACCCTTAAATAGGCAATAATATCTTTTACTTCTTTACGGTCATAAAACCTTGTGCCACCAAATATTTTATAAGGTATTTGGTAATGCCTCATAGCTGTTTCTAGAGTTCGGCTTTGTGCGTTTGTTCTATAAAGAATAGCAAAATCACTATAATTACGAAGCCCTACAGTTTTTAGGCTAAAAATTTGCCCAGCAATTTTAGAGGCTTCTTCGTCTTCATCATTAGCGCTTTGTAGTTTAACAGGTTCGCCTTTACCTAATTTAGTAAATAATTCTTTTTCGCTTCGGCTTTTATTTTTAGTGATAACCTTATGAGCAGCTGTTAAAATATTTTCTGTTGAACGGTAATTTTGCTCTAATTTTATTATTTTAGCGTTAGGAAAATCTCGTTCAAAGTTTAATATTATTTGGTAATCAGCCCCACGCCAAGAGTAAATACTTTGCCAGTCATCTCCTACCACACAAATATTTTGCTCACTATTTACTAGCATTTTAATAATTGAATATTGTGCTCTGTTTGTATCTTGGTACTCGTCAATTAAAATATGTTTAAATTTATTTTGCCAAAATTCTCTAACTTCAGGTTGGCTTTTTAGTAGTTCTACTACTTTTAAAATTAAGTCATCAAAATCTAGGGCGTTAGCTTTAGTCTTTTCTATTTCATAACGCGCGTAAATTTCGGCTATATCTTGCTGAATACCCCAATTAGCTGATAGCCTATAATCTTCAGGGTTAATCATATTATTTTTAGCATTAGAAATAGCTGAAATAACTATTTTTGGTTGTACTTTTTTAGGGTCTAATTTTAATTCTTTTGCTATTTTTTTTATTAAGCTTGCTTTATCACTTTCATCATATATAACAAAATTAGGGCTAATACCTATAACTTCGCCTTTTAGCCTTAGTATTTTTACGCAAATGCCATGAAAAGTACCCATATAAGGCATAAAAAAACGGTCGTTAGCGTTTCGCTCTAGCATATTAGCTAAACGCTCTCTCATTTCTTTAGCGGCTTTATTGGTAAAAGTTAGGGCTAATATTTCTTCGCTAGCCGTACCGTTCTCTATAATATTAGCTATACGGTGCGTTAGGGTTTTAGTTTTACCACTACCCGCCCCAGCAAGTATTAATATTGGGCCAGTTAAAGTTTTAACTGCTTCAGCTTGTTTTTTATTAAGTTCACCCAAAATATTCATATAATATTAATTGTAACATATTTATGTATAACCATTTTATAAAATGGTGCCTCTGTGCTAAAATAATCAATATGAAGGGCTCGCAGTATTCTGATAAAAATTTAGAGGAATTTATACAAAAACATTTTGGTGTTAATTTTGGTATTGACGAAGTTGTTTCTCGTGATCTTCCTATTAGCTATTCGGCTGAGGCAGTAATTTTTCGCACTAAGAAAAAAAAGTTATATGCTTTCTTATCTTCTGAGGCTCGTATGACATTAGGCGATATGCAGTATTTGTTAAATAAAATGAATTTAAAACCTGCTTATTTCTTCCCGCCAAATGGCTATAAGGATTATTTTGTTGACCACGCTAGGGAACAGTTTTTACAAATTTTCCCAGGGCGTGAACATGTACAAGATGAGGAGCTACGTTACTATAAAACAAGAGTAACTTATAACCCTGCCTTAGTGGAGATTGCTGAAGTAAAAAATGGTGAAGTTCGTTGCTTTAATTCTGATTCTATTGGCTCTTGGCGAACGGCTTTTCGTCTTTCTTATAAAAAAATTATTGCTAAATAACCCTTTAAATAAAGGGTTATTTATTTTATTAAAAATTCTATTGACTTTTTAATATTCCTTATGCTTTAATATAGTCATACGGACAAACCGTAAATAAAAATACTAAATATAAAAATAATTTATTGTTCATAAGAAAGGTGGAAATAATTCATATGAACCAAACAACTACTAAAAAAGGATTCACAATTATTGAAGTTGTCCTTGTGCTTGCTATTGCCGGACTTATCTTCTTAATGGTGTTCTTAGCTTTACCAGCGCTACAACGAAGCCAGCGTGATACACAACGTAAAAACGATATCAGCCGTCTACAAGCAGCTATCAATGATTATAAGAGTGCTAACCGTGGTAAATTACCAGCAAATAACGCTGATTTACAGACCGTAATTACTAACTATGTAAAACAAGGAAATAGTACTTTCTTGGATCCATCAACTAATGAACAATATACTGTTCAGCTTTCAACTAATAATGAGCAAGCAGTTAAAGCTGGTACAATTCTATATTACCAACATGCTAACTGTGGAGACAATGGCGTAGCACAGGCAGGAAATGGTCCAGTACTTCGTGCAGGTCTAGAAGGACAAAATATAGCTTACTGTCTACAAGCCTAGTAAATAGTAATAACTAATAAAAAATAACTCATAATACTTGAGTTATTTTTTATTGCCAAGAATTTTACTTTTAGGCTTAAAAATAAAATAGGCTTAAAGCCTATTTTATAAAATTAATAACCGCTCTATTTTTAAATGCCATATTGGTCGAAGTCAAATACAGCGTCATCATCTTTATTGCTATTATCATTATAATAATTTCGGTGATAGCGAGGTTTTGCTGGAGTATGTTTATTATTACTGCTAGATTTTTCATTTATCACTACTGCTATTATTACAATTAAAATAGTTGAAAATACAATAATAAGCGCAATAATGAAAGCATTTAAATTACGGTTTTTCATTTTTTATCTATATTCCTTTTTCAATTTTAAAATAACTAAATTTTCTATATGAGGCGTCCTTGGGAAGAAGTTATAGCCCTTTGAGTATATAATATCATATTTTTGGCTTAAAATGGCTACATCTCTTGCTTGAGTAGAAACATTACAGCTAAGGTAAATAATTTTCTCTGGCTCAACTTCTAATATTTTTTCACAGACTTTCTTATCCATTCCTGCCCTTGGTGGGTCAACTATTAAATTAGCCTTATTGCTAATATATTCTAAAGCTTTTTCGCTTGGGGATAAAATAGCTTCAGCATTAGCTATATTAAGCCTAGCTATATTATTTTTCATCTCTTCCACGGCAAAAGGATTTATTTCTATAAGTTTTAAATTGCCTTTACCAATAGTTAAACCAATTGAGCCAACGCCAGAGTATAAATCTACTGTTTCTTTGTCTTTATCAATAAATTTGCTCATATCTTCCAGAGCTTTTTGATATACTGGCAGGTTAATTTGGAAAAACCCTTCTGTAGCGTAATTAAAATTAATGCCCAGTATTTCATCACTTAAGTTACGCTCACCTATAGTTTGTAACCTCTCGGTTATAACACTAGCTGGTGACTTAGGGTTAGAATAAATTATTTCAAAACATTTAAAGTTATTACCTAAGCTATTAATTTCTTCGCCATATAAAAGCTTAAAATTAGCGTCTTTAACATAAAGTTGAGCTGTTATATCCCCTTTTTGGTTGGAGCGAATTAGAAGTGTTTTTAAGTCTTTAGCAAAGGTTTTTCTATTCTGTAATATTTTTAGTACTTTTTGGCCAGCTTGGTTGATTTCTTTTTTAGCAAGGCTAGTTCCTTTTACTGGCACTTTACCTCGACCACCTCTTCTAAAGAAAGCTAAATTTAGTTGCCCTTCTTCTTCACTATTTTCGTTTTTTTCATACCAAAAAGAAAATTCTACTTTATTACGGTAGTTGAAAATTTCACTGCCAGAATAAAATGGCTGTTGCTCTAGAGCTATTTTTTCTTGACGGAAACTTTCTAAAATTAATTCTTCTTTAGTTTTTTGTTCAAAAGTAAAATTAAGAATTTGCCAAGGGCTGGTAGAAAGGTAGCTGTCGCTATCTACTGGCTGAATGCGATGGGGAGATTCTTTTAAAATTTCTACGGCATACCCCTCGCAAAAAGTACTTTTATTTTTAGTTATTTGAATAATAGCTTTTTCGCCCGGTAATACTCCCCAGGCAAAACATTTTTTACCATCTTCTAATTCTCCTATTGCTTGACCTCCGGGGGTTATTTTGCTAAATTCTACTGTTTCAAACCTTATTTTTTTTGCCATTTTACCCTTTCTTATTATAATTTTGCCAAATTGTTAGCCACTGTTGAGAAGTTAGTTCGCTTGGCTTCTTTTCTTTATTCTTATTATATTTTTTAAAAAAGTTAGAGGAAGCGAAGCATTTATCAATAAAACTATTGTAATTATTTTTATCCTCTAAGGTAATTAAAGGCTCTTCCCTCTTTTTTAGTTCCATAAAAACAGTATCTACTGCTGGTGGTGGGGTGAAATCATTTTTATGTAGGGGTTTCCTAATTTTAGCAGAATAAAATGGCATAAACTTAACACCAAGGGCAGAAGTGAAATTATTTTTATCAATAATAAGTTTTTGTGCAAATTGTTTTTGCAGGATTAAATAAATAGCCTGTGGCTGGTTATTACTATTGACTAATTTTTGAATAATTTTTGAGCTTAAGCTAAAAGGTATATTACTACAAACTTTATATTTTACTGGTAAATTTTCTAAATTAAAATTTAAAAAATCTTTATTAATAAGCTTAACATTTTGAATATTTTCTAAATTTAAGGATAGTTTTTTGAAAGTCTGCTTATCTTTTTCAATAGCAATAACTTGGGTTGATCTTTTACTTAAAGCAAAAGTAAAAACACCACTTCCAGCACCTATATCTAACACAGTATCTTTTCGGCGAATGTTACTGTGCCCTATTAGCGTTAAAGCTACTTTTGGTGATTTTAAAAAGTGTTGGCTATAGTGGTGTTTTCTGCTTTGGCTCATATGTTAAATTATTGCTTTATTCGTATCTTAAAGCCTCAATAGGATCTTTTTTACTTGCTTTTCTAGATGGCAAAGCACCTGCTAGAAAAGATATAAACATTACTATTGCCATAATAATAACATTACTTAATAAAGTGAACTTAGTTAAGTTAAAGCCATCTAGCTCTTTCAAGAAAGTATTATTAGCAAAGCCGTTAATAAGGTTACCAACTCCCATAGCTATTAATATGCCAATAACAGAACTCCAAAAACCAATAAGGATAGCTTCTATACTGAATAAACTAAATATTTTACGGTTAGAAAGACCCATAGCTTTCATTAAACCAATTTCCTTAGTGCGTTCCCTTACGCTCATGTAAAGTGTATTAATAATACCAAAGCTTGCAGCAAGCAGTGCAATAGCACCAAAGACAATTAAAGCACCTGTAATAGCATTAACAACATTTTTAATACTTTCTATTTGATCTTTAATAGTTAGAGCTTTATATCCAAGCTTATCAGCTTGCTCTTTAATACTCTTGATTTTTTCTTCAGCCCTATAGTCTTTTTTAATTGAGACAGAAGCGCTCATATATTTATTTTTTAGATTTTTAGGCTGGTCTTTAGTTTGAAAGTTGTATACTTCATTTTTAAAATCGCCTGTAATTAGGGTTAGGCCGTCCTGTAGAAGGTTTTTATTTAAGATGGCTACAATTTTCATTTCGTAGTCTTTTTCTTGGTTATTATGCTTATTAATGAAATGTAGTTTTACTGTTTTACCAATAGCATCTTGATCATTCTTGAAACCAAGAACAGACACGTAGTCTTGTGGAATAGCGATATCGTTTTTATCTTTTACATCTTCACCTAATTTAAAATCTTTTTTAATACCACTATCTTTATTTAGGTTTTCAACCTTTGTTTCGTATTGATCTTTATTTACGCCTTCAATATACTCAGCTTGCACTTCTTTAGTTGCTCTAACACTGTCAACGCCTTCAATTCCTTCAATTTTTTTAATATCTTCATTTGTTAAAGACTTATAAGTGTAGGTATACTTGTTATTGCCAAGTTTTTCAGTATTTTTATCGTACTTTTTTGGGCCCTTAGTGGTTTGAGCGTTCTCTTGTTTAGCGGTAAAGTACATAACAGACTGATCGCCAAAAACTGATAGCTGACGGTCAATGTAGTCATTTACGCCAATATTAACAGCTGAAGCTAAAGCAATAGTAAAAGAGCCTATAAAAACAGCAATAATAGTTAAAAATGTTCTACCCTTATTACGCCATAGGTTACCACTGGCAGTTTTGATAATATCTATTGAACGCATTTTTATTTATCCTTTCCTGTTGTTACAATTTTACCATCTTTAATTCTAATTTGACGATCACACTTGTTAGCTAAAGCTTCATCGTGCGTTACTATAATTAGGGTTATTCCTTGTTCTTTATTTAAGCTAAAAAGTAGTTTCTCAACCTTATCGCCAGTATTAGAATCTAGGTTTCCTGTTGGTTCATCAGCGAAAAGTATTTTTGGTGAGTTTGCTATAGCTCTTGCAATACAAACCCTTTGCTTTTGCCCTCCTGAAAGGTTGGAGGCTTTATTATTGAATTTGTCTGCAAGTTCAACTTCTTCTAAAGCTTTCATGGCTATTTCTTTACGTTTCTTACTAGGAACGCCAGCTATTTTTAGGGGTAATATTACATTTTCAAGTACGGTATCTTGTGGGTTCATAAAGAACTGCTGAAAAACAAAGCCAAAAGTTTGGTTCCGTAGCTTATTAAGTTCTTTCTTTTTTAGTAATGCTGTATCTTTGCCGTTTATTAAAATTTGGCCTTCATTTGGCTTGTCTAATAAAGCAAGCAAGTGCATTAGGGTTGATTTACCACTACCACTCTTACCGATAATAGCAACACTTTCACCTTTTTTAATATTAATAGATACCTTGTCTAGAGCCTTAAAAAAGCTAGCTCCGTCTCGGTAGACCTTTACTATGTTTTTAGCTTCAATTAGATTCATTATTATCCTTTCTTTTATCTTGGTTAATTTCTTTCAATCTTTAGTTCAGTATCGTTAATTCTATTTACAGGTTTTTCTAGGTTAATTCTAGAAGAAGCTTTATTTAT
Organism: Candidatus Nanogingivalis gingivitcus; assembly: GCF_004151455.1. GTDB lineage: Bacteria > Patescibacteriota > Saccharimonadia > Saccharimonadales > Saccharimonadaceae > Nanogingivalis > Nanogingivalis gingivitcus. The sequence goes on along the minus strand of NZ_PRLK01000002.1, from coordinate 62,091 downwards.
GCTTTTATGCCTTGGCTTTCTTCTTTTCTTTTTGACGCTATTTTGAGGTGGTAACTCAATGCCTTTTTCAGCCATAGCTTTAGACAGATCTTTTAGGCCTAATGATGGTTCTTTCTGTTCTAAGGAGTTTGGCGACACCTTTTTAGGGTCTAGTGGTTTACTATTTCCGTTTAGACTTATTTTTTCGGTTTGAAACATTGGCTTTATTTCAGTATTTGCTGCATTAGTTTTTTGATTTTTATTATTAGTTTTTACGGGCGCAAATACATTTTCTTTTATTTGCTGGGCAGTATATTCAAAACCTTGAATTTGTGCCATACGCTTTGTTTGTAATTGTGGTGGTGGCGTCAGCATATCAGCAATCATTTTTTCTACTACAGCCTTTGGCTTGCCGTACCTACGCCTTGTATTTTCAATAATTTTAGCAGTAAAATCGTTAATAGGTTTTGGTAAATCTAATGTTTTAGCACTAAAAGCTGGGGTTTTCTCCCCTTTTATAACCATATTTATCACGAAATGGCGATTATTCATTTGTATTAAATCTTGTGCATCAAACTGAGGCTCAAATTGTTTAGCGAGTACTGGAGCATCTTCCACTGAAACACGGAAAGAAATCATTGAACCAACGTTACCGAAAACAGCATTTTTAACGCTATCAGTCATTTGTGATACATACTGGTTAGCAACTGTTAGGTTAAGGCCGTATTTACGTGCTTCAGACAAAATAACGGCAAAAGAATCAGTAGCGAAGTTTTGGAATTCGTCTACATACAAATAGAATGGTCGACGATCTTCTATCCTATCAATGTCTGATCGTGACATAGCTGCTAGCTGAATTTTAGTAACTAGGAATGAACCAAGTAAGGAGGCGTTATCTTCACCGATAAGACCTTTAGAAAGGTTTACTACCAGTATCTTACCCTCATCCATTATTTTACGAATATTAAATGAGGACTCTGGTTGACCTAGGATATTACGCACAATAGGGTTAGCAGTAAAAGCACCAACCTTATTTAAAACAGGTGCAATTGCTTCATTAATTTGTTTTTCACCCCATTGACCAAATTCTTTTTTCCAGAATTGTAAAACTGTAGCATCTTTACAATAGTCTAAAGTTTCTTTACGAAAATCTGTATCTGTAAGCATTCTAGTTATATCAAGAAGTGTAGCATTAGGACGATCAAGAAGGGCTAATAAAGTATTGCGTAAAATATGCTCTAGGCGTGGACCCCATGAATCACCGAACATTCTTTTAAGCACACCAATAACTTCAGAGGCAATATTTGGTTTTCTGTTTTCGTCAATAACTTCTAGCGGGTTAAAGGCTAGAGGGAAAGATTTATCTGCTGGGTTAAAGTAAATAACATCTTGCAAACGTCTTTCAGGGATAAAACGGAGGTTGTTTTGAGCAAAATCACCATGCGGGTCGATAATGGCATAGCCGTGATTATGGTAGATATCGCTTAAAGCTAAAAGCTCTAAAGTACCAGATTTACCTGCACCAGTTTGCCCAATAATGTAAAGATGGCGAGAACGGTCACGGCGGTACATACCGAACTGATGATTAATACCCCTAAAATTAGTAAGACCAAAAGCAGAAATTTGATCATCTATTGCCCTATCGCCAGTTAATGTAGGGAGTTTTGCAGGTGGTTCTGCTGTTTTAGAACTAGCCCAAACAATATTGGGTGTTTCCACATTAGTGTGTGGTAAGTGCCAGATACTTGCTAATTCTTTAATATTTAGAATAAAGCCGTCATCAAAAAAGAAGCGTGATTGAAAGGCTTTAATTTTTTCACGATCAAAACTTGAACTAGCTGATTTAAAGCCGTTTAGATTGGTGCTGTTAAACTGTTTGAATGTACCAGTTAAAGCTTGAATTTGTAGGCGCGCCGTTTCTTCGTTGTCTCCTAAAAAGGCAACACGCAGCTTTACTTGGTATCCAAGCCTTGTAGCTTTTTCTTCTGCTTTAGATATTCTAGCTTTATCTCGTTCGCTAGGCTCTTTTTTAGCTTTCTCTCCTCCCTCAGGTGGTGTTACTAAGGCTTTTAATACATTTAATAAATATTTTCCATCAAGTTTAAAACTTTTTTTACCTTCTTTAACTTTTTTAACCCATTCATCAGATTTTTTATGCCAGCTATCAGCTACAGGGCGAACTAAAACTTGAATCCACATTTGACTGTTAGTGCCATCTAGCTTAGCGAGTGTACCAGTAATACCTGCTAAGGGGTCCACTTCAAAGCCATCAAAAGTTTTAATTGGTAGGGCTTCATCTTCTATTAAAGTAATTTCACTTGTACCAATGACTTTTTGGCCATCTAAAGCATTTTTAGTATAATCTTCTTCAGCTTCGTAAATTTGCACCGTTGGATATTGTGAATATATTTGCCCCTCAACAAAATTTTGCAAAGTGCGTGGCATCCAAATATAAAAACGAATAGCACCGTTAACCGATACTATTTCAAAACTAAGATGTTCTTGCACTCCATTATTATTTTTAAGTTCGGTCTCATCCCTTAAGATACCGTGCAAACTAGCTAAAAGTTGTTCAGCTGCTAGTTCTGATTTATCATTTGTTTTTGGAATTTCAATAGCAAGAAGAACGCTATCTGTATTCATTACGTTAATTTTATCTATTTTTTTATAATTTTGGTAAGTAAGATAGGACAATATAATTACAATTGTTAGCCAGACTATTGGGCTAAATAAAAAATGAAAAAATTCTGACATACTACCAGAATTTTAGCATAAAAACGATAAAAAATCAATATTTAAAAAGCCCCATAACAGATATGGGAAAGCTTTTTATTATTGTTCTTCTTCGGCTAGTACATAGGTAGCTTTAGCAACTCTTTTGAATTGTTTTTTGCTCTGAAGATTAAGAAGGACAGTTGTTTCTTTTACTTGGCGTTTTTCTAGTACCCTTTTTACAATTTCATCTCGATATAGAGGCTCACCTGCTTCTTTTAGAACTATAGTAATTGTGTCGGCTACAGTTCCTTGTTTGAATCCCCAGCTATCTAGAGCATAAATTCCCCTACCAATTAGAACAAATCTTTTATCTTTTATTAGTTCATTATGAATAGCTTGAGTAGTTACGTCATTTCTGCTAAAATCACTTTCACGAATTTGCTCAGCAATTTTAGAAAAATGCATTGGGCTTTTATTTTCTTCTAGAACTACAAAAATTTTATCGCGAATATTTTTAGGGTTAACACTAGGCCATTTTTCTAGACCCCATAAACCATTTAAGGTAGCCAGTAGTTTGCTAATAGAAGCAATAGCATTAATTTGGCTAGGGTGTTCGTAGTCTAATTGATTATCTAAATACTCTAAAGTTACTGGACTTTTTTGTTTTTTGATGATGTTGACAATTTCATCAATAGATTTTTTAATTTTTCTTTCATCACCGTATTCAGCGTTAGCGATTGAACTATGATATTTATCATTTTCAGAAAGTAGAACTAGCTTACTACTTACTTCGGCGATAAAAATAAAATTAGTAGTATACTTTTCATTTTTATCTTCGCCTAGGATTTTTCTAACGATATTTTTTGTACGATCAATTCTTCCTGCTTCTGCTAAATTACGAATAAGTATTTTTTCAATTTCAGATAAATGGTCAATTTTACCTTTTTCTGCGGCGATTTTTAAGCGTATAAGAGCAGCCTTTTCTAGTTGACGAACACGTTCTCTCGTTATATCTAGTCTTTCGCCAATTTGCTCCAGTGTTTCTTTTTTTGTGCCCAACCCGAAACGTCTTGTGATAATTTCCTTTTCTCGTGGGTGTTCAATAATTGCAAGAATTTTATCAACCACCAAGTCAACAAGTTGGAATCTATCATTTTTTAATTCTGTGCTAGTATCCATTTCTCCGTCTCAGTTAAAATTTATTTTAATAAAAACTGTATAATATTTTAAAATAATATACAGTACTTGTCAACACTATATTATACTGTTTCTAATATAATTATAACATAAAATTGCTAAAACAAATAAAAAATGGGATAAAAATTTATTTTATTGATTTTTATTATATTATAGTTGTGCTTATGCTTAAATATAGCATAAAAAATACCGGTATTTACCGGTATTTTTTATGTAGTATTATTTTTTAGTTTTTCGTTTTGAAGTAGATTTCTTGGCTGGTTTTTTCTTACTTTTAGCAAGTTTAATTATTTCTTCTGCTTTTTTGCTGGTTATTTTTTCTATATCAATATCTTTTGGCAATAAGGCTTTTATATCGTCAAATATAATATATTTTCTACCAAATCCTCCTCTTGATATAACGATGCCGTTTTTAAAGCGTTTAAGAACTCTTTTTTCATCATTCTTTAATTTTTCAGCATATAACATTTGAGCTTCTTTTTCAGATATCTCAAATGGAGATAAAGGCTTAATACTTACAAAAAGGTTTTTTATTTTAATATAGGGTCCGTATTGGCCAATATTAGCCGTTATCTCATCACCGTCTTCGGTCTTACCAACTAACCTTGGCAGTGCAAACATCTGCATTGCTTTTTCAAGAGTTACGGTTTCAATTTTTTCGCCAGCAGGCATAGGTGCAAATTTTAGCTCTTCGCCTTCAATACTATTATCTCCTAGTTGTATCATAGGACCAAAACGTCCAAAGCGAGCAAAAACTTTTTTGCCTGTTTTTTTATCTACTCCAAGTTCTCTTGTTGGGGTAACTTGGTTTCGGTCAATTTCACCAGATTTCATAATTAAATCATGGAACGGCAGATAAAAGTCATCTAACACCTTATGCCTTTCTTTTTCGCCTAAGGCAATTTGGTCAAAATCGTTTTCAAGGTTAGCCGTCCAGCCATAGTCAACAACTTGATTAAAATGAGTATTTAAAAAGTCGCTTAAAACTTCACCACTTGGCGTAGGTAATAATTTCCCCTTTGTTGCACCAGTTTTTTCTTGAATTATTTGCTGAGCTATTTGAGGGTTATTTTTATCTAAGGTTATTTGTAGGGCTTCTCTTTCTTTCCCTTCATTCTCTCCTTTTTCTGCATATTTTCTTGCCTGGATAGTATCAAGAATAGTGGCGTAAGTACTTGGCCTACCAATACCTAAATCTTCTAATTTTTTAACCAATGAACCTTCGGTATATCTTGCAGGAGGGCGAGCAAAAACTTCTTTAGCTGTAATAATATCATAATTAATACTAGAGCCTTTTTCTACATTTGGTAGGAACTCATCTTTTTTACTATTTCCATATACTTTTAAGAACCCGTCAAATACAACAATTTCGCCTTTAGCTTCAAATAGATATTCGCTATTATTGATAGCTATTTTAATAGTTGTTTTTTCAATTTCTGCTGGAGCCATTTGACTGGCTAAAGTTCTATTGCGTATTAAATTATAAATTTTTTGTTGGTCTTCACTGCTGGAAGCTTTAGCATTAGCTATTACTGTTGGGCGAATAGCCTCGTGTGCTTCTTGAGCACTAGCTGATTTAGTATTAAAATTACGAGCATGGTGATATTTGCTACCAAAATTACTTTTAATAAACTCACTACTGCTAGCAATAGCAAATTTACTTAAGTTTACGCTATCGGTACGCATATAGGTAATTTTACCACTTTGGTATAATTTTTGAGCTGCAGCCATAGTGCTTTTAGCCGAGAAGCCTAAACGTGCATTTGCCTCTTGTTGCAGAGTTGAAGTAGTAAATGGTGGGCTTGGATTTCTTTTGCTTGGACTTTTTGTAATGCCATCTATAGTGAAGGTAGAATTTTTTATATTTTTTAAAAAGGTTATAGCTTCATCCTTACTACTAAATTTATGGTTAAGCTCTGCTTTTATTATTTCCAAAGAATTTGGGACGCTAAATTCACCAGTAACCTTAAAAGATGATTTACCTTTAAAGTTGTTGATTTCCCGCTCTCTTTCTACTAATAATTTTACTGCAGGAGATTGCACTCTACCTGCACTTTTACCGCCAGGTACTTTCCTCCACACTACAGGGCTTAAATCAAAACCAACAAGCCAGTCTAATGCTTGCCTTGTTTGTTGAGCTTCTACCATTTTCATATCAATATGGCGAGGGTTTTTAATAGCCTCTTCAATAGCACTTTTAGTTATTTCATGAAAAACAATTCGCTTAGTAGTTTTTTTGTCAAGCTTTAAAACTTCGCATAAATGCCAAGCAATAGCCTCTCCTTCACGGTCTTCATCGGTTGCGAGCCATATTTCACTAGCTTCTTTTACTGCTTTTTTTAATTCTGTTACAACTTTTTTCTTAGTGCTATCAACTTCAAAAGTTATTTTATAGTCATTATTTGTTTCAATTGGCCTACCACCATTTTTATTTTTTTTAGCTACAGAACGAATATGTCCTACGCTAGACATAACGGTAAAGTCTTTACCAAGATATTTTTCAATTGTTTTAGCTTTTGCTGGGCTCTCTACGATTACTAGATTTTTCATAATTTTTTACTTGATTAAGTATAGCACTTATATTTTTTTTATTCAAATTATAAAAATATATTTTTTAAAGAAAAAGCCACCACCATTTGGCAGTAGCTTTAATTACACATTTACCTTTCTGTTATCTCATATGTTTTACTCGAGATTTAATTTCCTTATGTCGCCCTTTAACCATTGGACGCATTTGAGGATTTCCTAAATACCCACAAGTACGTTTGACGACATCGCACGTTGCTGGGTTTCTATTATTGCAATTAGGGCATTTAAAACCTTTAGCAGTTGGTAAGAAGTCGCCTTCGAATCCACATTCGTAACATTTATCAATTGGCGTATTAGTACCTAAGTAGCCTACTTTATCGTAAGCAAAATCCCAAACAGCCTCCAACGCTTTTGGATTTTGTTGAAGAACAGGATATTCGCAATAATGAATAAAGCCACCGCTAGCAAATTTTGGATAATCTTTTTCAAAGTCAAGTTTTTCAAATGGTGTAGGATTTTTACGTACATCGTAATGGAATGAATTAGTATAGTAGTCTTTATCTGTAATATTGGTTACTGTACCAAATTTTTCCTTATCCATTCTGCAAAATCTATCTGTTAAACTCTCGCTTGGAGTGCTATAAACGCTAAAATGATAGCCATGCATATTACCCCACTCAACCGTTTTCTGGTAAAGCTTTTCTAAAACTTTTAGAGTGAAATTTTTAGCAGTTTGGTTTTCCTCCCATTCACCACCAAAAAATACAGTTGCTACCTCATACAAACCAATATAGCCAAGGCTTACTGTAGCGCGCTTATTTTTAAAGACCTCATCAACTTCATCATTATCAGAAAGCCTTTTTCCGAATGCTCCATATTTATATAAAATAGGTGCGTTTTTAGGAATAGCCTGCTTTGCTCTTTCTACTCTATAAAGTAAAGCGTCGTGGCATATTTCTAAGCGTTCTTCCAAAATGTTCCAAAATTTAGTAAAATCACCCTCGCTTTCAAGGGCTATTCTAGGTAAATTTAAGGTTACAACGCCTAAATTCATACGCCCTGCATTAACTTCGTTTCCATCTTGGTCTTTCCATCCTTGTAGGAAAGAACGACAACCCATAGGAACTTTAAAAGAGCCTGTAAGTTCTACTATTTTATCGTAACTAAGCACATCAGGATACATACGTTTCGTAGCACATTCTAGGGCTAACATTTTGATATCGTAGTTAGGGTCTTCTTTTTCAAGGTTTATACCTCGTTTAAGAGTGAACACTAGCTTAGGAAAAATAGCAGTTCTTTTTTCAGCACCAAGCCCTAAAATACGAATTTTTAAAATGGCTTTTTGAATTTCCCTTTCCCATTTACCAGTACCTAAACCAAAACCTAAAGTGGTAAAAGGTGTTTGACCTTGAGAAGAGAATAACGTATTAATTTCGTATTCCAAAGCCTGCACAGCGTCGTAAATATCTTTAATAGTCCATTCTGTTGCTTTTTGCTCTAGAAATTCATTAAATCTATTTTGATTTCTAGCAGTACTAACGCTAGCTAGCTCATTAAAAACATAGCTAATATCAGAAATCTTTTTAAGATTTTTCTTATAGTTAAGTTCTGCGTAAGGTGATAGAATTTCATCAATTCTATCGGCTGAACAGCCACCATATTGGTTAGACGCTACATTTGCAATAATTTGAGCTATTTGTGCTGTTGCTGTTCCTATTGATTTAGGGCTGTCTACATCGGCATTACCAATACGGAAGCCATTTTTTAGCATTTCCTCAAAATCAATTAAACAACAATTTGTTAGTGGAAGATGTGGACTATAGTCTAAGTCGTGGAAATGGATATCGCCTTTTTCATGTGCATTTGCTACATGAGGAGGCAACATCTGAAGACCAATAACCTTAGCCACTTGCCCTGCTGTTTTATCCCTGTTAGTATTGAATACATTTGCATCTTTGTTAGCATTTTCATTATTAACAGTTTCATCGCCACGTTCTATAGCTCCAACTTGATGGTTTACGTCGCGATTTTTCTGGCGTATTTCATCTCGTTTTAAGCGATAGGTTTTGTAACAATTTCCAATATTTGCATCAACTAAATGCAGGTGAGCCTCCACTATATTTTGTAATTCTTCTATAGTGAAAGTTGTAGTTCCCATTTGCACGTCATGATCAATAGCACTATCAATATAAAGCATTGTTTTATCTAGCACGTAAGAACCGTACTCGTCAAAACTTCCAGTTTGCGCAATAATGGCTTTTTTAATAGCATTAGATATTTTATGCATATCAAAATTTACCAGTCTACCATCACGCTTTTGTACTTTAGCATCAGTATATCTAGTGTATTGAGAATCGTCAAAAAGCTTGTATTGTAGATTATTTGTCATTTTATTCACCAAAAATGTGTAATTTTAAGGTTCGTCAATTTTTATCTCGATATATATATTATAGCGTTAGCTTAATCATTTTGCAATAAAAAACACTAAATATAGCGTATTATTATTTAAAAATAAAAAAGCCTACCTATTTAAAGGTAAGCTATATATGATAAAATGTTTTTTATTCTTCCTCTTCTTCCTCTTTCTCTTCTTCTTCCTCTTCCTCCTTATCTTCTACCTCTCTAAATGAATAATATTCTTCTTGCTCTTCTTTCTCTAAACGCTTATTACGTTCTTGGTAGCTTTCGCCAGCACCAAAATGAAAGACTATACAATAAAATAATACTATAGAAGGTTGAATTAAGTAGTAAAGCAATTCGTCGGATGGTAACAGTGTAGGTAATACCACAAAAATAGTTTGGACAGCAACTAACCCTGATAGAACCACGAAAACAGCATTTTTAACTGATGTTACGCGTACCATACTTTTGAGGCCAATAAATGATAGAATATTGAAAATTATCATCATAACGCTATCAATTACGCCATTCCAATAAAATTCCCAACTGCCATTGCTTACTTGCTCAAAGTGTAATGCTGAGATTATTACTAGCTTATTACCAGTAGTTAATTGATAAAATACTAGTATCATCCCGAAAAGTAATGTTGTCATAAAGTATAAGGCCATTTTTTTATTACCCTTATTTAAAAATAAAGGTAAAAATACAAACAACCCTACAATTACTGCGCTCCACATATTTATCATAATAAAAGTACCTCCTATAAATAAAGAATAACTTTATTATATCATAATAATATTAAAAAGTCAATAATGCTTTTTCATATAAATAAAAACACCTTTTATTTTAAAAGGTGTTTTTATATTAAGTAACACTTATATTACATTTTAATTTCTGCATCAACCCCAGCTGGAAGGCTTAGGTTTTGCAAAGATTCAATAGTCTTAGGTGTAGCATTATTAATATCAATTAGACGCTTGTGCACACGCATTTCATATGCTTCTCCACCCGTTTTGTAAACGTGAGGACTTTTTACTACTGTAAAAGTACTTCTTCTTGTTGGAAGCGGCACTGGTCCTGCTACGTTTGCACCTGTTCGAATTGCTGTATCAACAATTTGTTTAGCACTTTGATCAATTACTTTATGATCGTAAGCTTTTAGACGGATACGGATTGTTAATCCTTCTGACATTTTGTCTCCTTTTATAATTTATTAGGCTTGTAACTTCTCGATATTTTTTAAGATAAAATAAAGTGAATTCTCAAGCAATGTTAATAACTTTTAGATTTTAACATAAATAATAGCCAAAGTCAATTACACGAATATTTTTCATCTAAAACCTTCCTAAATTTTAAAAAGCTAAGATAAAACTTAGCTTATACACTACTCGCTAGCGAGAAAGATATTTTTTAATTGTCTTTGGACATCGTCCTAAAACTTTGGCAGTTTTCTTTATTGACTTATAACGACTATAGGTAGCTATTATTTCTTCAATCTCTTCACTAGATAATGCGTTGGATTTTTTAACATAATGCTTACACTTTTTACGAATAGTTGTAGGGCTTAGATTAAAATCCTTAGATAATGTTCGAGCAGACTTTTCAGGTTTCTTAGCTGCTTCATTATCAGCTACTTCTATAATATCTTTTTTATTTGCCTGTAGGCTGATATTGTTCTTAGCTAAAATCCTTTGTACCGTTTTTCTAGAAACATTGACCAAGGAGGCAATTTTAGATGCTGATAGCGTTCTTTTAGTATCCTGAAGTGCTATATTAATAATTTTTTGCACCACTTCTGGTGGTGTTTTCGGTCTCATTCAGACCACCCCATTTCTTTTGAATTAGCCTTTAGATATTATAGCATATTTTAGGTATAATACAAATATAAAAAATAACCCCCCTGTTAGGAGGTTATTTTACTAGTTATACTATTTTTATATAGTAACTAATTATTTGATGATGCTTGTTACAACACCAGCACCAACTGTTCGTCCACCTTCACGGATAGCGAAGTTTAGACCTTGTTCCATGGCGATAGGAGCTTGTAGTTTAACTTTGAAAGTTACGTTGTCTCCAGGCATAACCATTTCTTTGTCAGCTGGTAATTCAACTTCACCAGTAACGTCAGTTGTTCGGAAGTAGAATTGTGGTTTGTATCCCTTTGAGAATGGAGTATGACGTCCACCTTCTTCTTTCTTTAGGATATAAACTTCAGCTTCAAATTCTGTGTGTGGAGTTAGTGTTCCAGGAGCAACAATAACTTGTCCACGTTCGATTTGGTCACGGTCGATTCCACGTAGCAATAGACCTGCGTTGTCACCTGCTTGACCTTGATCAAGAGATTTCTTGAAGGCTTCAATACCAGTAACAACAGTTTTTTGTGATGGGCGTAGGCCAACGATTTCAACTTCATCGTTAAGTTTTACAACACCTTGTTCGATACGACCAGTAGCAACTGTACCACGACCTTTAATTGAGAATACGTCCTCAATAGGCATTAGGAATGGTTTATCCATATCACGTTGTGGTTCTGGAATGTAGCTGTCCATAGCTTCAACAAGTTCCATAACAGCATCTTCGTATTTTTCATCACCTTCAAGTGCTTTAAGAGCTGAACCTTTGATGATTGGAGCGTTGTCACCATCAAATCCGTTTGCGCTAAGAAGTTCACGAACGTCCATTTCAATTAGTTCAACAAGTTCTTCATCAGCCATATCCATTTTGTTTAGGAATACAACAATCTTAGGCACACCAACTTGTTTTGCAAGTAGCACGTGTTCACGTGTTTGTGGCATAGGACCGTCAGTAGCTGCAATAACAAGAACGGCACCATCAACCTGAGCAGCACCTGTAATCATGTTTTTAACATAGTCTGCGTGTCCAGGCATGTCAACGTGTGCGTAGTGACGGTTAGGTGATTCGTATTCTTGGTGAGAAGAAGCAATAGTAATACCACGAGCTTTTTCTTCTGGTGCGTTGTCGATTTGGTCATACGCAACTGGTTTGTTAACTTCTGATGGAAGTCTTTTTGCAAGAACTGCTGTAATAGCCGCAGTAAGAGTTGTTTTACCGTGGTCAACGTGTCCCATTGTACCAACGTTTACGTGTGGCTTTGAGCGGTCAAATTCTGCCATTTAGAATTTCTCCTTTAAATTATTTTATTATTTATTTACGCATCGCACGAGCAAGTCGGCTCGATTGCCGGCATAAACGCACGACGCGACGCTACCTGTAATTATACCTAATAATCTGTATTTTGTAAATAGTTAAAAACTAATTTTCAAGTTTATAAATACCATCATGACGTTGTCCATTGAATATCATTGTTGGTATTTTTTTAGTTTGAATATTTTTTTCTACCATATTGCGATTATCTAGAATCTTTTGCTCTACTTCTTTAGATTTTAATTTTATGACAATATCTTCAATTTGCTTTTGTGAATAGCCTAATTCCTTCATCCACTCATTTAATTTTTCAGTAACTTGAGCTTCGCTCATTTTTTTACCACTATTACCGTTGAAATTGTCTTGCCAAACTGATTTATTATCATCTTTGTGGGTAAAAATTCTTTCTGCAATTTCCCATTCTACAGCTATTTTTTTACCATTTTCGGGCTGAGTACCTCTTACTGCTTCAATATAGCGGGCTATAAGGTTTGAGTTAGCGAATTTATCCCCTTTTTCTCCAGAAATAACGTAAGGTATTAAATAAGTTTTATGTTTAGTAAAGAAATTACTTTGTTTTTGATTAACGAATGAACGACGACAAACAATACAGCCAGGGTCAAAAATATCAACAGCCGTAGGAAGATTGTCTTCTTTATTTTCATATTGATTATAATAGCTACCGTTTTTAGGAATAAAATTATTAGCATTCCAATTTCTCATTCGTCCTGGAATAGCATTAATAACCTCTTTCCATTCATCAAACCAGTCAATTACAGGGTTGCCACTTCCTGAACCGTCTATAGAACAAGCTTCAGCAGAATTTAAAGCACAAGCTTCTGGCTTTTTTACGTCACAAGTACCAAAAGCGTATAGTGATAAAGAGGATTTAATAACTGTAAGTAATGACCAAATAGTAATAATAACTATTAGCAGTGCTGAAATCTCAATGCCCCAATATACTGGCTTAACCCATTTTTTATGTTTAACTATTAATTTTTTTAGTATTGAGTTTTTAATTTCATCTTTAAAATTTGAATCGCAAGCTCTAAAAGTTGCTCTTCTTGTAAAACAATACATTGATTTTTTAAACATTTTATTAATATTATTAGCCTGTTTTTTGAAACCAAATAATTTCATTAACGGTGTAAAAAGCCATATAATTAAAAATATAATAAAAGCTGCTATACAAACCATTGTTAGTTAAAAATCCTTTCTAAAATTTCTTTTAATTTATCTATATCTTTCCTAGTATTATGTAGGCCTATTGAAATACGCACAAGATGTGGTAATTTTTTAGTTTCCTTTAAATAGTAATGACAACAAAAATACCCACTTCTAACCATAATACCCTCATCGCTTAAAGCCTCAGCTATTAAATGAGCATCTAGATTATGATGATAAAAGCTTATTACGGAAGAAGCACTATTATTTATTACAGTTACGTCTTTTTGGTCTTTTAGGAAATCAAATATTTCTTTACCGTATTCTAGTGTTTTCGATTGTTTTTTATGTTTTTTAAGCCATTTTATAGCCTCATTTAAAGCTATGATCTCTCCCCATCCTTGAAGGCCAGGCTCTAGCACTGAATGTAAGTGATCGCCGTCTAGCATAGAAAAGCTATCATTTTTAACTTCTGAAACAGTACCACCACCTATAAAGCTAGGTTTATAGTATTTCATTAAGTCTTTATTAATAACCATAATACCAAGGCTAGCACCGTACATTTTATGGGCAGAAGAAACTATTGCATCAGCAGGTATTTTTTGTAGTAGCTCGTAGTTACTTCCCATAGCTTGAGCTGCATCAATAATAATAAACCCACCTTGCTTTTTAACTTGTTTCACTATTTCTTTAATGTTAGTTAGTAACCTACCATCAATATTACTCATAGCATTTACTACAACTAAGCTTTTATTAAAGTTATAATTTTTTATAGGTAAAGTGCCGTCATCTTCTCTTTGCAATATAACTCGTTCAATATTATGTTTTTGGCTATAAGTTATAGTTGGTAAAAAAACAGAATTATGTTCAATATCACTAGTTATAACTTTTTCTATAGGCAAGTCTAATTGATTTAGTAATAAATTAATTCCGTAAGTAGTATTAAGTGTAAAGCTTACAAAATAATGCTTTGATTTTAATTTCAATAAATCTAAGATAGACTCACGCGTTTCTTCTACCTTTTCGTCTACTTTCTTACCCCATTCGTACTTAACTCGCTCTCCACAAGAATTATAGTTTAAATAATAGTCATTTAATGCATTAATAACTGGTTTTGGCCGTAAAGTTTGGCATGCTGAATCAAAGTAATAAGCATCTTTTTCTAAAAAATCAAAATCTTCCAAAATAACTCCTTTTACATCTTAATATTATAGCATAACCATATATTGATAATAAAAAATCACCAGCTATAGCTGGTGATGGATGTTTAAGCCATTTGCTTTGCGCGAATATTTAATTTATTTGCTTCTGATTCTTTGCGAATAGCTTTTCTAAGGTGCTTTTCTTCTCTTTCCGGGAAAGATACTGAGTTCTCGTGAAACTCAATAATTCTATTTTTCGAGATAGTTTTTTTCCTGTTTTTATATTCCCGATTAGAAACGTTCCTTAATTTCTTTCGCACTTCACTGTCGCATTCTTGCGATTCTACAATAGAAACACTTCTCAATGTCTTAGCAAAATGTTTTTTCCCTTTTTTAACTTTTTTGCTTAGTAAACTCTTCGAGCGTGCCTTACCACGCATACGAGCAGCATGATGATTCTTTTTAATTTCTTTAACGGAACAAACATATTTTATGCAATATACCGTCAAGAAAGCAGAAACATCGTAGTATAGTTCAAGGAGTTTCACTAGAACATCTTTAGCTTCTAAAACTTCCCAATTAAATAAAGAAATTTCGTCATATTCTGAGAGTAACTCAGACAATGCTTTAAATGGATCTTCATTAATATAAACTTGTCCACCTAAAGTTCTTGTGTAGCATTCTGCTTCATACCGTAAAGATCTATAGTCTTCTAGTAAGATTTCTATATAATCTTTATCTTCTTGAGAAATATATATATTTTCAAGCGATGTCGACAATTTCTTGATTAGTGTTGCTTCTTCCATAAGGAGCACCTCCAAAAATAAAAAATTTCTAAGCAATCTAATGCTTAATAGAAAATATTTTAGCATAAAATTGTAGATATGTCAATAAAAAAATACCTCCAATAATAGGAGGTAAAAAATATACTTAAGGCTTAAACTCTGCTAGTTCTTGTAATAAATTGCTATACTGGTCTTGATAGTAAGCTAAATTATTTCTTAATTTATTACGTTTACGTGTAATAGCTTTAAGGTCATTTTTTAATGATTCTAAAGAATCTTTTTCTGAGCAATAGTCACAAAATAACTGATGATAAGGCTTTGTACGTTTCAATTTTCGAACATTTTGTTTAGCTTTATCGTAATGTCTTCCTAAATTGAGGACTGTTTCTTCGATCAATTCTAATTCGTTATAAATATTAAAAAGTATTGTTTTTGCAACTATAATTTCATTATTGATAGTTTCAATTGACCTTTGTTTTAATAATTCTGATGTATTGTTATTCATCATTATTCCCGCCCTTCGAATGTACTAAGAAAATTTATTTCTTAAAGTTAATTTTATCATTTTAAAAGATAAATAGCTACTATAAAATAATAAGAACACCCATTTGTTAAATAAGTGTTCTTATTTGAAATATCTAGCTTATATTATTAGATTCGTTCTCTAATTAATTTTTGTGCCATAGCTGGGTTGGCTTTTCCTTGAGATTTTTTCATAATTAGTCCCACTAGGAATCCAATAGCTTTATCATTTCCGGCTTTAATATCGGCAATAGCTTTTTGGCTTTCTTCTAAAGCTAATACTTCATCTACTATTTTAGCAATAGCTCCTTCGTCAGAAACTTGAAGCAGATTTCTTTCTTTAGCTATTTCTTCAGGCATTTTTCCAGCCGTAGATTCATCAAAGAATGACATAAAAATTTCTTTAGCTCCAGTAGAACTAAGCTGATTTTTTTGTACCATATTAGCAAGCCTTAGTGTTCTTCTAGGTCCTGCGTAGCCCATCCATATTTTATGTAGGTCTAATTCATCTGCAGGAATGGATGCAAACCAGTTAAAAATACGTTTAACATTTTCATTATGGTTTTTAATATCGTAGTCCTCTATCTCTAGTTCATCTATTAGTTCTTTTTGAGTTTTGTGGTATCCTTCTCCAAGTATAGCTTGCATAAGCTCAGCTACTTCTTTATGGCTAAGTGCGAAGTTTACTACAGAGCTATCAAGATCAAGTTTTTTCCAGTATTCTCTATATTGATTTGGCATCATTGGGAATCCTGCTTGCATTTTAGTAATCTCTTCATTAGATAAAACTACTGGAGGGATATCAGGGTCTGGCATGTAGCGATAGTCTTGAGCTTCTTCTTTACTACGCTGTGAAACTGTTTTTTGCTCATCATCAAGCCATCCTCTAGTTTCTTGTTTAATTTTTTCGCCCTTTTCTAATAATTTAACTTGCCTTTCAAATTCATATTGGGCTGCTCTTTCAACACTTCTAAAGCTATTCAAGTTCTTTATTTCTGTGCGAGTTCCTAATTTTGGGTCACCTATTTTTCTAGCTGAAATATTAACATCGAATCGCATATTACCTTGGTATAAATCGCCCTCCGTAACATCGGCAAAAATCATTCTTCGGTGTAATTCTTCAGCATATGCTCTAGCTTGCTCAGAAGAATGTATATCAGGCATTGATACAATCTCAATTAGAGGTGTTCCTGCCCTATTTAAATCAACTAAGGAATAATCACCATAATGTGTAAGTTTTCCAGCGTCTTCTTCTAGGTGGGCATGTTCAATTCTTACGGTAAATTCTTCGCCATTTGGTAGTATTGGCTTTATTTCACCCTCTCCAATAATTGGTTGGTATAGCTGTGATGTTTGATAGCCCTTTGGTAAATCTGGGTAAAAATAATGTTTTCTATCAAAACGGCTAACATTTGCAATTTTAGCATTCAATGCCTTTCCTGCTCGCACAGCAAGAACAACGGCTTCTTTATTGAGTACTGGCAACATTCCAGGTAAACCAAAATCTATTGGTGATGTAGCCTCATTTGGCTCTTTATCTCTTGCGTCGTTGTCACTTCCTGAGAAGAGTTTAGTTTTAGTTTTTAGCTGAACATGACACTCAATACCTATCGTCATTTCATACTTTTTTAATATATCTTCCATTAAATTGCTCCTAGATCTTTTAATGCTTGCTTAAAGCTACTCATAGCTCTTCTTGTTTGGTCAAAATTAATTTCGGCATCAGCCTCATGAGCTATAACATTACGTAATTTATGCGCATGCCAAATAGAGTTAGGGCTAGATAATTTCCCTTTTGCATTTTTTAGCCTTTCACCCATTGTTTGACCAGGTATGTATAATTCACGTAGGGCAGTATCTACTAGCTTATCAGCATTTATAAGTGCTAAATGCCAACTTGCTGGATTAGTTTTTTCTAATGAATTTTCAATTTTTAACCAGTTAGTTTGAAATTTTTCTTTATCCAAATGCACCTTATGTGGCTTTGTCATATTTATAACTATGAAAAGTAGAATAGCACAAATTAGAATAGCTACAGCAAAAAATACTAAATCCATTATTTATTATTCTCCAGTGAATCAGCTAATGCAATTATTTCTGCATCACTTTTCATTTTACCAATAATTTGTACGCCTATAGGTAGGCCATTCTGAGATTCTCCAGCAGGAACTGATATTGCAGGAAGCCCAACTAATGAAGCAGGTACAGTCATGATATCGGCTAAGTACATTTTTATTGGGTCTTGTGTATTTTCGCCAATCTTAAAAGCAGGCGTTGGTGTAACTGGTCCTAACAAAAAATCACACTGAGTAAATAAATTTTCAAATTCATTTTTAAGAAGCGTTCTTGCTTTTTGTGCTTTCATATAATAAGCATCAAAGAACCCTGAAGAAAGTACATATGAACCAATCATAATTCGTCGTTTATTCTCTTTCTCGAATCCTTCATCTCGGCTTATTCCGTAAACATCTCCAAGAGTTGTAGCTTTAGAAGATCTTAAGCCATATCTTATTCCGTCATATCTAGCAAGGTTAGAAGAAACTTCGGCAGGAATAATAATATAGTAAATAGCCAAAGAATATTTACTCATTGGCAAAGAAACCTCTATTATTTCATGTCCTGCAGCTTTTAGTTTTTCGGCGTAGTTTAATGTAGCTTTTTTAACATCCTCATCAATACCCTCATCCATAAATTCTTTAATAATACCAATCTTGGCCTTTTTAGGCGCTTCTATAGTTTGGTAAAAATTAGGTAAGGTCATCATGTCTTTTTCATCTTGACCAGCCATAATTTTCATTACTAAGTCAGCTTCCTTAGCAGTTTTAGTGAAAACACCTATAGTATCAGTAGAGCTAGCCATAGCTACTACGCCAAAGCGACTAACCGTTCCGTAAGTTGGTTTAACGCCATATACCCCATTAAAACTTGCAGGCTGACGGATTGAACCACCTGTATCACTTCCTAATGCAAAAGGTACTATATCTAAGGCTGTGACTACTGCAGAACCACCAGATGATCCCCCTGCTACACGGTTAATATCTATAGCATTTTTTGTTACACCATATGCAGAATTTTCTGTAGACCCACCATGAGCAAAGGCGTCTAAGTTTGCTTTACCTATACAGATTGCTCCTTGTTCCTCTAATTTTTCTACGGCAGTAGCTTGAAGTGGTGCGTTGAAATTTGCTAACATTTTTGAAGCCGCTGTGCTTGGGGCACCAAAAGCTAAAAAGTTATCTTTAACTACAAAAGGAACACCAGCTAATTCACCAACCTCTTCGCCATTTTTAAGCCTTTGGTCTATTTCTTTAGCTTTTTCTAATGCTCGTTCTTCAGTTAAGCTAATTAAAGCATTATATTCTTGTTTTTCTTTTGCTAAGGATAAAGCTTTCTTAACTTCATCTTCGGCAGTAGTTTTATTATTTAAAATATCATCTCTTATCTTAAAAATATTCATAATCGCCCTTTATAACACTTTAGGTACTTTAATTTGATTATCTACAATATTATCGCCAGCTAGATCTAGTAGCTTATCACGGTTGACATTATAGTTATTTATTTCATCTTTTCGCCAGATATTTTGGTTATCTGATACCTGATATGTAGGCTCGATATTTTCCGTATTGAGCTCAGAAAGTTGCTCGATATAGCCAATGATATTTTTTAAATCTTCTTGAAGATTTTCTACTTCAGCATCCTCTAATTTTAAATTAGAAAGTTTTGCCAAATGTTCAATATCTTGTTTGGAAATTTCACTCATTCTTTAATTATACCACACCTTAATCAGTAGTAAAAAAGAGTAATAAAAAACATCACCCTGTAATGACGGTGATGTTGAGCTAGTTTATAAAACTAGCCATTTAAAGAGGTGCTTTATTTTTTAGCAAAATATTGATTTTATTTCCAATTTCTTCTGTTTCAAAGTTCTATCTATTTCTGTAAAAATAGATTCACATATTTTAGCTGTATTTTACAACAAAAGTAAATTGCACCCCTTTAATTGAGGTGCAATAATATAAGAGGTTATATATCTTTAGGATTTATAAATAAAGTTTTTCCTTCTAAATCCCTAATACTGAATAGGTTCAAATATTTAACAGTTACTATACCATTATTTATTGAAAAAGAGATATCTTGTGAAGCTACAATACTAGATATTATTGAAGATTTATTTAAATTATCTAGCTCTATTTTTGCATTTATCTTATCGCCCTTACGTTCTCCAAAAGTAATTCTTATTTCAGCTAAAAGACTTTTTTTGTAAAAATGTACATAAATAATAAGAATGATAGATAATAGACAAATAAATATAATAGCTACTTTAATTAAAAAATCCAATGAACTTGAGAAATTAACAATAGCAGCTAAACAATAGAAGGCTAGAATAAAATATCCAACATTTAAAGTATTATAAATTACTTGTTTTCTTCGGTATTCCATATATGCTTTACTGTAAATAATAAATTTTTCAAACTTAGCAGAGTGATCTACCGTATAGGAATATTTTTTATTTTTAGTATAAAATACTGTGCCTATAGTTTTAGTTTCTTTAGCATGTACATTATATTTAGAAATTTTTCTCCCTAAAGCATCGCGTACTATTTTTTTGAAAAAATTATTTTTGGTTGTCGGTAATATCTCTACGCTATAGCCAGAGCAGTACCTTAAATTTAAACAATAAAACATATGAATAGCAGATATCGTCCCCCATGCAACACATATTACTGCCGCTGCAACAAGGCTAATTGATCGGTAAGCAGTAAAACCAACTAAAAGTATTATTATAAAGTGTATAATAATGTAGTAATTCAGTTGTGCACTGTAAGCGTCCCTAATATCTTTTTCAACATCTCTATTTCTTCTTCTTGATTTCATAAACATTGAAACCACCTCCAGATATAAAATTTTCTTCACACCATTTAAAAATATTATTGATGTGATTAAGTATATTATAACATTTTTATCAAAAAGAAAAAGCCCTATTGAAAGATCTTGATAGTATTTTAATAAATCTACTTATAATAGTTTTATATATTTTTTATAGATTCTAGGGTATTCGCTTCATCTATTCTTCGTTTTAGCTCATGTAATATTTATACTACTCGATTCCAAGAGCTTATAGGCTTTATTGACAAAACATAAATATTAGTATATAATTAAGCTATAGAATCTAATATTTTCGTACTTTTCAGACTATACTTCTGATTTGTAGCCCTTGCACTTGGTAGGAAATAAGTATATCTACCGAGCAAGCGGTGGATAAAATTTGGAGGTAAAATATATGTTTCAAAATCGTGTTCCTGACAGAATTAAGCAAATAATCTGGAACGATACCGCTAATGACCCATATTCAAAAGAGAGTGTGGCAAGAAGATTGTTAGTTTACTTTGATTACATGCCATTTATGTCTAATGGTCGAGAAATTGTTGAAGAAATTACAGGATATACTTTAAAACAACAGGTTAAGTTATCTGAAAAGAATGAAAAAACAATTAATAATGTAATGAGGTATATATCTAAAACAGATGGTTCATCTAAACTTTTGTATGAAAGGGGCTCTGTTGAACAACAAGAACTCCAAGATACTATTGAGTATATCATGCAGGAAACTCTTGGGTTGACGAATGATCAATATTTGCTTTTAAAAGAAGGGCTAAAAGATAGTAACATTTGATTTTTTAAGGCTTCTCTGAATGAGAGGTCTTTTCTTATCCCTTAATTCATAGTAAAATACTCTCCCCTGAATCAACATAACAGGAGGATTTTTATGTCTTAAAGTACTATCGTTAACTAAAAAGCTAAACCTCCTATTGTAGCAGGTAGGTATATTTTAGAGAAAAATTAACGAAATGAAAAAGACCCACGAGGGTCTTGAGATTAAAGTATAGGTTCTCCAAAGATAGCATTATTATATCTAAACATCTTTAGCATTTCATCATATACTTCAATATCCATTCCAATAGTTTTAGAAATAGCATCATCAATTCCGTCCGCACCAATAAGCATAAGCTCATCTTTCGGGATAGCTTCAAGCTCTTTCTTTAGGTTTATCGCAAAATGTTTCATCTTGTTAGATAAGGCTGTATTCATGTTGCGTAATTCTTCTATTCGTTTGATAGGCATATCAAGAACTCTTGAAATTATCTCGTCTTCAACGCATAATATTGCCAATCTTCTTGCAATAGAATCATCTGAATATGGGTCAGAAAGTGTGTCAAGCCAAACAAATGTGCTATTAATATCTTTTGGTAAATCCATACTTTTCCCTCCTTAAAAAATACTAAACCTACCGTTCACCCACGGTAGGTTTTACCGTAAATGAACGCATAAATTCTTTTTTCAAAGAAGAATGCAAGTTACATAAAATAAAGATGTTTTACTTGCTTATTATACCATATATGAAAATATATGTCAATTCTATTTTTGGTTTTCTTCTATCTCTTCTTCACTACAACTAACATCTTTAATACTATCTTGTTGATTCAGAGGGATATTTTACTATGAATTGAGGGATGAGAAAAGACCCACGAGGTGGGTCCTTGGGAATTAGCGAGTAAGACTTCTCCTAATTTTTTCTTCATAAGAGATTCCATCTGTCGATAAATAAATCTTAAAAATTCTATCCAAAATAACATATTTTATATATAAAATTACCCCCTAATATAGGGGGCATATGGAGATAGTTATAAAATAGCAGTCTTATTATTTTGGAACGCTATTCTTAGCTTAGAATTTTCTATAGTTCCACCATAAAAAGAAGAACCTAGAATATTGATATGTCTGTCAGATTTGCTAACTAACATTTCAATCACCGTATCTTCTTTTATGCGTCTACCGTTAGAATTTAATACGCTTACTTTTGCAGGTATAAAATTGCCAGCTTGATTTCCGAAAGATAGCTCAATAAATCCGTTAACTCCAGTAAATAAGTGGGTCAATAAAATAAAGGCAACTAAGAAGTTTATAATACTAAAGAACAATATACTATTTAAATTATAGTAGTCAATAATATCAAGATATTCCCCTATTTTCCATAAAAATAATGAGAATAAGTAGAATAGATAAACACTTACAAGTACGCTATAATTAAAACGCTCTTTCATAAAAGTGCTTGTTTTTCCAATAAAATAGCTTAAATCATTATTATTTTTTTCAAGCTCTTGTTCTTTTAGCAGTTCTTCCCATTGGTCGATCTCTAAAATTTGGTCCCATTTATCAATATCTACACCACAACTATCATAAGCCGTTACGCTAACTACGGCAGTTGAATCTAGAATAGACTTAACTTTAAAGTCGTATCGTCCACCAGTATTAAACATAGCCCAGTCGGCAATAATAGCAGTAGCTTCGCCGAATAATAGAAATAGCATAGTTGGATATAATTCTATATCCATTTGTTTATTCATTCCGCCGATTAAAGCAAAAACAATAATTAGTAAAAAATGGCAGAAAAAAACAAAAATTCTTGTACTTCTAATATTTTTTTGCGTTTTTTTCAGAAACAGTTTATTTTGTAGTTCCATAATAACTACACCTCCAAAATATAAAATTACTCATCCGAAAAATGATAGCAGTATTATAACATATATTTACTATTATTGCAAGTAGTAACAAAATATCTAATAGCAAAAAAAGGTAGAGTTAGTATAAAAAAAAGTGAGCATATTATAACGCTCACTTTTTTAGCTAAGAAAAATAGTTTTTATTCGGATTCTTTAGCGGATTTTTTTAGAGGAGTTGGTACTTTTTCAAATTTACCACCAGCTTTTTCAATTGCTTCAACAACTGATTTAGAAGCTGCTTGAACTTTTAAAGTAACTTTTTCTGATAATTCACCTCTAGCGATAACTTTTACTTTATGGAAAGGAGTTGAGATGTAACCCTCTTCATAAAGGCGGAAGTTATCTACTTCACCTGCTAGATCATTCAAGTGGTCTAGGTATACAATTTGTGCAGGCTTGCGTAGTGATTTGAATCCACGTGTTTTAGGAGTAGATTTAACGATAGAGTTTTGGCCACCCATAAACGTTGCACGTAGTTTTTTACCTGTTCTAGCACCTTGTCCTTTAGTACCACGACCAGCAGTTTTACCACGACCAGCAGAAATACCACGACCTACACGAATTTTATTTTTATTTGCTGAAACTTGAAGTTCATTGTATTTCATTATTATTTATTCTCCTTTTTTGCTTTAGGAGCATTAATCCATTGTTCTTTAGGAACAAGGCTAGCTAAAGCTTCTACTGTTGCATAAGCTATATTAACTTTGTTTGTTGAGCCAAGTGATTTTGAAAGCATGTTACGAACACCTGTAACGCCAATAATTTGACGAACTACACCACCGGCAATAATACCTGTACCAGGAGCTGCTGGTTTTAGTAGTACATGTGCACCAGTAACTTTCTTTTCAGCTTCATGAGGAATAGTATCTCCCTCTAATGCAAATGTTACTAGGTTCTTTTTAGCTACATTAGTTGCTTTAGCTATAGCTGCAGTAACATCTTGTCCTTTAGCTACACCAACACCAACTTTATTTTTTCTATCACCTACAACTACTAATGCTTTAAAACGGAATCGGCGTCCACCTTTAACAACACGAGAAACACGGTCAATATTGATTACTAACTCTTCAAATTGTTTCTCTTCACGTGGTTGATCGTTGCGTCGTCCACCTCTTCTTCCACGTCCTTCGCCTCTGTTACCATTGTTTCGGCGAGGAGCTTGATTTTTTTGTGCTTCTGCCATAATTAGAATTCCAATCCTTCCTTACGTGCAGCTTCTGCCAACGCACTTAGGCGACCAGCATATTGACGCCCATTACGGTCAAATACTACTGCATTAATTTTAGCTTTTTTAGCCTTTTTAGCTATTTCAGATCCGACAAAAGTTGCCATCTCAGTTTTTGAGCCTTTAACTTTGTTACCAACAGTTGTTGCAGCTACTAAAGTTTTTTGAGCCACATCGTCAATAATTTGTGCTGAAACATGCATATTACTGATTGTTACTGTTAAGCGTGGACGTTCATTAGTGCCAGAAATTTTTGCACGAACACGATTTTTACGCAAAACTTGATTTTGTTTTTTGTGAGCTAATGCGTTAGACATTATTTACCTGCCTTTCCTGCTTTTCGTAGGATTACTTCATCAACATATTTAATACCTTTACCTTTATATGGTTCAGGTTTCTTTAATGCTCTAATTTCTGCAGCAACTTGACCAACAGCTTGTTTATCAATTCCAGCAACAGTAATAACCATTTTGTCGTTTGACAATGTAATACCTTCTTTTGCTTTGTAGATTACAGGGTGGGAAAATCCAAGCTGCATTTCTATTTCTTGTGGATTATTAGTTTGTACACGGAAACCAACTCCGTTTACTTCTAATTTTTTCTCAAATCCTTTTGTTACACCTGTTACAGCATTATTCAAAAGTGCACGCTCTAAACCGTGTTGTGCTCTCGCTACACGCTCATCATTATTGCGTTCTACTTTTAATACTGAACCATCAAGAGTAACTGTTACGTCTGACAAATGAGGAACAGTTAATCCACCCTTAGGTCCTTTAACTGAAATCTCGTTCTCGTCAATCGTGATTGTCACACCGGCTGGTACTTCAATAGGTAGTTTTCCGATTCGACTCATTGAACTTTTCCTTTCAATTTAAGAGTGATGTTTGTTTTGCAATGTGCTTCTGATTTTTCAACCATTCGCAAAATCTCCCAAATTTCACTCGCATTTAATATTAACTTTACAATTCTAGCATTTATTCGTTAAAAAATCAAGGATAAAACTAATGTACGAATAATTTTATAGCTACAATAATTGCTGCTACTATAAATTGAAGAGATATTGAAATAAGCCTAGTTAATTTCGTTCCTCCTCTAGTATAAGCAGCCCTTATTACGTAAACAAGTATAGTTATAACTTCTGAAACTACAGTAATTTCTAAGGCAGTTTTCATATTAAATAGGCCGAAATAAGATAGAGATACGAAAATTAATGATGGTACGGCGGCCATAATAATACCTACTTTAGAGGCTAAGGTTTTGCGTACCTTTACTTTATCCATCGCTTTCCCATGCACAACTTTATGTGCCATTTCTTTACTGAAGAAGCTTGCCATAACTAGGCCTATTGTTGTTGTGATAATTGCTAGTAAAGCGTATTTTTTACCAATATTTTCAACATCAGATAGTAATCCTATATTTAAAACTAAAATAGTAAAAGTACCATAAAGTCTTTCTGCTAAAAAGCTAGCATATATCTTTTTTTCTTCTTTAGATAAGTCTTTTCTTTTATTATGAGCATGTTTAAAAAATATCATCATTATATTCTAACATATATTAAAAAACTATTGTGTTTATGTTAAAAGTAAAATATTAGTAAAAGAAAAAAACAAAATGTAATAAGCAGAAAATTCTCAATATATTAACTGTAGTAAATTTAATATTATTAGTTGCTATTAGCATATTATTCTATTTTGCTGTTGGTGATGGTTTCACTCAAGATGGTCTTAGGGATGTTAAAAACCTGCAACAAGATTTAGTTAGAGATGATAAAATCAATAAACTAGATAAAAGGCTTGAAAAAATAGAAAAAAGTATTGAAAAGTTAGAAAATAAATAATTTTTAAAAGACCTCAGGCGAGGTCTTTTTTTATTAATTTATAATAACTTTTTCTTTATTTCGGTAATTTGATCTCTTAGCTCGGCTGCTTCTTCAAACCTTAGTTGGCTACTAGCTAAGTGCATTTGATTTGTTAAATCAACAATAATATTTTGCCATTGATCTTTTGGTATTTTTTTAAGATTGATCTTTTTAGATTCTTCTTTTTTAGGAATAATAGCTCTTAAGCCATCGGTTATTTCACTTTTTACTGTTCTAGGTGTTATATTGTGATCTTTATTATATTTTTGCTGAATTTCTCTTCTTCGTTTCGTTTCTGAAATTGCCCTTTTCATTGAGCCTGTTATATTATCCGCATACATTATTACCATGCCGTCTTGATGACGTGCTGCTCGCCCAATAGTTTGAACTAAGGCACTTTCGCTACGTAAAAACCCTTCTTTATCAGCATCAATAATAGCAACTAAAGAAACTTCGGGTAGATCTAAGCCCTCCCTAAGTAGATTAATACCAACTAATACGTCATATTTTCCAGATCTTAAATCTCTTAATATATCCCCTCGCTCTAATGTATCTACTTCACTATGAATATATGCTGTTTTTATACCATTTTCAGATAAGTAATCTGTTAGGCTTTCGGCCATTTTTTTAGTTAATGTAGTAACAAGAGTTCGCTGATTTTTAGCTATTCTATTTTGAATTTCTTCCATTAAATTATCAACTTGGTGCTCTATTGGTCTAACTTCTATTTTAGGGTCAAGTAGTCCTGTTGGTCGAATAATTTGCTGTACTGGCTCTGGTGAGTGTGATAGCTCAAATTTACTTGGAGTAGCTGAAACGTAGATAACTTTATTTATATGTTCATAAAATTCTTCAAATTTTAATGGTCTATTATCAAGGGCAGAAGGAAGTCTAAAACCATTATCTACTAGCACCTGTTTTCTTGCTCTATCGCCATTATACATTGCCCTAACTTGTGGTAAGGTCATATGTGATTCGTCAATTAGCATTAAAAAATCATCAGGAAAATAATCTAGCAATGTTGCTGGTTGCTCACCTTCATTTCTTTCTGTTAAATATCTTGTGTAGTTCTCTATACCTTTAACAAATCCAGTTTCCTCTAACATTTCAAGATCATATTTTACTCTTTGAGTTAGCCTTTGTGCTTCAACGTATTTATCATGCTTATCAAAAAAAGCATAGCGTTTTTCGTATTCTTTCTTTATTTTAGGTATAGCTTTGTTTATGACTTCCCTTGGTGTTGCATAATGAGAATTAGGGAAAATATCAAAAAAACTAGGTTTTTCTAAAATTTCACCAGTTACTGGATTTAATATGGTAATACCATCAATTACATCTCCAAAAAAATCAATGCGTACGGCTAAATCTGAGCCAGCTGTAAAAATATCAACTACATCACCTCTAACTCTAAAATTACCACGATCAAAGGCTATATCATTTCTATCATATTGAATATCTTTTAGATGGCGTAAAAATTTATCTTGTTTATAACGCATTCCTACTTTGAGATGGATAGACATTTCTTGATATGATGCTGGCGAGCCAATACCATAAATACAACTTACGCTAGCTACGATAATTGTATCGTTCCGTGTGAGTAAGGCTTCTGTAGCTGCATGTCTTAGCTTTTCTATTTCTTCATTAATACGAGAATCTTTTTCTATATAAGTATCAGTGCTAGCTATATAGGCCTCTGGTTGGTAATAATCAAAATAGCTAACAAAATAATGGACTTCATTTTCAGGAAAAAATTGCTTAAATTCACTGTAAAGTTGAGCTGCCAAAGTTTTATTATGGGCTAAAATAAGCGTTGGTTTTTGCTGATTTTCAATAATATTAGCCATGGTGAAAGTTTTACCACTACCAGTAACACCAAGTAGTACTTGCTCTTTTGTTCCATTATTTAGCCCAGCAACTAGCTGCTTAATAGCAGTTGGCTGATCACCAGTTGGTTTATATTTGGAATGTAATTTGAATTTATAAGGATTATCCATAGAACTATAAAATTTCTTTTACTATTTTTGTACTATTATTAATATATATTTCCTTTAAGTTATTCTTTATAGCAAATTCTTTAATTAGTTCATTTTCAAAATTACGCACATCACTTAATGATCCATTCGTAACTTCAGGGCTGTCAAAAACAAAATTTTGCACCCTATCATAAACAGCTTGAATTAAAAGCTTCATATATTCTAATTTGTTTTCATCAAAAGTTATTTCATAGGTATAGCCATGGTTCATCAAAAGATCTTTTTCTATAAATTCTAATATACCATTAGTAACTGAATAGCCCTTAAATTCAGGAGTATTTTCAATTAATATTTTATAAAAATATAACTGCTGTTCATATGTATGTACTTTTATAGTATTACTATCAAACTTACCTTTAGAGAAAGGTATTTTTCCAGTTTTAAAATCTACTACAGTTATTGTTTTTTGCTCTTTATTTATTTTTATTAAGTCAATTTTTCCAGTTAGTTGAGCATTACCTATAGTTACTCCACTCCAGGCAAAATTTTGTTCACTTTTGTTCCCAATTTGGAAAATATCCATTCTTTCATTTAATACATGAGATATTATATTTTTTGCCCTTACGATTAGTTCTTTTGTCTCTTCAAGACTAAAGTTTGTTTTTTGCTTAATTTCTTTTTCTATGTCTATTAAGAATAGTTCTTTATTAATTGGTAAGCTGTTATTTATATTCTTTTGTATTCTATCCATTATTTCATGAACAAAGCTACCTAGGAATGCACTAGCACTATAACTGGTAGGGAAGCGTAAAATAGTAGTTTCGTAAAATCCTTGAGGACCTTTACCACTTTCAACATCTCCAGTTATATTTATATAGTTATTTACGTGAGTAGGACTAATTTTATAGTTATTAAGTTTAGAACGTAGAAGCTCTCTAATTTTTTCTTCATTTTTAGGCAAATAAAAGCCATGCCAATTTGTTTTAATTTCTTCTATGGATACTGGGATATCTTCTTTATTTTGAACAACTCTAAATTTCTTTGGAATGTTGTAAGCTTTCAATTCCCCTGTATCTTTATCTTCGGCTTCATTTAAAAATTCTAAAGAGTTTGTTTTGTTGCCTTTAAAATTACCAATATAGTTAGTTAGGTAAAGGTGTGTTTTAGCGCGAGTTAAAGCCACAAAGAAAAGTCTTTTTCTAGTATTTTCATCACTACTATCAGCTTTAATATGCTGTAGATTTTTAGGCATTTGAATCCTGCCTTGATTAGTAGGAGAAGAATTCCAGCTACTTTTATTAACAGATATTAGAAAAGTATATTTAAATTCTAGCCCTTTAGCAGAGTGAACGCTTATTAGTTGTACAGAATTTTCTGCTGTTTTATGAGGGTTAGTGCTATTTATTAATAGTCCTGCATTATTATAGCTATTTACCATATTAACAAAGTCATTTAACCGTAAAAAGCCAGTATTTTTATTTTGCCTATCTCTTAAAATATCTCTAAGCTGAGTTAGGTTTATTATAGTATCGTATAGCTCTTCTTCTCGACTTTCTTTTTTCAGGTAGCTATATAAGGGGCTTTTAAAGTCATTGTCTTTTATGTTAAGGTTGGGTGTTCCCATGATAAGATCAATTACTTTTTCTAATGGCATATCATCTATTTTTGTAGCTAAACTAATTAAGAAATTTGCAACTTCTTTCAGCTGTTCGTCTTCTACTTCTAGCATTGTTTCTAGCCAATAGTTTTCTTGCTCATAAGCCGCCCAACTCATTCTCCAAATATTTTCAGACTTAAGATTCCAAAAATAAAAACTTAGCACTTCAGGAAAAAGCTTATTCATTAAATCGTCGTCCTTATTCTTAATTGCTAGCAGTAAATTACTTATTTTTATTATTTTTGAAACTGTTGGATCTTCTAAAATATTCTCTCTTTTTTCATAAAAAATAGGAATATCTTGCTCTTTTAAGAACGGTGATAAAGCTTGCAATAGTTTATGTTTTGGTGATAATACTGCAATTTCATTAGCATCAACCCCCTCGTTCAGAAGTTTTTTTATTTCTTGTGCAATAAAAGAATATTCTGCTATCTGCGATTTAAAATTAATTCTTTGAATATTTGCTTTATCTTTAATATTTTCGTTAGAAGCAATAATATCTTTTTCTATATTTATTGGTAATGCATTAGTTAACCTATCTTCAATTTGCCCAGCTATCTCTTTAGCAGTTTCTAGTACAGCTGAAGCCGAACGGTAATTTTTAGTTAAATTTATAACTAATGTATTATTGTATCTATTATAGAAATCTAACATATTGGAGCTTTCAGCCCCTTGAAATGCCATAATGGCTTGGTCGTCATCGCCTACTGCTAACACATTAGGTCTACCCTCAAAAATAGGATTATCAGTTAATAAATTTATCAATTCTGCTTGTGATTTATTTGTGTCTTGATATTCATCTAATAATATATAGTTATACTTTTCTTGAATTGTTAACTTGAAGTCATTATGTTTCTTAAGAGCGTTAATTACCTCTAGAATCATATCGTCGTAAGTAAACAGGCTCCGTTCATCCATTATTCTCGTAAAAGATTCATAAACTGTAGCTATTTCTAGAAGTTTTTTATTATTAATTATATCTTTTGATTGAGGTACGCCGTTACTTGAAACTTGATTAAAATAATTATTTCGCCAGTCAGTTAAAAATGTAGCTTTTTTATTTTCTTCAGCTAGTTGTAAGGCCTTAAGAAGTTCTTTAAGTGTAATATCTAAATTAGGAGTAAAGGCCTTATCTAAGTGACTATTATTTCTTACTACCTCATTTATAATTATTGCTAGTTGTTTGTAAGTATTTAAGGCTACGTCAATTTTTTGGCGTCCTTTCATAACAGTCAAATCTAATTCGCCATTGTCAGATGCTGATTGTATTTTTTCTAATAGAATATCGTCTAAAGCAATATTTTGTTTAGCTATAATTTTAACATCTTCAGCAGATAAATTAGCTCGCTTAAAATCATTAATTACTGATAATAGTGCCATTGGTTCGGTATATTTTATTAGTGAGTTATAAGGAAGTTCTTGTTTTATGCTAGAGAGTATTTCATATAAAGTTAGATCATCAGCAAGATTTTCTAGGTTTCGTTCTAGAAAGTATTCTGGGTATTGGGATATTAAATCATTCGCAAAGGCATGGTAAGTAAAAATTCCTATTTTATAAGCTTCTTTTCCTATGAAACTTTTTAGACGCTCTCGCATATTTCTAGCACCAGCTTCAGTGAAAGTCATTGCTAATATATTTTCAGCAGAAATATCTGTTTTAGCTAAAATATTAGCAATACGCGCAGAAAGAAGCTGTGTTTTTCCTGTTCCTGGTCCAGCAATTACTAGCACTGGGCCTTCAATATTATCTACCGCTTTTTTTTGCTCGGTATTTAACATATTATAAGTTTGTTGAAAATTTTTTACTAATTCCTGCCTATCCATAATTAGTAATAGTTTACCAAATATAAATCATAAAAGCTAACTGCAGTCATAATAATAAGCAATCTTTGAAGATCGCCTTCTTTGTAAGTTTCTAGTCTATTTAAATCTAATTAATCTATTTATTATATAAACATTTTTTGTACATATTGTTAATGGCCTAAAAGTAGTAACTAAGCTAAAACAGTGCTATTGACATAAATAGAATAATATGTTACTGTAATCACTACCTAAGTATATATCTTAGAGTACATTATTTTAGGAGGTTCCTAATTATGACATGGAATCAAGAACAATATAAAGAAGCTATTGAACGTGCTAAAAACGGCAATGCAACAGATTATGACCGTGAAAAATTACGTTACGCAGCTAATGGCTGTGGTCAATTTGCAAGAGATTGCCGAAAAGCATTAGAAGAAGATAGAAAATCGCCTTCACGTAGTTTTTGGTAAACCTTTTTTTAGAACTTCTATTTGAAGTTCTTTTTTATTGTATATAATAACTTTTATGTTAGAATGGTAAGACGTTTTTAAAACTTTATACAAAAATAATTAATTAACAGAAAGGATAATTTTGAAATTTATTTTTCATTACGCTAAAAAATATTGGGTATCGGTATTTTTAATGTTAGTTTTTATTATACTTTCAGCTAAAATAGATATGGAATTACCTAAATATACAGGTAAGCTTATTAGTGAAGGTGTTGCTAAAAAAGATTTAGCAGTAATTTATGCTACTGGTTTTGAGATGATTGGCCTTTCATTATTTAGTGGCGCAATCATGCTTACTTCTATCTTTTTTGCATCTCGTTCTGCTGGAGCAATTGCTCGTGATATTCGAAGAGATATTTTCACTAAAATAGAAGATTTTTCAATGAATGAATTTGGAAAATTCTCAGTAGCTAGCTTAATGGCAAGAATAACTAATGATGCTCGCCAATTTCAACAAACTTTTACAATGGCTATGCGAATGGGTGTGTATGCACCTTTTGTTGGTATTGGTGCTATTATAAATGTTTGGTCAATTTCTGGACAGATGAGCTGGGTTGTTGGTGGAACAATCTTTGCAATTATAGCTATGACTATATTTATATCTATTTTTGCTATGCCTAAAATTGAAGTTTCCAGGAAATTAGTAGACAAAATGAATTTACAGTCACGTCAAATAATTACTGGCACAAGGGTTATTAGAGCTTATCAAAAAGATAAAATCGAGCAAGATAAATTTTCTAAAATAAATAAAGAAAACTTAAAATTAAATATATTCCTTGAGCGTATTTTTGGTGTTATATCACCATGGCTAACTCTAGTTTCTGGCTTATCACTTGTAGCTATTGCTTGGATCGGTTCTTACTTAGTTAAAGATGATTCTATACTAGTTGGTGATATCTTTTCCCTAATACAGTATATTAGCCAAATAACTTTTGCTTTTACTATGCTTTCTATGTTATTTGTATTTTTGCCAAGAATGTTTGTTTCTATTAACAGAATGAAAGAGGTATTAAATACGGATATATCAGTAAAAGATAGAAAAAAGACACGTAAATTACCTACTGAATTCTCAATTGAATTTAAAGATGTTAGCTTTAAATATCAAGGTGGTGAAGACTATGTTTTAGAAGACATTTCTTTTAAAGTTAAGCAAGGAGAAACTATTGCTGTTATTGGTGGTACTGGTTCAGGTAAATCTACTATTGCTAAATTAATCCCCCGTTTTTATGATATTTCTAAAGGTAAAATTTTAATTGGTGGAGTAGATATTAAAGAACTCTCTCAAAAAGAATTAAGAAAGCTAATTGGTTATGCTCCACAAAAGGCAATGCTGTTTGCAGGAGATATTAGATCTAATATTAGCTATGGGTCAGATCTAACTGATGAGCAAATAATTGAAGCTTTAAAAATTGCTCAAGGTTGGGAATTTGTACAAAAATTACCAGAAGATATCTCATCCCCTGTTGAGCAAGGAGGCAAGAATTTTTCAGGTGGTCAAAAACAGCGTTTGTCTATATCTAGGGCTATAGCTAAAAATTCTCCTATTATGATTTTTGATGATAGCTTTTCTGCTTTAGACTATCAAACAGACGCCAAATTACGTGCTCAGTTAGCTCTTAAAACTAAAAAACGCACTAAGTTTATAGTTGCCCAAAGAATAGCTACTATTATGGACGCCGATAAAATAGTAGTATTAGATAGTGGACGAATAGTAGGTATTGGTAAACATGAAGAGCTCTTAAAAGAAAATGAAGTTTATAAGCAAATAGCGTCTAGCCAGTTAAGTGTAGAAGAGCTTACAACTTCACAGAAAGGAAAGGAGTAATATTTATGCGAGATAATAAAAATATGAAGCCTAAAAATATAGTAAAATCTTTATTACGACTACTATCTTACTTCAAACAGTACAAAGTATCTTTATTCTTTTTTGTTCTTGCAGTTATAATATCAGCTTTTTCTACTATTGTTAGCCCACAGCTAATTGGTGATATAATTAACGCTATTTCAGCTAATTTTGAAATAACCCAAAACGGAATTAAATTTATTCCAGATTTCGCAAAAATAACAAGCTTAGCAATAATGCTCTTAGCTATATGTATCGCTTCTGGTCTATTTGGTTATTTACAAAACTGGTTAATGGCTAATATGGTTCAAGATATTGTATTTAAAATGCGTGAGCAAACTTCTAGTAAAATCTCTCGCTTGCCTCTGTCATTTTTAGATAAAAATAAGACTGGTGATACCGTTTCTATTATTACTAATGATATTGAAACTATTAGTGATAATCTTGTAGAAAGTGTGAATCAAATTCTATTTTCAGTTACTGTTATCATTGGCGTTGCCGTAATGATGGTGAAGATTAATTTAGAAATGAGTTTAATTGCCGGGGTTACTGCCATAGTGGCTGTTGGTTTAATAGCTATAGTTACTAAATTTACGCAAATATATTTCCTAAGCCTTCAAGGCACCACTGGAAAAATTAACGCCTTTACTGAAGAAATGTTAAGCAATCATGAAATCATTAAGTCTTATAATGGTGAAGAAGATTCTGTTAATAAATTTAAAGCTATTAATAATGAGATGTTCTCTAATTCATGGAAATCACAATTCTTTGGTGGTTTAATTTATCCACTAATGGGTCTAATTCGTAATATTTCTCGTTTAGTAATAGCCTTAATAGGTGGGCTTAAAGCTATTAATGGACAAATGAGTGTTGGTGATGTTTCAGCATTTATCCAGTATATGGGTTCATTTACGCAGCCATTAGCCCAAATAGCTAATTCAATGACTGTAATACAAACTACCCTAGCTGCTAGCGAACGAGTATTTAACTTTTTGGACGCCGAAGAAGAAAAAGAAGAGGAAAACGCTGAAAAAATGCCTAAAAATATTAAAGGCCATGTAGAATTTAGCAAAGTAAACTTCTCTTACTCTCCTAACAAACCAGTAATTACCAACTTTTCAGCTACTATTCAGCCAAATTCTAATGTTGCTATTGTTGGTCCAACAGGTGCTGGTAAAACTACAATAGTAAACCTACTAATGCGTTTTTATGATATTGATAGTGGAAAAATAAAGATAGATGGCGTAGATACCTCAAAAGTATCTAGAAGAGATATTCGCTCATTATTTGGAATGGTTCTACAAGATACCTGGCTATTTAATGGTACTATTGAAGAGAACTTAAAATATGGAAAACCAGACGCAACGCACGAAGAAGTTGTTGTAGCGGCTAAAGCTGCCCATGCCGACCACTTCATAAGAACTCTCCCAGAAGGATACAATACAATCATATCTCAAGATGTAGATAATATATCTTCAGGTGAAAAACAGCTACTAACTATAGCAAGAGCTATTCTAGCCGATTCTCCTATGTTGATTCTTGATGAAGCAACTAGTTCTGTAGATACACGCACAGAAGCTGCTATTCAGTCTGCTATGGATAACTTAGCTCACGGAAGAACTAGCTTTGTTATCGCTCATAGGCTATCCACTATCCGTAATGCTGATTTAATATTAGTGATGGATAAAGGTAATATTATCGAACAAGGTACTCATGATGAACTACTAAAAATAAAAGGCCATTATTCAGCCTTGTATAATTCACAATTTGCCAGTAGTTTAGAATAATAGGTCTCAACTGAAGACCTATTATTTTTAACAAAAAAGCTAAAATAGTTTAAAATATATAACCATCTTATTTTTCGACGGTGGCGTTAGTTGAAACGGATACATGATTAAAACAAGCATAAACCCCATTAGTAAATGGGGTTTATTTTTTTATGCAAAGAAAAATCCCTGATTATATCAGGGATTAAAAGTTGAACTTAAGCAATTTTGTGGGTGTCACAGAAGAAACCATTTTGGAATAGTGGTAATTGAGTTCTACTATCGTAAATTTTAACTAAATACCAAAAATTATTCCATTCAGTGCCTTTCCAACAAGATACAATTGGATTCATTCTTTGGATGAATTCAAAAACTTCTTTACGGAAAGCGTATGATAATTGATCTCTGCCTTCGTGTGTAGTTTTTGCTAGTAAGTAGATTGCATTATCTACTAATTCGCGTGCTTCACTTAGATCCATTTTTTCAATCTGTCTTGCCCCTACTACAGCAGTGTTACATTCCATACGAGTAGCTTTTTTCTTTGCTTTTGCAATGATTTCGCTATTCATAATATTTTTTAGTTCTTTTTCTACATTAGCCATTTTTAGGCCCTCCAAAATATATATTTGAAGAAGTTCAACTTTAAAGTTTCGAGCCGAAGCTCAACTCTTATTGA
The DNA here is from genome assembly GCF_004151455.1 of Candidatus Nanogingivalis gingivitcus. Lineage (GTDB taxonomy): Bacteria > Patescibacteriota > Saccharimonadia > Saccharimonadales > Saccharimonadaceae > Nanogingivalis > Nanogingivalis gingivitcus. The sequence goes on along the minus strand of NZ_PRLK01000002.1, from coordinate 25,621 downwards.
ACTTCAACTTGTTAATATTCTAGCATAATTAAGCTATTTTGTCAATAGCTTAAGCTAATAACTTATTGTTTTTGTTTATAATTAATGTTATAATACACTACATATACGGGCATAGCTCAGTTGGTAGAGCACAGGTCTCCAAAACCTGGTGTCGGGAGTTCGAGTCTCTCTGCCCGTGCCAAAATGTATTTATTTTCCGCAGGCTTGGCGGTTTTTATTTTACACTTGTTTTCTTCATTCTAGTGTATAATGGTTATGTTATGGATATTAATTTTTTTATTATTTTTTACAGCCTTATTTTTTCTCCAGTGTTTATGTTTACGGTATTGTTAGCAACTTTTGTGTTGGGAGGATTTCTTATTACTATTTTTGAATATTTTAGGGTTAAGAGTCTTGAAAATCCTGAAATTTTACAAAATAAGATTAAAAGTCATCGGCGTGCTTTGAATATTTTTGCAGGAATATTCTTATTCATATCGATTGCAACTGTTTTTATTTCATTAAATTCTATAAATTTTGCTATGGGTGGTACATGGCTCGGTGGTCTTATTGCCACGCCTTTTGCGTATGTGATAATTTATAATTTATCGTTTATTATTTTTGCTAAGCTTAAAGATATTCGACTAAAACTCCAGGAATTAGAAATGTTGAAACGTAGCAATAGATTTTGATAACTCTTTTTAAAAGTACTATAATATTTTTATGGCTATTGTTGATAAAGAGTTTGGTGAAATTAAAATTCGAAAAAATAAACTCGCTCGCTCCGTAAAACTTTCTGTCGGTGTTGATGGAAGTTTGCGTGCATCAATTCCCTATTATTCGCCAGAATTCGCTGTTCGGCGGCTTGTTAACGGTAATCGAGATGAAATTCGAAAAATGCTCGCAACGCATAACGCTAAAAATTCTTATCAAGACGGAGATTTGATTGGTAAAACTCATACGCTTTTTTTGAGAAAATTTTCGGGCGAAGAAATTAAAATTTCAAATGAAGGAAATCAGATTTTAGTGCAAATTCCGCAAGGGTTAGCTTTCGAAAACTCACTTGTTCAATCGGAGATTCGCAAAACCGTATCGAAAATTCTTCGAAAGCAAGCTAAAGCATACTTGCCACGTAGAATAACTTTTTTAGCAGAAAAATATGATTTCGAGTTTACTAAATTAAGACTATCTCACACTAGAACACGCTGGGGCTCATGTTCTTCAAGTGGCACAATTTCACTAAATATAGCTCTAATGAATTTACCGCATCATCTAATTGACTATGTGATTATTCATGAACTTTGTCATACTCGTCAAATGAATCATTCGCAGCTATTTTGGAAAGAAGTAGAACAATATGACCCTGAGTATAAAAAACACGTAGAGGAAATGAAAAAATATTCACCCAACATCTAATATGCTTGCGTTTAAAAATAGGATAATGTAAAATAAACTATATAGATAATAAAAATAAAGGTGTTTAATGAAGATTTTAATGCTCGGGTGGGAGCTTCCTCCTCATAACAGTGGTGGTTTAGGTGTAGCCTGTTTTTATATGGCTAAAGCACTAGCTAAAGCAGGAGCAGATATTGATTTTGTAGTTCCCTATAGCGAAAAACATGACGATATTAATTTTATGAAAGTAGTAAATGCTACAGACTTTCCTTTTAGCTCGTACATGAATCCTTATAATTCTTTCACCTTCTCTAAACACCATACTCTAACTTCTGATATTCGCTCTGTTCAGCTATCTTATATTGAATTTATTAAAAAATATCTAGAAGACCCTAAAAACCGTCCAGATATCATACATGCCCACGACTGGCTAACTATGGAGGCAGGTATTATAGCTAAAAATATTACTGGTGCCCCACTTATATCTCATATTCATGCAACAGAGTTTGATCGTTCTGGTGGTGGCTATGGTAACCCTCAAGTTCATGATATTGAATATAAAGGTATCACCAATTCCGATAAAGTTTTTGCTGTATCCAAAAATACAAAGGATATTATCTTAAAAGAATATAAGGTGGATGAAGGCAAAATAGAGGTAGTTTATAATGCAATTGAACCATCATCTTTAGCTACTATAAATGACTATGATGATAGAACTTTTCGCTATATAGAATACCTTAAAACTAAAGGTTATACAGTAGTTATGACTTTAACGCGCTTTACTGTTCAAAAAGGTCTTACATATTTGTTAGAGGCATTCGCTAGGGCTAGCCAAAAAAATCCTAAAATGGCGCTTATTTTAGTAGGAGACGGAGAACAGCGTAATGAATTAATTGAAAAAACAGCAGAATTGGGTATTTCGGAAAAAGTATTCTTTACTGGTTTTTTGCGAGGAGAACGCTGGCGAGACGCTTATAGTATCTCTGACGTGTTTGTGATGAGCTCAGTTAATGAGCCTTTTGGCTTAACAGCTCTAGAAGCTGCACATTTTAATAATGCCTTAATAATATCTAAGCAATCTGGAGTTAGTGAAGTTCTTAAGAATATTTTACGTTATGATTTTTGGGATACTCATAAATTAGCAAGCCATCTCTTAGCTGTATCAACCTCTCCTTCTCTATTAAGATATTTAAAAAGAGGTGTTAAAAAAGAATATACTACTATTACATGGTCAAAAATAGCAGAACAAATTATGCATGAATTTTTAAGTATACAAAGTGAGAGTCGTAAAAAATAGAAATGGATAAAAAAGCGATAGTTTTATATTTGCACGTACATCAACCATGGCGTATTAGGGATGATTATTCTGTTTTTGCTATTGGTGATGTAGAAAAGAAGTATTTTAAAGAAGGTGCTGGCATATATAGGCAGTCAAATGGTGAAATTTTTCGTAAAGTAGCCGACAAATCCTACCTTCCTATGAATGCACTTTTAGAAAAGCTACTACTTACATATCCTGATTTTCGCTTATCTATATCTATAACAGGTACATTTATAGACCAAGCAATAGAATTTTACCCTGAAGTTTTAGATAGTTTTAAACGCCTAGTAAAAACAGGAAAGGTTGAAATTGTTAGCGAAACATATTATCACAGTTTAGCCTTTTTTTATGACAAAGATGAATTCAAAAATCAGGTTATTGCTCATAAAGAAAAAATTAAAGAAATATTTGGTGTAGAAACTACAGCTTTTCGCAACACTGAATTAGCTTATAATGATGACTTAGCAAAATGGGCTGATGATTTTGGTTTTAAAACTATTCTAGCTGAGGGATGGGATAAAGTCTTAAAATGGCGTTCCCCTAATTTCGTTTATCGTCCTAAAGGCACTAATAATATACGATTACTTATGAAGAATTATAGATTAAGTGATGATTTAGCCTTTCGTTTTTCTAACCCTCACTGGAAAGAGTATCCACTTACTACCAATAAATATATTAGTTGGTTAAAGTCTGCTAGCTATCACGGAAATTTAATAAATTTGTTTATGGATTATGAGACTTTCGGCGAGCACCAATGGGAAGAATCTGGTATTTTTAGCTTTTTTGAGGATCTTGTTGGTAGATGGCTAGAAGCACCTAATCATACTTTCTATACTGTTACTGAAGCTGCAAATTCTAGCAAACCTGTTTCTCAAATATCATTACCCCAAACAGTTACTTGGGCGGATAGCGAACGCGACTTATCGGCATGGCTAGGCAATTCTATGCAGAAACAGGCTATGAAATCAATTTATTCACTAAAAGATAAAATCTATAAGTGTAATGATGGTAATATAGTAGAAGACTGGCGAAGATTAACTACTAGCGATCACCCATACTATATGTGCACGAAGTTTTGGAATGATGGTGATGTGCATGCCTATTTCTCCCCTTATAAATCCCCATATGATGCATTCTTGTATTTTATGGATGCAGTTAATGATATGAAATATCGTTTACGGAATATTACAGAACTAATGCCAAGTGAACAATTTAAAATAATCAGTAAGAAAATAGGAATTTATGCCAATAAACTACATAAAAAGGTTCTAAAATAAGATGTCAAAAAGTGCAATATTAAGTAACGGAAATGTTAATATTGGCCTAAATGAACATGGCCTTGTTAGTGATTTTTATTTTCCAGATAACGGCTATAATAACCATACTCTAGGGGAGGATATCTTCCATCGTATAGGGATTTATATTAATGAAAAAATGTATTGGATAAATCAAGAATGGTTTTTGCAAACGGAATATGTAAATAATTCTTTAATTGCTAAAACTATTGCAACTCACCCTGATTTAGATATTCAAATAGACATTACAAGCTTAGTTCCTAGTGAGTATGATACTTTTATTCGACAAGTAAAAATTCGTAATTTATCTTCAAATAAACTCGATTTAAAATTCTATTTTCATCAAAATTTCTCCATAAATGCAAGTAAACACTTGGCGGATACTGTTCAATTTTTGCCAGATATATCTGCAATTTTACATTATCGTGGCAATCGTAATTTTCTAGTTACAGCAGAACAAGTTATTATGGGGAAAGGCAAGCTTATATATAAAAGCTTTGATCAATATACTGTTGGTCTTTTCGGTATAGAAAATAAAATAGGCTCATGGATGGATGCTGAAGACGGGATATTATCTAGCTGTAATGTAGAGCATGGGCAAACTGACTCTGTTATTGGTATAGATGTTGCTTTAGAGCCACATTCTTCTGCCCTACTTCAATATATAATAACCATGTCAGATAATCACGGCTACAATAAAAATATTTTAGCTAAAGTAAGGGGTGATAATTTTTTGAAAGTAATAGCAAATACACAAAAATATTGGAATGAATGGTTAAGACCGGCTATAAATATTTCAGAAAAATTACCTCTAGAATACCGAAAAGGTTTTATTAATAGTCTCCTCTTAGTTAAATCTCATTTAGCTAAAAGTGGTGCACCTATTGCAAGCAATGATAGTGAAATGCTGAGACATGCACGAGATGACTATTCTTATTGTTGGCCTAGAGATGCTTTATATGCTCTATGGCCTCTTGTTAGAATGGGCTATCAAGAAGAAGCTCTAAAGTTTTTAAGGTTCTGTAAAAGTTCAATTAACAGCCAAGGATATATTGCTCACAAATACTTACCTAATGGAGAGCTAGGCCCAAGCTGGCATCCATATTTACAAGATGATAAATCTAATAATTTACCAATTCAGCTAGACGAAACTGCCAGCATTCTATTTTTAGCTGTGCAATACTATAATAAGTTCAGAAATGATCTTTTTCTTGCAGAATTTTATAATGATCTAATTAAGCCTATGGCAGATTTTCTATGTTCTACTATAGATAAGAATAATTTACCAAAATCTAACTACGAATTATGGGAAATGGATTTTTTATCTACGACATATACTTCTTCAATAGTGTATGCATCTTTAGTACTAGCCAGTCAAATTGCTGAAGAATATGGCTCATTTTTTGATAGTGTAAAGTGGTCAAATGTTGGTTTAAACATTACTAAATCGGCTAATAATATTTTATGGAATAGAGAAAAGAAATACTTTTTTAGAGGTATTCGAAATAATGGTGAGTTAGATGACAGAATAGATGTTTCTAGCTTTTATGGTGTTTTTACTTTTGGTCTTTTCCCCAATAATGATAATAGAATAAAAGAAGCTATTAAATCCTTAGAGGAAAGGTTTAACGCTAAACAGAACATAGGTCTTCCTCGTTTTGAGAATGATATATATTATCGTTTTGCTGACGATTATGAGGCTAATTTATGGATTATCTCTAGCTTATGGAGAGCTGAATATTATATTTCTAATGGCAATAAAGAAAAGGCAATGGAAATTATTGAATGGGTTAAAAATAGGCAATCTTCAACTGGTATATTTGCAGAACAAATAAACCCAATAAACTTAAATAATTTATCTGTAGCACCACTTACGTGGAGTCAAGCAGAATATGTCTCTGCTCTTCTAGATTTAATAAGTTTGGAAGAAAGATAGCCCCTTAGTTTTTAACTAAAGGGCTAATTGCATTTTTAGCTATTAGTAGAACCAAAACCGCCAGTTCTATCTTTATCTATAAAATTCGGAATTATAAAAGTTTCTTTTTTAAATAATAGTATTTGAGCTATTCTTTCATTTTTCTTTATTTCTATAGGTTGTTCTGTTAAGTTGGTTAATATTATCCCAACATTCCCTAAATAGTCAGCATCAATAATTCCGGTATGTGTTAGTATTCCCCTTTTAGACATTGAAGATCTTGGAGCTACTATTCCAGCTATACTAAAATCTGCAGCTAGTGGACCATCTAAATTGCTCTTAATAATTTTTGTTTCTTTTGGTAATAAAATATCATCTGTTTTGGCGTGTAAATCTAATCCAATACTACCTTTAGTATGGGCTACAAGTTTATTATTTTCCATTTTCTATCCTTTAATAAATTAAAAATAAACCCCTTATCAATAGATAGGGGGTTTATTGTCTTATATATTATCCCTTACGTGGTTTTACTTCGTTTCTACCAAGGTTTTTCTTAGTTTCAGTAAACACTTCGTGTTGACGAGTTTTAGGATTGTATTTTCGCAAAGAAAGTTTTTCAGGTGTATTCTGAGTATTTTTGCGAGTATAGTAAATTCGGTGACCAGTAGCTTCACTTACAAGACCGATAATTTTTCGTTTAGTATTCTTTTTAGCCATAATCTCTCTTAAAATTATTATTTACAATTCTTGTCTATTCTACCATACAAAAAAGAATAAAGCAACAGTATAGACTCTAGTTATTGACTTTATTAATAAATATGATATTATATAAATAATGAATAAAATTATTAAAGATGTTAATAAATACCTTTCTGCTAATAATGAAAGAGTATCTCTACAAAGGCTATATCTTATATTTTTTGTAATAATTTTTGTCATTGGCACTATTATTAACTATTTCAACCATGATCTAGCTTATAAAGTGTTATATCTTTCATTTATTGCATTAATTATATACATCACTAATGCTATTATTTGGGCACTAGGCAGTGCTTTAAAAAGCAACTTTTTATCTAAAAAATCCTCTACTAGCTCAAAGAAAAAATAACTCTTTTTACTCTATTAAAATAGGGTTTTAATCTTAAAATATGGTATCATATATATTATGAATATTTATCTTTCTGGAATTGGTGGTGTTGGAATTGGTGCTTTAGCAGATATTGCTGAAAGTGCTGGCTATACCATCTTTGGTAGTGATAGTAATAATAGTATGATGGTCGAAAAGCTTAAAAAAAAGAATATCGACATAGAAATAGGTAATCAAGATGGCTCTTTCTTAAAAACTAAGTTTATAGAAAATGGCGTTGACTGGTTTGTTTATACGGCCGCCCTACCTAAAGATCATCCCGAAATTAAAATGGCTAAAAGTTTAGGTATAAAAATAACCAAACGAGATGAGCTTTTAAATTATATTATAGAACAAAAAAAGCTTAAGTTAATAGCCATATCAGGTACACACGGCAAAACAACTACTACAGGTATGATGATATGGGTTTTAAAGCAATTGGGTGTACCGGTAAGTTGGTCTATAGGGACAACATTAACTTTTGGTGACAGTGGATATTTTGACCCTAAATCAGATTTTTTTGTATATGAAGCTGATGAATTCGACCGTAACTTCCTCCACTTCTCCCCTACTATAAGTTTAATTACTTCTATAGATCATGATCATACAGATATCTATAGAACAGAAAAGGACTATCTAGACGCTTTTGTGCAGTTTGCTAGGCAGAGTGATTTTACTGTATCTTGGCAAGATGAACATGGTGAGATATTTGAAGATATTCACAATAAGTTTATTCTAAAAGATATAGATAGTAATATTATTTTAGCTGGCACGCATAATCGCAAAAATGCCACCTTAGTTTTAGAAGCCTTAGAATATTTAGCTTCTATTGGCTATGATTTTGGCGAAAATCTTTATGAACGTACTTTAAAAGCAATTAATAGTTTCCCAGGTACTGTGCGTCGCTTTGAAAAAATAGCAAATGGCATTTATAGTGACTACGGGCATCATCCTGTAGAAGTTTGCTCTACCTTAGAGATGGCTCAAGAAGTAGCCAATAAGGAAGGTTTTAAAGGCGTAGTATTAATTTATCAGCCTCATCAAAATGTAAGGCAAGTTGAAGTTCAAAATGAATACACTGAAGATGTATTTAAATTTGCTAATAAAGTTATTTGGCTTCCGACTTATCTTAGTCGAGAAGATCCTAGTCTTGAAATATTAACCCCTCAATTTCTAGCTAAAAACATTAAAGATAAAGCTATTTTTAGTCAATTAGATAGTCCTTTAATAGATACTATAAAAGAATATCAAAAGAATAATTATTTAGTTCTAGTAATGAGCGCTGGCAGTTTAGACGGTTTGGTCCGTAGTGAATTTAGTAAATAATATTATTTGACTTTAGGTATTTAAATAGCTTATACTTATTATTAGTTTTAATAAAATGAAATAAAAAAGGACGGGAAGTCTATGAAAAATAACAATAAATTAAAAAAATATATTAAAATGGCAATAATTTTAATTGGTGGTTGTGGGCTTATTTGTGCTTTGGCGGCTTATTTTGCTCTAAAAACCCCTGCTCCAATGACGAAAAAGGATATAATAAAAGCAAATAGTTCAGCTCTAGGTAAATAATTTAGTCGGCTATAAAATATTCTTGTAATTAATAAAATAGGTTTAATTTTAGGAATGAGAAAACCGCCTTCACAAGGAAGGCGGCTCATGTACTATACCGCATGTAGAAATCTTTAAAATATAATGGAGCCACGAACGGGGCTTGAACCCGTGACCTCATCCTTACCATGGATGCGCTCTACCAACTGAGCTATCGCGGCGTAACTATAATATTATACTAAAAAGCTTTATTTATAGCAATAATTTACTGTTTTGTATATAAATAGGGTCTTACTATATTGTAAAACCCTATTTATTATTATCTTATTGTATTTTATTGAACTTTAAGTTCATTATTGCAATTATCGTTATTGTAAAAAGAAATTAAATTTTCGGTAGATATTTTTACCATATTTCTTACAGCTACATCAGTATTAAATGCTATATGTGGCGTCATTATAACATTTGGTAAATTTTTTAAATCTCTAAAAATTTCGTCTTTAATTACTACTCCACTTAAATCTTTTTTAAGCATACCTTTTTCAAATTCATATACATCTAAGCCTGCAGCGGCAACTTTACCTTCAACTAAAGCATCTCGTAAAGCTCTACCGTCTACATGCCCTCCTCTAGCTGTATTGATAATTACTACACCTTTTTTCATTTTAGCTATAGAATCTTTATTGATAATATGGTAATTATCTTTAGTTAAAGGAACATGTAAAGATATAATATCGCTTTGCCTTAAAACTTCGTCTAGACTTTTATACTCTAAATATTTTTTAGCTTCTTCGTTTTGGTACATATCATAAGCAATTACTTTAGAGCCAAAAGCATTAAAAGCCTTAGCACTAGCCCTACCAATATTGCCAGTACCTATAATACCAACAGTCATAGTATTTAACTCTCTACCTATTAGCCCATCAACAGAAAAATCTTGAACTCTAGCTCGCCTTAATGCTAAAGGTAAGTGTCTAACTACAGATAATGTCATAGCTACTGCAAATTCAGCAATAGCACTTGGCGAATAGCGTGGAACATTCGCGATTCTAATACCTTGTATATTAGCTTGTTTAATATTACATCCATCAAAACCGGCAGTTCTTACGGAAAAATATTTTATACCAAATTTAGCTAATATTTCCCATGCCCCATTCATTTCTTTACTAGACGTATAAACAGATACACAGTCAAAACCCTCTGCTAAATAAGCTGTTTTAGCATTCAGCTCTTTACTTGTGGTAGCATACTCTACCCCAAATTCTTTAGCAAATTTTTCGAAATAGGGAATTTCATCTTTTCTAACACTATAAGCAATAATTTTCATATATGTTTATTATAAAGCTTACGTTTATTTTTTTCAATCCACTATCTATATATTATCAGGCAATATATTTTCTAGCCATAAATTAATTTCTTCTAGAATATACTTTTGTTCAGTTGTAAGGTTTTCTCTATTGGATACCTCAACTAATTCTTTTTTGAAATTAGGTAGCATTCTTTGGATATTTTCTACCCTATATTTTTCCCATTTCTCTTTTTCTTCAATTGTTAATGTTTTATTAAAGCTCCTGGCTTTATAATGAAGCAATAACTCTGGCAGTCTTTCGTCATTAAACTCAGGGTTAAAATCAGCTAGCTCTCTTGCTCCAGCATTTCTTACGGCTTCAATTCTAATTTTATCTTTATTATCTATAAAGCTATCATATAGCCTAGCTTCTACGTTTTTGTTTCGTGCTTCATTTTCGCTATAAAATGATTCTTTTTGTTCTAAAGCAGTCATTATATTGGTTACTAAATGAGGGTTATTAGCTAGAAGCTGTATATGTTTAGTAATAATCTCAGGAGATAGCTCTAACATTTGCCAATTATCTTTTGTTAGTACATCGGTTAAGGCAACGGCTGGACATCTGTTGTATTGAAGTGTTTTTATAGGTAACGGCACAAAATTCTCTTTTTGCCTTTCTTCCCACGTAGCAGTAATATTTTCTGCTATCTTTTGAAAATCCCAATCAATATAAGGAGTAGGATCCACCCTTAGATCCCAAACTATTACATTTTTATTTTTAGCTGGTGCTATCGGAAAAGCCACAGTTGTTTTTTGATATTTTGCTAAATATCTCCCAGATGAATATACGAAAGGTTTTGGATCCTCTAAATTAACAATTTTTTGGACATTAGTTTTTTGCCTCATTTTTAACAAATAATTAAATATCTGAGGTTGCTTTTGTTTTATTAGCTTAGTAACTTCAATTAAACCTACTACGTCGGCTAGAGCATCATGGGCATTTTCATGCTCTATACCATTTTCTTTAGTTAAAAGTTCTAGCTTATTTATAGCAATTTCTTCACCAGTTTCTTCATTTAATTTAAATGGCCAATTTATTCCTTCTGGCCTTAATGCTCTAACCATTCTAACTACATCTAGCATATCCCAGCGAGATCTACCATCTTTCCATTGCCATTCATAAGGGTCATAAAAATTACGCCAAAATAAGTAACGCATATGTTCATCGTCAAACCTAATATTGTTATAGCCTATAGCAATAGTGTCTTCGGTGAAAAAAGATTCTTGACAAAGTTTAGCAAATTCAGCCTCGCTATACCCCTCTTGTACTGTTTTTTGTGGAGATATTTTTGTAACCATTAATGCTGATGGGCTTGGTAGAACATCATCATTAAGCTTTACTAAAATATTAATCGGATCTCCGATAGGGTTTAACTCTAAATCTGTTCTTTGACCTGCAAATTGCATTATTCTATCATCTCTAGGGCTAAAACCACTAGTTTCTAAATCATAAAAAAAGAAAGTTTTCATATTATATATAATAATATATTTTTAATATTTTAGCGACAGGCTTTATTATTCTTGTATGCATGAGGTATAATAAAATCCACCACTTTCTAGGTGAACCGTTATTACCATAAAATAAGTAAGGTTCATAAAAAACTTAAATTTTTATATTATATATTGAGCCCCTCATTTAGGGCTTTTTTTATTTTTTAAAATAAAAACTACATTTCTATTTTTTTAGTAGTTGCACTACTATTAGATAGTCTATTTTGTTTAATAGTTAAGCGATCACTCCTTAAAGAATCTAATTTTTCTTTAATTTCTTGAGCTTTATCGGTGTTATTGGTTTTTAAATATAAAGATCCCAATGCTCTCAAGGTTTGTGGGCGAGCCTCTTTCTCTACCGCTTTTTCTAATGCTAATATTGCTGCTTTTTCCTTACCTAGCCCTTCTAAAGCTTTAGCATAAGCAATATGCCTTGCAGGTAGACTATCTTCTAAGCTTAAAGCTTGCTCGAAAGCTAAGGCAGCTTTTTTAAAATTATACGTCTCTAGGTATATCAACCCTACATTATGAAGGCTAGATGGGCTATTCTCTAAACTTTGTGCTATTTCAAAACACTCAATAGCCTCATCATAATTTTTTTGACCAGCATAAATAATTCCTAGCCTATTATAGGCTGTTGCATTTTTTTCATCAAAACGTAAAATTGTTAACAGTATTTTTTCAGCTTTTAAATATTTTTTATCAACAATAGCCTCTTGAGCTACTCGCCATAATTTATCAAATTTTAGGGCTAGATTATCTGGAAGTGACTTATTTTTTAAATCTTCTGGTTTTTTGTATAGGATATATCCCACTACTACCAGAATAAATATTAAAACAAACATAACTTATTATATAATAACATATTTCGGCTTTTTTCGGTAGCTTGTTAAATAATAATACTTAATAAATTTATTTTTATATTGCCACTTTTAGAAATTTGTTTATAAGCATTTAAGGTTTTAGCTAATATTTTTTTAGTATTTTCATTTGGGTTTTTCCAAATACTTATAGATAAAATTTTAATAACTGCCTCTAAAAGCTTTTGTGTTTTTTGCCTATCATTTTTCAAACCAGAAACAATAATAATCTTATCATATTTACTACCTTGAACCCATTTTTTGGCAAGCTCAATTATTTCTATTTGCTCTTTATAATATTTTTTATTGGTAGCTAATTTTACAATTTTACCCGGCAATCCCTCTGCTATAAATAATATTTTTTGAGTAGTATCATTGTCTAAATTATAACTTTTAATAATTTTTAAGCTATCCTCTTTCGATATTGGCGATAATTTAAGTACTTGCGACCTTGAGATGATAGTATCTATAAAACTAGCTCTATTTTCAGTAAAAAGAACAAAAGTAATATTATTATTTGGCTCTTCAAGAGTTTTTAGCATTTTATTTTGTGCTATTTCATTCATTTTTTCACTGTCTTTAATAAAGAAAAAAGAATGTTTTGAGTTTTTAGAGATGATTTTAGCTTGAAGATCCTTAATATCATCGGAATTAATACTTTCTATTTTTTGATTTGTATGTACCGTTGGTTCTATATAGAATTTATTGATATCTTTAGGTATATCTAAAAAATCCTCTATAAATTCATATCCAAAACCACGAGGTATCTCAATTATTGTAGATTGTTTTTGGGATATTTTTAGCTTCATTATTATCTATAATATAAAATTATTAGGCAATGGTGATTCAAACACCATTCTTTGGCTTGTTGTATTTGTATTATTTGGTGGAATACTTATTTCTAAACTTTTTGCATGTAGGAACATACGACTATCTTTTTCACTATAACGGTCATTATAAACTCTATCGCCAACTATAGGGTGTTTGATATAAGCTAAATGAACCCTTAATTGGTGTGTTCTTCCTGTTTTAGGGTTTAACTTAACTAACGATCTATTATTCTTGCTTTCTAGTACTTCATATTTAGTTTGTGCTGTTTTCCCTTTAGCATTTACTATAAAAGTACTTGGAAGAGAATTATTTCTTGCTATAGGCAAGTCAATAATAGCCTTATTAGGGTTTGGAACACCTTCAACTATAGCTATATATTCTTTTTTTGTAGTCCTTTCGCTAAATTGCTTTTGTAGTTTTTTAGCAGCAGTATCGTTTTTAGCGCCTATAATAACACCTGAAGTTTCACGATCAAGACGGTGAACTATGCCAGCTCTATTGGTACCTTTAGCAAAATTACAACCATGGAGTTCAAAGAAATCTGCAACAGTAAATTCGTTATTTAGTACGCCTTTACTATGTGTTAATATCCCTTTTGGTTTATTCACTACAATTACATTTTCATCTTCATAAATAATTTCTAGGTCAATATGTTTAGCATCTTTTTGGACTTCTGCTAATTCTATTAGGTCAGTACTTTCATCTACTAGCTCTTTAACTTTAGTTATAATCCTTCCATTAACTTTAGCTAACCCATTTTTAACCATTTTTTGAATAGATGACCTTGAAAGGTTGTCGTATTTTTTAGCTAACGCTACATCTAAGCGAATTTTACTAGGAACTACTTGGAACAAATAAATATCTTTACCTTCAAAAGGCAATACAAAGCCAAATAAATCATCGTTAGGGTTTTCTGCTAGCTTCCCTTCCAAATCGCCAAATAATTTTTTAAGTAATTCTAATATATATTGTTCGTCATCTTCTGCTGTGCCGTCATTAATAACAAAAAATTTATTATTGTTAAATTTAAAGCTAAAAATTTCAGAAAATTGATCAGGCTGTACCTTTTTTAGCTCTTCAATATTACGAGGTACATTATCTTCATTAGCTATATTAAACTTACGAAGTATTTTTAATATATCACCACTATTAAATTTTGCCATACTCTATAAATCCTTAAAATAATTAATTTGCATTGCATCTTTAACTTCTTCTAAAGTTTCTTGTGCTTTAGCTCTAGCCTTTTCGCTACCTATAGCTAGCATTTTATATACCTCTTCAGGATTTTTAGCTAATTCTTCCCTTTTTTCTCGTATTGGTTTAAGGATTTCGTCCAATACTTCTACTAAATACATTTTAACAGCGACATCACCAAGGCCACCCTTTTGGTAGTGAGCTTTCATTTCCTCTACTTTTTGCTTATCTTTCGCAAAAACATCTAAATAGGCAAAAACTACATTGCCTTCAATTTTACCTGGATCTTCTACTCTTATATGGTCTGGGTCGGTATACATTTTCATCACTTTAGCTTTCATTTCTTCGTAAGAATCAGCTAAATAAATGCCGTTATTAAGGCTTTTACTCATTTTACTATTTATGCCATCAATTCCAGGAAGTCTTCGTGAAATACCCTCTTCTGCTAAAAACATTTCTGGCTCAACTAAAACATTCGAACCATATGTTTGGTTAAAAGAACGAGCAATCTCCCTAGTAAGTTCAATCATTGGGGCTTGATCTTCTCCAACAGGAATAGTTGTTGCCTTAAAAGCCGTAATATCTGCTGCTTGAGAGATAGGGTAAAATACAAAACCACTTGGTACACTTTCACCAAAATTCTTCTGCTTAATCTCTGTTTTTACGGTCGGGTTACGCTCTAACCTAGAAATAGACACTAAGTTAGCATAGTACTGTGATAGTTCAGCAAGTTGAGGTACTTGGCTTTGAATAAAAATAGTAGTTTTTTCAGGGTTTAGGCCAACAGCTAGATAGTCCAAGGCTACTTCTAAAACATTCTCTTGTACTTTTTTAGGATTTTTAGCATTATCTGTTAATGCCTGTGCATCTGCTATCATTACAAAAATTTCATTAAATTTATTACTATTTTGTAATTCTACACGGTTTCGCAAACTTCCAATATAATGACCTATATGAAGTCTTCCAGTAGGTCTATCTCCTGTTAGAATTATTTTTTTATCCATTATTTAGCTCTCCTTTAAATATTCTTTTATTGTTTTACGGATATATCTCATCATAATTTTACTAACATCATGCCAGGTAGGTATTAATGTTGCTGATATATACTTATTGCTTTTTTCTAATTCTTTAATATTTTTACCTATCACTACAGGGTCAAAAGCACCATAAATAATTTTAGTAGGAATGGTTATATCTTTCAGTATTAAAAAACTATTTTGATTAACTATTGAATATTCAAGGCTATTAATCAAAGGTAAAAAATCTTCTTTATTTTCAATTTTAGTTCCTCCGTTAATAAAACTAGTTTTTGCTATTTTCTCAACCATTTTTTGTGCTACATTTGGGTGATTAATCATGGCTTGATAATACTTTTTAAGTATTCTTTCTCGCCAACCCTGT
Organism: Candidatus Nanogingivalis gingivitcus; assembly: GCF_004151455.1. GTDB lineage: Bacteria > Patescibacteriota > Saccharimonadia > Saccharimonadales > Saccharimonadaceae > Nanogingivalis > Nanogingivalis gingivitcus. The sequence continues at coordinate 9,914 of NZ_PRLK01000002.1, read as the reverse complement.
TTCTCTCTTTTGTTTCTATATATAGGGGGCGATAATAGTATTATAGCATTTACAGTATTAGGATATAAAAAAGCAAACTCAGCAGAAACTAGGGCCCCTAATGAATGACCTACTAGTATTATTGGCTTATTCCTATCTTTTATTTTTAATAAAGTTCTTCTTATAGATCTAGCTTGATTCTTTAATGCTTGGGCATCTCCCCATAATGGTTTTGGTGACTTACCGTGTCCTAATAAATCTATAGTCAAAATATCTACATCTTTAGGTAAATGGCTTTCAAATTCTTTCCATAAATTTTTAGAACTAGCTAAACCATGCACAAAAACAATAGTAGCTTTTGAATTCTCTTTTATATACAAATTAGAAATGCTTAGCTTATAAGGAATTCCCAAAAATTTATGTAATATTTTATCCATATTTTATTAATATAATTGTACCATATGCTAAGAGCTTAAGATAATTTTTCCATTTTTAGCTGTAGCTATTATTTGTGTTCCTTTTTCGATTTCATTGCATAGAATTTTTTCTGCAATTTCATATTCTAGTAAATCCTCGATCACCCTTTTTAGTGGTCTAGCTCCATTTTTCTTGTCATAACCTTTTTCTATTAGTAAATCTTTAGCTGATTTACGAACTTTTACAGTTAGTCCTTGACGAATAAGCCTATTGTTTAATAATTCAATTTGTAAATCAAAAATTCTGCCAATTTCTTCGCGCGTTAAAGCTCTGAAAGTAATAATTCCGTCAAAACGATTTATAAGTTCAGGACGCATCATTTTTTCTAAAGCTTTGCGTGTATGCTTTTCATTACGCTTATGTATTAATTCTAAATTATCATCATTTTGTTTTTGTGCTTCAAAACCAAGGCTAGACTCTTTCATCATCTCGTTAGCACCTAAATTAGAAGTAAGTATAATAATTGTATTTTTAAAGCTTACTTTTCTTCCTTTAGAGTCAGTTAATTCTCCCTCTTCCAACAATTGTAATAAAAGGTTAAAAGTATCTGGATGGGCTTTTTCGATTTCATCAAAAAGAACTACTGAATATGGTTGTCTTCTAATTTTTTCAGTAAGTGTTCCACCGTCTTCATAGCCTACATATCCAGCAGGAGCCCCTAAAAGCTGAGAAGTTTTGTGCTTTTCTGAAAATTCACTCATATCTATCTTTATTAAACTTTTAGAGCTTCCGAAAACTTCACTGGCTAGTTTTCTAGCTAATTCGGTTTTTCCTACTCCTGTAGGGCCTAAGAATATAAATGAACCAATAGGTTTTTTAGGGTCAGAAATTCCACTCTTGTTTCTTCTTACAGCTCTACTGACTTTTTCTACTGCTTCTTTTTGTCCAATAACTTTTTTAGATAAATGATCTTCTAAATTCTGGAGGATTTTTAATTCGTTCTTATTTAATTTTTCTACTGGTATCCCTGTTTTAAGACTAACAGCTCTTGCTATATAGTCGGTAGTTAAATCTAAAATTTGCTGACTTTTAACTAGACTCTCTTCTTCTTTTAATTTTTTAGTTAACTGAGATATTCTAGTTTTATAAAGAGCAGCCCTTTCATAATCTTCATTATTTACGGCGTCTAATTGTTTATTGTTTAGTGATTCTATTTCAGCGTTAAGCTCATTTATACGGCTAGGTTTTGCTGTTTTTTCGCTTGCAAGTAATGCTGAAGCTTCATCTAAGATATCTATTGCTTTATCAGGCATTTTCCGTTCAAAAATATATCTAGAGCTCATAAAAACTGCCTCTTTCAATACTTCATCGCTTATTTTTACGCCATGGTATTTTTCATAATTATTATATATACCACGTAATATTTCAAGTGCTTCATTATCGCTTGGCTCTTCAACAATAATTGATTGAAAGCGTCTATCTAATGCGGAGTCTTTTTCAATAGTCTTTTTAAACTCATCAAAAGTTGTAGCTCCTATTAATTTAATTTTACCTCTAGCAAGTGCAGGCTTTAAAATATTAGCAGCGTCCATAGCACCTTCTGCAGACCCAGTACCAGCCAGCAAATGTATCTCGTCAATAAAAGCAATAATTTCTTGGTGATTTTCTAACGCTTTAATTACATTTTTAAGCCTCTGTTCAAATTCCCCTCTAAATTTAGTGCCTGATAGCATTCCAGCTAAATCAATCTCGTAAATTTTCTTGCCAATTAGCTGGGGTGGTACATCTCCGGCAGTAATTTTTTGAGCTAAAAGCTCTACTACTGCAGTCTTTCCTACGCCAGCCTCTCCAATTAAAATTGGGTTACTTTTATTTCTTCTTAAAAGAACCGTAATAAGCCTTTGTACTTCTTTTTTACGGCCAATAATTTTATCAATCTCACCTTTTTTAGCTCTTTCAGTTAAATCTTCGGCATATTTTTTTAATGCAATCATATCTCGAGATATATTATCAGATTTTCTACTATTGAAATTAAGGTTATGTTTCATTTCAATATTTTGTGAGGCGAATTCTTTTTCAATAGCTTCAATTGTTTTTTCTAAGTCTAGTTTCATATTAAGCAATTTAGCTCTAGTGTCAGATTTTTTTTGTTGTAGGATTGCATAAAAAATATGCTCTGTGCCTATTTGCTCGTGATTAAACTCTTTACAAATCTCCCAGCTCATACGAAGGGCAAAAACAGCAGTCTCGCTCATTGCTCTAATATCAGGGTTGCTAAAATTAGGTAGTTCCTTTTTTATAGGAGGGTTTTCTTTTAAAAGATTATAGAAATTATTAAAAATTAAGCCGTTCTCTCCAGCTATTTGAGCTCCTAAACTTGACTTTACCGATAATATTCCAGCCAGTATATGGTCCGTTCCAATATATCCGGTATTGAATTCTCGGGAAAATTGCTCTGCCCTAAATAATGCCTTTTGGGCATTGTCGCTCATATTAGTAATAATTTCTTGAAAATCTTCTGGTATCATATTATCAATTATAACATTGTTTTAGCACTCTTACAATATGAGTGCTAAATATTATTGCATTTTAAAGTTTCTTATGGTAAAATTACTAATAGTAATGCAATTAAAACAACTTATCTTTTCTACTCCTCTTGGAGATATACTAGCAGTAGCCAATGAAGACTATCTTTTTTTGCTTGAATTTACAGATAATGAAAATCTGGAAAAAGATATTCAGCAAGTCGCTAATTTTTTAGATGCAGAAATTGAAGAAGGGGAAAACTTACCCCTAAAACAAATTAGAGCTGAAATAGAAGATTATTTTCGTCATCCATTTGCAACTTTCAAAACACCTATTCAATTTATAGGCACAGATTTTCAAAAGGAAGTTTGGCAAGAAGTTTCTAATATTGGTAGTGGCCTTACTGCTACCTATTCTGAAATAGCCGAGAAAATTAACAACCCTAACGCAATTCGCGCGGTTGGTAATGCATTAAATGCTAATAAGCTTTCTATAATTATACCTTGTCATCGTGTTTTAACTAAAGATCTTGATTTTGGTGGATATAATGGTGGCCAAGCGCGTAAAAGTTGGCTACTCCAACACGAAGGATTATAAAAAAGCTTAGGAATTATATCCTAAGCTTTTAAAATTAAAGGTTTTTTCTATACTCTTTAGCTTTATTGATGGCTTCTTCTAACTTAGAAATATAGTTGCCTCCACCTTTTTCGAACATCCTCATAATTGGTACTGTTAAGCTAAAGTCTTCATAGTTACCAGTATCACAGTAAATACCGTCAATAGCTACTGCATGAAATGGGAATCCGTTATCCATCATTATTTTCATTGGAATTTGAATCATAAATTCATCTTTTCCATCAAAACGACGGTAGTACTCATTTAGATGTATCAAAAATGTATTAGCAAATAAATACCCTTTCACACTAGCTGAGTTGGATGGTGCATTATCAACCCCTGGTTTCTCAACAATATTGTCAACCTTATATACAACATTACCAACGCCGTTTTTAGGTCTTTTAACAATGGAACCATCAACAATACCATATTTAGAAAATTCACTTTCTTCTTCCACATTTTTGGCAGGTAGAATAGATCCACCATATTCAAAATATGTTTCTAGAATTTGCTGAATTTCATTGTCACCAATAGTTGCAAAAACATCATCAGGGTAAATGTAGAAAAAGTCACTATCCCCAATAAATTCTTGTGTTTCTTTTGTAGCTAAAGGAGAACCATTACCGTAGTATGGACAATCTTGTAAAATATAATTACTCTTAGATTGTGGTGCAATTATTTTTACGCGTTCAACTTTATCGGCAAAAAATCCTTTACCTTTATGTCGTAGGCTTGCTACAATTTCAGAATGATCCCCTGTTAAAGATTGCACAATATCATCTTTATCTTTAGAGATAACAATGGCTATATTTTCGGAAAGAATTCCAGAATCAATAGCTTTTTCAATTTGCACTAGAACCATATTTTGCAGGGACTCTTTAAAAGGAACTGGGATTAGCTCTTTTGATGTCTCTACCATTGCAGGATATCCTCTTGTACCATTACCAGCACAAGGTATAACCATTTTTAGATTCTTGAGAATAGCTTTACGCTTTTCTTCCTCAGAGATCTTTTCTAAATTACAAGAAGGGAACTCCTTCTCTAACAACTTTTCGAAATACTTACTCACCATCTCGAAAAACCTCCTTTAAATTTAATGTGCTTGCTTACAAGCTAATAGTTATAATTATATAAGAAAAACGGCCAAAAGTCAAGTAATGGCCGTATCTTCTATTATGATTTTTTATTGTTCTTCACCACCAAATTTTTCATTATCTGGTTCGTCACCATCTAGGTTAGAGACTACATCTACTTCATCTGCTTCATTTAAAGCGTTAAACAAATCGTCTTCAATGTTTCCGCGTGGTTTCTTTTCTTCTTTTTTAGCAAGCTCAATATCTAGTTCATAACCAGTTAATTGGCTAGCTAATTTTACATTTTGTCCACCTCTACCAATCGCAATACTTTGTTGGTCTTCAGCTACGTATACAGTTGCTTTATTATCGTTCTCTATTTCAACTTTTACAACTTCTGCTGGGCTTAGGGCCTCTCGGATAAATTCACTTGGGTTTTCGCTCCAAGTAATAATATCAATTCTTTCCCTTTCGCCAATCTCATTCATTACAGATTGTACACGCATACCACGGCTTCCTACGAATGTACCTACTGGGTCAACGCCAGGCATAGTACTACGTACTGCCATTTTTGTTCTTTTACCAGCATCACGTGCAATACCACAAATTTCTACCATGCCCGTTTCTAGTTCAGGTACTTCTTTTTCAAATAGAATTTCTACAAACTTTGCATCACCTCTAGATAGGATAAGTTCAGGAGCTCTTGGTCTTTCGCGTCCAGAAGCATCTACATCCCCCCTAGTAATAGTCTTAATTAATACCTTAACACGTTGTCCAATAGAAAAGTATTCGCCATGAATTTGCTCTCTTTGGGGCATAATTCCAGTTGCTTTACCAATATCAATACGAATAACTTTAGGGTCAATTTTAGATATAGTACCACTAACAATAGTGCCTATTTTATCTTCATATTCTTCTAAAATAATTTCTCTTTCAGCTTCTCTTAACCTTTGCAGTATAACTTGTTTAGCAACTTGGGCTGCAACACGGCCAAAAGTTTCTACTGGGAATTTTTCTTCAATTATTTCACCAATTTCAATATCAGCTTGTTTTTTACGTGCATCTTCTAAAGCGATTTCATTTACAGGGTTGTAAGCTTCCTCGCCATCTACTACTTCATATTGTACAAAAACTTCAGCTTCTCCTGTATTAGTATCTAGTTCTGCTCTTACATTTTGCCCACGTTCACCGTTATCTCTTCTCCAAGCAGCAGCTATAGCCATTTCAATGACTTCTAAAATTTTTTCTTCTGGCAAATTCTTCTCGCTTGCAATTGTTCTTGCTGCTAGAAGCATTTGTTTAATATTTAAATCTTCCATCGCTTTACACCTTTCAGTTATTAAAAATGCCGACCTGCTGGCCGACTAACAGTTATTATTTTAATAAATTACTTATAAAAAGTCAAGCCCTATTGCTATGCTATAATATACTATATGGAAAAATCATTAACTTTTAATATTCACACTAGACTTAAAGGAACTTTAGCAAGAACTGGTGAAATTATAACTCCACACGGCACAATCAAAACACCTGCTTATATAGCCGGTGGCACAAATGCAACCGTAAAGGCTTTAACTCCTGAACAAATCTTATCTACTGGTGCACAAGGGGTTTTAGCTAATACTTATCACTTGATGTTGCGCCCTACAGCTGACATTATACAAAAAGCAGGTGGAATTCATAAATTTATGAATTGGCAAGCACCTACTTTTACTGACTCAGGAGGGTTTCAAGTTTTTTCTTTAGGAATGGCTTATAAAAAAGGCATCGATGCTACTTCGCATACTGAAAAAGGTTCTTCTAAATTAGCTCAGCATTCTAAAGATCAGCTAGCAAAAGTTGGTGAAGATGGCGTATGGTTTAAATCACATATCTCTGGTGAAAAAATATTTATGTCACCTGAAGTTTCTATGGAACTTCAACACAAAATTGGTGCAGATATTCATATGGCTTTTGATGAATTAACTTCCCCATTAGCAGGACGTGAGCAAATAATTTCAGCCTTAAATAAAACTCATAAATGGGCTGAGCGTTGCTTAGAATGTCATAATAAGTTAAATCATCAACATTTAGTAAAAAATGAACCTTTACAATCTCTTTTTGCCGTAGTGCAAGGCGCTAGAGAAGAAGATTTAAGGCGAAAAAGTGCCTCCTTCCTAGGTTCTAAAGATTTTGATGGCTATGGTATTGGTGGAGTTTTCCAGCCAGAAGAAATACCAGAAGTTTTAACTTGGGTAAATACTACTCTTCCAGAAAATAAACCACGGCATCTTTTAGGTATGGGGGCTCAACCAGCAGACTTATTCCTTGGCGTAGAATATGGAATTGATACTTTTGACTGCGTAGCTCCAACTCGTCAAGCTCGTAATGCTGCTTTATTTACTTATCATGGAAGAATAAATATTAAAAATGCTCAATATAAGGAAGATTTTACTCCAATAGATAAAGACTGTCATTGCTATACCTGTCAAAACTTTACCAAGGCTTATATTAACCATTTATTTAGGGCTGATGAAATTTTAGCAAGCACACTAGCTTCTATACATAATGAATATTTTGTTATTAACACGGTTGACAGAATCCGTGAAAGCCTGGAAAACGGCACATTTTTTGAATACAAAAAAGAGTTTTTAGAGAACTACTACGGTAAAGAAAAAGCACAAAAATATCTAAAATAATAAATTTATAATAATTTAAAAAAGATTTTGGCTAGAATACCAAAATCTTTTTATTTATTTACTTTTTTATCACTTTCTCTGTTAGCTTAATTTCTTTATCAGTATGCAATACTACATCTTCAATAACCAGTTTTTGGATAGCAGAAATAAACGTTTCCATAAATCCAAAATCTATCTGATTATTCTTGGTTGGAAGTTGTACCATTTCATTTTTTACTTTATTCCATCCAGATTTATTACCCCAATCATATTTAATATATACCCTATTTAATGCTACTGCAATAAAGCTATGTATTTTCTGATTCCTGCCTCTTTTCCAATAGAACAATAGCTTACCCGACAAAACAAGTAAGCTATTTATTTTTTAAACCTTATTAACTACAGGTATTACAATTGGGGTGTGTCCCGTACTATCAAATAGTAGGTGTGATACATCGTCTTTAATTTCTTGTTTTAAGTCGTTTATATCAATCTGTCGGCCAACTTCACGATCTGTCTTAACTCTCAAATAATGCCTAATTTTACCTACTAGCTCTTCACTATCTTTTAGATATACAAATGCTCTAGAAATTACATCAGGGGTTTTCATAAGTCTACCAGTTTTCTTATTTATAGTTAGAACTATGATAAAAATACCTTCTGTAGATATATGTAACCTATCTTTCACTACTGCGTCATGCACGGTATTACCAGTATTATCATATAGAATTGAGCCTACATGAATACGACCACCTTTTTTAATAGTTTTATTTTTAGTAAGTTCAATAATATCACCACTATCAGCAACTAAAATTCTTTCCCTTTTTAGGCCTAGAACCTTTTGTGCCATTTCCGCATTATGTTGCAACATATAGAACTCACCGTGAACTGGTAAGTAGTTTTTAGGCCTTAAAGTTTCTACTAATCTTACGTGGTCATCATAATAAGCATGTCCTGAAAGGTGCAATGGCCCAATACCATGGTAATGCCCTCTACCGTGTTGTACTACACCAGCGCCTTCACGAATAAGACCGTCAACAGTTGAAGCTACTTTTGGTTCATTACCAGGAATAGGGCTAGATGAAAATACCACTACATCTGTTGCTTTAATTTTTACAAAACGGTGTGCACCAGTAGCCATACGATTAAGCACGGCATTAAGTTCACCTTGAGAACCAGTACATACAATAGTTACTTTACTATCGTCCATTTTAACAATATCTTCCATTTTAGCAATAGTATCTTTTGGTACTTTAATTTTTTTGCTTCTAAGTGCTATTTCTACAGCATTAATCATCGAAAAGCCAGCAAAAGCTACTTTTCTATTATGTTTAGCAGCTTCATCAAGAATTAACTGTAAGCGATAAATTTGGCTTGAGAAACATGAAATAATTAAACGTGCGTGAGGGTAAGCATCCATAACTTCACCTATGCTTTCACCTATAGCATATTCGCTATGTGGATGTGTTCCGGGAACGTCAATATTAGTACTCTCGTTCATTAATAAATCTATACCCTCTTTTTGGGCTACTTCTGCTAATCTTGGCATGTCAAATTGTGTATCTATAGGGTCATTTTCAAAACGCCAGTCACCCATATGTACGATATTACCGTTAGGTGTGCGAATTATCATAGCTACACAGCCAGGGATAGAGTGAAGAACATGCACAAATTCAAGTGTTAAGTTTTCAGATATTCTAATTTGTTCATGCCTAAAAGGATCTACCACTTGGTAGTTAGGAGAAACTTCAGCCACAGCTTCCTCCATTTGCCTCTTTATCATACCAATCGTAAAGTCAGTGGCATATATAGGTATTAAATTACCAAATTTAGGAAGCAATTGTCTTACAGCACCAATATGGTCTAAGTGAGCATGTGTAAAAGCGACTGCTTTAACTTTATGCATATTATCTTCAAGATAAGTAATATCAGGGGTCATGAAATTCACTCCAGGGTAATCTTCGTTAGGGAAAATAGAACCCATATCAATAATTAAAATTTCATTACCATATTCAATAGCGAACATATTTTTACCAATACCAAATTCGCCAAGTCCACCAAGTGGAATAATTTTTACGCTATCATTTTCTGGGCGTAACTTTTTTAAAATTGTAGGAGTTAGCTGTTCACCATTAAAACCATTAAATAAAGATTTATTTACAGGTATATTAATAATGTGCTGAGTAGCCCTTAAATTAATATCGTTACTAATCATTCTTTGAGCACGCACCACAGCTCCACGCCTTGTAGTTGTTGGCAAGTTCACTTTTTTAGCGTCAGCATTCTGAGAATTATTTTTGTTATTCTTAACTACTTTAGCTGCTTTTTTTGTAAATTCAGCTTTTTTAGCTTTTTGTTTAGCGTCATTTCTTTTTGGTACGTATTTCTCCCTATTTTTAGCTAAATCTTGTGCTTTCTTTTGCAAATTTTGCCTTGCACGAATGGCCTTATCACTTAAATTATCTGACATAATCTCCTTTATTTAAACGTTCACTAAAATATTAGTCGTATTACAGGGTATTTTTTTAGTAAACAAGTATTTGTAAATTACATCTATAATAACTAATAATTAATAAAAAGTCAATATTAGCAAAAAAATACCCCTACATAAGGGGTAATTAGTAAATTAAGGCCTTTCAAAATGGTT
>NZ_PRLK01000017.1 GCF_004151455.1 Candidatus Nanogingivalis gingivitcus | reverse complement strand
AAAAACCTTAGATATTTAAACTAAGATTTTTTATTTAAATTAACAATAAGTTAGCTATTATTCGTGTAATAAATCCATTAAATCTTGAATTTGATTACGCATTTCTAAATCTAATTTAATATATTTTTCAATTTTAGAAACGCCATTCATAATAGTACTATGGTCTCTAGAAAATATTTTACCAATTTGAGGAAAGCTCATTTTTAACTCGTATTTCATTAAATAACAAGCAACCTGCCTAGCATGATTAATTTCTTTCATACGTGATTTACTTAGAATATCGTCTTTAGGTACATTATAGAATTTACAAGTTTTATCGATGATTTTTTTATAATTCAAGTGTTGTGGACGACTAATTCTGCTATCGCGTTGAATCATACCTTTAGCTAATTCAATATCTGGTTTTTCGTGCCTAAATTCAGCCATAGCTAATAATTGATTAACTGTACCTTCAATTTCACGAATATTAGTTCTAATATTTTCAGCTAAAAACAATGATACATCAGGCTCTAGCCTATTTCCACTAGCTTCACTTTTAAATTCTATAATAGCTTGTCGCATTTCCAAGTCTGGTAATTGAATATCTACAACCATTCCACTTTCAAAACGACTCTTAAGCCTATCTGTTAATTTATGAATAATAGAAGGAGCACGGTCGCTAGATATAATTATTTGTTTGTTAGCGTTATATAACTCATTAAAGGTGTGAAAAAATTCTTCTTGGGTTTTTTCTTTACCTGTTATAAATTGCATATCATCAATAATTAGAACATCTACATTACGGTATTTTTCAGCATAACCTTGTTTTTTAGAGTAGACATTCTCAATATAATCACGATAGAAATTTTCAATAGTAATATATAATACAGATAAATTAGGGTTATTTCGTTTTATTTCATTACCAATAGCTTGCATGAGGTGGGTTTTACCAAGACCAGAACCACCATAAAAATATAGGGGATTGTATTTTTCGCCTCCTGGATTTTTAGCTACAGCTTGTGCAGAAAAGAAAGCTAGATCATTGCTAGAGCCAACAATAAAATTATCAAAAGTAAATTTGGGATTAAGATTACTATTAACTGAGATATTCTTTTTAGTTTTATTATTTTTAGATATTAAATCTTGAGCAGATATTTTTTTTGTTTTTTTTGATAATTCACTAGTTTTTTTATTCTTAGAATTTGAAGACATTACAGGAAATTCTAATTTATCAATTGTAGCTCCATGATTAATTAAAGAATTTTTTATTTTATTATAAAAACGCTCTTTTTTTAATTGTGATAGTGCAAAACTGTTTCTTACAGATATATGAGCTACGCCATTTTTAATAGAAATTAATTCCGAGTCAGATAAAAACATTTTATGAGTAGTAGCAAAACTTGGATCTAATTTTAATTCTTCTAAAACATTTCTCCACAACTCATCCATAGTTCTATTCTATAATAATCGTAAGTTTTCAACAACACGCTTTTTTTATATTATAATTAAGAAAGATAACAGTAGTTAGAGTTTTCCACAGTTTTTAGTTACATCTGTTATAATTGTGGAAAAGTTATAACAGATTGTGGAAAATATGATATACTAGACAAGGAATTAATAATTATAACAATAGTAATAAAATAATTTTTATTAGCTGTAAAACTCTTATCCTTGTAAAAAAGAGCAATACAGTATAAAATGGAGTGTATATGCCAAAAAGAACACATCAACCACATAAAAGGCATCGTGCAAAAACACACGGTTTTCGTAATAGAATGTCTTCAAAGGCTGGTATTAAAGTATTGAAACGTCGTCGAATTAAAGGACGAAAGAAGTTATCAGTCTAAAATAAAACGCTCAATTATCTGGGCGTTTTATTATTATGCTATAATATAAAAAATGCTTTCATATAAAAAACGATTTCACGGACATGGTAGTATGCGTTACCTCTATAGTAATGGTAGCTCTATTAGATCTCAAAAAATTGTTTTACGCTATATTATAAATTCAAGAAGAAAACAAAGTAGATTTGCCGTTGTTGTAAGTAAAAAAGTTATGAAAACAGCTGTAGGAAGAAATAGAATTCGTAGGAGAATATATGAAATTATTCGTCAAGAATTTAATAGAATAGACGGAGTTTACGATGTTGCTATAATCGTATTTCATAAATCAGTGAAAGATATGCCTTATGATGAACTAAAAAATCAAGTAGTTGATATGTTTAAAGAGGCTGATCTTTATTGTAATAAGTAATTATATATAACTACTGTTTTAGATATGCTATAATTAAATATATGAATTTATTTGAGTTAGTTGTAACAAAACCAATTTTTAATTTACTATTATCTTTATATCAATTAATTGGTGATTTTGGTATAGCTATAATTATTTTTACCGTAATAGTAAAATTAATTCTATGGCCACTTTCTATTCATGCTATTGAGCAATCTAAAAAAATGCGTGAAATTCAGCCAGAATTACAAAGGATTAGAAAAGAATCTAAAGGTAATAAAACTATCGAAGCTATGCGAACTATGGAAGTATATCGTAAAAACGATATAAAGATGTTTAGGTCTATGGTTATTATGATAGTTCAAGCAATAATATTTATTACTTTATTTAGTGTTCTTAATATAATAGTATCCCATCCTCAAGAAGTATCTAAATATACATATACTCCAGTATCTCAATTTAGTAAGGTTGAAGAGCTTAAAAATAATAATTTTACTCCTAAATTATTTGGAACAGTAAACTTATCTGAGAGGGCAGCTACACTTACAAGTAAGTCAAGTTATTTTCTATTATTTGCAGCTATAATGGCAGCTTTAACACAATATTATACAATTAAAAAATCTACAGCTATAAATAATAAAGATAAAAAAACAATAAAAGAAATATTCAAAGAAGCTGCTAGTGGTAAAGAACCTAATCAGTCAGAAATGAATATGGCCGTAGCTAGTAAAATGTCTTCTTTAATGCCAATAATAATGTTTTTTACCACTATTAACTTATATGGTGCTTTAACATTCTATTATTTTATTAATGGTGTGCTTACAGCAGTGCAACAAAAATATATATTTGATATTAGAAAAAATAATAATAAAGAAAAGAAAATTCAAGAAGCTCAAATTATTAATAAACCTAAAAATAAAAAATCAAGCTCAACTAATATTCGTAGAATAAAGGCTAATGATAAAAAAAGGAGTAAATAATATGAATAGGGAAGAATCAATTATTTTTGCCGAAAAATTAGTAGAGGATATAATTAGTTTTTATGGTTTTAATTTAGAAGTTAAAGCTACAGCTGATGATGAGGTAATACAATTAAGTATACCTTCTAGTGAGCTAAATTCTATCTTGATAGGGCGTAAATTTGACAATTTAAGATCTTTGCAACATATTGTTTCTATGGCTCTTCTGATAAGAAATGCAGAAATAAATAGGGTTAATATTGATGTTGCTGATACTAAGAAACAAAGAGCTTTACAGATTAGCGAAAAAGCAGAAAGATGGATAAAAAGAGTAAGGGAAACAGGTGAACCATTTAAAGTAGGTTTAAATCCGGCAGATAGAAGAATTGTACATAAAACTGCCCAAGATTATTCTGATATAGAAACTCACTCTGAAGGTGAAGGACGAGAAAGAATTTTAATTATATCTAAAAAATAGATTAATAAAAAAAGTAGCTAAAATATAGCTACTTTTTAAATACTACTTTTTTATAAAGCACAAAATTCCAAATAAGGCTAAAAATGGTAGCTATAATTTTAGCTATAAATAAGGTAATATTTGAAATTAAAATATTAGATAAAATAGAA
>NZ_PRLK01000016.1 GCF_004151455.1 Candidatus Nanogingivalis gingivitcus | reverse complement strand
TGTTTTATTTATATTTTAAAGCTACGTAGCGTCTAGTATAATTAAGATAAACATAAGAGTAGTAATATTTTTTGGTAAGATAATGGTATAGAAAATAAATAGCATAGAAGAACTATTGAAAGATACTCCTGTAGAATGAAATACATTAGGGAAAATTTGTGATATAAGAAGGAACATAATAATCACAAAAAAGATCAATTCTAGATGGCAAATATCTCTATCCCTATCCCGCCTCTAGAAAATCAAAAAAAGAAATAGTGGATATATTAGATAAATTCAATACTATAACTAACGATATATCTGAAGGACTACCAAAAGAAATAGAGCAGAGATGAAAGCAATATGAGTATTATAGGGAAAAGTTATTAAGCTTTTACTACTTGTTAGCTTAGTTGTTAATTGTTATAATAAAGATAATATGAAAACAAATCAGGTGGGCGAAGGTAATAATCTACGAATTAGGTTTTTTTCTGTTCTAATTATTGTTTTTGCAGAAATTGTACTAACTATCACTAGTAAGGATGAATTCCGTGATTTTCTATCTTCATTACTAGCCGTTATCTCCTTAGATCTTGTTTTCTTACTTTTCTTGTTTGACCAAAAGAAAAATCAAAATACTTTAATTGAAGCACAAAAAAATATTATTCACGAACACGAAAAAGTGTTAGCTATTATTAATAGCATAAGGGAGGCTATAGTTAGCGTAGATATTAAAGGTAATATAGAATTATATAATTCTGCTGCATTAGATTTTTTTGATACTAATGCAAGCTTAATAGGTAAAAATATTAATAATATTTTAAAACTAACTACTTTAGATGGTAAGACTTTTAACTTGAAAAAGGTATTAGTTAAAAATAAAAGCTTATTTTCTCGTAATGACCTATCATTTAGCTTAGGTGAAGAAAAAATAAGAGTTGAAATTGAATTAGTGGCTGTTTCTGATGTGTTCTTAACTAAGGAAAGGCTAAAAGATAAAAAATATATTTTAATGATTAGAGATATCACTAAACAAAAAACCCTAGATGAAGAGCGAGATGAGTTTATTAGCGTGGTAAGTCATGAATTAAGAACGCCAGTAACTATTGCAGAGGGTGCTATTAGTAACTTAAGCTTAGCCATAGAAAAGGATATGCCAAAGCAGGTACTTTCTAAAAATGCCGATATTACACATGAACAAGTTAAATTTTTAGCTACAATGATAAATGACTTATCTACATTATCTCGTGCCGAAAGAGGAGTTGGTGATAAATTTGTAGAACTAAATATTAAAGATTTAGGGCAAAAAATTCTAGAAAAATACCATAAAAATGCTGATGATAAAGGGTTAAATTTAGAATTAGTTATGGATAATAACTTGCCCAGTATTAAAACAAGTGAACTATATTTAGAAGAATTATTACAAAACCTAATAACTAACGCCTTAAAATATACTAAAGAGGGTGAAATTAAAATTAGTATTACTAATAATGAAAAAAATATTCGTTTTATGGTTGAAGATACTGGCATTGGTATTAGTAAAAGTGATCAGAAAAAGATTTTTGATAAGTTTTACCGTAGTGAAGATTATAGAACGCGGGAAACTGGAGGCACTGGTTTAGGTTTGTATGTAAGTTCTAAGCTAGCTGATAAACTAGATACTAAAATAGAACTAAGTAGTAAATTGAATCATGGCTCTAAATTTTGGTTCAATATAAAGCTTTCTTGACTTTACTCTATAACTGATATATACTTGACATATCGAGCCTATTAGGCTTTTTAATTTTGGTAATAAGAAGGAGAATAATGGCAAAAACAGGAACGAAGGTTAAGCGGATAAAAGCTAACGACAGTGAAGCTAAAAAAGAAGTTAAAGAAACTAAAAAAGCTGAAAATTCTTCAAAAAAACCTAAAATAAGTAAATATGCGGCTAAAGTAGCAGGTGTAGAGTTTAAAGAAAAAAAGGTAAAGCGTAAATTACCTAAAGCTTTAGCTATTATCATTAAACCACTATCTATTATATTTAAGCCTTTTGCAGGAGTTGGTAGATATTTACGAGATTCTTGGAAAGAACTAAAATTAGTAAGGTGGCCAAATCGTCGAGAAACCTGGAAAATGACAGGTGCTGTTATTGCCTTTTCTCTATTTTTTGCTGGTTTAGTGCTAGCTTTGGACGGCATATTTAACTGGGCATTTACTACTATAATTAAATAAAAAGGAAACGGATAAATTATTATGAATAATCAGGAACGATACGACTCAACAAGACAATGGTATGCTGTAACTACTTATGCAGGGTATGAAGATAAGGTTGCTGCCAGTCTTCGCCAAAAAATTGAAAGTGTTGATATGGCTGACAAAATTTTTGATATTTTAGTACCCAAAGAAAAGCAAATTGAAGTTAAAAACGGTAAACGCAAAGTTGTTGAACGTAAGATATTACAAAGCTATGTTTTGGTTGAGATGAACCTTACGGAAGAAACATGGTTTGCAGTCAGGAATACACCAGGCGTAACAGGATTTGTTGGTGCCGACACTCCAACACCTGTTAGTGAATCCGAAATGCGTGATATTAAAAAACGTATGGGTGCTGAAGAGCCTAAATATGATATTAGCTTCTCTGAAGGCGAAATTATTAATATTATAGATGGTCCATTTAAAGGATTTGAGGGTGCTGTTTCTGAAATAGATGATGTTAAAGGTAAGCTTAAAGTTATGGTTTCTATGTTTGGCCGTGAAACACCAGTTGAGTTAGATGCCTTGCAAGTTAAAAAGATTTAATAATCTATAATAACGTTACAATAAAAACTGCGAAGAATATTCGCAGTTTTTATTATTAATGGTAAGAATAAAAGGAATTTTTAAGAGATTGACTTTATAGTAAAAATTTGCTAAAATTAATGTAAGTTGCCAAAGACAGTAGCTGTTCGTGAATTTTCGGACTTAATTTGCTACCGAGGATTCTTTTTACGAATTAATCGTAATCTTTGTCGACGAGTTTTGAGAGGGAGGACTTTTCAAAGCTATTAAAGTAATTTAACAATTTAGACCAGATTAATTTTAACCAAAAGGAGTTTTTATGGCTTTATCACGCGATAAAAAGAACCAACTGGTTGCTGAATTGAGCGAAGCTTTAAAAGATGCAAAAATGACAGCTTTTGCTGAATATAAAGGTTTAACTGTTGCTGATTTGCAAGAACTACGAAAAAATGCTCGTGAAGCAGGTGTTTCAATTAAAGTTGTTAAAAACCGCTTAGTACGAGTAGCTATGCAAGAAGTTGAGAATTTGAAAGAATCTGACACTTCTGCATTAAAAGGGCAATTAGTATATGCAATTTCAACTGAAGACGAAATTGCTGCAGCTCAAGTTCTTGGTAAATTTGCAAAAAACCACCCAGACCTAAAGCTTGTTGGTGCTTTTGCTGACAATGGCGATGTTATGGATACTGAAACTGTTACTACACTTTCAGAACTTCCAAGCAAAGATCAACTTATTGGTCAAATCGTCGAAACTTTGCTTTCTCCAGTTCATGCAATTACTGGTGGACTTACAAACGAAGATTTGGATTTCCGAAAAGCAACCAATTAATATATACTTATTAAAATTTAATTTTAGACCTATTGTTTAATAGGACGAAAAAAGGAGTCAAAATGGCTGATATTAAAAAATTGGCTGAAGAACTAGTTAAATTGACTATTCTTGAGGCTAACGAATTAAAAGAACACCTAAAAGAAGAATACGGAATTGAACCAGCTGCTGTTGCTGTAGCTGCTGGCCCAGTAGCTGGTGACGCTGCTGACGAAAAAACAGAATTTACAGTTACTTTGAAAGATGCTGGTGCACAAAAAGTTGCTGTTATTAAAGCTGTTAAAGAAATTACAGGTCTTGGACTTGGTGAAGCTAAAGCTATCGTTGATGGCGCACCTGCACCAGTTAAAGAAAAAGTTTCTAAAGATGAAGCTGAAGAAGCTAAAAAGAAACTTGAAGAAGCTGGCGCAACAGTTGAGCTTGCTTAATTTAAAAACAATATTAAATAATGGTCTAAATTAGTTACAATAAAAAAGAGCCGAAAAGCTCTTTTTTTATTGTAACGCATAAATGGTTAGTTTATGCAACTTGGGTGTTTTTAACTATCTAGGCAGGCTATTCCGGCATTTTCTAGGGCCAGTGTTATAGTGTAAGGCCTGTCTTGCAAACCTACAATTTCTATCTTTCCATCTTCGGCGCATTTAGTGCCGAAATTTATATTTATAAACTCTAATATACCGCCAGTATATTTTTTAGAAAAGGACTCATCAAAGCATGTTTTACCATTGCTACATGTAGTTGTAGGATTAAGGTTAACCATTCTAGCAACGCTGAAATGATACTCTCCTCCGTTAGGGGTTACTAATTCCTTTTGAAAATATTTACTTTTCTTTTTATCATACTTTGTATCTAATATTAGATCGTCCCGTATTTTCATTAAGTTTTTGTCGTTATGTGTAATATTTACCCTATGATCCATCATCCATTGTTCTACGGCTTCTTTAACAATAAGAAGATCTTGCTTTCTCTGCATATCCCTTTGCGACCGTTGTAGTGCTGGCAGAGCTAAGAAAACCATTAAGAATATTAAACCAGCAACA
>NZ_PRLK01000015.1 GCF_004151455.1 Candidatus Nanogingivalis gingivitcus | reverse complement strand
TTTGTAAAATCGTGTTGGTAGAAGTAGACGATTTTTCTACCAACACGATTTTTAATTTATTATAGAACTGATTTCTTTTAAAATCCTAAAAGCCACCTATTTCGACAGTTTTATAGCTTGTTATTCTATTTTCTTAACAATAATACCACCGTCTCCACATGTGTCGTATCCTGAAATAGCTTTAAAATATTTTTCTGTATCACTAAGGCAAGAACAAATTAAATGTACCGCATATTTATCTTTCAATTCTTCCACTAACTTTACAACTACTTGAGGCAATACTTCCTTTCTAATTCCTTGCTTTTTTGCTAAAATATGCTAGAATATAGCCAAGCGACACAAGTATGAGAATGTGCGTTAGTATTTTAAGAGAGAGGTGACTTATTATGTCAAATAAAACATTGGCAGAAATACATTCAGAATTATCACAACTTAAGAGAAGGAAAAGGGAACTTTTTAGCTTTATGGATAGCACTCTTTTAGCCCTAGAAGAAGATGGGGCAATGCCGCAAAGGCAATGGAGTACTTACAAAAGAGCTTTCGACATTAATGGATGGTTTATTGGACAATCTAAAAGAGCTATTGAAATTTATAAATACCAATTTAATGAAGCTCAAGAGACTCTTAATTCTGGTAGAGCTAGCAGTAGAAAAAGAAAATGCTGCGAAAAGCAAATAACGCGTTTGGAGTGTGCAATTGAGAACGAAGAAAATACCGTAAAAAAATTATTGCAAGAAGTTCGCATTCTAAAAGCTGAAGCTAGAGAAAAAGCCATTGAACTTAAGCCCGAATTTAAAGAGATATTTAAAGAATATGATACCAATAGCGAAAAGATAAATACTCTTTACAAAGAGCTTGACATAATTAGGGATAAAAAATAATCTAATTAAAAAATAGATTATGAAAAGAGGCGTTAATTTTACGCCTCTTATTTTATTATTATATTTTTATTCGCCTAATGAATATTCTTTAATAACTTTTAAGTTTTCATCAAATTCAAAAACTAGTGGAGGGAAGTTTGGAATCTCTACACCCATAATTTCATCATCTGATAGGCCTTTAATATGTTTAACTAAAGCCCTAATTGAATTTCCATGCGCACCAACAAAAACATTTTTACCACTTTTTAGTGCTGGAGCAATTTTATCTTCCCAGAACGGTAGGGCACGCTCAAGTGTTACTTTAAGATTTTCAGCATCTGGCACTACAGAATCGTCAAGTAAAGCATAGCGGCGGTCGGCGTGTGCTGAGTATTCGTTATCTCTTTCCATGGCAGGTGGAAGAACATCATAAGAACGACGCCAAATATGAACTTGTTCATCACCAAATTGCTCAGCAGCTTCAGCTTTATTTTTACCAGTTAAATCACCGTAGTGGCGTTCATTAAGACGCCAAGATTTTTCAACGGGAACCCAAAGCTGGTCAGCAGCTTCAAGGGCTAGGTTAGTAGTTTTTATTGCACGCTTAAGTACAGAAGTGTAAGCCATATCAAATTCAATACCTGCTTCTTTAATAAGCTTACCGCCATCAATAGCTTGCTGAATGCCCTTTTCAGAAAGGTCAACATCAGCCCATCCAGTAAATAAGTTAGCTTTGTTCCATTCAGATTCACCATGACGAGCAAATACTAGTTTTACCATTTTTTAGGTTTCTCCTTGTTTATTTTTTAGTTTTACTATTATATTTTACTATAAATAGTTTTATTTTTAAACAGAAAAAGTTTCACAGTAATTACTATAAACAACTTCCGGCCCTAAGTTACTTTTTTCATACTCATGAACAGCACCTGTTTCTAAATAGCCAAAAATTGCAAATTTATTTGATTGATTTTTATAAGACTAATAAGCGATTAAAGTAATATGTTATAATATAGGGTACAATGAAGAATAAAACAGTACTTAGCAATTTATGGTTTTATAAATACCGTTTTCAAATTGGATACTTATTGCTTTTAGCTAGTTATATATTAATATTATTTTATACAATTTTTATCACTCCTAATGGCTTAACTAAAAATGAAGTAAATTCTGCTGTTAGTTCTTATAACTTATCTACTGGTAATATTTTTTCTAAAGAAATTATAGACTTACCCTTTAAACTATTACAAAAAATTAGTATAACATTATTAGGCTTAAGTAATTTAAGTATTAAATTACCATCAATATTATTATCTTTCCTGGCGATTTTGTTAATTTTAGAGCTAACTAAAAAATGGTTTGCCCACCGAACAGCTATTTTGGCTACTATAATAGCCATAACTTCTAGCCAATTCTTCTTTATTGCACAAGATGGCACAAGTAACATACTTTCTATAATTTACCCGCTTCTACTAATAATTACAGGAATCGACTTCTTTAATGAGCTAAAAAGAAAACAACTAGTTACATTTTTACTAGTAGTAGCCTTTTTAGGGCTATATACACCTTTAAATATTTATATAACTATAGCACTACTTTTAACTGCTAGCTTGCACCCTAAAGTACGCCTTAAACTTAAACAACTTCCTAAAAAATATAAAGCAGTTAGCTTAGTAATACTAGCTTTTGCCTTTACACCTATTGCTATAGCAATTTATAACGATATAGATACACTAAAAGCAATATTACTTTTACCTAATAATCTAAATATATTAGATAATAGCATTAAGCTAATTAATATATTATTTGGTAGTAGCGGGGAATATAGCAACGGAGTAATATCACCAATTATCAATGTAGCTTCATTAATACTAATAGTAATTGGCCTATATTTTATTCTTATTCAAAAATATACAGTACGTAGCTATTTAATTTTAATATGGCTAGCAGTTGCTTTATTAACTTGCTTTATAAACACTAGTACTACACCTGTACTATTTTTGCCATTATTACTACTTACTGCTACAGGGTTACAAAACCTTATACAAACCTGGTATGCAATTTTTCCAAGAAACCCTTACGCAAGGTTTTTCGGCCTTATACCTATTTCATTTGTAGTAGTTAGCTTACTTGTTACTAATTTAAATATTTTTAGACAAAGTTATATGTATAACCCTTATATTGTAAATAGCTTTAATCAAGATTTAAAATTATTATTAAATCATCAAAATTCAATAAATAACCTCCTTGTTTCTAGCGAGGAAAAACCATTTTACAGTATTCTAAATAGTAAAATAAAAACGCTAGATGAATATAGTGAAAATAATTTAGCTATAACACATAAAATTTTTACAGAAAAGGGTATTCCTAAAAATTATAAAGTTAAAAAAGTAATTACAAATAATTTAAAAAATGATTCTGACCGCTTTTACATATTAGCTAAAGATTGATAAAAACTGCTATATTTGTTAAAATAAAATAAGAATTTTAGATTATATTAAGGAGGAAAATGGCTGGAATTAAAGACCAAATGAAAATGGTGAGAGAGCTACAAAAAGCACAAAAAGAACTTAAAAAAGAAATTGTAGAAGTTGAAGCAGGTGATGGTGCTGTAGTAATACAATTTACCGGTGAGCTAAAAGTAAAAAGCGTAAAATTGAACCCTGAGCTTATTGATCTTGACGATATTGAAGAACTAGAACACTGGGTACAAATTGCTATTCGTGACGGAATGGAAGAAGCTAGAAAAATAGCTGAAGAAAAAATGAAACCTTTAATGGGAAATCTTGGCAACTTAGGATTATAAATTTAATGTCTCAAGTATTACCAAAAGCGTTACTTGATACTATTGATAATTTAGCAAAATTACCTGGAGTAGGTTCAAGAACAGCCGAACGCTACGCTTATCATTTATTAAAAAAAGACTCTCACATATCTGAAAAAATAGCAGAGAGTCTTTTAAACCTACATAAAAATGTTAAAAGTTGCCCAGTAACTTTTGCTTTAATTTCTGATTTTGAAGAATTTTCGCCCCTATATACTGATGAAAGTAGAGATAAGAAAACAGTAGCTGTAGTGGAGGAGCCTTTAGATATTGTAGCCCTAGAAAAAACTAAACAATACCACGGTACATACCATGTTTTAGGAGGCGTAATATCGCCAATTGATGGAATAGGGCCAGATCAATTACATTTCAAAGAGTTGTTAGAAAGAATAAAAAACGACGGAGTAGAGGAAATAATTATAGCCACTAATGCTAGTGTTGAAGGGGAAAGTACTGCTCTTTATTTGCAAAGATATTTACAAGATAACGGCCAAGAGAATCTAACAATTACAAGGTTGGCAAGAGGCATACCTGCTGGAGTTGATTTAGAGTATGCTGACCAAATTACACTTTCTCATGCTTTAGCCGGTAGGAGGAAAATATAAATGGATAATAATTATTTAGAGTTAAAAGAAATTATTGAATCTGCTAAAAAAATATCTATTATTCAGGCAGAAAACCCCGATGGCGATAGCCTTGGCTCAGCTATAGCGTTAGAACAAATTTTAACTAACTTAGGTAAAGAGGTTGAGCTATTCTGCCCTGTAGACATTCCAAAATACTTGCGTTATTTCAACGGTTGGGATAGAGTTAGTGACAACCTATGGAAGAGCGACCTTTATATAATAGTAGATACTACCAGCTCAACCCTGCTTTCAAAAATACTAGAAAACCCTTTATATAAAAATCTTTTAGAAAAAAATAAAGTTGTTGTTATAGATCATCACACAGATGCAACACCAGACCTACCTTTTGAATATAGCTTACTGCTAGAAAATAGAAGTAGCTGTAGTGAAGTTATATTTGAGCTATGCAAAAAAAGTGGCTGGCAAGTAAATGAGCTAGCTAGCAGTAGCCTAATGGGAGCCATATTAAGCGACACTCTTGGTTTTACTACGCAAAATGTTTCTAAAGAAACTTTTATAACTGCTAGCGAATTAACTAGCTTAGGTGCTAAAGTTTCTAGTATCGAGGAATCTAGGCGAGAATTTATGAAAAAAGCACCTGAAATACTAGAATATAAAGGTGATCTAATTAAAAGGATTGAATATTTTTTGAATGGCAAATTAGCATTAATACACATACCGTGGGATGAAATTCGCCAATATTCCGACAAATACAATCCAAGCGTATTAGTAATTGATGAAATGCGTTTAGTAGAGGGGGTTGAAGTTTGCGTAGCCATAAAAACCTATCCTGACGGCAAAGTAACGGGCAAGGTACGCACAAATTTGCCAATTGCCGCCGATATAGCTGGCTATTTTGGTGGAGGAGGGCATGCCTATGCATCTGGTTTTAGGGTTTATGATAATTATGACCAAATTATAAAAGAATTATTAGACGCTACAGAAAAAGCGTTAGAAATAGGTAGGAATAATGCTTAAATTTTATAATACACCAAAAAGAGAATTGGAAGATTTTAAACCTATTAAAGATGGTGAGGTAACCTTATACACCTGTGGACCTACAGTTTATAGCGAGCCAACAATTGGTAACTGGACGGCTTACATTTATTGGGATATTTTAGTGAGAACCCTAGAAACTAACAACTATAAAGTTACTAGAACAATGAATATTACTGATGTAGGACATTTAGTTTCTGACGAGGATGATGGTGAAGATAAACTAGAAAAAGGCGCTAGAAGAGAAGGAAAAACGGCCTGGCAGGTAGCAGACTACTATACTGATAGCTTTATAAAAGGTATGATAAGCCTAAATTTAATAAAACCTACAAATTTATCAAGAGCTACCGATTTTATTGATCAGCAAATAGCTATTATTAATAACTTATCATCTAAAGGTTTTACTTACGAAACTAGCGATGGAATCTATTTTGATACTTCTAAATTCCCTAAATATTCCGATTTTGCCCATTTAAATTTAGATGAGCTAAAAGCTGGTGCTAGAGTACACTTTAATCCTGAAAAGCGTAATATTAGTGATTTTGCTTTATGGAAATGGTCACCTGAAAATACGAAAAGAGATATGGAATGGGATTACCTCGGAAAAAAAGGTTTTCCAGGGTGGCACTTAGAGTGTTCTGCTATAGCTTTAAATACTCTTGGCGATTCTATAGATATTCATACAGGGGGTATCGATCATATTCCGGTGCACCATACTGATGAAATAGCACAAAGCGAATGTTACACTGGCAAAACTTTTGCTAATTATTGGCTACATTGTAATCACTTAACCGTAGAAGGTAAAAAAATAAGTAAAAGCCTAGGTAATGGCTATACTCTTAAAGATTTAGAAGAAAAGGGCTATTCACCACTAGTATATAAAATGTTGACTCTACAAAGCCATTACCAATCTGGCGGAGATTTCAGCTTTACTAATTTAATAGCCTCCAAAAAACGCTTACTTCACTGGCGAAATATTGCAGCCATAAGGCACCAAATTAAAGGGCAAAGTGAGGGTGATTTCCCAAGCTTAGCAAGTAAACAGCTAATTTTAGAGGCTATTAATAATAATTTAGATACCCCTAGAACCTTATCAACCATTGATCAGATTTTTAACGAAATAGATAAAAAACCAATATCTAAAATTAATTATAGTAATCTTGTAGATATATTAGAATTTATTGATCAACTATTAGGTCTAGAACTATTAACTACTACACCAGATATTTCTGAAGAAGCAAAGAAGCTAATATTAATTAGAAGGCAAGCTAGAGATAATAAAGATTGGCAGAAATCTGACCAAATTAGGGACATATTATTGCAAGAAAATATTACCCTAAAAGATACTATAGAAAAAACTATTTGGAGCTTTAGAGAATAAAAATAAAAATACCTACATCATAGTAGGTATTTTTATTAATAGCTTGCTTTATCCTATTTTTTTCAAAAAATCTATAATAGCGTCTTTAGCAGGCTCTTTTTGTTCTTCACACTTTCTAGCAAAATACTCTTCAATCATAATTTTGGTGCAAGCTGCAATAGGTATTGAAAGCAGGGCACCTAAAATGCCTAAAACATAAATACCTGTAGTAATAGCTACTACAACTATTAAGGCCGATAGCTGGTTATTTTTAGCTTGAATTAGGGGTGAGATAACATTATTTTCTATTTGTTGATAAACAATAAAGTACACGATAAATACAGCACCAGCAAACGGTACATTAAAGGCAATTATTAAAGCAGATATTACACCAGCAATTGTAGCACCAAACATCGGTATTAAACCAAGAGTTAATAATATAACACCAACAGGTATAGCTAAGTTTATAGGAACATGCATAGTAAAGCTTAAAATAAGCACAACTAAAGCACCTAAAGTACCCGATATAGCACAAACAGTTAATTGGCCGTTTACAAAGCTACTTACAGCTTTATACATTCTACTAGCAATACGTTTATGCCTTTTTTGTTTTTCTCTATCTGAGTATAGCTTCCAAAAACGATGCAACCATGATGGACCTTCTACTAACATTAAGAAAGTCATAGTTAGAATCATAAATAATGAAAAAATCCAATTCACTACAGTACTTAAGCTACCAAATAAAATGTTGCCAATATTTTTAGTAAATCCTTCAGAAAAATCATTCATGGATTGAGAGGCTTTATTAACAACTTCTTTCAAATTATTAGTTTCTACAAATTTACGAAGTGAAGAATTTTCTGCTGTTACATCTGCCACTATTTGTGGGGCGTTAGATATAAACTTATTAGTTTGATCAATTACAGTTGGCGCAATAAAACTAGTAATGGTAGCTAGTATTACAATCATTAACAAATAAGCAACGGCTGTAGCGCCTACTCGGTTTTTATTAGAACCTGGCAATATTTTAGCAATGCGTGATACTGGGGCATTTAAAGCTAATGCTAAAAAGGCCGAAATAACTAGAAGTATAATAGCATCCTTAGCTTGCCAAATGGCAAAACCAAGCAGAATAAAACCAATTACTACAAGCCAAAAACGAACTAATGTTTTTGTGTCAATTTCAATACGAACTTTCATAAGCTATATTATAACATTAGTAGAAGATACCACCAAACAAGGGAGGGAAGATTATTTTTTTCTAGTAAGTACTAATGGTGAAACTTTTAATAGTAAAATTACTGCCAAGAGTACAGCAAATCCACACATTATAGATGGAATACCTTCTATAGTATTTGGGTTAATAATATTGACAAAAGTAGTAGGGACAACAAATACTAAGTAGCCGACTAAAAGCCATTTTAAAGCTTTTATTTTTATAATAGATTCATTAGGTACAATCTTCTCTAAAAATCTAAGTTTGGAAAGAACAATTCTTACAATTTTTCTTGATTCTTTATCGCTAAGCTTCTTAATTTCTTGCCAACAGAAGAATATAGCTACGAGCAACCAACCATAATAATATAAAGCGTATAGCCAGCCAGCAATTTGTGGAACATTAAATACTGAATAGTTAGGTCGGCATGAATCAGCTTGTACGCCATTAGTTACTAATAAGTAATAAGCTATAAAACCAATCATTGTAGCGTAAGCAAATTTTACGCTAAAACCTACTTTTTTACCGGCAATTAAATGTGCTAAGTGGTAGCCTAAAGGAGGAAGCAGGGTAATAGAAACATAACCAAATCGTGCCCATTCAACACCTTTTATGCCAAAACCACCACAAACCATAAACTCGGCAATTTGAAAACCAGCTAAAGCAAAAAGTAAGGTAATAATTAAAGTTCTTTTAGGGCTCTTTCTATATTTAGTTATTACTAATAGCGCAGCAATAGATTCAAACAAGAAAGTTGCAAGCATTACCGTTGGTGAAAAACAATAAAATTTATTCGAATATTTACTAAAAAATTTCTGCATAATGTTGTCATTCTAGCATAAAATAATTATAATTGCGATATGCATATTCGGGCAAAAATTAAGCCAAATTCTAAAAAAGGGCCATTAATAATAAAAACTACTGATGAGAAAGGAGAAATTTGGGAAATATTCCTAAAATCACCAGCTATTGAAGGTAAAGCAAATAAAGAAGTCTGCGAGCTAATTGCTAAAAACTTAAAAGTGGCTAAAACTAAAGTAATACTGGCTAAAGGCCTAAAATCTAAGGTGAAAATTTTTAATATTGACATATAAAAAAAGCTTTGTTAATATATTTATATAAACAACTATGCGGGTTTAGCTCAGTTGTTAGAGCGCTTCCTTGCCATGGAAGAGGCCAGGAGTTAGAGTCTCCTAACCCGCACCAAAAATTTCCAATTACACTACTGTGAGGACTACCTTGTAGTAGTTTTTTTTCTTTTGTTTCAGGGAGCACCTACTGCAAGGGGTACTCCTTTTGTTATTTCAATTGAGGCGTTGCTTGTTTCAGTAAGGCTTCATAGAGATAAG
>NZ_PRLK01000014.1 GCF_004151455.1 Candidatus Nanogingivalis gingivitcus | reverse complement strand
AAATATTAGATAAAATAGAAGTTATAATGTAAATAACTAAAGTTTGAATTACCCATAATCCAAATAAAGTTATTATTGTGAATGAAAGAAATTCCTTTATGTTTTCTTGTTTTGTTTTGTTAGTACTATTAAATGTTATCTTTTTATTAAGAATAAAAGAAAGAATAAAAGTTACACCTGTTGATACTATATTAGAAAATACGACATTTATACCTAAAGCTTTAAGACTAAAAAGTATAGCAAAATCTAAGGCAGTATTAAAAGCTCCAATAGTAGCAAACTTAATTTTTTGATTTTTAAAAAATGACTGTAATTTTTTCATTATTTTTTTGATTTATATTTTTTATAATCTTGAATTAAATATGTAGGCCTATTTTTTGTTTCAATAAAAATTCTACCTATATATTCACCAATAATACCTATAGAGAGTAATTGAACTCCACCAAGGAATAAAATAGTTGCCATAATTGAGGTATAACCATCTCCAGTTGGAACACCAAATAAAGGTCTTATTAATAAATAACTAATCCATACAAAAGAGGCTGTAGATATAATAAAACCTAAATAAGTTGAAATTCTTAGTGGAGCAGTAGTAAAGCTAGTAATTCCTTCAATAGCTAAATTAAATAATTTACGATAGTTCCATTTTGTTTCACCAGCTGCTCGAGGGTCTCTTTTGTAAGTTATTTCTTTTTTATTAAAGCCAACCCAAGAAAACATCCCTTTAGTGTATCTGTTTGATTCACGCAATTCTTTTAAAGCTTCTATAGCTTTACGATCTAGAAGTCTAAAATCACCAGTATCTCGTTGAATTTCAATATTTGAAATTTTATCAAGTATTGAATAAAACCAGTGAGAAGTTGATTTTTTAAGCCATGTTTCACCATCCCTAGATTCTCTTTTGGCATAAACATCATCGTAGCCCTCTTCCCAGTATTTTATCATTTGAGGTATAAGTTCAGGTGGATCTTGCAGGTCGGCATCAATAATAACTAGTGCATCACCAGCAGCATAGTCAAAACCAGCTAACATAGCATTTTCTTTGCCAAAATTACGGCTTAAATTAACATAAGAAATTTGATTATTCCTTTTAGATTCTTCTACAATTAGATCCATAGTATTATCTTTAGAGCCATCATTAATAAACAGGAATTCAAAGGAATATTTTGGGTTATTTACTGATAATGTATTAAGTCTTTTAAAAAGTTTAGGTAATACCTTAGATTCATTATAAGCTGGCACCATAATTGTGATTGTTTTCTTCATAATTAATATTATTATACAACAGAAAGATATATAAGAATATATCCCTATAAGCGTGGTATAATATAGATATGAAAATTATGGAGTTTTTTAATAAAAAAAATCGTATTTTATTATATGAATTAGTAAAAACAGATTTTAAATTAAGATATCAAGGTTCTGCTTTAGGTGTATTATGGTCCGTTTTAAAACCATTAATGCTATTTGCAGTAATGTATGTTGTTTTTGTTAAATTTCTTAAATTTACTGATGGGACTCCAACTTATCCGATAGTCTTACTTCTAGGTATATCATTATGGAGCTTTTTTACAGAGGCTACTACTGTTGGTATGCAATCTATTGTAGGACGTGGCGATATACTTAGAAAAATTAATTTTCCTAAGTATATAATAATATTGTCTTCAATGTTTAGCGCTTTAATTAGTCTATTTATTAATATTATTGTAGTATTAATATTTGCTATATTTACAGGTGTTAAATTAAGCTGGCTAGTATTATGGCTACCTATGAATTTTTTACAATTATTCGTTTTAGCTTTAGGTATTTCTTTATTCCTTTCTACTTTATATGTAAAATTTAGAGATATAGGACATATATATGAAGTTATTCTTCAAATAGTATTTTATTCTGTACCAATAATCTATCCTTTATCACAAGTAGCTAACTTTAAGGTTTTTGGTATTTCAGCACAAAATATAATAATGTTAAACCCTGTAGCTCAAATTATTCAGGATATCAGGCATAACTTAATTGCTCCAGTTACTACACCGACTACATGGGGAATGGGTGGAATATTGTATTCATTAGTGCCAATAATTATAACAATAATTATATTAATAATTGGTGCATTATACTTTAATAAAAATAGTAAAAAATTTGCAGAAATGATTTAGTATTATGAGTAAAAAAATAGATATATCATTAATAATTACAGCCCATAATGAAGGGCTGTTAGCGCATAAAACAATATTATCAGCTTTTAAGGCTATAGAAGAACTTGAAAAAGAAAAAATTAGTTATGAAATTATTGTTCATATAGATAATGGTGATGAATATACTAAAGAATATTTTAAGCGTTATGAAAATGATAAAAATATAAGAATTTTTAATAATAATTTTGGTGATTTATCTTCTTCTAGAATTTTTTCTGTAAAAAAAGCTAAAGGTGAATATATAGCCTTTGCTGATGCTGATGACCTTTATTCATCTAATTGGCTTATTAGTTTTTATAATCAAGTAAAAGGTAAAAAGGATACAATAGCGCATTTTAACTACATTCTCACTTTTGGTGGTTGGAATACTATACTTGAAGATTTAACAGATTTAAATGAAAAAGATGAATTTTTATATGCTTTTGATAGTAATGTTTATGGATCTCCTTGTATGCTTCATAAAGACATTTTTTCAGATATTAAACAAAGAGCAAACATCCCCCCATTTGGCTATGAAGATTGGCAGTGGTATGTAGATACTATGGCTAAAGGATATAAACATAAAATTGCTAAAGGTACAGTTTTATTTTATAGAAGAGATCCTATAGCCAAACCATCATTACTTAGTGGACAAGTTAATAATAGAGCTGTTTTATCTAAGAGCGATTTTTTCGATTTTGATATTTTAAAGAAAAAACTTTCAGAGTGGAGCTTTAAAGATATTGAAGAATATGTTAGAGATCATCATGATGCAGAAGGTAATAATTCTGAAAATAAAATTAAATATCTTACCTATAAAACATTAGTATTTGCAAATAAATTTTCAATTTATAAAAAAATTAGAAATACAATAAAAGAACCTAGAGAAAAAAATACTGAAGAATTGCCAGTTTTACCAGATGATCTTGTTAAGGAATGGAAGGATATTAATAAAATAGAAAAATTATTATATCCTGATCATTATATTCTAAAGAACCATTTTATTTATTATTTACCCAATAAAAAAACAGCTAAAATGTATCTAGGTTTAGTGAATGGAATGAAAAAATGTCCAGATACACTAGTATTTTTGCCATGGCTTAATCATGGCGGGGCAGATAAATTATTTATTAACACTTTTAATGAGCTGGCAAAACAGAATAAAGATTGGCATATATCATTAGTTCAAACTGAACGGAGTGATTCTCCTTGGCAAAATAAATTAAGTACTGATATTGATTTCGTAAAACTTAGTGATATATCTGAAGATATAGGGTACGAAAAACAAATAGATATTTTTGCTTCATTTATTGTGCAAAATAATATTAAAAGACTTATTATTGCTAATTCTATGTTTGGCTATAATTTTATACTTAGGTATAAAAAATTATTAGAATATTTAAATATTAAAATATATATATATGCCTTTAATGAAAATATAAGTGAGTATGGTAGAATTGGTGGCTATATTCATGAGCAAATTCCGTTGATATATAATTCTATATATAAAGTTATAACAGATAACTCATTGATGCCAGAAAAAATGATTAAAGAACATGGCTATACTGTAGATAAACACCAAACACATTACCAATATGTAGAAGAAAAAGTTATTGCCCCAGTAAAAAAAGATAAAGAAAAACTTAAAATATTATGGGCAAGTAGAATTTGCTATCAAAAAATGCCAGAAATTTTAGCAGAAATTAATAAGAGAATTTCTAGTGATTTTACTATTGATGTTTATGGCACGTTAGAAGATTTTTACGATTTAGACTTTATAAAAGAAAATAATTTAAATTATAAAGGTGTATTTAACGGTATAAATTCTATACCTACTAACGAATATGACTTATATTTATATACTTCAAATTCTGATGGTATGCCAAATATTTTACTAGAAATAGCTACAAAAGGTTTGCCAATTATAGCACCTAATGTTGGAGGTGTGGGCGATTTTATAATTAATAATGAAACAGGTATTTTAATAGATGATTATAAAGACGTAGATACCTATTTGAAAGCTATAGAAAAAATGAAAGATAGTAATTTTAGGTATAAGCTAGCTAAAAATTCTCAAGAATTATTAAAAGACAAATATTCCAAAAATAAGTGGAAAGCTAGAATTAAGGAGATTTTTGATAGGTAAGAAATATGAGTAAATATGCATTAGAAGTTAAAAATGTTGTAAAAAGTTTTAAATTACCCACAGAACAATCAAATGGGATTAAACAAGCCTTTGTTAATTGGACTAAGGGTATAAAAGGATATAAAAAGCTAGAAATTTTAAAAGATATTTCCTTTAAAGTAGAAAAAGGTGAATTTTTTGGAATTGTAGGTAGGAATGGGTCAGGAAAATCTACACTTCTAAAAATAATTTCACAAATATATACGCCAGATTCTGGAAAAGTTAAAGTAAATGGAAAGTTAGTCCCTTTTATTGAATTAGGTGTAGGGTTTAATCCAGAACTCACAGGTAGAGAAAATATTTATTTAAATGGTGCACTTTTAGGTTTTTCTCATGAAGAAGTAGCTAAAATGTATGATGAGATTGTAGATTTTGCAGAGCTACATGAATTTATGGACCAAAAACTTAAAAACTATTCAAGTGGTATGCAAGTTAGATTAGCTTTTTCTATTGCCATTAAAGCACAAGGTGATATTTTAGTGCTTGATGAAGTTTTGGCTGTTGGTGATGAAGCTTTCCAACGTAAGTGTAATGATTTCTTTATAAAAATCAAAAAAGATAAAAGTAAAACTGTTATTTTAGTAACACACGATATGGGAAGTGTGAAAAAATATTGCGATAAAGCTATTTTTATTAGAGATGGTGAAGTAGTTATATCTGGTAATAAAGATGATGTAGCTAATTCTTATATTGAAGAAAACTTTAAAATTAAAGAAACTAATTCTACTAAAAAAATAGGTTCTAGTGAATATGTACCTTTACTTAAAATTAAACCTATAAGTAAGCAAATTTTGAAAGCCAATGATAAATTTGAATTTGAAATTCAATACGATTATACAGGTAATGGAAAACCTTATTTAGCTTTTTCTATTCAAGATGAAAGCAGAAATAGTACTATTTATGATAGTGGTCAATTTCAAATTAAAAAAGGAAAACACACAATTCGTAAAAGAATGCCATTAAGTATATTTAATAATACTGATTTTAAAATAGTTGCTGCAGTAAGGGTAGATGGTAAAATAGAAGCATTTACGAACGAAGCAAATTCTTGCTTATTCTCTATCAAGGATAAGAAAAATGAAGATTATGCCTTATTGAAAGATATTATGATAGAAGATATGAAAGACTAGAAGGGGTAAAATAATGAGAAAAAAGGTATTATCAGTAGTAATTACAGCACATAAAGAAGGATTATTTTTAAATAAGACACTTCTTAGCATTAGTAATGGTTTAAATAAAATTAAAGATGAATATGAAATTATTATAAACCTAGATAATAGCGATAAAGAAACTAATAGAATTGCTAAAATATGGGAAAATAAAGATGAAAATATTAAGGCTTATAAAGTTTCTTTTGGTAATCCAGCAGATAATCGTAATGATGGTATAAATAAAGCAAAAGGAACCTATATTTGCGTTATTGATGGTGACGATTTACTATCAGAAAATTGGTTCAAAAAAGGTTTAGAAGAAATTAAAAAACATAAAAAAGATGTTATTTTAAGGCCTGAATTACATTTACAATTTGGCTATAATGAATATAGATATACTATTTGGAAAATGCGTAGCTCTTCAGATAAAGCAACCGATGCCATTCAATTAGCTTATTGGAATTTATGGACAGCATGTTTGATAGCGAAAAAAGACACTCTTAAAAAAGTACCATATAAACCTGCTTTAAATGGTTTTGGATATGAAGACTATTTATTCTGTACCGATACTAGAGCTTTAGATATAGCACATATAATAGTGCCGGAAACTGTTGTATATTATCGACGTAGGAGTGATTCTGTAAGTACAGAGCATATTAATACTATCTTAGAATATTCTGATCTTTTTGATATAGATTATTTTAAATCATTACCATTTAATAATATTGAAATAAAAAATAATATTAGTAAAAAGTTTAAAGTAAAACTTCAGCGCAATTTTAAGAGGGGCTATCGTTTTGCTTTTGATACTGCTAAAAAAGTTCATACTCTTAATAATCTTATAGCTCCAAGCGTTAGGGAGATATTATATAATAAAAACCTAAAGAAAATAGGTAAATGGGTTGTAGATGATCTTAAGGAAATTAATAAAATAGAGAATCAACTATATCCAACTAAAGGAAATATATCATTATTAGGATTTCATCCATTAAGTTTTAACCCTTATGAAAATTCTTATGGAGTTATGTATCAAAAACTTTGTAGACAGTTAACAGGTAATAAAATAGATTATCTCTTTCTAGCTCCAGCTATGAGTGGTAGGGGAGGAACTGAAAAATTAATAGCTAATTATATAAAAGCTATTAAGAAAAATTACCCTAATTGGAATATCGCAATATTATCAACTAAACCTTATAATGAATTAACTTTAGATTATTTTAAAAATTTAGACGTAGATATGCTAGATTTTGGTAGAATTACTTTAGGTGTAGGTAGTTATGAAAAAGATATAATTTGGTCAAGGTTATTAGTACAATCTAAAGTTAAAAGACTACATATAGTTAATGATGAATATTGGTATAGGTGGATATCAAGGCATAAAAAATTAATTATAAATAATAATTATAAAGTCTTTGTATCTTTATTCATGAGAGAATTTACACATGAAAAAGATAGAATTTTAACTTTCGCTGATCCGCACATTTCAGAAAATTGGGAAGTAATAAATAAAGTATTTACAGATAACCGAAAAGTTATTGATGAAGCTTTAGAAAACAATGCTTTTGAGGAAGAAAAGATGATTGTTCATTACCAACCACAGGATTTTAGTGAAATGAAAAAACCTAAAATTATTGATAATAGCAAACCAATAAGGATACTTTGGGCAAGTAGAATATCTTACCAGAAAAGGCCTGATTTACTTAAAAAAATAACAGCTAAACTAGGCGACGATTATATAGTAGATGCTTATGGAATTTTTGATGAATCGCAAATTAATAAAAAATTCTTTAATGGATCAAAAGTTAATTATAAAGGCAAATTTAATGGTATTTCTTCTATAGATACTAGCCAATATGATATTTATTTATATACATCTCAAACGGATGGTGTACCAAATATTTTAATGGAAGTTATTAGTGAAGGTCTGCCAATTGTGGCATCTAATATTGGTGGAATTAGTGAAGTAGTAAAAGAGGGCGAAACTGGTAAATTAGTAGATCTAGAAGACTTAAAAGGGTATATTAACGCTATAGAAGAGCTAAGAAATAATCCTGAATTAGCTAAAAAATATGCAACTAATGCACAGAGTTTAGTGAAAGAACAACATTCTTGGGATAAATTTTATAAAGTTATAAAACAAGATATAGCTTAAAAAACTTATAATAAAAAATAGTGGATAAATTCCACTATTTTTTATTTATTACTGTTTTCTTTCCACCAACCATTTCTGTACATCACCACTATGATTATCCCATACAACAGGCTTTATACCATTTTGATTAATAGGGTTTAAATCTATAGCTTTATTACTATTACAACTTGATAGAATATTAACTTTGCCATCCCTATTAATTATTGACCATTTTTGATGACAGCCACCATTATATTCCCATGTAACTAGTTTTGTACCATTTTTAGCATTTATACCACCAGGCATATCGATTACTTTATTAGTTAATTTATTCTTTATTACATAGAAACCATCTGAAGTTTTTTCAAATAGCCATTGATGACTTAAATTATTTGAATAGTCTGATGATAATAAATCTGAGTTAAGGAATTTTGAGGCTGTATTTTTAATGGTGAAAACTTTTTCTTCTAGATTATTTTCATCTATTTCTACTATTTTTATTTTTTGAGGAATACCATTATTTCTTTTCCAGGTTTTAAAACTTGAACCATCTACATTATTTGGGTTGATATCTATAGCTTGGTTTTTGTTACAAGCTGATATTATTTTATGGTAACCATCTTGTAAAATAACTTGCCATTTTTGGCTGCAACTTTGATTTTTATCTTTAAAAGATATATTAGTGCCATTTATTGGAGATTCACTATCTATAGATAAGAATTTATCTGTATAATTAGTTTTTATGTAATAAAATCCGGTAGAATTATCCTTTATAAAAATATATTCTTGATTTTTATTTTTGGTAGGAGACCATATTACGGCTCTATTATCGTAAGTATAATCAATATATTTATCACTATAGTTTATGAGGTTATATTTTTTGGATGTATTAATATTAATGATATTAAAGTTAGAATCATTCGGCTCCACCAACCATTTCTGTACATCACCACTATGATTATCCCATACAACAGGCTTTATACCATTTTGATTAATAGGGTTTAAATCTATAGCTTTATTACTATTACAACTTGATAGAATATTAACTTTGCCATCCCTATTAATTATTGACCATTTTTGATGACAGCCACCATTATATTCCCATGTAACTAGTTTTGTACCATTTTTAGCATTTATACCACCAGGCATATCGATTACTTTATTAGTTAATTTATTCTTTATTACATAGAAACCATCTGAAGTTTTTTCAAATAGCCATTGATGACTTAAATTATTTGAATAGTCTGATGATAATAAATCTGAGTTAAGGAATTTTGAGGCTGTATTTTTAATGGTGTTAGTTAGAGGGGATACCTCAACATTACTTTTAACGGGTTGACCTATTCTTTCACTTGGATCTATAGTACTACCAAACCATTCATTAAAAAACATAAAGAAATTACGATTACCATAAGCACCACAATTAGCTGTACCAGGGTAATTGTTTAAAGCTTCATTATTAGGGGTGTAAGGGGTATAGATATATAAACTTAGTGTTGCAATATTTTGAATATATACTCTTTTAGTTCCACAACTAGGATTAGGACTATATTGTATATCATTCCAACCTATTTTATATCTGTAACTGTTAGCATTGTTACGATAATAATTTAACTGCCAAGCTGCTAAATTAATTTGTTTATATAATCCTGCTTTATTATTATCACAATTGGCACTATAGCCTGGTCCGCTATCTGGGCAAGCATACCCCATAGCATATTTATACTGCATTTTTAAAGCCCATTTATCAGCTGTTAAGGGGCCTATAGATTCTTTTTTAAGCATCACAAGAAGAACTTGTGGATTTATATTATATTCTTGTGCTGCGTTATAAATCATTTGAGCAGCTGAAATTCCACCTTCAAACCAACCACCACCTTTTTCGAAAGAAGTTTCGCCGGTATTAGGATTTTCATGATAAGTATTAATACATGAATAAGGAGGTCCTTGCCAACCTTTAACTTGTTGAGCGTATTGCGCATTAGTAAGATTACCGTATCCAGATTTTTCTGTACCCCAAATATCACAATGGCCAATCTGCCAATCTAAAAAATTCTGAATTTGTTGTACGGACATAGAATTTTTATTATAAAAAATACTATCACTAATAATATTTCCAGCATTAAACTCTTTAGCTGATATAGCGTTAGCTTTTGATAACATATAAGCTACCCCTATTACAGATAGGAGGATAGGAAGAAAAATGAATAAATATTTCTTCCTATTTGACTTCAAATTTAATTTCATTTGTTTCTCCATGAATATTATTTTGATCAAAGCTTAATTTATATATCCAATTGCCTTTATTCATATTGGAAGTATCTATTAATGTTGTTCTACAACTTGTAGTTTGTGGAGAAGGTAGTAATTCAGTATTTTTTGTAATTATTTGATTATTAGGCCCATTTAGTGTTATTTTGCAAGATCCTTGATCTATAGATAAATTTGATATTTCTCCACGTATTTCTATATTTTTGCCAATATATTCGTACGATGTAAACATAGATACCGTGTATGTAGGATTTTCTTTTTTATTTTGAACTGGTTTTTGAGGAGTATCAGAATTTGTTATTTTTTCTTCTTTATTTTTAATTAGTTCACTATTACTAATTTCTTGTTTTTTGGGCTGAGATTCTTCCTTTACAGAAGTGGGAGAGTTATTTGTAGGATTATCTTTTTTATTATTTAGTATATTTAGGCTATAATAAATAGCCCCTGCTATTAAAACGAATAATATAATAATTGCTATATATAATTTATATTTTTTTGGTTTTTGTTTATTTATTTTCATATTACCTCTTAAATATATTTTAACATATAAAATACATAAGCACAAACTAGGATATTTTAGGCAAAACTATAGTAATAA
>NZ_PRLK01000013.1 GCF_004151455.1 Candidatus Nanogingivalis gingivitcus | reverse complement strand
CTTATCTCTATGAAGCCTTACTGAAACAAGCAACGCCTCAATTGAAATAACAAAAATACCTACGGCCATCTGATTCCGTAGGTCTTAATTCTTTTTATCTATAAAACAAAAAAACAGCTATCTATCGATTAGCTGATCTTTTCTTGGTACACGAGAAAGGACTTGAACCTTCACGCCGATTGGCACATGCTCCTAAGGCATGCGTGTCTACCATTCCACCACTCGTGCTTATTGGTACTTCCAATATAATACAGTACTTATTTTTATTTGTCAATACATTTTAATTTAATATTGTCAGCATTTGATATCTTCTTAAATCCTCTCTATTATTTTTTATATATTCATCAAATAATTCTTCATTTTCAGATAGCCAATCTACAGCATTTTGAACTTTTGCAATTAACTCCATATCTCCAAGGCTAGCAAATTCTAAATTCAATTCTCCCGATTGTGCCTTGCCATATATCTCTCCAGCCCCTCTAAGCTCTAAATCTTTCTCTGCCAGCTTAAAACCGTCATCAGTTTCTGCCAGCTCTTTCAGTCTTTCTGGTGGCTTATTACTATTACTCATTACTAGATAGCAATAAGATTCATCACCTCCTCTACCAACCCTACCTCTTAATTGGTGAAGTTGAGCTAAACCAAATCTGTCAGCGTTTTCAATAACAATTACTGATGCATTAGGGACATCTATACCAACTTCAATAACAGTAGTAGATAATAAAATATGATATTCCTTATTTAAAAATTTTTGCATTTGAACATCTTTTTCAAGCGAGCTCATTTTTCCGTGCAGAAACCCAATACTATAGCCTTTAAATTCAGCCTTAAGTCTTGTTGTTTCAGCTTCAATATTTTTTAAATCGGTATTATCATTATCTAATATAGCCGGAACAATAACGAAAGCTTGTTTTCCCTGTTTAAGCTCTTCTTTAATCTTATTAACCATAGGCTTTCTAGAATTTGGAGAGATTAAAGAAGTTGTTGTTGGTTTTCTATTTTTTGGCTTTTCCTTCAATATAGAAACCGAAAGATCTCCAAACAATGTAAGATATAAGGACCTAGGTATAGGTGTTGCCGTCATCGTTAATAAATGCGGCATTCTATCACTATTCTTTTTAAGTAATTCCTGCCGTTGTTTTACACCAAAGCGATGTTGTTCATCAATAATAACCAAGCCTAAATTTTTAAATTCTATGTTTGGCGTTAAAATAGCGTGTGTGCCAATTAAAATATTAATATTTCCATTCTTAACATTATCTAATAGAAGAGATCTTTTTTTACCTTTAACATTAGCAGATAAAAATCCAATAGATATATCATTTGTCAATATCTTGGAAAAGTTCTCTGCTAATTGAGTTGCTAATATTTCTGTTGGCGCTACTACTGTTACCTGATAGCCATTTTTAACAATATTAATAGCTGACAGAATAGCAACCATAGTTTTTCCAGCCCCAACATCACCCTGCAATAGTCTATTCATAGGAAACTCTTTTTTCATATCTTGCATAATTTCCCAAGTAACCAGCCTCTGACTATTAGTTAAATTAAAAGGTAAATTATCAACAATACTTTTAACTTCATCTAAGGATGGGTTAATATATATACCTTTTAGTTTTTGATTTTTTATTTTATTTATTTTTGAAGCTAATATAATTTCAAATATTTCTTCAAAAGCAAGTCTTCTAAAAGCTTTGTTAAAATCTTCTCCAGATTTAGGAAAATGTATATTTTCTACCGCTTCACTACGGCTAACAAGCTTCTCTCTCTTAATAATTTTTTCAGGTAAGGTTTCTGGTAACATCTTAATTAATGGTTTTAGCTCTGCAAGAATTTTACGTATAGTATCTGTTTTTAATCCTTTTTTTTGCCTATATATAGGCACTATCTCGCCAGATTCACCTTTAAAATTTTGCCCTTTAGGTAACTCCTCCCTTTTTACTATACTAGGATTAATTATTTGATATTTATTATATTTAAATTCAAATATTCCTGAAAAATAAAATTCTTCATCGCTTGAAAGCTGCTTAAGTCTGTAAGGTTGGTTAAACCATATGGCTTTAACTTTATTATCTCCATCAATTAAAGTAGCTTCTACTATCGTCATACCTCTACGAACCCTTTTTATAGAAACACTTTCAGCTATAGCCTTAAATATAACTTTACCTGGTGTTATATCTTTTAGACTTGTAATACTCGACAGGTCTTCGTATTTTCGTGGATAAAATTTTAATATATCACTAACGCTATTTATTCCAGCATCTTTAAATTTTTGATAGGTTTTCTCTCCAACACCTTTAATTTTATCTAAGCTAGAATATAAATCCATAACTATAATTCTACTAAAAAAATATATAAATAAAAAGAGATAGTTAAAACTATCCCTTTAAAGAGCTACAGCTTAGAATACAGCAATTGCATTTCGGTAAGTTGATCTTTCTGAACATTTTCTTGCCAATATTCATAAAAATTATCTAATATCTTCTTTAAATTCACCTTTTCTTTATCTCTTAATGCCCAAGGTGCAATAAAGAAGGTTGAAATCTGGAGAGAATCAGTAAATGGAATTGCCATAAAAATTAATCTATATATACTATAGCTATTTTTCTTTAGGTATTCCTTGTCTTCGCTATCCAAACCAGTAAATAGTTCTGATATATTAACAATCATTTGTTGATAATCCAGTTCCCTACCAGCTCGCCTAACGCCATCTAGTTCTTGCGAAAAACTAAAATAGTAAGATATTTTATTTAGTAATCCTGCAAGATACCTACCTTTATTAACTTCTGGAATCTTTAAGGACCTTGTTAATATGTATTGAAGAGAATCAGGATCTCTGACAATCTCTTGGCAAATTACTTCTCCGTCTAAGCTACCTCTTTTGTAATATTCGTACTTATCCATAATAAGTACCCCCTTCTAAAGTTCTTCCCTGTATGGGAGATAATATAGTATATATTAACATAATATATACTATATGTCAATTTAACTACTAATTGATGGTAATTTTTTTCTATGTTAAAATAACTTTATGTCTAATTCTTTTCATTCTGACGATTATACTATAGATGATATTTTTGATGACTTCTCCCAAAATACTAGCCAAAAAATAACATCTAAAAAACGTAAAATACCAGTAATAATGATATCTGGATTTTTAGGAGCAGGAAAAACAACTTTATTTAATAACATTCTTAAAAGTTCTAAACAGTTAAAAATCGGTGCAATAGTTAATGATTTTGGTTCGGTGAATATTGATTCAAAACTAGTATCTGGTAATGTTAGCGAGAAAACAATTGAACTAAGTAATGGTTGTATTTGTTGTATTTTGGGTGAAAATGGCCTTAAAGAACCTTTAGATGCTTTAGCTAATGAAAGCTCTAATCTTGATGCCATTATAGTTGAAGCTAGTGGTATTGCAGAACCTTACGACCTAATGCAGACATTAAGGTTTTCAGGTAATCAATATACCTATTTTGGTGGAAATATTTATATGGTAGACTGTCAGAATTTTAACCTAGCAAATAGCCAATTTCCCGTTCATTTTAAAAAATGCCTACAAACTTCTGATATTATATTACTGAATAAAACTAATCTTGTGAGCAATGAAGATGTAAATAATATAGAATCATTTATTAGAAATATCAATAAACGCTCAATAATTCTTAAAACAGATAAAGCTGAAATAGATACTCGTTTATTATTTTCTAATAATACAGGCAGTGAACATACAGAAGATGAGCATAATCATCATGAGTACCATAGCCATGATTGCTCTAGTCATCATCACCATCATCACATTCATGATAGTTTCCAGTCTGTATCATTTACTACAGAAAGACCATTAGACCCTCAAGCTTTTATAAATTTTCTAGACAATCTACCAGAAAATATGTTTAGACTTAAAGGCTTTTGTTATTTTGGTATGAAGGGGTATGAACAAAAATACCTTATTCAAATAGTTGGAAAAACAATAGATATAACCTCTGATAACTGGAATGAAAACGAAGAATTAAAAACTGAGGTAGTCTTAATTGGCGTAAATCTAGATCAAGACAAAATCAATAAACAGCTTAAAAACATTATTGATGAATCCCCCGAAGACATCACGCCTGAAAATATGATAAACTTTGAAAGATTCTTCTTATAGCAATAAAACCTAGCTCAATATTGCTAGGTTTTATTTTTTGATTAAACAATCTTATTTAGTTCTTCCAAAACAGCTTGTTTATCTCTTTTAATTAGTTTTACGCGTGCCTCTATATCACGCTCACCCATTTCAATAGCCCTAGCTAAACTTGGCATTTGCTTCATTGGGGCAAAAAACTGTGAATATTCTTTTAATAACTCTTCACTATTTAAAATAGCACCTGCATACCTCGGGAAATCGTCATAACTTTTATCTCCATCAAACTTATTCTCTAACCATACCCAATTATCTTTCAACCACTTCCAAGTTGTTTTTTGTGCGTATCTATTTCTTAGAAGATGAACAAACCAGCTTGCAATATCTTGAGCTCTAACTATATTTTCATCCATAACTATAGTTAGTAGCATTTTAATAGTCTCTTCTTTAGTGGTTGATGTAAGCGCTCCTCTAATATCGTCTTTTAAATCAACGCTATTGGTTGTTTTGTATATTTCTAATAAGTTAGAAATAAGCTCGTCATCCTCATCATTCCTAACCTTGGATGATAGCACCACACTCCTTATTTCAGCATTAATGTCTTCTATATTTTTAGCATTATTATATATAGCTCTAATATCATTTAAAGCCTTTTCATTTCTAGCAAAAACCATATTAGCTAATATTAAAGGCCTTAGCTGGATATCTTCATCGCTGTCATTTTCTTTTTCGGCTACCCCAAGTTTCTTAAATAAATTACTGGATAATTTTGCAACAAATAAGCGTATTTTTGCTTCTTCTAAAGTATCTTTATCTACAAAAATCTTTAACTCATTAAGTAATAAACTCATCATTTCCCATACGTTCAATGATTCTTCATTCCTATATTCGTTTAGAGTTGCAATATGTTCACTACTGCTTATCTCTCCTGCCTTAGCTAATAGTGATTGCTCCTGTAAGAATTGCAACCTAGATACTACGTCTTGACTGCTAATATTTTTCAATAATTCACTACGTAAAGATCCTTTATAGTTAGCTATAAAATGGCTGACATTTTTTTGATTTAGTCTAACTAATTGCTCACCTGTCTCTACTTCTAAGTAAGAATTATTAAATACTTCTGGAAGTTCTTTAATATTTGAAGCAATATAAATAGGCCATTTCCTATTCATATCATTATGTTCGCTAGTAAAGAATTGTTTTTGTTCTATACTTAAAATATTACCTTTTTTATCAGCCTTAACTACTGGGTAACCAGGCTGTTCTAGCCATGGGCTCATAAAACTTTTTACGTCTTTGCCAGAAGCTATACTTAATTCATTCCATAAATCGTTACCTATAGTATTTTGGTATTTAAATTTTTTAAAATATTCTATTAAACCATTGCGGAAAGATTCATCTCCTATATACTCTCTAAGCATATTCATAAGCCTAGCGCCTTTAGCATAAACTATGGCACCATCAAAAATAGTATTTATCTCATCAGGGTGGTGAACAGGGATACGTACTGCTTGAACTCCATCTATAGCGTCTCTTCTTAAAGATATAATTGACTCATTTACGGCAAAGTCTTGCCACACGTTCCATTCTGGGTGAATATTGTCTACTGCATAATACTCCATCATAGTAGCGAAACTTTCATTTAGCCATAAATCATCCCACCATTTCATAGTTACTAAATTACCAAACCATTGGTGTGCTGTTTCATGGGCTATAACTGTTGCTACATATCGCTTATCAGCAATTGAATGCTTTTCTCCAGCTAACATAGCTGTTTCACGGTATGTAATAAGTCCCCAGTTTTCCATTGCTCCACTGCTAAAATCTGGTAAAGCAACATGGTCACATTTAGACAACGGGAATTTTTCCTTAAAATATTCCTCATAAAAATCTAATACTTTTACTGCTATATCTAAAGGAAAATCTAAAAGGTCTTTACTTTGAACTTTAGTAGCCCAGGTAGAAACTTCCACACCACTTTTAGTAAGTTTAGTTTTTTTATGTAAATCACCAA
The DNA here is from genome assembly GCF_004151455.1 of Candidatus Nanogingivalis gingivitcus. Taxonomy (GTDB): domain Bacteria; phylum Patescibacteriota; class Saccharimonadia; order Saccharimonadales; family Saccharimonadaceae; genus Nanogingivalis; species Nanogingivalis gingivitcus. The sequence goes on along the minus strand of NZ_PRLK01000013.1, from coordinate 4,974 downwards.
CTACTAAAGCTAGTAAGTATGTTGACATTTTTGGCGTTTCTTCAAATTCTACTTTGCGTATATTTCCATCAATAATAGTTTCTTGTTCCACTTTAGTATTAGAAATAACTTTTTCGCCATTATCATTAGTCAAAATAGTTAGTTTAAAAATAGCTTTAGCTTCAGGTTCATCTACACAAGGAAAAACTTCTCTGGCGTGATGGCTTTCAAATTGCGTAGCAAGTAGTTCTTTACGCTCCTCACCATCATTATAGTAACAAGGATATAGACCATGCATAGAGTCATTAATTTTACCCTTAAAACCTATCTCTACAGTACTTTCACTTACTGTATCGAATTTATTATCTCTATTAGAAAAAATACTTATCTCGTCTTCAGATTTTTCTTTATATTCACAATTAATATTATTAACTTTAATGAAATCAATATCTAATGCTTTGCTATGTAAATTAAAAAAATTATCGTTCTTAATATCACCATTAATAATTACTTTTCCGGTAAAAATTCTTTCTTTAGAATTACTTAAATTTAGTAGAATTTGATATTTACTTGGTTCAAAAGTTTCTATTAGTCTTGCAACGCTCATATTCTATAAAATCTCCTCTTTTAACTGCTTAATTGATTTTTTATACAAATCAGCGTCCGTAGAATCGCTAATTTTCCATCTACTATATATTTTCATCTTAGGCTCAGTACCGCTAGGGCGAATAGAAATTGTTTTGCTGCTATCACCATATTCAAGCCTAATCATTTTACCTGGCTCTAGCATATCAATAGTTTCTTCACCATCTGCATTTTTTCGTTTTAGCGTTTCATAGTCTGATATAGCTGTAATATTATCTTTTTCGCCTATTTTAATCTGTTTTAGCTTATCTATAATAATATTCATTTTTTCTAAGCCGTCTTTTCCTTTATATTCTATAGATTCAGTACGGCTATAGAACATTCCTCCAAGCTCTCTATAAATATCATCTAGTCTATCTAATAATGTTTTATTTTGCTTTTTCATCTCTTCTGCTAAAGCTACTATAACTATAGCTGAAGCAGCGGCGTCTTTATCTCTTAAAGCTCCGTCAATAGTAGTTCCTAGGCTCTCTTCAAAACCTGCTAAAATATCATCATTTCTGTTGTTAATAATAGTTTCACCAATATATTTAAAGCCAACTAAAAAATTATCATAAACATTACAGCCGTATAATCTAGCTAATTCAGTAATTGCGTCTGTAGTAACTATAGTTTTAGCTATATAACCTTTTTTGCTATGTCTTAATAAATAATCTGCCATAAGTAAGGCCGATTCATTGCCATCTAGCATTCTAACTTCGCCATTATGGTCTTTTACTAAAACAGCTAGTCTATCAGCGTCAGGGTCACTAGTTAATCCAATATCAGCAGTGCTATCTTTCAATAATTCAATAGCCATTAAATTAGCATTTAACTCTTCTGGATTAGGTTTTTGATTCTCTATAGAACTAAAATCACCATCAATAATACTCTGCTCTTTTACCAGTAATACATTTTCTTTACCTAAACTAGTTTCTAGTATTGGTAATACATTAGTTTTACCAACTCCACAAAGAGGAGAATAGACTACCTTTAAATTGTTTATTTTATAATTTTTATTATTAAACACTTTTTGTTTATATTTTACAGTTATATATTTTATATAATCATTACTTATATTTTTCAAATCATTAAAACTTAAACTATCATCATATAAAACATTAGCGCTATTTATTAATTCCATTAGTTCATTAGCTGTCTCTACATTTATTTGGCAACCATACCTATAAACTTTTATGCCGTTATATTCTGGAGTATTATGGCTAGCCGTTATCATCACATCAATGGTTCTACCATTTCCCAAAAAAGAATTATAAGAAAGTTCGGGAGTTGAACAAGGTTCTTTTGCTACAATAGGTTCAATACCGTTAGCTACTACCACTTTAGCAAAATTTAAAGCAAGCTCTTTTGATGAATTTCTACCATCCCAGCCAATTGTTATTTTTTTATTTAATTTATATTTAACAATAAAGTCACAAATACCTTGTGCTGTCTCTCTTATAGTAATATTGTTAATTCTATTAGCGCCTACGCCTACAACACCCCTACGTCCAGCAGTACCAAAATCTATTTTTTTATAAAAAGCCTCTTCAAGCTCTCTCCAATTTTCTTCTGTAATTAATTGAAGTAATTCTTCTTTATATTCACTATACCTATTTTTAGAAAGCCAATTAATAGCATTTTCCTTAGCACTATATGATAGGTTTTTCTCAAGTTTATGAGCTAGACTTTTCAATTTCATTTATCTCCTTTTACTAATTTTAACAATTTTAAAAAGTAAAATCAAAAAATATATTAAATCTATTTAATATATAGTATTGACAAAATACTAATATATTGTTATAATATCAAAGTACATTTGTATATTCGTAGTGTACAGTACCTACTCTTTTTGATTTATAGGAAATAATAAAATAGAAGTACAATACTCCAAAATATATTTCAAGCGTAAGAAAAATAATCCATCTTTTCCTATTTATCAGAATCCACCCCACGCTACCCTGTTTGTGTGGGGTTTTTCCTTGTTAGATAAGCTAAATTATGTTAAAATTACTTTAAATGAAATTTTTTAATAAAATTAAAAAAACACTATCCAATAACACTACAAAAGACGCTCAATATTCTATATTAGAAGATATTTTTAATGATTTATACCCTAATAGATGGACAGTTTATAAAGTAAATTTCTTTCGTGGAATATTCTTTGGTTTTGGAAGTGCCATTGGTGCCACGCTATTATTTTTAGCTTTAATTTGGTTTTTAAATTTATTTGTAAATATACCTGGTGGAATTGGCGATTTTATTCAAAAAATTATCACTGCCATGAACTCTCGCCGATAAATTCTTGCTAATTAAAAATAAAAAATCATACATTCTCGCATTATGTATGATTTTTTATTTAATATAAATCTCTCAAAGTTTAACTATTTTAGAATGATGCTTCTACAGCAGCCCAAGTAGTATCAGTACTATCTTCAGGTATAATAATGGTTACTTGGTCACCTGTGCGTAATTTAAAGTATGTTACGCTTGCTAGTAAAATTTTATATTCATTTCCACCAGCCTCTACAAAGTATGAACCATCATGATTTACTAGAGTACCAATAATTTGCCTTCGTGGTACAGGTCCAATTTGTTTGTAAATGAAACCACCATCATCATTAATAGTTAATTTCAAGATATCACCCTCTACAAGTTTAGATTTTGAAGCATAATTTGCTGGAACAGGATAATTCTTTCCATCAGGACCAATCATAGTTTGGCCGTCAAACACACCTTCAATTATCTTACCTTGAGGGCTCTCTATAATAGAGTTATTAGGTGATAACACTACGTTATCAGATTCGCCACTAATACTAATTAGTAGCTCTTTGGCTGCTGCTAGATTCGTTTCCGCTTCTTGAATCAAGCTTTTTAGCCTTTTTACTTGTTTTTCTGGTATTTCAGACATATTCCTCGCAGTTTTTCCTTTGTCTGTTTGATATTTGTTAGTTATCTATCTAATGTTACCAAAAAAACACCATTAAGTCAATAGTAAGATGTTTTTTAAGATTTCTTTAAGGTTTTCCACAATTTTATATCTGTTTTTGTAATATTGATGTATTTTTTACATACTACATAAGCTTACTTACGCAAACTTTTTTTAATCTTTTTTAGTTTAGACCTAATAGCTAAACCTTTTTTAAGTATTTTATATATTGGCTTATTGATAACATAAGAAAATATCCCTACAAACTCTTTACTATCAGCCCCTAAAGATAATTTAAATGGGTAGAGCCCATCATCTTTTGATTTATAACCGCCAAGGTTATAGCCAGTGCAACCTCGCTTTTTTGCTTCCATCATAGCATAGTAGTTCATAAATACATTTGGTTGTAAATAACGAAACTCATTACTAGAAGCAGCATAAAGATAATAAGCCATATCCCCACAGTAAAGTACTAAGCAACCTGCTAAGTAAATAGGTTTATTACCATCTAGTTTTGTAATATCTTCTTCAATACTACGAAGTTTTTTTCTTTTTAAAGCTAAATCTACCTTGGCATTCTCGTTAAGCTCTCGCTTCTCACTTCCAGCAATCTCTTTAGCCATTCTTTTAACTTTTTTTTCAGCCTCTTTTTTAAAGGTTTCTTTATTTAGCTCAACTAAAAAATAATCGCAATTATTACTTTCGCTAAATAATTCTACAATTTGTTTATAATAGCTACCTTTTCTTAAAGAGATACTGTTTCGTTTACTTGTGATATCTGATAAATTAGCAAAAATATCTATTTCGTCAATGCTAGCTTTACGAAACTCTAGCCCTTCTTTAATAGATTTATCTAATAATTTTTGATTTTTCTTTGGAAAACTATCTTTAATATCTTCATTTTTAGTTAAATCAACAATCATATCAAATTGTGTTTGATATATAAATTTATCAGCTTCAAAACCTTGATGTTTAAAACCTAACTTTTCAAAATAGGCCACAATACTATCATCTCTAGCTATATTTGGCTCCATATCTAAAGCTACAGCTTTATACTGCTGGGAAACTTTAATAATTTCATCACGTATAAGTGAATCAACTTTTTCATTTTTTTCTATAAATACAAAACCTTTAGGTATGTAAGCTAAAGTATAGTTTAAAGCCCCTAACCGGCGAAATAAAATTGTGCAAGTTGCTACAATTTCTTTACCTCTATAAAGAGCAATATACTCAGCATGCCAGCCATTTTTACTTTTTAGTTTTCCCCAAGCAGAAGTTTGCAACAAATGGCCATTTTTTTCAACAAAACTATCAAACTCCTGATAGTTAATATTATTTGAATGTTTAAAATAATAATTAGATTTCATTTCTCTAATTATTATAGCATATATTAACTTTTACTGCTTTTATAAACCCTTTACAAAAAAGCATAAGTAATATAT
>NZ_PRLK01000012.1 GCF_004151455.1 Candidatus Nanogingivalis gingivitcus | reverse complement strand
CTATAGTAATATTTTGATTTTTTTGATACTTTTTAATATTACTAATTAGGTTTATAAAAAAAGTAAAGATAGCAGGTGATAAAGACAATATATAGAATATATATTCCATTATAAACTTTTTATAACCAATTGAAGATACTTTTTTCGCTGGTTTAAGCTTCTGATCTTTTATAGCTATTTTTATTAATTTCTTTTTTTGATTAAAACTGTAATTAGTTTTACATATAGCTAATGCATAAGATATAAGCCATCTCCATTTTACGAAATTAGCATACTCTTTAACTTCTAAGGATTGTTTTCGAGAAAAATGATTAAGAGCAATTAAATTTTGCTGCCGAAAATCATAGTTTAATTTAGTATAGCTAACTATACTACTAGGGCTTTCTTCGATATAAGTATAATAAGGGTTACTGTCTATAATTTCTATACTGTTACTTTTTTGAATGAAATTAAAATTAAATATTAAATCTTCACCAAATTTTAAATTTTCATTTAATAAGAGATTATTATTTTTTATAATTTTAGATTTGTATATTTTATTCCATAAATTATACATTTGCCCACTGTTGCCTATGGATTTAATAGTAAAGGGGACTATGTTATCTTTAGATATTAGCTGATGACTCTGTTTTATAGTTCTTATAGCACCGTTACTATATTTTATTTTCCAGCCAAATACAGTAAGATCAGCAGCTTTATTTAGATTAAAAGATAATAAAGTTTTATTCAATTCCTTTGTATTAATAATATCATCAGCATCAAAAAATAATATATATTCGCCAGATGATTTTTTAATTCCAGTATTTCTAGCTAAGCTAGGACCAGAATTTTTTTGATGGATAACTTTAATATTTTTATTATTAATACTATCTAATATTTTTTTAGTGCCGTCAGTACTTCCATCATTAACTAAAATTAATTCGTAATCTGTAAAAGTGATGTTAGTAATTTGATTAACAATGCAGCTAATATTTTTTTCTGCATTATATACTGGAATTATAATCGAAAAAGTTGGATTCATAATGAAAATAGAATTTATTTCTTTTTGTTACTATCTTGTAAGGCTATTTTCCTAACTAATTTAGCGAAACGTTCTTTTTGATTCTGTTCTTTATAGAAATCATTAACTTTATCAAAAATGAAAAATATAACTAATACATAAAGCATTAAATCTGCACCACGGTTAATTCCTACTAGATGAGCGATGTCATTTGTAATTTCAGGATTAAAAATCATTACTAAGCCAAATATAAGAAAGATAATAAAAAATATTTTAGATAAAGCTTTACTACTAGCTGAATTGTGATGGTGTAATATTTTAAAAATAGCTAGCACAATAAATATGGTTAAAATTATTTGGATTATTATTTGATTCATTATTTTTTACCTTTCAACATATTTAAAAGTTGGTCTACCATAATATTTACAGCATTAATACTAGATTGTCCTTTACCTTTAGAATAGTCTGTATAATAAACTGTTGTTGGAAACTCTTGAAAGTTTAATTTATTAATACGTATTTTATCAAGTATTTCTGAGGCGTGAGAATAATCATTTAATTTTAAATCTAATTTTTTAGCAGTTTTTAGGTTAAAGACTCTAAGACCATTATGAGTATCTGTCGCCTTAACTCTTGATGTTATATTGGAAAAAATAATTGCTGTTTTTAGTAATATTTTTTTACTAAAAGGCATATTTTCAGCTTTTTTGCTTAAAAATCTAGATCCAATCATAATATCAATATTTTTATTTTTATGTATTAAATCAACCATTCCTTTAAGGTCTTCTAGGGAATGTTGCCCGTCGGCATCAAAGGTTGCGAAAAAGTTAAAATTATTTGCAATTCCATATTCAATACCAGTTTGTGAAGCACCACCCGGGCCAATATTTACAGGGTGAGATAATAAAATAGCTTTAGTTTTAGATACTTCTTCAGCTGTGTTATCTGAACTTCCGTCATTTACGCAGACGACATACTTAAATTCTTTTAATATTTTGTTCAAATTTTCTTCAATAACACTACCTTCATTATAAGCAGGTACAATTATTAATGTATCATCATATTTTGTACTCATACAACTACTTTAACATAAAAAATTATTTTTGCGTACTACTATAGTAACTTATATAAGTATTTGAGGTCCTAGGAAGTATATATAGTTGAATAGTGGAGAAAATATTTAATATTATCAATGTTATTATGGTGTATCTTAATATCTTTTCTGAAGAAAAATTCTTTAATTTTATAGGTGTATAAATTGATATTACTACGAATATAAAGAATAATAATGGGTAGAAATACCTTGTTTGAACTCCCCATATATGAAATTGACCAACAGAATTCGCTGCTACGTATAATGCAACTATAATTCCTAAAGTAGTGAATAATATAGATAATATCCAATAAGGAGCTATCTTCTTAAAATATTGTTTATCATTATATTCTCTTTCTACATAAGCAACTATAAGTATTGATAATATTAGGTGAACAAATAGAATGCTAGTATTTAATCGTAAATTTCTGGATCCTTCTATAGGGTTTATAATTCTACCTTCTTCAATTAGATCAAAATTTATTATAAATTCAGATATTGACCCAGTAAAATTTATAGGATTTTTTAGTATATTTTTAATTTGTTCTTTGCTGTCAGCTTTAACCCCAGACAGACAACAATAAGCGTTATGGCTAGTGTGTTGTGTGGCATCTTTCATTATATAGTTCCAATATAGAGGTAATATAACTATAGGTATTAAAAATAATATTTTAGCTATTTTATTATATGAATCTTTTTTGAAATATTTAAAAGGTATAAAGAATATTAACATGCTAATTAATAAATAGGGCAGCTTTGAAATTGACATAGAAATACCACATAAAATAGCAATTATTATAAATAAAAGCGGTATCTTTTTATCGAGTAGAGATTTTAAGATTATAGTTCCAAACAGTAAGCTTGTAGCATTAATAATTCCATCTGCACTAATAGATGATAGTGATATTAATATCTGAGGATATAAAGCTACAATTAATACTAAAAATTTTGAACGATATTTTCGAAGTAAGAAGAAGGAAAAAGATATAATAGAAGCATTAATAATCAAAGCAGATATTTTAGCGCTATAATAGGCCTGCTTTACTGTCATATTAAGTAGCCGTGCAATATATAAGCCTATAGCGTTGGGGATATAGTTTATACTATGATATGCGCCTGCTCCTTGAGGAAAGACTTCTTCTACAGGTAAAGACCGATATTTTTTATTAGCTATTTCTTTAACTTCGTTATCCAATTTTTTATATGTATTGATGTCTTTAGCAAGAGAAGCTTCTATATTTTTAGTAACAAATGACTGCATTTCCATTGCGCCTTTACTAGAAGCATATGAATCTTTATTTTTTTGACGTGGAATAAAATCTAGCCTAGAAGTAGATTCGATTTTGGCTATATGTGCATGTTCGTCAAAACTAACTCCTACTTTATTTATAAAAATTTGCACTAAGCCTATAGATACTATTATTAAAAATAGCAATATTGTAATAAAATTTTTTTGTAGTTTTTTGAATATGTTTTTAAGACTTAAGTTAGTGATAGATTTACTAAATATATATCTATTAAGAATAGTATAATTCCATATTATTATGGTACCCATAACTAAAAGTTTTGCTATCACAGGAGATAAACCTATTTTTGATAGTAACTTTATGAGAATAAAAGAAAAGCATAAATTAAACAAAGCTACAAAAAAATATAAGATAAACTGTTTATTTCTATTTTTTTGTTCTTTGCGAGATTTAAAAGAATAGAAATAATGTAAAGAAAATGCTGTAATTAAGCCCGTAAAATAGCTAATTGCTTGAGCCACGAAAAGATGATTTTTAAATAAAACATAATAGATAAGATTAAAACATAAAAACTCTATAATAGCCGCAATTAAACCACTAATAATATATTTAAAAAAAGATTTGTCTTTATTTTTTATAAAATTACTTATTATATTAAAAATCATAATTACCTTTCAATACTCTAATTTTATTAACATCTAGGTTGCTATTTATTCCATTAAATTCTAGATATGAGGTAACAGTCCAATGTAGTTTATTGCTATTAGGGCTGTATATCATATCTTCAGCGTTGCTAATTAGATTATTGGGAAGTTCACGAATTATATATGTATCTAAGCCATTATTTTTTTGCTTTTTTATGTCAATATCACGAACCTTAAGTAGATGTTCCCTTAAAGAAGTTTTCTCAATTCTTAGACGCATATTATTTATTATGTAAGGCGTTGAAATTATTACTATAATAATTAATAAAACACTAAATATTTTATAGTTATTCTTAAATTTAAGTAACTTACTTTTTTGCAGAGATATACCTATAATAAAGCTAGAAATAACAGTAGCAAAAATAGGTAAAGACATTATTCTATGAGGAACATAATCCTGAACTATATTATTTAAGATAAAAACAGGATATGTAGCTGACATAAATATTGATAGGGCAATAAGTAGAAGTTGTTTAGATGATAAGTTAATTTTTTTAGTATTAGTTAGTATGAATCCTGCTAAAACAATAATTGGAATAAATAATAATACATATTTCCATTCAAGTATCATCCTTGAAAAGCTTGAGAATGAATCAAAAAATATCCATTTTAAATTTAATTCTGGTGATGTCTCTCTACGTTTTATAGATCCGTAAGAAAAATAAACCAACAAAAAACCAATTATTGAAGATATGAGGAATTTTAATAGGGTAAGTAGATGCTTTTTTCTTTTAGTAATAAAGAGGAATGAGCTTATTAAAAATAACCAGGCAATTATGTAGATAGATACTGTTTCTATTAAAGATTGTGACAAGATAACAAATAAGAAAATAGCTATTTGATAATGAAGAGGTATTTTCTTATGAATCATTAGAAAAATAAAATTAATAATAAGTATAAAACAAGCTAAGCTACCTAAATAAGAAACACTTGCATCTAACCATAAGAGTGAGTCAAAACTACTAGGTAACATTAGAATCGAGCTAATAGTTAAAATGCAGCTAACAGAAAAAATAGATAATTTATTATTTTTAAATAGTTTTAATTGATATAATAACCAAGATATAGATACGAATAGAGTTATCAATAATAGTATAGGAATTATTTTAATTGCATTAATTTTAAATAGTAAGAAACCAAAGAAAATTATTATCCATTGGAAAAATCTACCAGTATGTTCAAAACTATCTTTTATATAGATGAAAAAACCTTGTACTATTCCATGATTTCTAGCTAGATGATAGCGATTAAAATAATACCAAACATCTGCGATAGGTGAAGCTGTTAAGCAATAAACAATTAATATTGATAAGATTGAAAAGCTGAAGATGGCTAATATTATATTGATATTATTAGAAATAGAAGAAAAAAATTTTTTAGTTAAAGATTTCATTATAAAAAACATTATAACATACTAACTTAAAACACTTTTAAGTTTAGCTAATATGTTATAATTTGTATATAATGATAAAAAATAATCTAACCATTATGAAGTTATTTTTAATGATTTCAGATGTCATAGCGGTAATTTTATCTTTTTCTTTAGCCTATTATTATCGTATACACTTTGATGGTAGGCCGTATTTCTTTGACCCACATACTATGAATTTTGTAGTATTAATTATTACGCTTGTTCCAGTGTGGCTAATAGTAAATGTAATGAGTGGTTTATATGATAGGGCTATATTTTTATATAGGCCAAGAGAATATGGTAGGGTTATAGTAGCCTCTGTTGTAAGTGTAATGGCTTTAGTGTCGTATGCTTTCTTTACTGGAGATGATGTGTTTCCGGTAAGAATTATTGCTATTTATTTTATTGCTATAAGCTTTTTTGCAATTATTTTAGGTAGAGAGTTAGTTAAACTTATTAATAGGGTATTGATTAGGAATGGTATTGGTAGGCAAAAAGTTTTAATAGTTGGTAGCAATGAAAAAACCACTGAAATGGCGAACTTTTTAATTCATAATATTGATTACGGATATGATATTGCTGGTATTGTGGCAAAGAGTGATTTTTTACCAAGAGAAAAATGTCCACGACATTTTTCTAATTTTAATGAAGCTGTAGAACAGGCTGAAGTAGATGTTATTATTCAAACAGATAATAACAGAAGTGAAATTATTTATGATTATGCTATTGAAAAGCATATTAGCTATATGTTTTTACCTAATCAAGATAGGCTAATATCTCAGCTTAATAGTGTTGAAATTATTGGTGGATTACCTGTTATAGATATAAAAATTACAAAACTTTTTGGCGCCGGGCAATTTTGGAAGAGACTAATGGATATTACTGGATCATTAATAGGCATAATTATAGCTTTACCTATTATGACTATAGTGGCAATAATAATGAAAATTATTGCACCTAAAGACAGTATATTTTTTAGGCAAATAAGACTTACTAAATTTAATAAAGAATTTTATATATATAAGTTTAGATCACAAAAAGCTGAATATGATGGGTTAACTCCTGAGCAGGCTTTTGAAAAGATGAACAAACCAGAGCTTATTAAGAAATATAGAGAAAACGGAGATAGCTTAGATGATGACCCTAGAGTTACTAAAATTGGTAAATTTATTCGGGCTACATCGCTAGATGAATTGCCGCAATTATTTAATGTTTTAAAGGGTGATATATCATTAGTTGGGCCAAGAGCTTTAATTCCTCAAGAGATTAACCAATATAAGAAAAAAGATATTATCTTAGCGGTTAAAAGTGGTGTTACAGGTTTGGCCCAAGTTTCAGGGCGTAGAGACATATCATTCGAAGAAAGAAGACGATTAGATGTGTATTATGTTCAAAACTGGTCTATTTTATTAGATATACAAATTATTTTTAAAACTATAGCTTCAGTTATTTTTAGAAGAGGGGCTAAATAAAAATTAATATGCAAAAAAAATATAAAAAAATAGCTATTGTTACAGATTGGCTTACGACATATGGTGGTGCTGAAAAAGTTGTTAAAACAATTAGTGATATTTTCCCTGAAGCCATAATTTATACTTCTCAATATTCAAAAAAAGAAGTTGATTGGTTTAATGATAAAAAAATTAAGGTTGGTTGGTTAAATGTTTTTCCTGCAAAGCTTAGAAAAATACTAGGTCCATTAAGAGTTGTTTATTTTAATAATTTAGATTTGTCGGAATATGATTTAATTATTTCTGTTTCATGTGGGGAAAGTAAAGGTATAAAAACAAGCAAAAACCAATTACATATTAGTTATCTTCAAGGTCCTCCAGTTCAATATTATTGGGGAATGTATGAGGATTATTTAAAAAACCCAGGTTTTGGTATTTTTAATTTTATTGTTAGATTTTTCTTTAAAATATTAGTTTTACCTTTAAGAAAGATTGACTTTAAATTTGCCCAAAGACCAGATTTATTATTGGCTAATTCAAAATATTCACAAGATGAAATAAAAAAATATTATAAAAGAGAGTCAGAAATATTATATCCTCCAGTAGAGGTTGAAAAGTTCCCGCTAGTTGAGAAAAAAGAGGAATATTATATTACTACTTCTAGGCAGGTAAATTGGAAAAAATTAGATATAGCAATTGAGGCTTTTAAGGCTAATAAAAAAGATTTTATTTTAGTAGGTGGAGGAGCTGAGCATGATAAATTGGTTAATATGGCAAAAGGCTATGAAAATATTAAATTTATTAATTTTATTAGTAATCCAGAAGAATTAGCTATAGTAGTAGCTAAAGCTAAAGGATTTATATTCCCTAGTTTAGAGCCTTTCGGAATTGCCCCTGTAGAATCTTTGGCTAGTGGCACTCCGGTGATAGCTTATAACAAAGGAGGATCAAGAGATTATATTATAGAAAATGAAAACGGTATATTTTTTGAAAAACAAACTTCCAAAAACTTATTAAAAGCTATTGAAAAATTTGAAAATTGTAATTTTTCCAGTAGAAAAGTTAGTAGAAGTGTAAAAAAATTCTCTACTGACAATTTTATATCCAATTTAAATAAGATTATTAAAGAGGCTAACAAAAATGAAAATAAAAAATAAATTTAAAGATTTAAACTTATTTGAAAAAATGTTAATACTATCACCAGTAGCATTATTTTTTTCTTATTTACCAAATTTTTTTATAACTAAAATTAGTGGAACAAATATTGAGCTATCTATAGCTATTATTTATGTTTTCATAATGGCAGGTGTAGGCTTTGTAGATATTATAAAATTAAAAAAGCAGATTAATATTAAAAATGTAATATTACCTACATTATTTGTTATATGGAATTTTACTACTTTAATATGGAGCGAAAACAAGCTAAGAACCATATTAACTGCTGGTTTATGGGGTACTTTACTAGTAATTTTTATAACAATAACCTTAATAGATAAGACTAAAAGAAGATTAATATTAGAAAGATTTACTTATATATTTCTAGATGTGGCTTTTTTAATGACTGTACTTTCTATAATTCAGGTAGCATATGGTGCTTTTTGGGATATTGGTTTATGTAAAGGGTGCCTAGCTAGAGGATTCGGTTTTGTACGCCCTAGTGTTTTTACTATTGAGCCACAGTTTTTAGGTTCCTTGTTATTAATGCCAATTTTAGTTTTAATTGATAGAATTATTAATAAACCTAATAAAAAAGATGCTCTATATTTATTTATTATAGCTTTATCTATGTATTTAACACTTAGCAGGGGGGCTATTTTTGCGTTATTTGTAGCTATTCTTTGTTACTACTTATATATACTTTATAAAGGTAAAATAAAAATAAATAAAACCGTGTTACCGATATTTATTATTGGATGTTCTTTTATATTCGGTATTCTATACCACGCCTTTTTCACAGAATTGAACCCTAGAATATCTGACAATGCATATGAATCGATTTCAAAATCTATTAACCATTTATCTTTAGGCAAAATTAGTCTCCCTAAAATAGAAGAAAATAAAACAAAGATCACTAGCGAAAAAGCATTATTTAATGGTTATGTAGAAAGGTCAACAGATGAACGCACTAATATGACTAACCTAGGTATAGAAACTTGGCTAAGAGATATTAAAACTTCTTTATTTGGTGTTGGATCTGGAGGAAGCGGTAAGGCAATATTTAAAACTACCCATAAAACTGGTAATTCATTTGAAATAGTTCAAAATGAATTTATTTCAATTTTACTAGAATTAGGTATTATAGGATTTATTATATGGATAACAAATATAATTTTTGTTATAAAAAAATTTAGATTTAACGGACTGTATCTATCTATTTTGGTAGCTTTTATGGTGCAATGGCTATTCTTTTCGGGGCTGCCAAATGCCTTGCATATTTATATAATACTTATGGTTTTTGTAGGTTTAAAGGAGAAAGACTAACAATATGTTTAAAAGAAATAAAACACAATTACATCCAGAATATAACCAATCTGATCTTATTAAAATTGGTATGATAGTAGAAAAAGTTAATTCTACAGAAATGCGAATAAATAATATTATAATTAATTATTATGCAGATAAGAACAAAAAAGAAGCTTTTTTGAATGATTTTATGTTTGCTGGAAGACTTAGGTTGAATGATAAATTAAAAATTTTTAAGGCAGTTCTTAAGCGAAAGAATATTGGTTATGATGATGCTAATATTGAAAATTGGATAAAAATTAGAAATATGGTAGCACATGGTATACCAGTAGATAATAATGCTATTATTTTTAACGGAAATTTTTATAATATAGAAGGTCAATTTAGTAATTTTAAAAAATTACAATTAAAGATGGATAACTTACTTTATGAGGCTGAAAAATAGCTGCTGAATTGATTTAAAAATATTTTTTTGGTAAAATTTAAAGAGCTTATGAAAAATAATCAACGTTCAATTGACGGTTTTACTCCTCGTAGACCTATTCAAAACAAGATAGAAAAAAATATGGAAGATAAAAAGGTAGATTCTGCTGAAAATAAAAAAATAAATTTTCCAAAAGAACAAAAAAAAGATAGCTCAAGAGATTTAGAGCTAGCTTTAGAAAGAATAGACATAGAGGAACACCGCCAAGAGCAGGAAGATAATAATAAGAAAAATAAAAAAGAACAGAAATTAGCCAGAAAACTAGACAAGGTTAATCGTAAAAGACTTAAAAAAGGTAAGAAACCTTTAGATATTAAAGCACTTAAAAAAAGAATTATAATAAAAAGAATTTTACTTACTATTATTTTTATTATAATTTTAATATGTGGAATATATGGGTATAGAGCCATAAAATCTTTAAGTAATTTTGCTTTTCAAAATGGTGGAAATATACTTGATGTTCTTAAAAAAGAAGAGCTTAAAAAAGATAAATATGGTAGAACTAATATTCTTATATTTGGGACTTCTCCAGATGGTTGGGACGGTGCTGATTTAACCGACTCTATTATGGTAGCTTCACTCAATCAAGAGAATAAAAAAATATATACAGCTTCTCTACCTAGGGACCTATGGGTTAAACATACTTGCTCTAGGTGGTTAGGCACTAATGCGGGAAAACTTAATGAAACATATGCTTGCGCTAAATCAGATGCTAAAGCAAGTGGAAGTAATAATACGGATGCTGAGAAGAGAGGTCAAAAAGCATTATCAGATAAAGTAGGGGAAATATTAGGATTAGATATTCAATATCAAGTTCATGGTAATTGGCAAGTTCTAATAGATAGCATAAATGCAATTAGTGGTATTGATGTTAAGGTTGAAGTTTGGGATGGCTCACCTGAAATGTATGACTATGCTACGAAAGTTAGATACAAAAATGGACAAATTGCCCATATGGACGGCGAAAAAGCTTTAGCTTTCTCTAGAGCTAGAGGATCACATGGCGGTTATGGTTTTAGTGGTGGAAATTTTGATAGGGAAAGAAATCAGCAGAAAATATTACAAGCTACTGTAGCTAAAATTAATCAACAAAAAATGAATCCAGATGCTTTAATTCGTATGGCTGAAACATTAGGAAATAATATACACCATTCTTTTGATACAAAAGAAATTAGGACTGTAGCTGAATTAGCAGGGCAATTGTCAGGTTCTAATATTCAATCTCTACCCTTAACTGGTAAGTCAACTAATTATTTTACTACTGGTAATGTAGGTCGTGCTAGTGTTGTGCTTCCTACTGCTGGAACATTTGATTATACTAATATTCAAGAATATATTAATAAAAATACGAAAAGTAGTACTATCTTAGATGAGAAAGCCAAAGTTGTAGTGTTAAACGGTACTGATACTAGTGGCTTGGCTGCAAAAGTTAAAAAAGATTTAGTAAAAGACGATTTTAATATAGTTGAGATTGGAACTGCCGATAAATCTAATTATTCAAGTAGTAAAATATATAAAGTAAGTGATCTAAAGATGGAAAAAACAATAAAAGCATTAGCTGATAAGTTTTCATCAAAAGCAGAAGAAGGTGATAGTTCTATAAAAAATAAGTATAGTGAAATAGCTGATATAGTTGTTGTTGTAGGAAATAACTATGAATCTAACTAAAAAACAGGTACAGTTCTTGGAATATATCGAAAATTTTATCAATCAATATGGATATAGCCCCACATATCGTGAAATAGCTTCAGGGCTTGGCTATAAATCTGTAGCTACAGTGGCCAAGCATATAGATAATTTAATTATATTAGGTAAATTAGAAAAGTCAGACAATGCTGAAGCTAGATCTCTATCTATAAAACGCCAGTCTCAAAATGAAAATAAAGACGATAAGCTTGTGTTAGATTATTTAAAAACTAAAATGGATGAATTTAATAAAAAAGGTGATATGGAAAAAGCCTTAGCTATAAGAATAGCAATAAATGAGTTATTTTTTAATAAATAACTCATTTATATTGTTTAGTTTTTATATAGTGCGTGAGAATTTGCCGCAACTCTTTCCAAGAATAGTAACTGAGCTTGTTTTTTATTACTATCTTTACCTTTCCAAGTATTTAAAGATGGTTCTTGTAAAGCACGAGCAAAGCTGTAAGTTACGCCCCAATCGAATGGTCCTAGATTAATAATTTCTTGCAAATTATCTGTTGCTTGCTGTGGAGTTTGACCACCAGATAAAAATACTACACCAGCTAATTCTTTAGGAACTGTTGATTTTAAAACTTGAACAGTTTCCAGAGCCACCTCTTTAGGAAGAGACTGTACAGGATAGTTTTTACCAGCTATAACCATATTGGTCTTTAAGATTGTAGCTTCTAAATCTACCTTAAATAATTTCAGCTCTTCAAATAAAGTTTTTAGTACTTTAGCAGTTTCTAGTCTACAATGTTTTATAGAATGGTTGCCATCAAATACTATTTCTGGTTCTACTATAGGTACTACTCCGTAAGATTGGCATAATTTAGCATAACGTGCTAATATTTGACAGTTTGAATCTATAGCCATTTTGCTAGGGGTATTATTATCAGAGTTGATTTTAAAAGCTACTCGCCATTTTGCAAAATCAATTTTTTGGGCGTATTTATTTAATTTTGAATCTAGTGAATCTAGACCAAGGGTTATTGTTTCCTCGGAATCTTTAGATATTGGTTGAAGTCCTTCATCTAACTTAAGTCCTATTAATATATTTCTTTTTTTAAGTAGATCAACGAAAGATTCACCCGTAGATAATGATTGATTTAAAGTTTCTTCAAACAAGATAATACCACTAAGGTAGTTTTCTATATCTGGAGTAGTGAAAAACATTTCACGATATTTTCTTCTATTCTCTTCAATATCTTCAATATTTAAAGCAGTGAATTTTTTATGAATATTACCACCACTTTCGTCAGCAGCAAAAATACCTTTAGGTCTTTTAACTAATGTTTTTGCCACTAATTTTATTTTTTGCTTAATATCTATATCAGCTTTAATAATTTCTATTGATGATATATTTTTCTTACTATTGGCTATTTGGTGAGCAAAAAAAGGTTTTAAAATATCATTGTAGCCAGATTTATGTGCAGTAATAGAAGCTATTTCTAAACTATCTTTAAGATTACCTGTTGAGAAAAATTCAGCAGTAAACATTGTTTCAAAAATTGTTGACTGATAGAAAGAATTAAGTTTAAACTCTACTTTTGTCTTAAAAATAGAATTATCATTTCCAGTAATATAATAATTTTTATCTTTAATTACAACAGAGTTAACTCCCAATTTAACCAATGATGAAATAGTTTTTTTATAACTAGAATAG
>NZ_PRLK01000011.1 GCF_004151455.1 Candidatus Nanogingivalis gingivitcus | reverse complement strand
GTGATGGAACATGCACAGGTATTTGTGTAGGCGTAGGTGTAGGTGTAGGTGTAGCCAAATTCTCTATTTCAATACTAATTGGCTTAATTTCTTTAACATTATCTAAGCTTTGTTTTTGTTCTTCAGCTTTATCAGAAAAGTCTTCTTCGCCTAATATACTTAAAATGTCCCTATCGGCTTCGGCCTCTTCTCTTCTCCTAGCCTCCTTTTTAGCTTGTTCTTTAAGCTCTTGCATTTTTTGGTCTTCAGCTTCTTTTAGCCTTTCAGCTTGATCTCGTGCTAGCCTTGGTAGAGTTATAGTAAAAGTACTTCCTTTTTTATATTCACTAGTAAGCTCAATTTTACCACCCATAGCTTCAACCAGCCTGCGTGATAAATAAAGCCCTAAACCAGTACCACCAACCTCTCTTGTTTCTGAATTATCTACCCTATAAAACTTCTGAAAAAGGTGTGGTATATCTTCAGCAGGTATGCCAATACCGTTATCTGCTACTGAAATTCTAACATTATCATTATCTCCAGTAACATTAACAGAAACTTTTCCAAAAGGAGTGTATTTAATGGCATTGTCAAAAAGGTTGCCTAATACTTCGTGCAAATGGTCTCTATCGGCATGAATATAAAATACAGGTGAAATTGTTATCTCGCCAGATTTATGATGGTCAGGCTCAAAAATATATTCTAAGTCTTTATTTTCAGCTTTTACCTTTAAGCCATCCCAAATTTCTCTAGCAAATTCTACAGCATTTAATACTACTGGTTCATTTTTAAGTCGCCCATCTTCAGATTTAGTTATATCTAATAAATCTTGAAATAATTGCCCAAGGTGTTTAGTGTTTTCGTGCGCTTTTAATAAAAAGCCTTTAGCTCGCTCATCAATAGTAGCAGTTGCTGGGTTTAAGGCTAAGCCTAAATAACCCTCAATACTTGCTACTGGTGTTCGCATTTCATGGCTAGCAGTAGAAATAAATTCAGCCTGTTCCCTATTTTCTAATAGCTCTTTACTAATATCTCTAAAAACTACTACCACGCCACTATTAAAGTTATCTATAGGGTTAATTGCTAGGTAAATTGGTAAAACTTTACCACTTTGTGTTTTTAAAAATAAATCTCTACTTATAAAACTTGTACTAGTGCGTAGCACTTTATTTATAGGGTTAGCGGCATCAATCATTTCTTGGCCATCATTATTAGAAATTTTTAAAATTGCCGTATAAATAAGCCCTTCAGCGTCACCATCGCTCCAACCTGTTAAATTTTCAGCAGCATGGTTAATAATGGTTATTTTTCCGTCCTTGTCCAGTGCTACAACGCCATCATCAATAGCACTAAGTACAGCTCCACCATTGCCTAATAAATTTATATTTTTGTTTGCAGCATTTAATAAACCACCCTTTTCTGGTGTTTTATTTATACTCCCTATATTTTTTAATAAATCAAACATTTTTGCCCAACCTTAATGAAAATATTTTAGCATAAGAGGGTTGTTTTTTCAAACCATCCCCATCTCCCCCTAGTTGACTAAATAAGTTTTTTATGTTAAAATATAATTTGTCAATTAGAACTTTTGGAAAGTAGGTGTAAATATGATTGACGATAAAATCACCAATATTGAGAAAATGATTCTCAATGACCGTCTTTATTATAGCTTTTTAAACGATCTAAGTTTAGATCAACAGGGCGAAGTGTCCTTAGAACTGTCTAAACTTAGTAAGCAAGATGATACCGTTCTTAATGTAGAACCAGATGAAGTTTTACAAAAAGAGTGTGTAGCCTTGCTTTTTGATAGTGATACAGATGAAGTGATTTCATTCTGCACAATGATGAAGCCATACTACAACAAATATGGCAAACTAGTTGGCGAAATTGGTACTATGTTTACCGTTTCAGAATGGCAAGATCAAGGTTGTGCTAGTTTCTTAGTAAAACTTATTGATGACTGGGCAGCCAAGGGTAACCGTCGTGTTCCTGGCAAACCTCCAATTGATGGCGCTTACGCTTTTCTAAATACCTTGTCGCCTAGAGCGTTTGCTGTAAATGACTACCGTGGCTCTGTTGTTGTAGATAATAGCGAAGTGAATGCAGGAGATTACATTCCAGATTACGCTATTGAGCTTTGCAGAACTATCTGTAAGGATGAAAAAGCCATGCAACTTATGGATATTGAAAAATATCTTGACCGCCCTTTTGTAGAAGTAAATGCTGAAAATATTTCGCTCCATCATGAATTAGAAGAAGCTAGAGCTGAGCGTGCAATTAGGTTTGAAAAATATATTCAAGCCATTGATGAGAAGTTGGCCGAAAATGGCTCTATCTCTAATTATGCTATTTATGGCGAAATTAAGCAGTTTTACCGTGACAATTTAAAAAATAATTTAAAATGTTGCGACGTTGTAGTTGCTAAAAGTTATAATAATTAAGACCTTTCAATCTGCCATAAATGGCAGATTTTTTCTTTTTTAGCTTAAAGCACCTATATAAGTAAAAACTTATATAGGTGCTTATTTTTTATTCCATTTCTCTTACTTTTTCTTCAATAAACTTAATTTCACGCTCATCTAAGCCGTATTTTTTATATAACTGCTTGTCAATTTGAGCAATGGATTGCGACCAGTCGATGTCAGAATTATTGGTAAAGTTTTGAAGAGGGACATTACGCCAAGTATCTTTCTTATTACTTTGTGTAATTTTTAGAGTGCCAAGCATTGTGCGTGCAAACTTAGTTTTAATATATTTAAGCAGATTTTCAGCCTCCTCACGGTTATCAAAAGCTCCGAAACTTATAAATGTTTGTGTATGCCCGACAAGGGGTTCCCCGACAAGGGGTTCCCCGACAAGGGGTGTAGAGAGAACTTCACCTATAGCACCACTTCCATTACTTCCAGGCAGCATAACTTTAAATTTTCGAAGATTTGGATGTTCTTCGATATATTCAGAATTGATATATCGCCACTTGCGTTTATTTTTAATAACACCCAAAATCTTAAAATCAGTTTCATTTTTCCGATTTTTAGAAAACACATCTTCAAGTTGTCCAAAAATAGAACTTGTCAAACGCTTCTCCCTACCTTCAGAACCTACTATATTCTTAGCTTCAGGGTTTTTCATATATAAAACATCAAGATTAAATTTTTCTTGACCAAAATAAATTTCATCAATCGAACAAAATTTTTCAGAATTCAAAACCTTTCGAAGTGTAGAATTAAGCTCCTCAAAATGTGTAAATGTTCCAATTTTACCAAAGTTCTTCTGGGCGTCACGATAAGTTATAGCTACACCTCCTTTAATATCGGTATTCGGAAATACATTACTTGAATCTTGCTCATAATAAGCTACCTTTGAATGTTTATCATTTAACATTTTAGCGTTCCATTTTTTAGGTGTTTTACCCGCATTAAATAAGAACCTCGCAGGTGTAATAAAACACACTTTATCTGCAAACTTATAAGCTTCACTCATAAAATAGTTATAAATTGGCTTATCGCTAGTGTCTTTTGTCTCCTCCTGATACGGCGGATTACCAATCACAACATCAAATTTCATATTTAGCGGCTCTCCTTTCTTGAACTGCTCGGTTAAATCTTGCTTTTTTAGGTTTTGGCGAGAGATTTCAGGAAATCCGCCATAAATATAGTTAGCTGCAATATCATAAATAATCTGGGTTGGCGCAAAACCAAAGAGCTGGTTTTCAAAAATATATTTTAATCTTGCTTGCTCATCTGGAATTATATTCGCTAAGCCACGGTTAAGCCTTTTAGCCGTTTCTGTTAAGAACAAGCCACTTTTAATATGCAAATCGCAAAAAGTAAGGTTCGGGTTAGAGAAAATTCTAGGGTTTTCAGCTTCAAGCGTGTTGAGCATTTTGTTCACAACTTCGCGCGGCGTAAAAATTTGATTGCTTTTTTGCACTGGAATGTAGCTAAAAATATCTTCTTTTGTTGTATTATTCAGATAATCGGCAAGTTGTTCGCGTTTCTTTTCAAACTCCTGAATCGCTGCATTAAAGCGGTATTTTTCAAAAAAGCCATCGAAGTGAATAATTTCACCATTTTCTTCATAATCACCACCATCGCGTAGTTCAATAAAATCAGCTTTAGTAAATCGATCTGGTGTGTGGAGCTTGTCACGTTCATTGAATAGCATTTCAAAATCTTCATCACTAACTGCATCTTGTAGATTATCTATAGTAAGATTCTTAGGATCTTTCGCCGCCATCACAAAGCTTGGAATTGCTCGCGAGAATGTTCGGAGTTTTTCACGAATAATATCCAGCTCGGTTTTAGCATCATCTTGATAAGCTTGCTCTTCACGATTATCAATCATGTCACGTGGTAGTTCTTTTTCAACAAAATCTGCAAGCTCAGTAATCGCCTTAGTTTTTTCTTTTTCTGTTTGAGATGAATTTTTAAATTCTTCACTTACAGTTTTAATTTTCTCTACAATTTTTTCTTCAAGCTCTTTCTTCTCCTTCTTGCTTGGTGCATAAACTTCAACATATTTAGCAATAGGTTCACTCAAAATATCTTCGTTAATTGCATTTGTTAATTGCTCTTCAAAGCTATCCATATCTTCTTGAGCACGCTCAAAAGCCTCGCGAATTGGTTCGCCATAAACCTTTTGTCCCCAAATAATATTGCGATTAACAGAAATTCTTTTTTGCTTTTGTTCATCTCTCTCACGATTATCAGAAACATCACGCTTTTCTTTTTTATTTGCTGTGCCATCTTCTTTTGAATTTTGCATTTTATTAAGTTTTTTAACAATTTCACTTGGGAGATTAAACACATTACCAATATCTTTAAATAGTAAGTTTGTAATAAACCCACGCTTAACAATATCGCTTGCCATTTTAGCCGCTGGTAAAGTTAATACTTGCGAAGCATCAAGTTCTATCATTTTACCATTTTCATCTTGCGAAAGAACTGGAAAAAAATTAAGAAGTTCTGCCACATTTTCTTGCCGCTCACTTTCTGTGATATTGCCAATTGCGCTTTTTTCACTTAAAGAATTTGCGAGTTTATCATAAATTTCAAGCACACGATAAGGTGAAAAGTCAAAAACATAAGCCGACTTTTTACTATAAAGTTTACCATCCTTTTCATATTTATATGGGTTTTGTGCACGGAATATTGCCTGGGTATAAAGAGTTTCTTTTTTCACATCACTCATCATTAATACTGCCGACCACTCTTTAACTGTTACACCTGTTGTAAGCTGACCAACCGAAAGCGTAATAGTTTTATCATGCTCCTTAATCGCCTTCTTTACGCGTGCTAAAGCTTTTTCATTCTTTTTAAAATCTTCAGCTTCTTCTTCGGATTCTTCATCATCCAAACTTCTCCCATCGCCAGCCGCCAAAATAATTTTGTAATTCTCGAAAACTGGGTGTTTTTTAAGCAATTTTTCCATTGCCTTTGCTGAATTTACGCGATTCCCTACAAACCAAAAAGTATGTTTTAACTCATCACGAAGTTCTGGAGTTGAAAACGGATAGCCTTCATTCTCAGTAAGAGTATTTAAAAATCGCCAAATATCAGCTTCACGTTTAAACTCACCCTTTGAATTAGTTGCCAAAAAATCGTTAAATTCAAAAACTGGTGGAACATTCTCCCCATTTATGTCAATACCTTCTTCAATCTGTTTAGCCGTAATATCTGAAATTTTATAATTAAACAACCTTAAATCTGGCATATCTGTATGAGCACCCGATTCTTGACTATTTTCAAGCTCACTTTGTTTTGCTTTTTGTTCATCAAGATAAGTCCAATTATAAATCTGCTCACTACTAAATTTACCTTCTGCTAAGGCTCTAAATGGAGTCCCTGAAAGATGAAGCGTGAATTTGCGTTTAATATTTTCAAAAGCCTTGTCTGTTTTATCAGTATCAACTGCTTCATGAGCTTCATCAATCACTAATAAATCCCATTCCAAATCTGCAACCCACTGCAATTTATTAAAACTTCCACCAAAAACTTTTGCGCCTTTTAAATCTTGCAAACTCAAAAATGTTATTTGCTTTTTATTCAAATCTTCAATTTTATTAAATTCTTCGCGAGTTAAGGTTTTTTCTTTAATAGAATCTGCTGTTGAAATAAAATAATAGTCATCAATAAAAGCCTTATAGTCATTATACCAAGAATCAGCAATTGCTGGACGGTTAGTTACGATTAAAGTTTTTACTGCTCCAAAGCATTTCATAAAATCATAAGTTGTTAGCGTTTTACCAAAACGCGGCTTAGCATTCCATAAGAATTCAGCTTTTCCATTTGGATTTTTAAAATCAACAGTTTGGTTCAGCTTAGCATATTCTAAAGTTTGCTCAACTGCATCTTTTTGCTCTGGTCGTAAAGTATAGGATATCTTACCATTATTATTTACAAAATGGTTTCGGCAAAAATCTTCAAAAAGCTCTAACGACTTATCTGGTGTACCATTAAAATAAAACCACTCCGTTCCATGACCTTTATTTTTTGGGATTTCATGTTGTTGATAATAGCGATGAAGTTCATGATCCTTGAACCATTCATGATTATTTTTTCTTGCAGGCCTAACCCATTTTATAGTATAAGGTTCTTTGTGCGAAGCAGATTCGTTCTGCTCACGAATTCGAACTTCAGCATCTTTTCGCTCAGTGTAACCAATCTTTTGCCAGCCATCATTTTGGGGTCTATTCGGCAAAATATATGAATAAATTTGTGGATAAACTTCTTTAAATGTTTTGATTTGTTTTTTATCATTACTCATTTTAAACTCTCCGATTATTCTTTCTTATTTATTACTTTTAACTGTGCTTTTTAGGTATAGGTTTTTCCGGTAATGCTCGCATTTGGCTCATTACGTCTGTTAGGTTTTCAAGATTTGCTGATTTTGTTTTTGAATAAGCTTTTTCAATATCTTGAAGTGAGTATTCTGAAATTTCGAAAGTTAAATTATCAAAATTTGGTTTTAGATCAAAGAATTTAAGTTCATTTTTCTGTGTTAAAGTGTTGCCAACGATAATATTATTGCCTAGAATTTCATCAATTAATTCAAGAAAAAAGAATGAGTTTTTAATATTTTTAATATGTTTATAAATAACTTCTTTTAAACGTTTACGAGACTCTTCGACATTATCCTCTTGAATATCCACTGCATAAACATTTGATATTGCCAAGATTAAGCAAAAATCATAAATTTCTTGTTGTGCTTTTTTACTTCTAGCATTCTTTTGTTTTTTTATTTTCGTATAAAAATCCGGGACCGAATTAAGTTTTCGGTTCAAAATTTCTACAAGAAAATTACCATTTCCACAAGTTGGCTCAAAAACTTTTTTATCTACTTGAGAAATTGTTGGCTCACATAAATCACACATCTGTTTAACAATAAATTCTGGTGTAAAAACCTCGCCAAATTTTTTAACCCTATGTTTACTTTTAATTAGTTTTTCAGGCAAATTTAAAGCACCCTTAGTTTTTTGGGGTGCTTTAATAAGATTATTGTTATTTTTAGGTAAATCTAAAACATCAGCTTGCTTGCTTGCTTGCTTGCTTGCTTGCTTGCTTGCTAATCGATTTTAGCTTACCATCACTCATATTTATAAATTATTATACTACAAGTACTAGTAAAGTTTAATATTACTAAGGCAATTGAAAAAGCACCCTTATAATAGGTGCTTTTTAATTATTTACCTGCTACAGCAGCCGCAATTCTTTCACGGCGTTTTGCTTCACGGCGTTTTTCAATTTTTAGTTTAGCTTTTAGAGCTCTTTTTCTATCAGCTCCGTGCCAACTTTTATGTTTAGCCATTAAAGTTATTTACCTTTCCTTAAAACAATAAAATACAATTCCTTGCAATTATACCATATTTATACCTAAAATAAAACCTTTTTATTACCTTGCAACATAAAAATTAATTTGATAAAATATATTCATATTACTATTTTGGGGATTAGCCAAGCGGTAAGGCAGTGGGTTCTGGTCCCATGATCGGGGGTTCGAATCCCTCATCCCCAGCCAAACTGAATTATAATAGGATTTCACTATAAAGCGTAGTGAAATTATTTTTATATTTAAAATATTTATTACATTTTATAAATGCTAGAGCTAATATAATTTTTATTTTTACATAAAAAAATAACCTATTCCTAAATTATAGAATAGGTTATTTATATTTTTGTTTAATTTTTACTACTGTTTAACACCTTTCATTGTTAAACTTAAGCGGCCTTTATCATCAATTTGGTCTAATTTTACCCAAATTTCTTGATCTTGTTTTATTACATCAGTAACTTTTTCAACTCGCTTTTCTGAAAGCTGAGAAATATGGAGCATTCCATCAATACCTGGTAAAATATTCACAAAAGCACCAAAATCTTTAATAGAGACAACTTTACCTCGGTAAATCTTACCTATTTCAGGCTCTTCTACTAACGATTTAATCCAAGTTAAAGCTTTTTCAATTTTTTCTTTATCACTAGAAGAAACAGTAATGAGTCCATCTTCTTTAATGTCAATTTCAGCTTCAGTTTCGCTAGTGATTTTATTAATCATTTCGCCACCTTTACCAATAATTGCACCAATCTTTTCAGGATTGATTTTAATTTTTTCAATTCTTGGTGCGTATGGTGAAAGCTCTGTGCGTGGCTTGTCTATTACACTTAACATATGACTTAGAATAAACATACGACCATCTTTTGATTTTTCAATAGCCTCACGAAGGACTTCTATAGGTAAACCGTGTACTTTCATATCCATTTGTAATGCTGTAATACCTTTTACGGAGCCAGTAATTTTGAAGTCCATATCGCCGGCAAAATCTTCGGCATCAGCAATATCACTTAATACATATGGAGTACCATTATCCATCATAAGTCCCATAGCAATTCCAGATACAGGGTTTTTTAAAGGAACACCAGCGTCCATTAAAGCTAAACAGCTAGAACAAGTAGCAGCCATAGATGTAGAACCATTTTGGCTCATAATTTCTGTAACACTTCTAATAGCATAAGGGAATTCTTCTTCGCTAGGTAGTACGGCCATTAAAGCTCTTTCAGCTAGATAACCATGGCCAATTTCACGCCTACCAGGAGAACCAATGCGTCTAACCTCACCAACTGTATAACCCGGTGCATTGTAATGATGCATATAACGGCGTTCACCATCAGTTACCTCCATAGTATCAACTAATTGAGAATAAGACAGTGGCGCTAAAGTTACAATATTCATACCTTGTGTTACACCTCTAGTAAACAAGCTTGAACCATGGGCTCTTGGAAGCAATCCTACTTCACTAGAAAGTGGGCGTATTTCATTTAAGCCTCTACCATCTGGTCTAATACCATCTTCTACAATACCTCGCCTTACATCTTTGTGCAAAACATTAGTAAAGGCTTCATCATATTCATTTTTTAATTCTTCGTATTCTTCTTCGCCGAATTTTTCAAGCATTTCATTATGAAACTGCTCTCTAATTTCAGCCACCTTATCATTACGTACTGGGTATTCAAACTGAATATTCTTGCCAAATTTACCGTTAGCCCACTGAGTAACTTCTTCTAAAATCTCTTCATTAGGCAATATAAGCTCATAAGGTAAGCTTTCTACACCTACTTTTTCAGCTAATTCTTTTTGTAACTTAATAGCTGGCTGAATATTTTTAAATGCCCAATCTAAAGCGCCTACAATAACATCTTCACTCACTTCTTTAGCACCAGCTTCAACCATTGTTACACCGCTTTCAATACCTGCAACAACAAAATCTAAATCAGATTGCTCTCGCTCTTCTGGTGATAAGAATGCTTTATATTCGCCATTAACTAGTCCAACCCTTAGCCCTGCTACTGGACCATCAAAAGGAACGCCTGCAAGCATTAAAGCTGATGATGACGCTATCATAGCAACCATATCTGGCCTAAAACTAGGGTCCATAGAAAGCACCGTGGAAACAACTTGTACTTCTTGGCGATATCCTTTAGGGAAAAGTGGACGAATAGGCCTATCAATTAACCTTCCAATAAGCACAGCTTCATCACTCGGCCGACCCTCTCGTTTGATAAACCTTGAACTGGATATCTTTCCACTAGCATAGTATTTTTCTTCATAATCTATAGATAAGGGAAAATAATCCATTCCACTTATTGGTTTTTTGCCAACTTGGGCTGTACCTAGCACAACAGTTTCGCCATATTTTACTATTACGCTAGCAGTAGAACGGAAACCAACCCTATTAACTTCTAAAGTTAATTTCCTACCCATAAAATCAGTTGAAACGGAGATAATTTCCTTACCTCTTGGATTTATTATCATTTAAAATCCTCTTCTTTCTGCCATAAGACTTTTCAAATTCGTCAAACGAAATTCTTTTTAAAAAAATATATTAAAAAATTCCTTTTGCCGACTTCGAAAAGAGTCTTTTAGCTTATTTTATGTATATATTATAACACACCTTACTGTTCAAGCTAAATTCATCATAAAAAATAGGCATCAAAATATATTCAATGCCTATTTATTGTAATATATGGCTATTATTCTTCGTAGCCGTTTGGATTTTGGCTTTGCCATCTCCAAGAATCACGCACCATATCAGCTAAAGTTTTTTGAGCTGTCCAACCAAGAACTTCTTTGGCTTTATTTGAATTAGCATAACAAGTAGCTATATCGCCAGCCCTACGAGGCTTAATAGTATACGGTATAGTTACATTATTTTCTTTTTCAAAAGTTTTTACTAGG
This sequence comes from Candidatus Nanogingivalis gingivitcus, assembly GCF_004151455.1. GTDB lineage: Bacteria > Patescibacteriota > Saccharimonadia > Saccharimonadales > Saccharimonadaceae > Nanogingivalis > Nanogingivalis gingivitcus. Next base: position 3,220 of record NZ_PRLK01000011.1, on the reverse strand, counting down.
TCTAGCACACTATAACCTTGACCTGCACCTAAATTATAAACATGAGAGCCTGTTGTAGCTAAATTATCTTTTAAGGCTAAAACATGCCCTTTAGCTAAATCTATAACATGGATATAATCACGAACACCAGTTCCATCAGGAGTGTCATAATCATCACCAAAAATACTAAGCTCTTGCAATTTACCTACGGCTACCTGCGTAATATACGGCATAATATTATTTGGTACACCGTTTGGTGCTTCACCTATTAGCCCACTCTCATGAGCCCCAATAGGGTTAAAATAACGTAAATTAGTTACTGACCACTCCTTATCAGCAAAAGCTACATCATTTAAAATTTGTTCCATCATAACTTTTGTATAGCCATAAGGGTTAGTCGCTGAAGTTGGCATATCTTCTGTTAAAGGCGAAATATTATTCACACCATACACAGTAGCACTTGAGCTAAATACAATGTTCTTAACCTTATTTTCCGCCATAACTTCAAGTAAAGAAATAGTACCTACAATATTATTATGGTAGTATTTTAATGGCTCTTTAACTGATTCACCCACGGCCTTAAAGGCTGCAAAATGAATAACGGCTTCAATATTATTTTCTTTAAAAATCTTATTCAAAAAAGGTTTATTAAGTATAGATCCTTCATAAAAAGCTATATTTTTGCCAGTAATAGTTTTAAGCCTATCAAGAACTTTAGGCGAACTATTTGAAAAGTCATCTAGAATAATTACTTCATGCCCTGTAGCTAAAAGCTCTACAGTAGTATGACTACCTATATAACCAGCACCACCTGTTACTAAAATTGCCATTTTTCTTCCTCCTTTTATCTTTGCAGATACTATATTTTCATTGTAGTATATAACGACCTCGAAAGGTCGTTATAGTTTCTTTTTTATTTATTTGAAAATAAAGTTTTTAGCGATACTTTTTTACCATAAGAGATAGTTCCGTATTGGAAAATTCTTACTGCTAAAGTAATGGCTATAGCAGTAAACATAACCAATAAGCCTATTCCAATAATAGCTTCATGAATGGCTAAAGTCCCTAAAGTATTTCTAAGCAGTAAAGCAATTGGTGAAGTTAATGGGAAATAGCTAATAACATGCACAGCTAAATTGTTGCTTCCTACTAGGAACATATTCATCATAAAGAATGGAGCCATAAGAGCTAAGATAATAAAGCTCATCCAGTTACCAGCCTCTTGAGCAGTTGGCATAGCTGAACCTAAAGCAACAATAAAGCTTGTAATCATTAAAAATCCTGCAACTAACACTGTTACTGCAATAGCTATAGATATAGGGTTTAATTTAATATTTTCAATAAAAGGTCTAATATCTGGCAAATTTACGCCACTAAGCTTACCATTAATTACGGCAAAGTAGCCTAATATAATTGGAGTAAATAGTGTAAATATTTGCACCACCCCTAGAATAAATAGAGATATAATTTTACCTACAATTAATGTTTTAGCTGATATACTTGTTAAAATCATCTCCGTTACACGGTTTTCTTTTTCTTCAGTAGTACTCGTTAACATTCTTCCTGAAAGAAGAGATACAACAAAATAGAAAATCACAAGAAAAGCACCTGGTACAATCATTTCACTAACACGGTCATACTTTTCACCATTCTTAAAAATAGTTTGGTCAGTTTTATATGTTTTATTTACAACAGCAATTTTATTAGGTTCTACTACTGTATTTCCAGAATTTTTTAGTATTGCATCTAGGACTATTCGGTATTTATCTGTTTCCGAAAAACCACGGTCTTTTCCGTAAAGCTCTATTTTATCTTCTTGAAGATTTTTAGGAATATAGTAATAAGCGTCCAAAGAGCCTTCTTTTACCTCTTTAATACTTTCTTCTTTATTAGCTGAAATCTTACCCTCAAATTGGCCAACAATATTATTATCTACTACACCACTTTCATCGGTAATTTGAAAAGAAAACTTACCTTCAGAAAGCTCCTTTAATTTCTCATTAGTTTGCTGGCTTGTGATATGACCAATAAAGAAAATCACTGCATATATAATAGGAATAGCAAAAATAGCTAACCAAAAAGTTGGTTTTTTTAATGCTCTTAATGTTTCAAACTTAATAACAGTGCCTAAATTATGCATTTTCTACCTCCATGATTTCATCATTCTGCTCACCATAAATTTTCAAGAATATCTCATTTAATGTTGATTTTTGCACATTAAAGTTAGTAATTTTTAAATTATCTTTTTCTACTAGTTCTTTCAAGATTACTTGGCTATCTACTAACGGTGATATTTCAGCGTAGTTTGCTTCTTTTTTAATAATTTTATAATTTTTACTTTCAGACAATTCACCTGTAAATTCTATAATAATTCGGTCTTCACCATATTGATCGCGTATTTCATCAGGAGTACCGTAAGCTTCTTTTTTACCATTTTTAAGCAAAATAGCTCTGTGACATATTTTTTCAACTTCTTCCATTTGGTGAGTAACCATTACAACAGTTGCACCTCTTTGATTTTCTTCTTTAATAATTTCCATTAGAAGTTCACGGTTTACTGGGTCGAAACCTTTTGTAGGCTCATCTAATATTAACAAATCTGGCTCACCAATAATTGTTAGCCCTAGCTGTATTTTTTGTTGCTGACCGCCAGATAGTTTTTCAATATTTAAATTAGCCTTATTTTCTAGCCCAACTCTTTTAAGATATTTTAATGACCATTCTTTTGCCTCAGCTGTTTTTAATCCTTTTAGCTTAGCAAAATAAATCATTACATTTAAAACTTTTTCTTTTTTGTAAAGGCCTCTTTCTTCAGGCAAATAACCTATATTACCGTTTTCTGGTGAGAATTTTTTACCGTTAATTAAAAGATCACCTTTATCAGCTTCATAAATACCTAGGAGTGCCCTAATTGTAGTAGTTTTACCAGAACCGTTTGATCCTAAAAAACCAAAAATTTCACCTTTTCTAACTTCAAAGCTTAAGTTATCAATTATTTTATTTTTACCAAAGCTTAAACTGAAGTCTTTTATAGAAATAACATCTTTAATACTCATATAATCTATTATATTATATTTTATTTAAATATTGCAAAACATAACCAATTCATATATATATATATATGAATTTATATACTCTTAAAAATAAAAAAGGCTTTACAATTATTGAAGTAGTTTTAGTATTAGCTGTTGCTGGTTTAATATTCTTAATGGTTTTCTTAGCTCTGCCAGCACTACAACGG
>NZ_PRLK01000010.1 GCF_004151455.1 Candidatus Nanogingivalis gingivitcus | reverse complement strand
TGCTAACGCAAATGCTAACGCAAATGCTAACGCAAATGCTAACGCAAATGCTAATAACAATAATAATGGTTCTTCTAGCTCAAAACCTTCTAGTTCTATTATAAAAGGAGAGGAAATAAAGATAGATCCTAGCGTAGATAATCATAAGCATGATACAAAAAACCTTACACCAAATACGGGAGTATCAAAGGGTAATGATAATAGTATAGTAGCTATCGTTATTGCAGGTTTATCATTATTAGCTATCACTATCTTCTCTGCAATTTCTATTCGTAAGAAAAATAATAAATAATTTACCATAAAGCTACCCTAAGGGGTAGTTTTATTTTTATGCTAAAATATGCTAAAATATTCCTAATTATTAAAAATAGATTAAAGAGGAAAAATAATGAATAGTGACCGTATGGAACAGATTGTTAGCTTAGCTAAACGCCGAGGATTTATTTGGCAAGGAAGTGATGTTTATGGTGGCATGCGGGGAACTTGGGACTACGGTCCATTAGGCGTTGCTTTAAAACATAAAATAATGCAGGAATGGTGGAGCTTTTGGGTTGAAGAGAGAAGTGATATGTATGGTGTTGATGCCGCTATTATTATGAACCCAAAAGTTTGGCAAGCAAGTGGACATGTTGCTACTTTTTCTGATCCATTAGTAGAGGATTTGAAGACGGGGGAAAGATATCGTGCAGATCATCTATTAAAAGACTCTGGCGTTAATGCTGAGGGTTTAAGTAATGAGCAGTTAACTGCTAAAATAAAAGAATATGGCGTTAAATCTCCAAATGGCAATGAGCTCAGTGAAGTTCGTAATTTCAATATGATGTTTCAAACTAATGTAGGCGCAGTTGTGAATGATAATTCTGTAGCTTACTTAAGGCCAGAAACAGCACAAGGTATTTTTACTAATTATAAAAATGTTGTTGATAGTTTTTATCCAGACTTACCTTTTGGTATTGCACAGCAAGGTAAAGCTTTTCGTAATGAAATTAGTCCAAGAGATTTTGTTTTCCGTAGTAGAGAATTTGAACAAATGGAGATTGAATATTTTGTAAACCCTAATAATTGGCAGCAAGATTTTGACTCGCTATTGTCTTCAACTTATAAATTCTTAACTGAGAAAATGGGTCTTAATGCTAACGATATTCATGAGTTGGATGTTCCAGAAGAAGATCGTGCACATTATTCTAAAAAAACTATTGATATTGAATTTGATTATCCAATTGGTAGGGAAGAATTAATGGGTATTGCTTACAGAACAGATTTTGACCTTAGCAATATTGCTCGAGTAAGTGGCAAAAATATGGAATATGTTGATAAAAATAGTAAAGAAAAATTTATTCCTCATGTTATTGAACCAAGTTTTGGTGTGGAGCGTCTACTTATGGCTATATTATCTACTGCCTATACTGAAGTGCAAGAAGATGGCAAGACACGCACTTACTTAAAATTCCCAGACAATCTAGCCCCTATAAGCATTATAGTGGCACCACTCCTAAAAAATAAACCAGCATTAGTAGAAAAGGCTAAAGAAGTATATAATCAATTACGTAAAAAATATAATAATGTTAGCTTAGATATGAGTGGTAAAATTGGCAAGGTCTATGCTAAAGCTGATGAAATTGGAGTACCTAAAGTAGTGGTTATCGACTTTGATACTATCGAAAAAGATGGTCAGGTAAGCGTTAGAAATCGTGACGATGCATCACAAATTAGGCAAAAGGCTGATGAAATTTAATGCAAGCTATTAGCTCTAACAAAAATATTTTTGTTAAAAAACTTATTCAACTAAGTTCATCCTCTAAAGCTAGGAGAAAACAGGGTTTAACTATTGTTGAAGGTATTCATTTAACTAGTGAATACCTTAAAAAAGTTGGCAGTCCTGAATATTGTATTTTGGCTAGCGATATTGATAATTCCGAAATTAATGATATTGTCTTAGAGTGTCAAAAAAGAAAAGTAAAAATTATTACTATTGAGCAAAATATTTATACAAAAATAAGCCCAGTAGTGACTAGTGCAGGTATTATGTTTGTTATAAAAAATACCAATAGTGCAGTAGATATAAATTATGAAATAGGCACGGTAATATTAGATGGTGTTCAAGATGCAGGTAATCTTGGTACTATCTTACGCTCGGCAGTGGCTACAGGGGTTAAACAAATTATTTGTAGCCAAAATACAGTTTCGGCTTGGTCGCCAAAAGTTTTAAGGGCAGGAATGGGCGCACATTATTCTTTAAATATTATTGAAAATCAAAATTTAACAGATATTGTTCCTAATTTTAAAGTGCCAATATTTACAACTAGCTTAAAAGCTACTAATAGCATTTATCAAACCAATTTATCAGGGGAAGTTGTTTGGATTTTTGGTAATGAGGGCCAAGGCGTTTCTAAGGAAATACAAGCTTTAGTAACTAATCATATTATAATTCCACAAAGCAGTAATATTGAAAGCTTAAATGTAGCAATGGCCGCTACTATATGTATGTTTGAAAAAATGAGGCAATCCTTATAAGGTAGTCGTGTTATAATTAATGTATGAAACTAGTTATTATAAAAGCAAAAGTTAAAAATAAAGTTGATTTTATCCGTAAATTAAATGATGCTGGACATGATTTTCCCCATGCTATTTTTCAGAACGATAGGGTATTTCTGCCTCGTGGGTACCAACCAAGTCGTAATTTACCTAAAATTATTGTGCGTACTGAAATTATTGAACCGAAACGCAAACCATGGTTTCAGTTGCTACAAAAACGCCATATTCAAGCTGATGATACCAATTTAATACATATTACGCCGGTACTTAATTATAGCGAAACAGCGCATATTATTCAGCAGTTAGGACTTGAGTATAAAGTAGAAGTTCTTAGAAATCGCCAAAAGCTACAAATTGAGGATACGACTTTTTATCTTGATGATGTTGATGGGTTAGGTACTTACATTAAATTAGAAAGAGAAGTTAAAAAAGGAGATAACCCAGCGCAGATCCGCCAAGAATTATGGGATGTATTGGAAGTTCTAGGAATTGATAAAACTTTAGAAGAACCAGACACTTACACGGCTCAAATACTTAAAAAGAAGAGTAAATAAAGTTACCAGCAAGAATAAACCATAAAAACGCTCTCACTAAAGTTAGAGAGCGTTTTTATTTTATTACTTGCTTATTTATGAAGCTTATGCTAAAATATTGTTAACTAATAATTTAGGAGAATTATTTTAGGGAAAAGGAGGAAAATAAAAGGGTTAAATATTTTTCTATTTTAAAAAATACGGACTTTTACTAAAAACAATACGCAGTAGAGTAAAGTTCAAAAATTAAATTAAAAGTAAATTTAAAAGGGTTAAAATGAAATTAAGAAATAAAATTCCACTAAAAGGGAAGTTTTTATATTCAGCACTAGTTGTTTTGTTTGCTGTTTTAACTATTCCTGCAATTAAATTATTTACAGGTGCTAACGCTGCTACGAATGGTGATTATTTTTTACAGGCTAGTACTTGGAGAACACTTACATTAGCACAATCTATCGGTGGTAATGCTAGCTATACAGCTCCAGTTATTTTTAATGATGTTCAGCCACTATATTGTCTAAACCATGACTTAGAAGAACCGCATTCTACATATTATGATAAAAATACTGCAGTAAAGGCAGCTTACAGCGATCCTCGTATGATAGGTGCTTTATACTATGGTTTTGGTGGTAAAGACCAGTCTCTTCAACAAAAGCATAATATTAGCAATGATGAAGCTCAATGGGCGACCCAAATGGCTGTTTGGATCCATGCTAAAGCTTTAGGTATTGAAAATAACACAACTAAATCTATAGATGTTAATGATATGAATTTTGATAATGCTTCCGTTGGCAATTATCTAAAAGAATTATTAACAAAAACACAAAATGTTAGTGCGACTAGTGCTACGCAAAATACTAGCTCGGTTTCATTAACTAATGAACAGCATTTTAGGGAAAATGGTTATGAAGTGATTACTTATGATATTACTATAGGCACTGGAACCAACTCTAATGATTGGACTTTTAATAAAACTGCTGGTGGCAGTGATGTGATTATTGAAAAAACTGCAGACAACAAATTAAAAATAAAAAAGCCAATTGGTCTTGCTGATACAGTTACTGGAACAGTATCTCGTGACCCATCTACCATAGTTCAAAATACACATAAGGTTGGTTCTTTAGTGCTGCTTTCTAGAGATTCTAGCAAACAAAACTTAATTCAGCTCGATGATGAAACTACAAGTACTACAACTACCGTGCCTCCTACATCATTCCGTGCCACTTTTGTAGCTAGTAACAAAGATCTAACAGTTGAAATTACTAAAACCGACAATGAATCAAACAGGGTTCAAGGTGTAGTATTTGAAGTAGCTACAGACAATGCCTTTACTCAGAATAAAAAAGAAATTACAACCACTGCAAATGGTACAGCACAAGCTGTTTATACAGTAGCAGAATCATTAAATTCTTTCACACTTTATATTCGTGAAAAAAGTGCACCAGCACACCTTATCAAATCTAATGAAGTTAAACAAGTTACTTTTACTGGCAACGAAAGGTCTAAACAAGTTAGTTTCGTTAACGAATTAAAAACTGGACGTGTTGAAATTACTAAGGTAGATGAAAATAATAGCCCGGTAAGTGGTGTAGTTTTCGAAATTGCTGATAATAATAACTTTACTAATAGCCAAAGGCTAACTACAGGTGTTAATGGAATTGTTAACTCTAGTGCTATCAAATTCCCAGCTAACCAAAGTCAAGTAACTATGTATGTGCGTGAGGTTAGTGCGCCTTCCCACCTAATTGTATCTAACGAAGTTAAAACTGTTACTTTGAACGATAATAATAGGTTAGGGCGAGTAACTTTTGTTAACAATATTAAAAAAGTAGATATTAGAATAACTAAAACATTAGTAGGTGGCGGAGATGTAAGTGGCGTAGTGTTTGAAGTTTCTACTAACCGAAATTTCCCAGCAGGAGAAGTATGGACATTACAACCAACTAATAATAATGGCCAAACTATTGGGCACAATATACCACTAAAAAATGGCGAAATATCTAAAACGCTATGGGTACGCGAAAAGTCAGTTCCAAATCATATGGTGCTAAATAATACCCCTAAGTCAATTACAATTCAAGCTGGTCAAACTGGTGAGTTAAGATTTGAGAATGAACCTAAAGCTTATCAGAGTATAAAGATTATTAAAAAGGATGAGACAGGCAAACTAGTTCCTGGTGTAGTTTTTGAAATTGCAGACAATAAAGATTTTAATAATTCAATAGAAGATACTACTAAACCTAATGGTTCGACAGTGCTAACAACTGGTATACTATCTTCACCTAATGATTCACTATCTAAAACTTATTATATCCGTGAAAAATCAGTACCAAGCCACTTAGTACTTTCTGATGAAGTAAAGACTATTACAGTCAAGGCTGAAGAAAATGCAACACTTCGAAATGTAAAGTTTGTTACTGTAGAATTCATCAACAAACTTAAAAGATATAATGTAGAACTTTCAAAGAGTGATTTATCAAATTCTGCTCCTATCGAAGGCGTAACATTAACAATTTATAAAGCTGAAGACAAAAACAATACAAATAAGATTTTCGAACAAGTGACAGACAAAACGGGTAAATTAAAAGGATTAAGTCTATTACCTGGTAAGTATAAATTTTATGAAACTCATGCCACAATAGGTTATAAAATTAACCCTAATGCACATTATTTTGAAGTTAAAAATGATGGTAAAGTTATTGGTGAAACCAATATGACCGACGAGCGCCAAGATTATGATTTTATAATTAATAAAGTTGATGACAAAGGTAATAAAGTAGCCGGTGTAGTGTTCTCTGCTAAAAATAAATTAACAGGTAAAGAAGTACAAGCTACTACCGACAAAGATGGCATTGCACATTTCCATGGAATTTGGGGAGAATATGAGATCCGTGAAGTGTCTGCGCCGGAAGGATTAATTAAGGACGAAAAAACTTACACACTAAACCTTAATAAAGATGGATCTTATGAAAAAATTAAAGTAGTTAACAAAACTATTCCATCCGAGCAACCAGCATTACCAAAAACTGGTGAAGGTAAAAATGGCCAAAGTGGAATATTAATTTCTATGGCAGTAGCTTTCAGCTCACTACTTGGTTTAACAGTAGCTTTTATGGTTAAAAAACACTAATAATTACTCCTAAAATTTCTTAACAAAACAGCCCTTAGCGAGGGGCTGTTTTAGTTTAAAATATGGTAAAATAGTAGATATGGAAGAAGAGAAACGAATTGATAATATTGAAGATGAAAAACTTGAACAATTAGATAAGGAAGATACTATTAAAGAAACTGAAAGTGTAGATATTTTTCAGTGGGCTAATTTAACAGACGGAATTAAAAATGATTTAGATGTAGAGTTTTTCTTATTCAATAAAAGTTTCATTCCTTTTACTACACGTTTTGCAGGTGAGCTAAATGTACAAATCAAGCCATTATTTCTATTTGATTTAATTAATTTTGTAAATATGGGTGCAGGTACAGGCCTTGCTGTGCGTGACTATGAGATGGATACCGATAAAGAGGCATTATTAAAAACAACTTTGCAAAAAGTACAGCATGCTGATAACTTAATAGATATAGTAGAACATCAATACAGTGATATTGTTGAATTTAATGAAGCTGAACACGACTTTAAGAAAATCAAGGGTATTTTAGCTCGCTTTACTGGTAGGAATGGGGAAAAATTTTATGTTGCTAAACAAATTCAACAAGGGCAAGTTCTTCGTGGTGCTACTGCTTGGGAGTTTAGAGGGGGCAAATTTGGTGCTTTTGAACCTGAATTTGGTTTAAAGATACAGCCAGATAATCAAGTATTAATCATTAAGAATGATATTTTTATTTTCAACCAATCAAAATTTGAAAAATTATTTAACTATGATTATAAAAAACAAGTTATAGCTGATCAAAAAGTTGCTGAAATTGAATCAAAATATAAGTTAAGTTTTCCTGATGGATTAGATCTGCAAACCTTAGTAAGGGAGAATCGTAAAGTTGCTACTAAATTGCAAAAAATGGCAGATATTGGTGAAATTCCACAAGAAAAGGTTATAGAATATGCTGACGATATGCAATTAGAACTAATGACTGACGATAATGGGGCTATCATCATTATGGATAAGCATGACCTTGATATGTTCGTAAACTTAATTAATGAAGACTATATTACTAGTGAAGTAACTGGAAAACGCTATGAAATTAGGGCCAAAAAACTACTAGATGAGCCTGACGGCGAACCGCCACGAACAATGATAGAAGGTTAAAACCTCAATTATGAAACAAGCTTTAGCTTTAGAAATTATGCTAAATGGCGAAAATGTATTTTTAACTGGTGCTGCAGGTAGTGGAAAAACTTATACCTTAAACCAGTTTATTAATATTGCTCGTAGCATGGGAAAAAAAATATCTGTAACTGCCACTACAGGTTTAGCTGCAACACATTTAAACGGTAATACAATTCATGCCTGGAGCGGTTTAGGTATTCATGATTATATTACTCCTAAATTTATTGATAAAATGTCTAAAGTAAGGCAAGAAACCATTAAAAAAACTGATATTTTAATTATTGATGAGATCTCGATGTTGCACGATTTTCGCCTTGATATGGTAGATGATGTTTGCCGTCGGATTCGTCAGCAGGAAGATCAGCCATTTGGCGGAATTCAAATTGTTTTATGTGGAGATTTCTTTCAATTGCCTCCTATTAATAAAGGTATAAATAGAGTGGGTAATTTTGTTACTCACTCTAATGTATGGAGGGAAGCGAATTTTACAATTTGTTACCTGGAAGAAAATTATAGGCAAAAATCTGATGAGCTAATAGATATTTTAAATGCAATTCGAGAGGGTGATGTAAGAAGACGGCACGCAGAGGCTTTACTGAGTAGGTTAAATTCTGATGATCTTCCACTAGATTTGGAGGATATTATAGAGCTTCATACCACTAATATAGATGTAGATATCATTAATGAAAGCAAGCTATCAGATATATCTGAAAAAGAATTTACCTATCAGCAAACTACTACAGGTGCTAAAAATTACGTAACAACACTACAGAAGTCTGTTTTAGCTCCAGAATTTTTACGTCTTAAAAAAGGTGCTTTAGTAATGGCTGTTAGAAATTCACAAAACCATCAATATGTAAATGGATCTATAGGTGAAGTTATTGATTTTGAAAAGTATAGTGAATATCCTATAGTTGCTTTTAAAAATGGAAAAACTTTAACTGTAGTTCCTGAATCTTGGGAATTAAGAGACGGCGATAAAAAACGAGCTTCCATTACGCAAATTCCACTAAGGTTAGCTTATGCTATAACTATTCATAAATCCCAAGGTATGACTTTAGACTCTGCTAAAATAAATCTACAGAAAGCTTTTTCTGAGGGTATGGGGTATGTAGCCTTATCTCGAGTTAAAGCACTAGATAAGATCTATTTAATAGGTATTAATAAAAAAGCCTTACTTGTCAGCGATGAAGCTAGTAAAATAGATAAAGTTCTTAAACAAAAAAGCCTAGAAGCTGAAAAGAAGTTCTCGTATTTAAATGAGATTGCCGAAAAAAGAGCCAAGGGAATTACTATTGAAGAAAATAATTATAATAAACAAAATAAAAGTGTAACTTCTTGGAAAGAAAAGTTGGAAAATATGAGAAAACAATTTCCGAACGCCTATAGGCCTTGGAAAAGTTCAGATGATGCAGAGCTTAAAAGGTTATTTAAAACAGGCAATAATATTGAATATATTAGTACTCAGTTAGGTCGTCATCCTAATTCAATAAAAATGCGTCTTCAAAAGCATTTTGGCGATGACATCATTTAACGCTAAATAATAAGAGTAGAGGACAACAATAATAAAAAGAAGGCAACTAGATGCCTTCTTTTTATTATCTTAAGATAGATACAGAAGTAACTTATTCTATATAATAAAATATATTTATGTCAAAAAAATATAAAAAATAAAATATTGTTTTGTCAAGCGAACAGATAATAATGACATCGTATAAGAAAGTTGTATAATATATTAAACATAAATATATTGACAATTTAATATAATTATGCTAATATAAAAACATACAAAACAATTAAGATTAAATAAAGTCAAAAAAATAAAAAAGGAAAAATAAAAAATGGCAACTAAGAAACAAGTTGAAGCTAAAAAAACTACTAAAGTAACTAAAAAAGAAGATGATAAAGTAAAGAAAGTTACAAAAAAAGATCAAGAAATTAAAAAAGCTAAAAAACTTCTAACTAATAACGGCATACATATTACTGAAGATGGGGAAGTGGTAGTTGACCAATCTGTTCAAGATTTTCGTAGTGCAGTTCTAGTATTATCATTAGCTATCAATCTTGTAGTATTTATCACTTGGATCATATTACAGTACACAACACATTACGATATGGCGTTAGTACATGCTTTCTTGCCTCGCTAATAGCGAGGCTTTTGCCTTATATGGAGTTTTCAACATTTTTTGGTAAATTTGTGGAAAACTGCTTCATATCTGTTTTAATACTTGTTTTTACACATGATTGTGGAAAAATATATATAAAATTACAATAGCAATACAATATTTTGTCAAAAAAGGTATTGCTTAAATTTTTAATAAGCTTTACAATAAAGTCAGTGGAAAGCAGAAAGCGACCAAAACAAACAAATCCACTAAAATCAAAAATAAAAGTTCCTTAAAATAAATATTGTAATTGGACTTGAAGTCGGATATCCGGTGGCTAGACAACTGGACTTTTTCCGTCGACCAGTATAAAATAAAGGGCGGAGTACATTCTAAAACCTCCCAAAAATAAAACTCCACCTCATATATAAGTCTCTCAAACGACAATATGGTTAACTACAAGTTAAGCAAAAAATGTCGACTTATAATTTTAAAACCCAAAAACAAAAACTTTTACAAAAACAAAAAGTTTAACCATCGGGTACTTGACTTTAAGGAAGATTACAATGCAAAAATCAGTTCACATACCAGTTCTATTACAAGCTAGCCTTGATCATCTTAAGCCCAAAACAGGTGAATCGTATTTAGATTTAACCGCAGGCTATGGTGGACATGCTAGCAATTTTTTAGATGTAACTAAAAATTATACACAATCGGTACTTGTTGATCGTGATCAGAATGCTGTAGATTCGCTTGGCTTCCTTATAGAGAAAGGTGCTAGAATGATTCATTCTGATTTTTTATCGGCATCCGAACAGCTAGTAAGAGAAGGTAGAAAGTTCGATATTATTTTAGCTGATTTTGGTGTTTCGTCACCTCAGCTAGATATTGCAGAAAGAGGGTTCTCCTTTTTGCGCGATGGTGATTTAGATATGCGAATGAATCCATCTCAAGAGCTAACTGCAAACTATATAGTTAATAAATACTCTAAAAAAGAACTATTAAAAATTTTAGTTGAGTTTGGTGAAGAAAAGCGAGGATTTTCTGAGCGTATAGTTGATAAAATTATAGAAACTAGAAAGAAAAATCCAATAACATCAACTACTCAATTAGCTGATTTGATTTTAAGTGTACATAAAGGTGGGTGGCAAAAAACACACCCAGCAACTCGCACATTTCAGGCAATCAGGATTGCTGTTAATCAAGAATTAGAGCAGATTGAAAAGATGCTACTATTGTTACCAAAAATGTTAAATCCAGGTGGCAGGGTAGGTATTATCACTTTTCATAGCCTTGAAGATAAGCTTGTTAAAAATTATTTTAAGCAAGATTCCTTAAAGGGGCTTGAATCTAATTTCTTATTTATCACAAAAAAGCCTGTAAGTGGTGCAGTAGAAGATGCTCACAATCCACGATCGCGTAGTGCTAAATTACGTGTTTCGATTAGAAAATAAAAACCAAAAAAAAGGAGGCGAGATGCCAAAAACAATCAAAGTAAGTTACGCAAACGAGTCTTCACGCGTAAAAGTTAACTTTCGCTAAAAAAGAAGTTAATTAATTTTATCAAAATAAAGCACCAGCTAGAACTGGTTGGTGCTTTATTTAAAAACTGCAATTATTTAAAATATATAAACCGTAATAAAAATTAAAAATAAAAGAAAATAAAAATGGCAAGGACACAAACTTCAACATACAGCACTCGTCGTAGAAGACAAACTTCCGCAAGGTCATACGGACGTAATTCTAATATCGCAATTTTTCAACCAACTGCTAAAATTGGTATTGCTTCACGTTTTGTAATGATTGCTTTATTGCTTGCTAGTTTAGGTATTAGTTTTTTGACAAGTACCTCTAAGCCATCCATATATGGAAATGAAATTCAGAAAATAGATGATAAAATTGCAGAATTAGAAGTTAAAAAATCTGACCTAGAAGTTGAGAACGCACGCCTTACAGCTCTTTCTAATATTGAGCATAGTGAAGTTGCTAAGAATCTAACAACTCCAGTTGCTGTAAATTACGCTGAGTAATTTTATAGCTTAAGCTTAAGTATGATAAAATATTATTTATGAAATCTGTTTTTCAATCTGCAAGTCGAATAACAATATTAGCTAATTTTATTTTTTTAGCATTCGCTGTTATTGTTATCCGACTTTTTTATTTACAAATTATTCAAGGTAGTGAATATAAAAAATTAGCAAATCGTGAACAGATTAAACAGGACACTATTCCAGCCCATCGTGGATTAATTTATGCTATGGACGGTAAAAAACCTATAAAGTTAGTTATGAATGAGACTATTTATACAGTTTTTATTGATCCAAAAGTGGATAACCCAAAAGCGAAGACTGAGGCAATAAAATTATTGCGCGAAGTTGCTGGAGGGAATTTGAAAGGAAATATTGAAGATGCCTTTAAGAAGAGAGATTCCAGATATGAAGTTGTAGCAACTAAGCTAAGTCATAAACAAGCTGATGTTATTGCCTCTAAAAAGAACCCTTATATAGGCTTAGAGCCAGTATCAAGAAGAGTTTATCCTGAAGGGCAATTAGCTAGCCAAGTATTAGGTTTTGTTAATTATGAAGGGGGCAAATACGGTATTGAATCATCTTTTAATAAAGAGCTTACCGGTAAAGATGGTTTACTAAAAACAGCTAAGGATGTGTTAGGTGCGCCTTTAGTTATTGGCTCCGAAAATATAGAAAGGCCACCAGTAAACGGTAAAAATATAGTATTATCTATCGACCGTAATATTCAAGCACAAACCGAGAGAGTATTGCAAAAACATATGCAAAAAAAAGGTATGAAAAATGGTTCAGTATTAGTTATGAATCCAAATAATGGCAAAGTTTTAGCTATGGCAAACTATCCAACTTATGACCCTTCTAAATTTGGAGAAGTAAAAGATGGATCTGTTTTTAACAATAATACGGTAACTATGCCTTACGAGAATGGATCGGTTATTAAGTCTTTTACTATGGCGATGGGCATAAATGAGGGGGTTGCTAAGGGGCAAGATACTTACTATAATGCAGATTTTATTAAAGTTGAAGATCGAACTATTAAGAACGCAGTATTAGGTCATACTGGTCAAATTACTTTTCAAACAGCCATGAATTATTCTTTAAATACAGGTATGGTTACTATAGCTAATAGGCTAGGAAGTAATGGGATGATTGATAATAAATCAAGAAATACTATTTATGATTATTTACATAATCGTTTTGGGCTAGGTAAAAAAACAGGTATAGAAGTTGCTGAAAGTACAGGTACCGTGATTCCTCCCGATAAGGTAGAGGGAAATAACGTTCGCTATTCTAATATGACTTTTGGGCAAGGTATGGATACAACCATGATACAGACTGCTACTGCTTTTTCATCATTAATTAACGGCGGAAACCTTTATAGGCCTAGCTTAATTAATGGCGAAGTAACACAAGAAGGTGCGTTTGAAAAAAATGAAGCACAAATTCATAGACGAAATGTTATTTCAGAAGATACGAGCAAACAAATTAAGCAAATTTTAATTAGCGCACGAGCTAATGCTAATAGGGGAGGTGCAGACAGTAAAGGCTATAATATTGGTGGAAAAACAGGAACATCACAAACCTTAATTGATGGTAAATATGTAGATAACCAAACAATAGGAAGTTACCTAGGATTTGGTGGTGGTAAACAAAGTGAATATGTTATAATGGTTGCAGTTTGGGGTAAGAATCAGAACTTACAAGGTCATAGTGATGCAAGCCCGATTTTTACAGATATATCAAACTGGATGTTAAATTATTTAGAAGTTAAACCTACGGAAGGATAATCATGAGCGGTCTAACACATCAATTAATTATTGCAGCACTATTTAGCCTTGGTGGTTTTATACTATCCATGGCATTAACTCCAATTTATACTTTTTTTGCTTATAAGTATAAATTTTGGAAAAAACAAAAAACAGCTTCTGTTACTGGTGAAAAATTAAAAATTGTTAGTAAATTACATGCTAAAAAAATAGCCAGAAATATACCTACTATGGCAGGAATTATTGCAGTAGTAGCTATTACTATTTTAACTTTTGCCTTTAATCTAACACGTGAACAAACTTGGCTGCCACTTGCTGGTCTTATTGGTGGTGCAGCTATTGGTTTAATTGATGACATACTTAATGTATGGGGGACTGACCGTAAAAATGCTGGTCTTCGTGCACCAATTAAAT
This sequence comes from Candidatus Nanogingivalis gingivitcus, assembly GCF_004151455.1. Lineage (GTDB taxonomy): Bacteria > Patescibacteriota > Saccharimonadia > Saccharimonadales > Saccharimonadaceae > Nanogingivalis > Nanogingivalis gingivitcus. The sequence goes on along the minus strand of NZ_PRLK01000010.1, from coordinate 4,614 downwards.
TTGCAATGATTATTTTTGTTGGCTTAGTGCTAGGCTGGTTCTTCTGGTATAAATTAGGCTATACATATGTAATGATTCCGTTTATCGGCAATATTAATATTGGCTGGTTAATTTTACCTCTGTTTGTATTCGCTGTTGTTGCTACCAGTAATGCCGTAAATATATCTGATGGACTAGATGGTCTAGCAGGTGGTTTACTTATGACTAGCTTTGGAGCTTTTGGTATTATTGCTCTTGTTCAAGGGCAGGTAAATCTAGGATTTTTCTGTTTTACCGTTTTAGGTACATTACTAGCATATGTGTGGTTTAATATTTATCCTGCTAGATTCTTTATGGGCGATGTAGGATCTTTTGCTTGGGGTACTTCCTTGGGTGTTGTGGCTATGTTAACTAACAGCTTATTGTTACTCCCTGTAATTGGCTTTATATTTGTGGTAGAGGGTGGTTCAAGTGCTATTCAAATTCTATCTAAAAAAATCCTTCATCGTAAAATATTTATTGCAGCGCCAATCCATCACCATTTAGAGGCTAAAGGCTGGGAAGAAACTAAGATTACTATGCGTTTTTGGGTGGTAGCTACAGTTTTTGCTTTTATTGGTATTATAATGGCACTAGTTGAATATAGGATTTTTTAGAATATGCAAAATAGCCCAAGGCGAAGGAACAGTAGATATGGCTATAGGTCGCAACCGAAATATAGTAGTAGCGTGCCTAAGGCATTTAGCTTATTTTTTCAAGAAATAAGCAACGGTTTCTTAATTGCTTTTAAAAAACTAGTAATTGATCTTTTTATCATTTTAATAAAAAATCCAACCCTAAAAGCTTGGGATGAAATTCAAGTAGATAAGCATAGAAGACCAGATTTAGAAGGGTTAGAGAACATCCGTAAACATAAAGCAGATTATTCGATCTTAGTTTTTACTGTTTTAATAATTTGTGTAGGGTTAGTAGTTATGTACTCGCTTAGTCCACAAAGAGCCATTTTCTTAAATAAAAATAATGATGCTCACTATTCTAATTACTTTTTCTTTTTTAGACACCTTATTAGTATTGGAATAGGGCTAGGTTTCTTTATAGCAGCAAAAAATTTGCCAATTACCTTTATTTATAGGCATTCAGGTAAATTTTTGATAGCAGGTTATATACTTTGCATCCTTTTAGCTATTATGGGTAAGTTCAATATACCTTTGGCTGATTGTAAGCTAGGAGCTTGTCGTTGGTATAAATTAGGGCTTTTTTCATTCCAGCCAGCTGAATTATTGAAAGTAGGCTTAATGATTTCATTAGCAGTTTTTCTTGGTGCTAAAGCATCTTTAGGCAAAATTAACGATTGGAAAGAAACTATTCTTCCATCAGGTATTTTAGTACTATTAATGATTATTATTGTTGCAGGTTTTCAAAACGATTTAGGCACTACATTATCAGCACTCGCCATAATTGCTTTTCAGTTTTTTGTGGCTGGAATTAATAAGGCGAACATCCGAATATTCCTAACTATACTTGGTATACTTGTTGTTACTGCTATTGCTATAGCGCCACACCGTATATCACGCATTGCTACCTTTATGAATACCGATTGCTCTAACCTTGCTTCTAAAGAAGCTGGGGATGACTACCATATTTGCCATGCAAAAATAGCAATTGGGTCTGGAGGAGTCTTAGGTCTAGGCCTTGGAAATTCTGTGCAGGCTACAGGTTACTTGCCGGAAGTTATTAACGACTCAATATTTGCCGTAATGAGTGAAATGTTTGGTTTTATATGGATGACCTTAATATTATTACTCTTTATGGCATTAATTTATAGACTCTTAAGAATATCTGCATATTCTGAAAATCCAGCTTCTCGTATTCTTTCTGCTGGAGCTGCCGGCTGGTTTTCTATCCATACAATTATTAATATTTTTGCTATGACAGGCCTTGCTCCACTAACAGGGATTACTATGCCATTAGTATCTTATGGTGGCACAAGCATTGTGTTTATTATGATTGTCCTAGGACTAGCATTTAATATTTCTAGTTATACTAACCATTCTGTTGTAAAAGATATAAATGAGGAGGATAAGAATGAAAATTCTCGCAGTAGGCGGAGGCTCAGGGGGACACGTTCTACCCATCGTAGCAGTTTTTAAGAGTTTATTAAATAAAAATAAGGATATTCAACTATCTTTTTGGTGTGATAAAAAATTTGGTCCACAAGCCTTTAAAATTATGCAATCAGAATTTAACGGCAATATAAAAGTTTCTACTATTTATAGTGGCAAATTTCGTCGCTATAATCATTTAACTTTTTTTCAGCACCTGGCTATCCCTAGTATAGTATTTAATAATATAATAGATATGTTCCGTATTATTATGGGAATAATTCAATCTTTTTGTAAATTAATTATTGAGAGACCAGATGTAATTTTTTGTAAAGGTGGATTTGTCTGTGTTCCGGTAGGATTAACGGCTTATATTTTAAGAATACCTATAGTTATTCATGATTCCGACGCACACGCAGGTCTTGCTAACCGTATTCTTAGCCGTTTTGCTAAAAGAATTGCAACAGGAGCTCCGTTAGAATTTTATAATTACCCTAAAGATATATCTACTTATGTAGGAATACCAATTAAAAAAGAATTCAAGCCTTATAATCTAGCTGAAAGAAAAGAATTAAAGAAAGTCTTGGGCTTTAATACTTCAAAATCCTTAATAGTAGTTACTGGAGGTGGGCTAGGTGCAGCAAGGCTAAACAATGCTATAGTAAAGGAAGCTAGTAAATTAGCAAAAAAAACACAAATTTTACTTATTAGTGGAATGGGCCAGTATAAAGAATTAAAAGAAATTACAGAAACTAAGAAAATAAAAGATTTTTACTTAGAAGGTTTTATAGCTGGTAATATGTGGCAATATTTAGCTGCTGCAGATATTGTTATAGCCAGGGCTGGAGCTACATCAAACTTAGAATTATCTAGCTTAGCTAAGCCTACTATACTTGTACCAAATGCTCGTTTAACTGGTGGACATCAGCTTAAAAATGCCCAGGTTTACGCCAAGAATAAAGCAGTTATTATTGTTAGCGATGATGAAATTGAAGATAACCCTAATAAATTAAGTAATGAGATTTTAAAACTAATATCTAATCCTAAGAAAATGGAAGAAATGAGTGGTAAGTTTGTAAAATTTGCTAAGCCAAAAGCTGCAGACGATATGGCTAGTATTATACTTGAAATAGCTAATAAATAATGCTTATGGTATAATTATATTACTAATGAAAGATCAACAGGAGAGGCCTAAAACAAGGCGTGAGCTACGAGCTGAAATACTAGCAAGGAGAGAAAATCGTGATGCTAATTTTAGACGTGGCGAGGCTATTTCTGGATATAAAAAAGAACAAAGTGAAAGAGCTAAAAATAAGAAACTAGCAATAAGACGCCGTAAAATAAGTTTCTTTTTATCGGTTCTTGCTTTTTTGTCTATTTTAATTTTTATATTTTTAGGGCAATTTATCGCTAGTTTTAGCGTATCTAAAGCAGATCAAAATAATATCAACTTGGATAGCGAAAGATATTCAAAAATTATTAATGACTACTTTACTGAAAGACCCATTGAAAGAGTAATTAGTTTTTTAAATAAAAAAGAATTAATTAAAAAGCTACAATCTAGCACTCCAGAAGTTAAAGATATTGAAGATATATCTATTACAGGCATATCTAAATATAAATTTAAAATCTTATTTCGAGAACCTGTAGCCTCTTGGGTTGTTGAAGGTAAAACATTATATGTAGACTCTGATGGAATAGCTTTTGAAAAAAATCTATCAGCTAAAGAGCCAGAAATATCTGTTCATGATGAAAGTGGTATATCTATAAAAGATGGTAAAACTGTTGCCAGCTCTTCATTTTTGAGCTTTATTGGTAAAGTTATTTCTGCTAGTCGAAAAAATAATATTCATATCACTCAGGTTCGTATTCCTCCTCTTAGCCTTAGACAGGTAGAATTAAAGGTTGAAGGATTAAATTATATTATTAAATTATCAAGCAGTGATTCTGCTGAAGGGCAAATTGCAAATTTAAGAAAGGCAATTGATTACTTTAATAAACACCATACAACTTTAAAGTACCTAGACTTAAGGGTGGAAGGTAGGGGATACTATAAATAGATTTTTATAGATAGTTTTTTAAAAAGGTAATAAATTAATGCGGAACAATGTTTTAAAATAAAACTATAGTAATATGTAAAACATAAATAGGGTAGAATTCTTTTTTTGTTCGCTTTTTGTTCTTTGACTAAAATGTATATTGAATATAGCAGGGTATAAAAAACTATATTATAATATTAAAAAATAAAAAGTCAAATTGTCAAAAAAATAGGGTAAGACAGGGAAGCGAAAAATTAAAAAATGTGGAAAACTTTTTAATACATTTACAGCTAGTTTAGATGATTCATATATTGTTAATAAAAATAATAAAAATAAATTAATTAAAAAATATTTAAAATAATTTTAAATAAAAAATTATATATTACTAACTCCCCTAATTTTTTAAAGCTTCTCAGGGTACTTTTATAAGCTATAGGTATAGAGAGCTATATGAATAGATAAGAAACATAAAACATAACTAAAAGTAGTTAGAT
>NZ_PRLK01000001.1 GCF_004151455.1 Candidatus Nanogingivalis gingivitcus | reverse complement strand
TAGAATAGTCTATTAAATCTGGAAGTATTTTTTTATTATAGTCAATAAAAATTAAATTAGTGCGAGGTAAAAGTTCCCTTATGCTACTATTATTTAATATATTAGAATTAATAACTAGGTCTATATTTTTATTAGATTCTAAATACTTTTTGAAACTTTCCCAGTAGTTATCTGAAAAATTAGATTCAGCAATATAAATTATATTTGGTGTGAAGATGGGGTTTTGCCATTGAATCTCTTTAGGTTTAGAAGATAATATAACACTTTTTGTGTTATGAGTTATTATATACCTATTTAAAATCTGTTCTTCTTGTTCTTTGCTTAATTTATTTCCATAATTTAGTCCTCTTGGATTAAAAGTTGAAAAGCTTTTGAAATGGGCGGAAGTAAAAATATTTTCACTAATAAAAATACCACCATATACACCATATTGGCTTTTATAGTTAAGTGTTGAATCATCAAAAGTTAAATCGTAATGAAAATTATTTATTTCGTCTTTATATGTTTTTTGGTTATCTATATCTAAAAAGATGTCTCTAGTTGCATTACCTATAGATAGTATTATCGGTTTCATTTCCCACCCTTTAATAAAATTATAATTCTTCTGCTTATAATTTTACTATAATTAGATTAAAATAACAAATAAGCGATAGTTTAATATATAATTGAATCTAGATGAATAAATTAAAAGAAAAGTTAAAACTTTTACCCGTGTCGGCAGGCGTATATTTTCATAAAGACTTAAATGGAAATATAATTTATATTGGCAAAGCTGCTAACTTAAAAAATAGGGTTAGATCTTATTTTCAATCCGTACAGCTAAAAGATACTAAGACTCAAGCACTAGTTAAAGATATAGATGATATTGAATGGATAGAGGTTGATAGTGAAATAGATGCACTTTTTTTAGAAAGTGAAATGATAAAACGTTATAAACCACGGTACAATATCTTACTTAGAGACGATAAAAATGTTAGTTATGTATGTATTAAGCAGTTAGAAATACCTTTTATAACAATAACTAGACTACCTGATGGAGAAGTAGAGTGCTACGGTCCTTTTTATAGTATTACTTCTATTAGAAAAGCCTTGAAAATTTTACGAAAAGCTTTTCCGTATTATGACTCTCCGAATTTACCTAGAAAAAATAATTTAGATAGCCAGTTAGGGCTCACTCCTAATCTTGAGAATTTAGAGAAAAATACGGAAATTTATAATAAAACACTTAAAAAATATAAAGATAACTTAAAGAAGATAGCTAAATATTTAAAGGGTCAAGGGCGAGATATATATAAAGAAATTGAACTAGAGATGGTTGATTTTGCTAATAATTATAATTTTGAATTAGCTATTCAAAGGAGGAATCAACTTAATATTCTAAAAGAATTGAACAAACAAGTTCTTTTTTCTCAAGATGAGCGTTTAGATATTTCCAAAGATGAAGCTCTAGCACAATTATCGGCATTATTTGGATTGGGGAAAGTTCCTAGAACTATTGAATGCTACGATATATCCCACATATCGGGTAGTGATACGGTTGGGTCAATGGTGGTGTTTAGTAATGGTGTTAGTGATAGGAAAAGATACCGTAAATTTAAATTAATAAATAAAAATAATGATTTTGAATCAATGAAAGAATTGGTTTTAAGGAGGTTTTCTAGTTCATACATTAATACTACGCCAGATATAGTAATAATAGACGGAGGAATGAACCAGTTAGAAATTGTTTTTAATGCTATACCTAAAAATATAATTACTATTGGTATAGCAAAGAGAAATGAGGAAATAATTATTCACAAGCTTAAGTCTAATATTGATCAAGAGATATTAGATGATATTAAAAAAAATAAAGATATAAAAGTTACTATAGATAAAGATTTTTATATTATAAATTTACATCCAAAGCAAAAGCATAATTATGGACATGCTAAAAATTTACTTGGAGATAATAATTCTAAATATAATGACTTAACAAAATTAATTCAAAGAATTAGGGATGAATCACACCGTTTCGCTATCAATTATCATCGACAAATAAGGACTAAAAGCCAAATAAGAAATGAATTAGAAGATATTGATGGAATAGGAACTAAAACTAGAAGAATATTATTAAAATATTTTAAATCAATATCTAAAATTAAGGATAGCTCATTTGAAGAAGTAGCCCAAATAATAGGTAAAGATAAAGCTAGGAAAATAAAAAATCATTTTAAATAAGAATTTGAGATTTACGCTTTTATTTGCTAAAATATTATGGTATATAGAGGCTTTGTGGTGGGAAAAAATACTATAAAAAAACAATTAAGAAGGTTGAGTGCCTTAAAAACATGGCAGTTATTAATTCTGTTATTTTTAGTTTTATTTATTGCTACAACTACATTAAGAATTAATAATGTAGGAATGGTTCAAAGAAGGGCTGCTGTATTAGAGGCTGATAAAAATCTAGATGAGGAGGCAGCTGCCAGACATCTCATAGCATTAAAAGATTATGTAAATAGCCACATGAATACAGATCCAGGAAAGATCACCCTAGAACATATACTAGAAAGAGATAACGAAAAAGCCATAAGAGAAACAGAAAGAAAAACTAGGGGAAATCCTAATGGCAATATTTTTAAAAAAGCAGAAGAAGTGTGCCGCCCAAGATTTAAATATGGCTACTCTGTAGCTTATCAACAATGTATTATTGATGAACAGAATAAATATCCTACAAATGAAAAACTTGATGACAAAGTTACTCTTCCAATAGTAGAAAAATATGAGTATACTTTCTCCGCACCTACTTGGTCACCTGATATTGCTGGATGGACTGTTGTTGTGGCGATACTATTATCATTGCTTATAGTAATTAAAATTATATTTATATCAATATTAAAACTATTATTATCTAGGTATCGTCCTAAGATATAAAAGTATTGACACTAGTGTTTTTAAAGTGTAAAATTATTTATATAACAGTAGTAATGAAAGGATGAAGATGGCTTACAGTCAAACAAATTCAAAAGGTGTTCAATATTTTCTACATAAAAGCGAAGTAACATTACGTGGAGGAAAGCCACAAACTATTTATTTCTTTGCTAAAAAAGAAAAAAATGATAAGGGTGAACCTTGCGATTTACCAGAAGACCGTATTGTAAAAGAAAATCCACGCAACGGATTTCTAACTGTTTCACGCAAAAAATAGTTTATTATTATAAATAAAATTACTTAAAAAACGAGTATGTGAATACTCGTTTTTTAATATTTCTTATAGTGTATTTAAACCAAAATAAAAAAGCTCTTTTTGAGCTTAATGGTAGGGGATGTAGGAATCGAACCTACGACCAATCGTGTATGAGACGACTGCTCTAACCGCTGAGCTAATCCCCCTCGTTATTTAATTTTACCATAATATTTGCTATAATTAAAGAGTGAAAATTCAAGAAATAAAAACACAAATTTATCGCTTAAAATTTAAATTTAACAAACAGGTTTTGACTGGTAATAATATTTTTATAGCTACTGTTGTGTTTTTTGCTGTTATATGGGTTTGGGGGAATATTTCTGTTATGGAAAAGAACTATTCTTTGCAGAAAAAATTAGAGCTTAAAAAAAGAGAGCAATTAATTGGCGAGATTGAGTATGAAACGCTAAAATATGAACAGAAATATTTAAAAAGTACCGAATACCAAGAACTGGCAGCTAGAAGCAAACTAGGGCTTGCAGATAAAGGCGAAAAGGTTTTGATTCTAGATAAATATCCTGAAGAAACTAAAAAAGAAAATAAAGTAGAAAAACAATCAAACTTTAAACAGTGGGTAAACTTTTTATTTGGTGGTAATGCTTATAAAAGCTCAACTAAACAATAAAAATGTTGACAAATAAAAAAAAGAATGATAACATTGTATATATTATATCGCGGGATGGAGCAGTCTGGTCAGCTCGCTTGGCTCATAACCAAGAGGTCGTAGGTTCAAATCCTACTCCCGCAACCAAGTATGAATATTAAAAAGCCTCGTGCGAGCGGGCTTTTTTTGTTACAATAAAAAGGAAAGTAATATGTTTAATAAAGCTAAGATTAATAAAATTATAGGTTCAGTAGTAATTATATTAGGTACTATTATCTTTATAACATCTTTTTAATATTATGAAACGAAAAATATTAGGTATAGACCCAGGTACAGGTATATTAGGCTTTGGTGTAATTGAGTGCGAAAGAGGAAAGCCACTTAAAATATTAGATGCAGGAGTTATCTCTACTCCTGCTCATACACCTATAGAAAATAGGCTAGAAGAAATATTTAATGGTATTAACGAAATTATTGCTCTCAATTCACCTGATGAAGTATCTATTGAAAAGTTATTTTTTACTAATAATATAACTACCGGTATATCAGTAGCGGAAGCAAGAGGTGTTGCTATATTGTGTGCTCAATTATCTAAAATACCAATATCTGAATATACACCGTTACAAATAAAACAAACTCTAACTGGCTATGGAAAAGCAGATAAAAAACAGGTACAAGAGATGGTTAAAATCACTTTAGGATTAAATAAAATTCCAAAACCAGATGATGCTGCCGATGCTTTAGCTGCAGCTATAACGCATTATTATATGACTAATACTAATAGCTAGTTTTAAGGTTATGATAAAATAGTATTATGATTGCACATATCTCTGGTAAAATAGCAGAAAAATTTAATGGTAGTATTATTGTTGACGTATCTGGAGTAGGGTATGAGGTTATTGTGCCGCAATACGAATATGATAAAGCAATGCTAGATAATAGCATTAAATTATATACGTACCACCATATTAGAGAGCAGAGTCAGGAACTATTTGGTTTTTCTAGTTTAGCTGCTAAAAAAATATTTGAATTATTAATAACTGTTCAAGGAATTGGTCCTAAAGCTGGTATTGCAATTATGAGCCTCGGAGATTACGAGCAAGTTCGTAATGCTATAGCTAATGAGGATAGTAAATATATTCAAAAAGCAAATGGGGTAGGTAAAAAATCTGCAGAAAGAGTGATTGTTGATTTAAAGGATAAGGTAGGTATAGCAACAAGCTACAATGCTGAGGAAGAAAAAGTCAATGGCGACATATCAGGAGATGAAGCTTTAGAAGCTCTAGTAGCTTTAGGCTTTAACCTTAAGGACGCCATATTAAGCTTAAAAGATATACCTGAAGATTTACCTGTTTCGGAAAGAGTAAAAATTGCTTTAAAAAATGGAATTTAAAAAGGCTACACAAGTTGTGTAGCCTTATATTTATAATCAGGACATGAAGCTTTTTCTTGATGCACACATAAGTGCTTTTCTAAGGAAACCTAAGTCTTGAATTTCTAGATCTTCTAGATCTTCTAGTTTTAGCTTTCTGTAAGTTAAAGCCATTTTTTGGTCGGTTTTTTTATTGTTGCTAGCAACATAAATACTACCGTTTCTGATACCTAGTGCAAATAGATTATTGCTATAATCTAAAACTATAGCTCTTTCTTTGCGATTATCAGTTTCAATTTTTGAAATAGTGCAGTGATATAGATTTCGTTTTTCTCTAAATCTTTTTAGAATTCTATTAGCTTCTTCATTGAAGCTTGAGTTAAAGAAGTCTAACAGACTTTTTCTGTCTCTTAACTGTAAATCGCTATTACAGTTTAAAGCATGAGCGAAAAGCATATTACCATTGATTTCGTTATTGAAGCTAGGTATTTTAATACCGTTTCGATCAGAAAGAGTATTTCTTTCTTTAGGCAGTTTAATAACTTCCCCAAATCCTTCAATTTGATAATGCTTATCTAGGTTTTTAAGCGTTATTTTGTCGCCAAAAGAGGTGTATTTTACTACACTTTTTTCTTCTTCTTGCTCGAAGAAAATATCTAATCGATTTACGAGTATCTGTGTCCTTAAAAATATTGTCATATCTTATATGACCTCCTTGTAATGTTCTTACTAACTATAGAATAGCTAGCATAACAACATTATATATTATTTTACGAAAAAATCAAGCATAAGCACATTTTTTGTAATATAAATCAAATTTTAAAAGCCTCAACTTATATTGAGGCTTTTAAATAAAAATAATATCTGGTAGTAGCGGCGGGGATTGAACCTGCGACCTTAGGCTTATGAGTCCTACGCTCTAACCAACTGAGCTACGCTACCATAATGATAATAATTATAACATATTAATTATTAAAATAAAATATTAGACCCTTATTTTGCTTTAAGGGTCTAATATTATTTAGAATAAATCATCAAAATCTTCAAAGCTAGATATTTTTGATTCAATAAAGTTTCTTAATTCTTTTCTAGTTCTTTGGCGATCCCAAGATGCCATTTTTTCGTGTCTTGCCATTTTTTCCTTTTTATTTTTATTAATTTATTGTAATTATTATATTAACATATTTTTTTACAAAAGTCAATAGTAAGGAGAGATATTTTATTGCTTTTAGCTTAAGTTTATAATATAATTTACATAAGTATTATGGATATTCTAACGGTTTTTATGGTGATAATTTTAGCATCAGTAGTTCATGCTAGCTTTCACTTAAGTACTAGCACTATGCTATCTTTAGGCAATAGCTTGCTAAGTAAAAAAAAGAATAATTATACTATTACAAAATTATCATTAGCTATGGTTTTTGGGTGCATTTCAGCATCAATAATACTTTTTTCCAGTTTTGCTCATTTCTCTGAGCTATTTTACGATATAACATTTTCTAAAATTACCTGGGCTATAATAGTCGGCTTATTAATATCTACAGGTATTTCCATATGGTTGTTTTATTATAAAAAGAATAAAGATAGTAATTCCTTATGGATTCCTGTGCCTATGTCTAAATATATTGCTACTAGAACAAAAAAGACTGTGCATTCTGCAGAATCATTTTATTTAGGTTTTGTAAGTATTTTTACTGAAATATTATTCTTTTTCGCCCCATTGTCTGTAGCAACACTGTTAGCATCTATATTGCCGCTAGCTTATCAATTTGTTGCAATTGTTTTATATGTTTCAATTGTGAACTTTCCTATTTTTGTTATAGCTTGCTTAATTTCGGGCGGTCATAATATTATAGATATCCAAAAATGGAGGGATAGAAATAAAGGTTTCTTTCAATTTTTTGCTGGATTAGGACTAATTTTAATGTCTGTATGGGTGATATTAGTCTTTTTTATCCCTAACATTGTAAAGGGTATGTAATGAGGTTGGTAGTAAAATCTAACGGAATAGTTGAAGAATTTGAGGTAGATAAACTTAAAAGAAGTTTGGAATTAAGCTTTAACATCGCGAATTCTCCAGACGGCCAAAAGAAGATTTATATTGATAGAATATTAAAAAGTTTTATGAAATGGATTAAAGATAAACAAGAAATCACCTCGGCAGATATAAAAAGAATAATTATTATATATATGGAAGAGATATATCCAGATGTAGCCTATATATATAAAAATTTTAAAAAGATAGGGTAGGGATAAGATGGTAAAAAGAAATTTTGATTATGATTTAATAGTGATAGGAACTGGTGCTGGAGGTAGCGCTGCTGCTAATATTGTATCTAAGTCGGGAATGAAAGTTGCTGTAGTGGAAGATTTCCTTTTAGGTGGGGAGTCTCCAAACAATACAGATATTCCAAAAATGGCTTTAATGAGAATTGCAAAATCTATTTATGATATTAAAAAAATGTCAAAAGTAGGTGTTAGAAGTGAGCACTTAAGTTATAATTACCCTAGAATATTAGACTGGAAAAAGCATGTAGTTTACCGTACAGGTGTTAAAGATAGCGAAAAATTTTATCAAAAACTTGGAGTTGATGTATATAAAGGTAGGGCACATTTTTTAACCCCTAATGAAATAACCGTAAATAAAAAACATCTTTCTGCAAAATATTTTCTAATTGCTACAGGGTCAGACTTTATTCCTGAAGGAGTTAAGAATATAAATAATATTAATTATTTAACTCCTAAAACTATCTTCAGTATTACACGTCCACCTAAAAGTATCTTTATTATAGGCGGTGGTCAAGAATCTATAGAAATTGCACAAATTTTGTCTATTTTTGGAACTAAAGTATATATTAGTGATAAATCCTCTAGACTATTACCAAGAGAAGATGAGGAGGTCTCTATTGCTATGGAAAATATTTTAGTAGAGGACATGAATATATTTGCCTTGCCTCAAACTAGAGTTTTAGCAGTAGAAAAAGATGGTTCTTATAAAAAAGTTATTTTTCATCGTGGTGGTCAAGAAAAATCTGTTAAAGTTGAGGAAATCCTAGTTGCTTCTTCGAGAAAGCCAAAAACAGATATAGGTTTAGAAAATGCTCATATTGAATATAATGACAATGGTATAATAGTTAATTCTTATTTACAAACTTCTATGAAGCATATTTATGCAAGTGGTAGCGTTGTTGATTCTTCTTATTCAACATCAGAAATATTAACACATAGTAGAATTGCAGCGCATAATATAATCAAGGCAAAAGCAAGAGTATCGCTACACGATAATTTATCACCAAGGGTTATTTTTGGTTGTCCTGAAGTTGCAGTAGTAGGTTTAACCGAAGATGATTGCATTAAGAGAGATTTAAAAATTAAAACTTCCATAGCTCCACTGCAGTTAATTGCTAGAAGTAATACTGAAGATTTTAGCCATGGTTTTGTTAAATTAATATGTGATAATAAGAGAAAAATTATTGGAGCAAGTATTGTTTCTCCTGAAGCTTCAAGCTTAATAGGAGAATTAGCTATTGCTATAAAATATGGTATGACTGTAGATGAAGTAACAAACATAATACATCCGTTCCTTGGCTGGAGCGAGGCTATTAGGGCTGCAGCCTATCGTATAAAGTAATTTTTGACTTTCTTTTTAGTTAATGATATAATTTAACCTGTTACGCACTTGTTTAATCAAGTAAAAAATATTTCAAAGGAATACAATATGGCAAAAAAAGTTATAGGAAATCTAAAATTACGTATTCCAGCTGGACGTGCAACTGCAGGACCTCCAGTTGGTTCTACTCTTGGTCAATGGGGTCTAAATATGATGGATTTCATTAACCCATTCAACGAAGCTACAAAAGATATGATGGGTAAAGATGTTATTGTCCATCTACAAGTTTTTGAAGACCGTACATTTAAGTGGAAATCACTTGGTCAACCAGTTGATGATATGATTCGTGACCGTGCTGGCATTCAAAAAGGTGCTGGAAATAGTAAAACTGACAAAGTTGGAAAAATTTCTAAAGCTCAATTACAAGAAATAGCTGAAATAAAGATGGAGCATTTAAACGCTGTATCTATAGAAGGGGCTATGAAAACTATTGCCGGTACTGCTAGGTCAATGGGTGTAGAGATTACAGAATAATAAATTTTATAACAAATAAATTCGTTCTAAATGGGGCGAATTTATTTTTTATTTATCTTTTTAATTAAAAAATTATATAATAATCATATATGAAAAAACACTTAATACTTGTTGTTAATCCACGATCAAGTGGCTTTAAACTGGTTGAAAAAAAGATATTGTCATTCTTGAACAATAAATGTTTTAATGACGACCAACTTTCGGTTTTTGAAATTCAACCAACTACGCCAATGGAAAATACTCAAGAGATGGCTAAAATTTTGCATAGTGGTGATATTATTTTAGTTGCTGGTGGAGATGGAACTGCACATATAGCAAGTAATGCTGTAGCGATCTCTGGTCAAAAAAATATTAAAATGAAATTTACAGGGTTCGGTAATTTTAATGATTATGCCCATAGTTTTTCGAAAAACTCAGGTAAAGCTATGCTTCGTGCAATTGAGAGTGGCAAAATGAAAACAGAAATACACCCCCTTGAGATTAAAATTAATGGTAAATTTTTTCGCTATGCACCACTTTATGCTACTATTGGGCTAACTGCAGAAATGGCAGAAATTTTTGAAGGTAAAAAACTTAGAAGAGTATTAAAGAAGATTCATAGACGAAATTTACGATTAATACTGAGTTTATTTGCTGCAACACGTTTTTATTTTAAACATCGTAAAAAACATCTAATGAAAATTGAAAGTATTAGTTTAGATGATAAAGAATATAGCCTCCCAAAAAAAATAGTAACAGATCTTGTTTTTATGAACGGTCCACGTATGGCGCGAATTATGAGGAGCTCGGCTAATAAAATTGACAATAAAAATTTTGGTTTTAGTGCTTTAAACTCAGCAAATCTTATTAAAAATGTACCTTTTCTATTATCTGGAATTATAGGAAAAATCCCCCTAACTCGCACTAAAAAAGTAGGGATAGAGTTTAAAAAACCAAGAAAAATCACTATTCAAATTGAGGGCGAAGCGATTAAGGTTGAAAAAGTTTCTAAAATTGAAGTTAAAATTTGTGATAATATAAAAATCGCAATTTTATAGAGCATTTTCAGGCTCTTTTATTTTAGCATTTATTGATTTTTACCCTTAAAAATGGTATTATATACAAGATAAATATAAATCAATGTTGGGAGACGAAAAGTCGTAATTACCACAGAAAGGACATTTTTAAGAAAATGGCTAAGAAAAAAGCTGATCTTATAGAAGAAGCTAAAGCTTTAGGGCTAGAAGTTTCTGAAAAAATGACTATAGCAGAAATAAATGAAGCTATAAAAGGTTATAAAGCAGAAGAAATTGCTGAAGAAATCGTAGAAGCAATTGAAGTTGCTGAAGCTATTGAAGAAGTAGCTGAAGAAAAATTCGCTAAAAGCGGTAAAAGAAGTAAAAAACACGCTGAAGAAGTTCTTGCTAAAGAAGAAAAAGAAGCTAGAAAAGCTTCTGGTGACACTACACCTTTAGATGGTAGCGAAGTTCTAAAAGCAAAAGGTCCAAAACCTGTAACTAGGCCTAGAATTGAACGTCGTGGTAAAAAATACCAAGAAGTTGCTAAGAAAATTGAGAAAAATAAAGTTTACAGCTTAGCTGAAGGTCTAAAACTTGCTACTGAAACTAATCCAGCTAAATTTGATGCTAGTGTTGAAGTTCATGTTAAATTAGGTGTAGATCCAAGACAGGCTGACCAAAATATTCGTACTACAGTTGTATTACCTAATGGAACAGGTAAAAATGTAAAAGTTGCTGTATTTGCTCCTGAAGATATGCATGAAAGTGCTAAAAAAGCTGGTGCCGATATCGTTGGTGACGAAACATTCCTAAAACAATTAGACAAAGAAGAATTAAACTTTGATGTATTAGTAGCAACTCCAGCATATATGCCAAAACTAGGAAAATATGCTAGATTACTTGGACCACGTGGCCTTATGCCAAACCCTAAAGCTGGTACTGTAGCAGTAGATGTTGCTAAAGCTGTAGAAGAAGCTAAAGCTGGTAAGGTTGAATACCGTGTAGATAAACAAGCCATTGTGCATTTATCTGTAGGTAAAGTATCTTTCGGTGAAGAAAAGTTAAGTGAAAACGCAAAAGCATTCTTTGATAGCTTGGCAGCACAAAAACCTTCAAGCTTAAAAGGTGCATATGTTAAATCTGTAAATATTTCTACTTCACAAGGTCCAAACATTAAAATTGAAAATCCAATTGCTTAATAAAGGCCTATGTAATTAAAAAATAACCTACCAATGTGTGGGTTATTTTTTAATTACAAAAATTGATATTAATATAAGCTTATGCTAATATTAGGTTATACTAACAAAAACTCTTTTTATGGAGATAAAATATGAAAAAATACTTTTTTATAATATTTCTCGGTATAATTAGCTCTATATTATTTAATAACTTTAGCTTTGCATCTACTAATAATGTTTATTTTTCTAGAATATCTTTAGCGAATAATAGGGAGTTTATTCAAATTAAAAATCAAGGAATAAGCACTCATTTTAATAATTTAAGAATTACTGATAAAAATAATCAAGAGCTTTTCCATTTAAATTCTGGTAATTTAGGGCAAAATTCTTATATATTAATAGCTCAAAATAAAGAGGCAGATTTAACATATAATAAAGCTAAAATAAATAAAAAAACAATTCTAAAACTTTTTATTGATAATCAGTTAATTAATTATTTCTGTAATGATGAAGACTCAATTTGTAATAAGTACGGTTTAATTAAAAATGCCGAAGGGGATGAAAAAAAGAATTTTATAAATAAAGCTGAGGGTAATAATAGTGATGATGAATCATTAGAATTTGGTAATATTTTAGGTAGTGAAGAAATAAGCTATGGTGGTTACACAGCTGACAGTAAAGAGGAAAATGTAGAAGAAAGTGAGGAGCATTTAAATCCTAAAAAAGAGGATCCTATAGATAAAGAAGATAAGCAAAAAATAAATAATTGTAATAGTTTAAGAATTAACGAAATATTTAGCGATAATAAAAACTCTTTCATAGAGCTTGTAAATAAAGAAGATCATAGAATTTCTGTTAAGTTATGTACTTTAGCTATTAAATACGGTAATAAAGAACAATTTTATAGAATTAAAAATAAAGAGATAGATAAATACTTTATTACTAATAATGAAGATGCTGAAATTATATTACCTCTAAAAAATAAAGTAGAAATATATTTGTTAGATGAAAACGATAATGAAATAGACTCAGCTATTATTCACGGAGGGGTAAGAGGTAAAAGTTGGGTTAAACAAAATAATACTTGGGTTCAAACCTATAAAATTACTAAGGGTGAAGAAAATATTTTCCAGCCTTGCCGAGAGGGGTATTATTTAAATAATAAAAGTGGTAGATGTATTAAAAAGCCTAACATAGAAGAGAAGAAAAGAATATGTAAAGATGGTTCAGAGTATAGTAACAAAGAGCAAAAATGCATTATAAATAAAACAGAACCTCATAAAATAGTTTCTCATAATAATATTTCAGTTAAACAATGTCCAAAAGGGTACTATCTTAACCAAAGCACTAACAGGTGTAGAAAACAATCTACGCTAATAGCTTATAAAACTCTAACTCCTTGTCGAAATGGTTATTTTAGGGATGAAAACACAAATAGGTGTAGAAAAATAGCTATTATACATAATAACGAAAATATATGTAAAGATGGATATGAGAAGAATCCAGATACTGGTAGATGTCGTAGAATAGTTAAAAATGTCGGTGCAAGCGATCCTGTAAAAAATAATGATGGTATTAATAAAATAAATAATCAAGAAACTAAAGTAGAATTTACAGGTTGGTGGCTAGTTGCTGGTATAATGGTTATATTAATATCATTTATAGCTTTAAATTTTAAAGAAAAAATAATTCAAATAGTAAAGAAGGGTATAAAAAAATAGTGTTACTATTAGCTACAAAAATTAAGAAAACTCCAATAATGAGCCTACAAACAGGTTCTCAAATTGCTTTAATTGGAGATGCGATAGTAAATCCGGAAGATTTAAGCATTATAGCTTATGAGACTGATGAGAATCAATTTTCTAATGAAAGGCTTTTAATTAGGGTAGCAGATCTTAGGGAATTATCTCGACTAGGTTTTATTATTGATTCTGGGGAAGAATTTGTTAAACCAGAAGATGTAATTAAAATTAATGACATTCTTAAACTCAATTTTAAACTAGAGGGGTTAAAAGTTATAGATCAAGATGGTAATAAAGTAGGGACAATTATTGACTATACAATAAGCCTTGCCAATTTTAGCGTTCAGCAGTTAATAGTTAAAAGGCCTCTGCTAAAAAGCCTTAATGTTGCAACTTTAACTATTCATCGCAATCAAATTACTGAAATAGATGATGAAAAAATAATTATCAAATCAGAACTTGAATCTACTCCTAGGAAAAGAGCAGAGCAAAATGAGAATTTTGTACCAAATTACGTGAACCCTTTTAGATAGGTGTATAGTTGAAAACATTTTTTTAAGCTGATAAAATAAATATAGATATAAGAGGAGGAGTATGGCAAAAACTAAAAAGGAAATGAATGATATTTCAAATAATGACGGAAAAAAGCAGGCACTAGATTTAGCTATAGCACAAATTTCTAAACAATTTGGTGATGGTTCAATTATGAAGCTAGGTGAAAACCATAAAGTTGATGTTGAGCTTTTACCTAGTGGTAGCCTTTCTATTGATTTGGCTTTAGGTGGTGGCTACCCTAAGGGTAGGATTATTGAAATTTATGGTCCTGAATCAAGTGGAAAAACAACTTTAACTCTTCATGCTATTGCAGAAATTCAAAAGCAAGGTGGTACGGCTGCTTTTATTGATGCCGAGCATGCTTTAGACCCAGCTTATGCAAAAAAATTAGGTGTAGATACTGAAAATTTACTTGTTGCACAGCCTGATAATGGTGAGCAAGCTTTAGAAATTTGTGAAACTTTAGTTCGTTCAAATGCAGTTGACTTAATTGTGGTAGACTCTGTAGCTGCTCTAGTTCCTCAAGCTGAAATTGATGGCGACATGGGTGATTCACATATGGGTCTTCAGGCTAGATTAATGAGTCAAGCATTAAGAAAACTTACAGGAATCATCAATAAATCAAAAGCTACAGTTATTTTTATTAACCAAATTCGTATGAAAATAGGTGTAATGTTTGGTAATCCTGAAACTACAACTGGTGGTAATGCATTAAAGTTTTACGCTTCAGTTAGGGCAGATATTAGAAGAATTTCCCAAATTAAGCAAGGTGACGATATTATAGGTAATAGAACAAAAGTTAAAATTGTAAAAAATAAAATTGCTGCACCTTTTAGAACTGCCGAATTTGATATTATGTACAATGAGGGTATTTCAAAAACTGGTGATATTCTAGACCTAGCTGTTGAAAATGAAGTAGTGGCAAAATCGGGGGCATTTTATAAATATAATGATCAAAATATTGGCCAAGGAAGAGAGAATGCCAAAAGATACTTAAAAGATAATCCTGAAATAATGGAAGAAATTGAAAAGAAAGTTAGAAGTATTCTTTTTGGTGAAGAAGCTACTACAGAGGAAGCTAAGCAAGAACAACAAGCTTAATATATGGAAATATTTGACAGCTTAAATTTTAATGAAAAAGAAGCAACTTTGAGAAATGAAGAAGTTGCTTCTTCTATTTTAGTTATAACAGATATACGGCAGGCAGTAAGGTCAGAGAATAGGGTAAATATTTTCGTAAATAATAAATTTAGCTTCAGCCTAGATGTTTACCAAATTACAGAACTTGGTATTAGGGTAGGGCAAAAAATAAATGAAGAAGAACTATTAGAATTAGAAAAACAAAGCCAATTTGGGAAAATATATTCAAGGGCAGTAGAATATTGCTTAATGAGACCACATTCTAAAAAAGAAGTTTATAATTATTTGCAAACTAAAACTTTAGATAAGCCAGCTAAAAAACGAAGTGGTGAGCTATTTATTAAAAAGGGTATACCTAAAGATATTGTTTTGCCAGTGATTAATAGGCTAGAAGAAAAAGGTTATATTGATGATAATAAGTTTGCTACCTATTGGGTAAATAACCGAAATTATAGAAAAGGTATTTCTGTAAAAAAAATTAAAAGTGAGCTTATAACAAAAGGTGTTTCTAGTGATATTATTGAAAATGCAATTAGTGAATCTTCAAGAGATGATCAAAAAGAAATTATAAAAGTAATTAATAAAAAAAGATCTAAATATAATGATGAACAAAAGTTAATCAATTATTTAATGAGGCAAGGCTTTAAATATGATGATATTAAAAAAGCTATTGCAAATCCACAAGAGTAAAGTGTGTGTTTTTATACCTTATATGTTAAAATAAAGTGTAATGGCTATAGAGCGTATATTAGACCCTGAGGTTATAGAAGAAGATAGGCTAGAAGCAGAAGTAAAAGAAGAGGTTACGCTGCGACCCTCTAGTTTTGATGAGTATATTGGTCAAGAAAAAATAAAGAAAAACCTTAAACTTGCCATAAGTGCAGCTAAAAAAAGAGGGGATTGTATTGACCATGTTCTATTATATGGTCCTCCAGGACTGGGAAAAACTACTATGGCTAATGTTATAGCTAAGGAAATGGGTGTTAGTTTAAGGGTTACTTCTGGGCCAGCTGTTGAAAAAGCAGGAGATTTAGCTTCTATATTAACAAACTTGCAAGATGGCGATATCTTATTTATTGATGAAATACATAGATTGCCTAGAACGGTTGAAGAGATATTGTATTCTGCTATGGAAGATTACAAGTTAGATATTATTATAGGCAAAGGTCCAGCTGCTAGGTCTGTAAGGTTAGATTTACCACGGTTTACAGTTATTGGTGCTACAACTAAAACAGGTTCATTATCAGCACCACTAAGAGATAGATTTGGCCATATTTATAGGCTAGAATTTTATACGCCTAGTGAAATAAGCTTAATCATTACTAGGTCTGCAAAAATTTTAGGAATAGACATAACGGCTAAAGCTAGTAGTATGCTGTCTACTAGAGCAAGGCTAACACCACGAATAGCTAATAGGTTAATTAAGCGTGTTAGGGATTATGCAGAAGTTAACGGTGGTATAGTTGATGAAGAAAACACTAAAAAAGCTTTAAAAATGTTAGAGATTGACGAATTAGGATTAGATTCAGCTGATAGGAATTTAATAAGTTCAGTTATTGAAAATTATAATACTCGGCCAGTTGGCTTGAATACTATGGCAGCACTTACGGGTGATGAGCCATCAACAATTGAAGATTTTTATGAACCTTACTTAATGCAAATAGGATTTATCCATAGAACGCCAAGAGGGAGAATAATTACTAGAAAAGCTTTTAATCACTTAGGAAAGGAATGGGAAGATGGAGAATAATAGCTTAGCCGATAGACTAACTCAAGAAATGGAAGAAAAAAAAGTTCAGCAAGAGCAAGGTGTTTATAATGCTGAAATAGTTAGGAGAAGGGAAAAATCTTTAGCAAAATATCCTGATGTATCTTTAGATAATGATGAATATGTTGTTGTGTCTGTTAAAAGACATTATATTGGTTATGTAGGAACTTTAATAATATCTTTATTTTTATTTATTGTATTAACAAGCCTTTGGATATTATTATCTTTTGTTCGTACTAAAATTGTACTCCCTGAAAATATTAAAGCTAATTTATCTATCTTTTTCTTACCAATCATAGCATTGTTACTAGTATTAAGTTATGTTAATTATACTGTTTATAAGGCTAACAAATTAATAATAACCAATGAAAGAGCTTTACAGTGGATCGTTAGTGGTATTTTAAATACTAAAAAACAGGTAATTAATTTAGAATCTATTGAAGATATTAGCTTTACGCAAGTTGGTGTTATGCAACATTTATTTAACTATGGAACAATTAAATTAAGTACCATAGGTGATGAATCTACCTATACATTCAATTTTGCCCCCGATCCTAGTAAAAAAGCAGAGCTTTTAGGTGATATAGTAGAAGCTTGCAAGAAAAAAGAACCTATATCTGAAGAATTACTGAGTTTAGGTGAAAAAATGAGCATTTAAAAAATAAGGTGGCTAAATTCTTAGCTACCTTATTTAAAATATGTTTTTATTTATTGATTATTTTTTACGTAAGGGTCTTCTTTCTCTAGGTTGCTTTTTAGGGTATAGCCTTTACACTTACCTTCTTGACATCCTTTGGCCTCGTAAGAATATTCACTACCAGCTTCACCAAGATTTATACCAGACTTATCGGTAAATAAATTTGGGTCAATAGTATTAATATTTTTTTCACTAATTTTTTCTGGGTAATAGCCGTTATTTTTATAGAAAACATTTTCTAAGGAATAATAAATTGCATTTATGGCTGTTTTACGTTCATTATCGCGTTTAGAAGCCTCAAGGTCTGTTTTTTGAATGGTAAAGAATACTCCAGCAATAATGAGGAATATTACAACCACCACAACTTCAGGAATAGTAAACCCAGATTTATTTTTCATAAACAGTATTATACTATAAAATACTACTAAAAACCAGTTCTACGGAGTACTTCGCCAATAGTTGTTTCATTATTTAAGGCTTTAATTAGGCCGTCTTGCTTTAGTGTTGTAAATTTTTGGTCTAATAGTAACTCTTCTATATCTGAAGATGTTGGGCGAATATTAATTAGATTTTTTAAGCTATTATTTTTTTCATCAATTAGGCTAATTACTTCAAATAAGCTAGTTGTGCCAGTGTAATATAGGTAATTATTTTGATTTTTTATAGACGGAATTTGTGTAACATTACTCAGACTTGACGCCATAGCTACTTTAGAATTAAGCTCTTCTTTATATTGTTTTTCTAAGTGGTGTAGCTTATCTATGGAAATATTAAATTCATTCAAAAGTACTTTAGATTCAGTAGGCGATATTTTTTTAAGAGTACTAAATTTAGAGTTAATAGTCCTTATTAAAGATTGTCCTATAATAGCTAAAGTATTTGTAGATATTAGGAACGGTTCAATTCCTAAAAAGTTTAAGAAAGGTATAACATCAGTACTTTTATGTACTGGTAAGCTAGCAATTATTAATTTACCATTCATACTAGCGTTGAAAATTAGCTCTGCCGTTTCTTTATCTTTTATATTATCTACTAAAATAACATCAGGGTTTTGACTTAGTGCAGATTTAACTGAAAGGCTATATGAAAGACCTATTTTAGAATTTATTTGTGTTTGATTTATTGTAGTAATTCTTTTTTCTATTTGTTTTTCAACAGTTACAATATTTTTTTCGGCTGTATTTAAGAAATCAAGCAGAGCAAAGTTAGTTGTGTTTTTACCATCACCTACTGTAAAAATAATTCCTCTTGGCATTCGTAAAGCTTTTTTGACAGATCTTAAATTTTCACCCCAAAGTCCAATTTGGTCTAATTTTCTTACTGATGGTCTAGCCCTCATTAGGCGAAGGGTTATTTTATCTCCGTTCATAATAGGGGTTATTGAAATACGAATATTAGCTTTTCCATAAGATATTGTAGCCATTTGTGGAAAATGCTTTTCTTCAAAATTTAAATTTCCTAAGAATTTAAAATATTTAACAATATCATTCAAGTATTCAATGGGTAATTTGGATATAATATGTAAAATTCCATGAATGCGAAAACGAACAAGAACTAGCTCTTCCCTAGGTTCAATATGCACATCTGTAGCATGCATATTAAGTGCATTTTCAATAATTTTTTCAATTTCAAATTTAATGTGTTTCTTTACATTAAAAGATTTTTTACCCACCGTTTTCATTTTAATAATTATAACATATACACTTTATGGTAACAATAAATGTGCTAAAATACTTTTATGGTAAAAAAAATCCTTGCAGTATCTGGTGGTGTTGATTCTATGGTAATGCTAAATATTATTTATAACAGTACTGTAAAAAAATATGGCTATGATTTTGCTAAGGAAAATATTATTATTGCCCATTTTGAGCATGGAATTAGGGGTGAAGAAAGTAAACTAGATTTAGAATTTGTTAAGAAAACGGCAAATAAATTAGGTTTACGGTTTGAATTTAGTTACGGTAATTTAGGCAAAAATACTAGCGAGGCTAAAGCAAGGGAGGTAAGGTACAATTTCTTAAGGGGGATAGCAACTAAATACCAAGGCATTATTTATACAGCACATCATTTAGATGATTTAGTTGAAACTGTAATTATTAATTTAAAAAGAGGTACGGGTTGGCGTGGTTTAGCTCCGTTAGATTCTGGAGGTACATATAGAATATTATTGTCAAAGGAATATTTAATGGACAAGCAAAAAATACTAACTTACGCAAAACAAAATAATATTCAGTGGCGAGAAGATTCTACTAATAAAGAAGAAAAATATTTACGTAATAGAATTAGGAAATATAATACAGTTACAAATGAAATAAAAAAAGAAATATACAAAAAATGGCTTGCTCAAAAAGAGTTAAAAAATGAAATTGAACTGGAGATAGACAAAATAGTTACTATTATAGCCCAAAAAACAGAAGGTGACGTTAAGTATAGCCGTAATATTTTTAAAAATAATGTAGATGAAATAGTTTTAACAGAAGTTTTACGCAAAATAATATGGAATGAAACTAAGACTATAGTTTTAAATAAAAGACTAAATGAATTAGCTAGGCAAATAAAAATATTACCAAGTGGCAAGAAAACGCAAATTGCTGGAGGGATAAATATTGTACTTAGTAAAGATTTTTTTTGGTTTGATAGCACTTTGTAAAAGTGTTATAATTATAGGAGTTAAAACCAAACCTCAGAAAGGAAGAAATGAAGAATATTCAGAAGAAGAGTATAAGCTCTTTAGCCGGAAATGTATTATTTTGGATAATTTTAGCTAGCTTTATAGCATTGTTTGTTGCAAGTAACTATTTTTCAACAAATAATTTAAAGGAAGTTCCAATATCTAATGTTATTTCAAGGGCTAATAAGGGCGAAATTAAATCTTTAGATATACAAGGTAATGACGTCAAAGTAACTTTGAAAGATAAAAACAAGCCAACGGAAAAATCCATAAAAGAATCTGGTACTATTTACGAACAAGGTTTGGAAAAGGGTAAAGTTGAAGTTAAAGTTGCTGAGCCAGATAAAAGTAGCGATATATGGTGGAATTTAGCCGTTATGTTAGTGCCTACTATAGCTATTATTAGTTTCTTTATATTTATGATGAGGCAAGCTGGTGGCCAAAATTCACAGGCAATGAGCTTTGGTAATTCAAAAGCTAAACTTTATGGTGAAGATAAAAAGAAAATTAAATTTGAAGATATTGCAGGCAATGAAAACGCCAAGCAAGATCTTTATGAAATTGTTGACTTCTTAAAAGATCCTAAAAAATACCAAAAAATGGGGGCAAAAATTCCGAGTGGTGTACTTATGGTTGGCCACCCTGGAACTGGTAAAACAATGCTAGCACGTGCCGTTGCAGGTGAAGCTAAAGTGCCGTTCTTCTCTATTTCCGGTTCTGAATTTATGGAGATGTTTGTAGGTGTTGGTGCAAGCCGTGTGCGTGATCTATTTAACAAGGCTAAAAAGAATGCACCATCTATTATCTTTATTGATGAAATTGATGCTGTTGGTCGTAAGCGTGGCTCCGGTATGGGCGGTGGTCATGATGAGCGTGAACAAACCCTTAACCAAATTTTGGTTGAAATGGACGGTTTTGAAAAAGATACAGGCGTTATTGTTTTAGCTGCTACTAACAGGGTAGATGTGTTGGATCCAGCATTACTACGCCCAGGTAGGTTTGATCGTAGAGTAGAAATTTCTCTTCCTGAAAGAAAAGACCGTTTAGCTATTTTAGAAGTTCACTTCAAGAATAAGCCAGTAGATAGTAGTGTAGATTTAAACGCTTTAGCTAAAAAAACAGCAGGTTCAGCTGGTGCAGATCTTGCTAATATTGCTAACGAGGCAGCTATTTTAGCAGCTAGAAATAACCGTAAAGAAATTACAAATGACGATTTAACTGAGGCATTTGAAAAAGTTGCTATTGGTCCTGAGCGAAAAGCTAAAGTTATGAGCGACTTAGACCGTGAAACAACTGCTTGGCACGAAGCAGGGCATGCTGTTGTAGGACATGTACTTCCAGATTCTGACCCTGTACATAAAGTTACTATTATTCCAAGGGGTCAAACCGGTGGTGTAACATGGTTCTTGCCACCAGAAGATAAATCTTATACTAATATTTTTGAATATAAAGATATTTTGGCACGTGCAATGGGTGGTCGCCAAGCTGAGGTAATGATTTACGGTGAATCAGGTATCTCAACAGGTGCTTCTAGCGACTTAAGAAGTGCTACAAATATTGCTCGTAATATGATTGTAGAACTTGGTATGGGTGAATCATTAAGAGATCAAGTATTCCATGAAGAAGAGGGTGGTATGTTCTTTGATAAAATGACCCATGATAGGCCATACTCAGAAAAAACTGCCGAAAAAATTGATGAAGAAGTTGCTAAACTTATCAAAGAAAGCGTTAAAAGGGCAGAGGTTATTCTTAAAGCTAATAAAAAACCATTAGAAGCTTTAACTAAAGCACTACTTGAAAAAGAAACCATTGATGAAGCAGAAGTTAACGAAATATTAAAAGACGCAAAACTACCAAAAGAAGCTAAATTACATTAATTAATAAAATAATAAAAATAATGATTAAGAAAAGTGTTCGCAATTTAGTATCTCGTGCTAATTCAAAGTTAACTATTAAATTTGCTGCTATTATTCTAGCAAGCTCGACTTTATTGTCGAGCTTGCTAGGTTTTTTACGTGATAGGTTGTTAAATTCTTATTATTTAGATAGTTACCCAGATGGTATTGATGCCTATACTGTAGCTTTTACTATTCCTGATTTTATGTTTTTTATTTTAGTGTCAGGAGCATTAAGTGTTACATTTATACCAGTTTTTAACCAAAGAATGGCTAAATATAATAAAAAATCTGCATGGGAACTTAGCTCCAGCGTTTTGAACGTGCTAGCACTATTAACCTTAGTTACTTCTATTCTAATTATTATTTTTGCTGAACCGTTAGTAAAATACATAGTTGGGCCAGGGCTTAGTGAGTCTTCACGATCTTTAGCAATTTCTATGATGCGTGTAATTGCTATAAATCCATTTCTGTTCGCTATTGCAACAGTTATAACTAGTATTCAGCAAGCAATTGGTCGGTTTACTTTTACTGCTCTTGCTCCAGCAATTTATAATATTGGTATTATTATTGGTACAATTTTCTTCACTAATGGTATTAATATTTTTGGCATTCAATTATTTGAGGGTGGAATTATGGGCGTTGCTATGGGTGTTGCTTTCGGTTCTGTCTTACAATTAATTATTGCTAGTGTGGGGCTAATAGGTGTTGGTTTTGACTACCAATTTAAAATATTTTGGAAAAATAAAGGTTTTCGTAAGGTAATGAAACTATTACCTACTAGGTCTATGGATCAAGGGCTGGACTATGTTAACTCTATTGTTGAAACTAATATGGCAAGCCGTATGGGTGCTGGAACAGTTAGGGCTTACCAGCAAGGTTTAACACTTCATATGATGCCCATTAATTTAATTGGTGTAGCTATTTCAACGGCCTTTTTCCCAAATTTAACAGAAAGGTTAGCAATTGGCAGGAAAGATTTATTCCGTAAAGACTTACAATCTGCCTTAAGAATGATTACGTTTTTAGCTTTGCCTGTAGCTGTTTTGTTCTTTTTCTTAAGAGGGTATGTTGTTAGTTTTATTAAAAATGGTGGGGATACTTTAATAGCAGGGATTCTTGGAGTGCTAGTTATTTCCATTTTTGCCCGCTCTATTTATCACATTGCAGCGCGTAGTTTTTATGCTATGGAAGATACTAAAACACCTTTATATATTTCTATTTTTGCTATTGGTCTTAATATTTTATTAGCTATAGTATTTAGTACTGTCTTTAAATTTGGTGCTTACGGGCTTGCTTGGGCGCAAAGTATTGGTGCATTGGTAGAAATTATTATTCTTTTAGCTTTAATGAAAATTCGTATTCAAGGGCTATTTGATATACAGTTTATATCTGGTATTTTAAGGATGGTGGTAGCTAGTTTAGTAGCTGGGGCAGTATGTTATTTATTTGTAGTAGTATTTCCATTAATGGACTCTGACGAAAGGTTCTTCTCGGTATTTCCTAAATTCTGTTTTGTGGGGCTAGTTAGTTCTACTGCCTACCTTTTTGTTTCTAAAATATTAAAGCTTGAAGAGGCCGAGCCAATAATTAGCTATATTAAAAAAATATTTTTAAAGTAAAATAATATCTTTAAGAAAGAACTTGCCTAAATCATAGCACTTATGTTAAAATATATTTTATAATAGCTTTACTTTTGCGTATTTCTCAGGGGTAGGAGCTTTGTTAATAACGAGGGAGGAAAATGAAAATTAAAGGTGGTTTTTTTTTTAAATTAAAGAAAAATAAGTTTAAAGCTACTAGCTTAGCAGTATTTCTACTTATAGCTAGTTTTATTGGTGCTAATAACATTATTAAATCAGTAAACGCTCAGACAGGTAATTTTGTTAATGGCATAAAAACTTCTTTAAACGTTCTAGACAAGGTAAATAATGCTGAAAAGGTTGATTATTTATCGGGTGAGCCAATTACTATGTCACAAAAAATAGAGCTTACAGCAGATGTAAACATTACTTACCCAAATGCTTATTTACTTCTTAAAATTCCTAAGCAATATTTAGATGGTGAGCCACAAATTGCTACTACTGATACTGTTGCAGGACAAGAACTAGTGCAGGATAGCGACTATTATATAAAGAAGGTGAAATATAATAGCTTAATCCCAGGTACTATTAGCACTATTAACTTTGTTTATAAATTAAAAAACTACGAAACTCCTGCTGGCTATAAGCCAGAAGTAATCTCTGAGCTTTATAGTGAAAACAATACCTTACTCTCCCGACAAACAAAAAGTGTAAATACTACTAAGCAACCTAGAGGTTTGACTGGTCTAGCTTTTGGTCTACGGGATTATGTTGGAGAAAAATCATTTTTGGACTCTGATAATGTTAATTATGTAGCTCGTTATAGTGATAAACAGAATACTACTATAGATAGAGACTCTATAGCTGGTATGAGTAGATATCAGGCTGATATATACACTTCAAGAAGAACTCAAGGTGGATCTTATGGCTTATCTGCTACAAAAGATGCTACTATTACTTACTTTTTACCTCCTCACACTCATGTTATTGAAAAATCTTTAAAGCAAGATGGCTGGGTTTATGATAGCACGGCTCGCACAGTTTCTAAGACTCTAACTGGTAACTTAACTAGCCTTGATTTTCCAGATAGTCAGGATGTAGTAATAGAATACGATAAAGATACTCCTGAAGATGTATTAAAGTCTAGCGTAACTCATAAAGCTAAAATTGTAGTTAATTACGCAGATGGAACACATGACACTCTAGATAGTACTAGGATAAAACAAAATCTTATTTTAGAGAATGGAAATCAAGGTACTGTTGAATTTTCTAAAACTTCAGCACGTGACAGCGAAAATGTTTTATTAAGTAACCCTGAAAATATTTTAGGGTGGAAATTAGGAATAAAAATAAAAAATAAAGGACGAACTGACCCTGTACCGGTAAAGCATATAATAGACCTTTTACAGCCAGAAACCAGAAAAGATGCTAAAATTACCAATATAAAAGTAGAGGATAAATATAGTTATCAAAGTGAATTTTGGAATTATTTTGGCGATAAAAAGCTAGAAGTTGTTGGCGTTAAAGATGACAATAGTGAGATATCTTTAGGCTATATTAATAGAAATAATAAACAAATTAGTCTTCCAAACGGTATTGATGATGCTATAGCACAAATTAAATTTAAGTTCCCAGATAATTATGAGCTTCCTGCTGTTATTAATAGTAATAATCAGGAATATAAAATTGATATTATAGTAGAGGCTACACCACGTAATTGGAAAAATTTTAAAGATAATTTACCTTCTAACGGAGTGGATAAATCATATTTAAATAAAGGTAGATTCCATATTGACGGTAGTGAGAATGAAACTAGTATGGCAGAAAGTAAGGTTTATAAAATAGTTACTACTGCAACAAATAGTCTTAGCCTCAAAGATAGCCAAAGTATAATATCTCCGAATACTGATGTAGTTTTTTATCATAGTTCTTCAGCTTTAGATGGTATTTATGGCTATAAATATGGAGACATTAATTATTCATCAAAACGGGAAAATAGCCTTCCTAAAGGTCTAAAAGTATTCTATTTATTTGATAAATCAATGGCTTTGACTGATAAATGGAATGAGCTTGCGGCTAAGAATAATGGCGAAGTTAGATACATAGAAAACTATAAAAATAGTGGCAAAAGTGCTTTAATTCTTTCAGGTGATATATTAAAAACTTACCTATCTTATAATTATTCAATTTTTAAAGTAACTGACTTTACGCCGAACGGTACATATACAGCAGAAAAAGTTACAATTTGGGACACTGATGATGAAAGATATAAAGGCGTTGCAGGTGTTTCAGATGATTTAGACTTTCATGATAACGGTAATACTACCGATACTCACATTGCACGCTCTAGCGTTACTTTCTCTGTTTTAAAACCGATGCAAATTGCTGCTAAAAAATATGTACGCAAGGAAAATGTAGGTTCTTGGGCAGAAAATGTTACAAAGCTAGATAAAGGCGATAATATTGATTATAGATTGTCTGTAATTAATACATCTGATCGTACAGTAAGGGACATAAAAATGTTAGATGTTTTGCCAAAAGCTGGCGATAAAAAGATTGTAGAAAATAATAATGGTGACTTATTAGATAGAGGTAGTACAGTTGGCGTAACTATTAGGGGGCCTATTACTCCAGTTACTGGCTTTAGCATAAAATATTCAACTGATGAACCAGGTAATAACCAAGATGAAAGTTTAAATAAAAACTTTATGCCTGCAGATCAAATTACCGATTGGTCTAGAGTTAGAATGATTAAAATTGAACAAGATGCAGGTACTCAAATTCAGCCAAACCAAATAATTGATTTTAACTTAAAAGCAAAATTACCGAATAATGCGCCAGATTTAAGTGAAGCTAAAAACTCTTTAGCTGTAACCTTTGGTTCTAACAGACTAGTAGAAGGGAATTCTGTAAATGCTAGAGTAGAATACCCAGCAACTATTGAGGGTATTGCCTTTAAAGACGCTAATAAAAACTCAAAATGGGATACTGGTGAAGAAAGGCTAGCTAACTACGGCGTAAAAATTCTAAAAGATAACCAAGAAGTGGCAAATATTACAACAGATAATAATGGTCATTATAGTTATAGTACTAAAGATCACGGAACATACAAAGTTAGGTTTGTAAAACCAGCTAGCTTGAATGGAGATAACTACAAAGTATCCAGTAATACAATTAATGGTGGTGATAACTACGGAAATAATGTTTCAGCATCTGGTAATTTAGCAGCTGAAGTAGAAACAGGATCATTTACTATTAATGATAATAATAAACAGTTCTATAAAAACCTAGGAATTGTTGAAAAGAAATCTAGCTTATTTGTAGAGTATAAATATACTAACAATACAAATGGCGGTGCGCCTTATAGCAATTTATACAAGAAAGAAACTATTTTAGATAATGTAGCAATAGGTACGGCTTGGAATATAACAGCTAAAAAACTAGATGAAATTACCTTAGCTAATGGTTTAGTGTATTCTTTTGAAAAAATGGAGGATAACAATACTGCATTAACAGGAAATACTACTGAAAATGATAAAACAGTTTATTTCTACTACAAACCAAAGGCTGGTGCTAGCGTTAAAGCTAAGTTCGTAAATGAAAATGGTGATGAAATCCAAGCCGAGAGCGTAGTTAAAACTGCTGATACGCAAGTAGGTACACAATACACAGCAACTAAACCTACCGAAATAACTAAAGACAACCTTGTTTATACCTTCAAAAACCTAAAACAAGGCTCAGCTCCTGAAAACGGTAGAGTAAGTACTAATGAACAGGTAGTTACTTATGTGTATGAAGCTAAGAAAGGTGGCACAGTAACGGCTAAATATATGGCAGGCAATACTGAAATTAAGGCAAGTAGTATTGTTGCCCAAAACCAACAAATTGGTAAAGAATATAGTAGCCAACCACCTGCCGAAATAACTAAGAATAACCTAAAATATGTACTAGCCAGCCCAGTGCTAGCCAATAATTCAGCACCACAAAGTGGTAGAGTTACGGAAAATGCACAAACTATAATTTATAATTACGTAATTAAAAAAGGTGGAACGGTAACTGTTCACTACCAAAATGAAAGTGGCGTAAATATCCAAAATAGCTTTGTGTTATCTCCAACCGATACACAGGTAGGTACTGATTATAGATTGCAGGCTAATAATAAACCTACCGAAATAACTAAAGACAACCTTGTTTATACCTTCAAAAACCTAAAACAAGGCTCAGCTCCTGAAAACGGTAGAGTAACAGAAAAAAACCAAGAAATTACTTTGGTATATGCTAAGAAATTAGGAAAGGGTGTAAAAGCTAAATATCAATTGGCTGACGGTACAGATATTGCAAAAGAATCTACTATCGTAGCTGGTGGAGTCCAAGTAGGTACACAATACACAGCAACTAAACCTACCGAAATAACTAAAGACAACCTTGTTTATACCTTCAAAAACCTAAAACAAGGCTCAGCTCCTGAAAACGGTAGAGTAAGTACTAATGAACAGGTAGTTACTTATGTGTATGAAGCTAAGAAAGGTAAGGGCGTTAAAGCAACATTTACCTTAAAAGACGGCAAAGAAATTAAAGATAGTGAAACTATTGTAGAAAATGGTACTCAAGTAGGCACAGAATATACTTCTAAAAAGCCAAACGAAATAACGAAAGATAACCTTGTTTACGTATATAAAGAACTAGCAGATAATTCTGCTGTTGAAAAAGGTAGAGTATCTACTGATGAAAAGATTGTCCGTTATATTTATGAGCCTAAAAAAGGTGGAGAGGTAATAGCTAGTTATATAGATATTAATGGCAATAAGTTACAAGATGATATAACTATAGCTAAGAAAGATACGCAAGTTGGGGCTGAATATACACACAAATATCCTGAAGAGTTACAGGTTAACGGTAAGAAATACAAATTTAAAGAAGTTAGAAAAAATAACGGTGATGCAAGTTTAGAGGGAAAAGTTAAGGAAGAGAAACAACAAATAACAGTTATATATGAAGAAATTGTTACTGCGTCTCCAAATACAGGTTTTGGACCAGTGTTGCCACCTCTACTTATAACATTAGCATTCATTGGTACATTGCTAGCTACAGCAACTTACTATACTTTATATAAACTTTAATAAGTTTATAATGAGCAACACAAAATACTAGGCTATAATAAGTAGCCTAGTATTTTATTAAGCCTAATTTTATGCTATAATATATTGATTTAAAAAGGATTTAGCAGGTAAAAAGTATGTCGGATTTTATAGAAATTAAAGGTGCTCGTGAGCATAATCTGAAGAATGTTGACTTAAAAATTCCCAGAGATAAATTAGTTGTAATAACGGGATTATCTGGTTCTGGTAAATCTAGCCTTGCTTTTGACACTATTTACGCAGAGGGCCAACGCCGATATATGGAGAGCTTAAACTCTTACGCACGGCAATTTTTGGGGACAATGGACAAGCCAGATGTAGATCAAATTACTGGTTTAAGCCCTGCTATTTCTATTGACCAAAAATCAACATCTAGAAACCCTCGCTCTACCGTGGCTACAGTAACAGAAATTTACGATTATTTAAGGCTTCTTTTCGCTAGAGTTGGTACGCCCCACTGCCCGATATGTCATAAAGATGTAGTGAGACGAATCCCTCAAGATATTGTTGATGAAGTAATGAGGATAGAAGAGGGAAGTAGAATTATACTTTTGTCACCAATTGTAAAAGCTAAAAAAGGCGAGTTTATTCATATTGCTAATGAATATTCTAAAAAAGGTTTTGCAAGAGCTAGGGTTGATGGAATTATTTATAATTTAGAGGAATTTCCAGAGCTACAGAAAAATATTAAGCACGATATTGAAATTGTAGTTGATCGTGTAGTGATTAATAAAGAATTGCAATCTAGAGTAGCTCAAAGTGTTGAACAGGCACTAGATCTTTCCGGTGGTCTTTTAGAAGTTTTAGATGTAGATAAGGATGAAATTATAGCTTTTTCGCAAAGATATGCCTGTCAGGATCATCCAGAAATAAATATTCCAGAGCTAGAACCGAGGCTGTTTAGTTTTAATGCGCCACAAGGAGCTTGTGAAGTTTGTTCTGGTTTAGGGACTAGAATGGAAATAGACCCTAGCTTAGTACTAAGCCAAAATTTAACTATTAGCGAGGGGGCAATTCGCCCATATAATAGAATAAATGAAAAAACATGGCGAATAAAACTAATGGAAAAAGTAGCTGAAAAATATGGTTTTTCAACTAAGGTTCCTGTTAAAAAGCTAAGTAAAGAAGCTATAGATATAATACTTTATGGAACAGGCAATGAAAAATTTACCTTATCACTTAGTGATGGAAGAGAGTATCAAGCTACTTTTGAGGGTGTTATACCTAACTTAGAGAGAAGGCATAAAGAAACCGAAAGTGATTTTATGCGTAAAGACATTGAAAGGTTTATGCGTATAAAAAAGTGTACTACCTGCCAAGGAAAAAGGTTAAAACCAGTTGTACTAGCTGTTACAATAAATGGACTTAATATAGTTGAAATTACTGAGCTTTCTATAGCTGAGGCATTAGAATTATTTAAAAATATTAAATTAGATGATAAGCAAGCTAAAATATCGCAAATGATTTTAAAAGAAATAATAGCACGTTTAGGCTTTATGAATGATGTAGGTTTAAACTATTTAGAGCTTGGTAGAGCGGCTAATACTCTAAGTGGTGGAGAAGCACAGAGGATTAGACTTGCTACCCAAATTGGTTCTGGGCTTCAAGGCGTATTATATATTTTAGATGAACCATCTATTGGTTTGCATCAGCGTGATAATGATAAATTAATTGAAACATTAAAGAACTTAAGGGATCTTCATAATACAGTTATTGTGGTTGAGCATGATGAAGACACTATAAAAGCAGCCGACTTTTTAGTAGATATTGGCCCAAGTGCAGGTGTGCATGGTGGTAATATTGTAGCTAGTGGAACACCTGAAGAGGTAGCTAAAGTAGAAAATTCGCCCACTGGTAGATTTTTAAGTGGTAAAGATAGTATTAGTGTGCCTAAGAAACGCAGAAAAATTATAAAAGATAATAAAATTACAATTATTGGAGCAAGCGAAAATAATTTAAAAAATATAGAAGTAGAAATTCCTTTAGGGGTAATAACTGTTGTTAGTGGTGTTTCTGGTTCTGGTAAATCTACCTTAGTAAATGATATTTTAAGCAAAGAATTACTGGCTAGAAAACATAGGGCCAAAGAAATTGCTGGTAAACATGAAGATATTGTTGGTATAGAAAAAATAGATAAAGCAATAGTAATAGATCAATCAGCTATTGGTAGAACGCCTAGGTCTAACCCCGCTACCTATACAGGTGTATTTACACAAATAAGAGAGTTGTTTGCTAGTACACCAGAAGCTAATATAAGGGGTTATAAAGCAGGGCGATTTAGCTTTAATGTTAAAGGTGGTAGGTGTGAACATTGCCAAGGTGATGGTGTAACTAAAATTGAAATGCATTTTCTTCCAGATGTTTATGTAGAGTGTGATACTTGTGGAGGCAAAAGATATAATCGCGAGGCATTAGAAATTTTATATAAGGGAAAAACTATTGCTGATGTTTTAGATATGACTATTGAGCAAGCTTTAGAATTTTTTGCTAATATTCCATCAATAGCTAAAAAATTACAAACTATTGTAGATGTGGGGTTAGGTTATATTAAGCTAGGTCAACCAGCAACAACTTTTTCTGGTGGTGAAGCACAACGTATTAAACTAGCTACCGAATTAGCAAGGCAAAATACAGGCAAAACAATGTATATTTTAGATGAGCCTACAACAGGTTTGCATTCTGCTGATGTAAAAAGATTATTAGAGATTTTAAATAAATTAGTAGATGGTGGAAATTCAATGGTAATTATTGAGCATAATTTAGATGTTATTAAAACAGCCGATTGGATTATTGATATGGGGCCTGAAGGTGGTGCCGGTGGTGGACAAGTTATAGCTAGCGGGACACCAGAAGAAGTAGCTAAAAATAAAGATAGCTGGACAGGAAAGTATTTAAAAAATATTTTAAATTAGTATTTTATTTAAAAGTATTGAAAAATAATTATCTTTTAGGTATAATATTAATTATTCCGGCATAGCTCAGTGGTAGAGCGGTTGGCTGTTAACCAATAGGTCGCTGGTTCGAGCCCAGCTGCCGGAGCCAAATTTGATTTAGAAGGGTCTCAACAAAATTTGGACCTTTTTTTATTTTTAACTTTTTAGAAAATTTAAGGATAATTTAAGCAGGATGTGCTAAAATATAATTAGAAAAGAAGAAAAATGAAATTTGATAAAATTATAATTGGTTTTGGAAAAGCTGGAAAAAACTTTGGCGGTTTTTGTGGCGGATAAGGGTGAAAAAGTTGCAATAATTGAGAAATCGCCAAAAATGTATGATGGAACTTGTATAAATATTGCATGTATTCCAACGAAAGTTTTAGCAGTTGCGGCAAATTCACACTCTTTATATAAAAATTAATATATTAAAAATCTCTCAATTTTGCATGAGAGATTTTTTTGATTTTTGAAATTATTTCTGGAATTTTTTAACGAATATTGCATAGATTCCGATTGCAATTCCTCCAATTGGAAATAAAATTTCTGCTGACGACCAGTCTTTTGAAATGAAGCTATAAATTAGGAAAATTGCGGTTAAACTAAGCATTAGAATTGCGGCGAAAAATCCGATTTTTTCGTTAGTTTTAATATTTTCGGCTTTATTGTCTTCAAAATTTTGAATTTTCGCAAAAATCGAATTTGCGTAAGTTGTAGAAGCTACAGCAATACCAAGTAATAACATAAATATTGCATTTGCAAGATTTTCGCCAAAATTTGTGAGATGTACAATAATTTGATGAGTTGCGATAGCTATAAACAATAAGCTTACAAGTAATATGGATGCCAGCATTTTATTTTTTGTGGCAAACTCAATTTCGCTATCAGCAAAAACATTTTCCAGAGATTTTTTAGATTTAATCAATTTATTATTTGCAAGTTCATCGGTGTTTTTTGCTAAAATAAACAGCGGAACTGAAATTGCAAGCGAAATCATCAAGCCAACTCCTGCAATTACACCTTTTTCGAAAAAGAATGCACCAAAAGCTATCCCTGAAAACAAGATAAAAATTCCTGAAGCGCGCAATAAAGCTATTTTTGAATAATTTTTTTCATATTCTTTTTTATCGAAATTGCTGGCTTCTGTTTCAATTTCTCCAACTAATTCATCGATTGAAACACTAAATAATTTACTAATTGCGGTTATTTTATCCAATTCAGGTGAAGCCTTTCCGCTTTCCCATGCCGAGATTGTTTGGCGAGAAACTCCAATTTTGTCAGCAAGTTGCTCTTGTGAAAGATTCTTTTCGCTACGTAATTTTTGTAAATTTTGACTAAACATTTTTCGTCCTTTCATATTAATTATTACACATCAATTATATGAAACTTGCTGATTTTAAACCACCAAGTTTGCTTGAAAAATAAAATTTTCTTGCCAAAATTTTTAACATAACAGATTAAAGAATGTTAAAAATATTAGAACTCTGAGTTTTTGTAGTTTTTTCTGGGAGATGAAACTAGACTTTTGCTATCTCTTTATAAAGAACAAATTGATGCATTCAATTATGTAAGAAACTACAAAATATAATTTATAATGACGAAGAGCGCTTGGCAGTGCTGTTTAATCTTTATGAAATTGCGACGGAAAGGGAGAAGGAGTGATGGCTATTTCGAAAATTGACCCAATCAAATATTTATGATTTAAGAAAGAAGACTAATATCTTGAGTGAAAAAGTATGGAGGCGAAGCCTTCGAAAATTGCTAATAAAATTATTGGAATGTCTTTTTTACTTTTATATATTAAATAAGTCGTTGAAAATTTCTGCCATAGTTGGGTGGGTGAAGATTTGTTTTTGGAAATAGGTATATGGAATTTTATTATCCATAGCAATGGTTACTAAATTAATTAGCTCATGAGCATTTTCTGATAGGAATGTAGCGCCCAAAATTTGTTTTGTTTCTGTATTTACTACTACTTTTAAAATGCCCCTAAGTTTACCATCAACATGTGCTCTTGGGATATTGGCTACTAAGATAGATTTAGTTTTATAAGGCAAGTTTTGTTTTTTTGCTTGTTCTTCGGTAAACCCTATTTGAGATAAAGGAGGATTCAAGAATGAAGAGGTTGGAAAGAATTTACGCTCTTTCAATGAATAGCTTTTATCTCCGTTTAGGTAATTATAGACAATTCTTGAATCATCTAATGAAATATAGGTAAATTGTGGGCCACCATTAACATCTCCTACTGCAAAAATACCTTTAACGGTAGTTTCACAAAATTCATTAATGACAATATTACCTTTATCATTCAACTTAATTTCTGTATTTTCTAGTTTTAATTCTTCAATATTAGGTTTTCTACCAGTGGCATAAAGTACAGCGTCAAAAGTATATTCTTTACTATTTGCTAATATGGAAACTTTATCATCAACATTTTTAATATTTTCAATATTAACACCTTGTAATAAAGTTATTCCATCTTCCATTAAGTAAGATTTAGCTAGACTAGACACCTCTTTATCAATATTGGGTAGGAATGTATCTATAGCATCAAAAATAGTAACTTCGCTACCAATATTTTTGTAAATGTTAGCAAATTCTAAGCCGATATGACCACCGCCAATAATAGCTAATTTTTTTGGCTTAAAATTAATGTTTTGTATTTCGGTAGAATTAAAAACATTTTTAGTATTATTAATACCTACTATATTTGGTTTTATTGGGGTAGCTCCAGTATTAATAATAATATTATTTGCCTCTATATTTTCTTGATGGTCGCCTAAATTAATAGAAATTACTTTATTAGATTTAAAGCTTGCTTTACCAGTGATAATATGTACGCCATTATCTTTTACTAGATTATAATTTTTTAGATTTAATTTTTTTGTAATAATATTTTTATTTTTAATAATATCTAATAGATTTGTATTATTTTTACTACTTTCTAGCATTATTTTCGTAGGAATACAAGCAATATTAATGCAAGTACCACCGTACATATTTTCATCTTGTTCTATTAGGGCAACTTTCTTGCCTTGAGAAGCCATTTTTGAGGCGATAGTTTTGCCAGCTTTACCAAAACCAATAATTATTAGATCATATTTTAACATAATAGTATTCTACCACGAATGAGCTTAAAAATATCTTAAATTTAATTATTTCAGGATAAGTGGTAAAATAACTATATGGATAAGCGTAAGAACAATCATTTTGGCATTAGCTGGATTTTTGGGGGAATATTTTTCGTTGTTATTATTACGGCTATGTTTTTAGATATTATGAGCAGGGAGGGTGTTTTTAGACAAAATAATAATTATTTAGTTATTGGTACTAATGCCGGTTTTAAACCTTTTGAATACCAAGAAAATGGTAATGTTGTAGGTTTTGATATTGATATGAGCCGTGAGATAGCTAAAAAGTTAGGTAAAGAATTAAAAGTCTCTGATATGTCTTTTGATGGACTTTTACCAGCACTAGAAAGTGGGCAAATAGATATGGCTGTAGCTGGAATGAGTGTAACGCCAGAAAGAGAAAAAAATGCATTATTCTCAGCTCCATATTTTTCAGCAGCACAAAAGATTATTGTACGCAAAGGGTCTAGAATTCGTAACAAGTTCCAATTAGCAGGCGAACATATTGGCGTTCAGTTAGGAACTACTGGAGATAACGTAGCAAGGGGGATAAGTGGCAGTAAAATTTCACAATTCCCTAATGCACCTAGTGTTTTACAAGAGTTATCTAGTGGTGGTATTGAAGCAGTTATTTTAGATGAAGCACCAGCAAGCCAATATGTTGTTAACTTTCCAGATTTAGAGATATTATCTTCACCCCTAACAAGTGAAAATTATGCTATAGCAATGAAAAAAGGTAATGAAGAGCTTAAAAATAAGGTTGATGAAGAAATAAAGCAAATGAAGAAAGATGGACGCTATAAGAACCTTGTTATTAAATATTTTGGTGAAGATTACTATAGAAATATAAACACTGAAGAAGATAGTACGGAGTTAAAATAATATGAATTTTTGGGAAGTTATTTTTGGCAATAATAGATGGCTTTATTTTTGGCATGGCTTAGAAGTTACACTAGTTCTAACCGCCTTATCTTTAAGCCTCGGTGTTGCTATAGGAGTTTTGATTGCTTTAATGAGAGCATCAAAATTTACACCTTTGGCAAGTTTTGGTGGAAAAATTGGTGATTTTAACCCTATAGCCTCTTTAGGTAAGCTATATGTTGATATTATCAGGGGAACACCACTATTAGTCCAACTTTTAATTATGTATTATGTAGTTTTTGGAAGTTACCAATTTTTACCAAAAATACTAGTAGCAAGTGTAGCTTTTGGTATGAATGCAGGTGCTTATATAGCAGAAATTATTAGAGGTGGTATAGAAAGTATAGATAAAGGTCAAATGGAAGCTGCGAGATCTTTAGGCTTATCACATTGGCAAGCTATGAAATATGTTATTCTACCACAAGGTTTTAAAAATTCTATTCCTGCCTTAGCTTCAGAATTCGTAGCATTGCTTAAGGAGACATCTGTAGTAGGTTGGATTGGTTTAAACGATATTATGCGTGGAGCTGATAATATTCGCTTTCAAACAGCAACAGCTTTTCAATCTTTATTTGCGGCGGCAATTATTTATTTATGTTTAACAACTATTTTCACTAGAATTGCAAATAAAGTAGAAAGGAAATTAAAAAATGATGATTAGTGTGCATAATTTAAAAAAATCTTTTGGCAGTTTGCATGTTTTGAAAG
Source organism: Candidatus Nanogingivalis gingivitcus (assembly GCF_004151455.1). Lineage (GTDB taxonomy): Bacteria > Patescibacteriota > Saccharimonadia > Saccharimonadales > Saccharimonadaceae > Nanogingivalis > Nanogingivalis gingivitcus. The sequence goes on along the minus strand of NZ_PRLK01000001.1, from coordinate 99,744 downwards.
ATATTGACTTAGAGATAGAAAAAGGTGAAGTTGTTGCTGTTTTAGGTTCTAGTGGTAGCGGTAAATCAACTTTTCTTAGATGTTTAAATTGTTTAGAAAAACCCACTAGTGGTTCAATTAAAATTATTGATGAAGAAATTGTAGGGACTAAAGTAGATTTAAATAAATTAAGGCAGGAAGTTGGAATGGTTTTTCAGCAGTTTAACCTATTTCCTAATTTGAGCGTAATAGAGAATATTAAGCTTGCACCTAAGAAAATTTTAAAAATGAATAACAGTGATACCGACAAACTAGCTTTAAAATTATTAGATAAGGTAGGGCTAAAAAATAAAGCTTATGAATACCCATCTAATTTATCAGGTGGACAGAAGCAAAGGGTTGCTATTGCAAGGGCTTTAGCGATGAACCCTAAAATTATGCTATTTGATGAACCTACTTCAGCATTGGACCCTGAAATGATTGGAGAAGTATTGGAAGTAATAAAAAAAGTTGCTGAAGGTGGAATGACTATGGTTATTGTTACTCATGAGATGAAATTTGCTAGAGAAGTGGCTAGTAGAGTTATATTTTTAGATAAAGGACGTATAATTGAAGATGGCACACCACAGCAAGTTTTTGAACACCCTAAAACAGATAGGGTTAGACAATTCCTAAATTCTTAATGAAATAAGTTTGAATAAAGCTGATACCTTGAAAAATAAATTTTTAAATGTAATAATATAAGCGTATGCTTGATGGCGTAATTAGAGAAATTGGAAAATTTTACACTAGTTTTATAAAGATTGATATTTTACAATTATCTTTCGTTATGGTTTGGACCTTAACGGCTAGTTTTTTATCGCATAAAATAATTGATATTATTTTTCATTCTTCAAAAAAACATTTCAAAAAAGGTAGTATTAGTGAAGAAAGGCTGAAGCGTCGGCAAACTATAGGTAAGATTCTCAAAACTATTATAGATATAGGACTTTGGGCTTATGCTATTATTTCATTTTTAACATTAATAGGTGTTGATGTTCCCTCTCTTATGACAGGGGCTGGGCTTGTAGGTGTAGTAATTGGTTTAGGTGCACAAAATACGGTTAGAGATATTGTTGCTGGAATATTTATTGTTATAGAAAATCAATACCGCGTTGGAGACAGTATTGAAACTATGATAGGTGGTAGAGAGATAGCCGGAAAAGTAGAAAATATTACACTAAGAATTACTCAGATTCGTGATACTAGTGGTAGATTGCATACCATAAGGAATGGTGCAAGTGAAGCTATTACTAATATGTCATTTAAATACGCTAATGTTAATATGGCCTTTGGCGTATCTTATAGTACCGATATAGATAAGTTAGAAGAGGTTATTAACCGTATTGGTGAAGAAATGATGGAAAGGGAAGATCTAAAAGAACAGATCATTGACCCTATTAAATTTACACGCATTAACCAATTTTTAGATTCTTCTATGGAAATAAAGAGCGTAGGAAGAGTTAAGGCAGGGTCGCAGTGGTATGTTGCAGGAGAGTTTAGGAGGCTTCTAAAAGAAGCATTTGATAAAAACGATATTGAAATACCATTTCCACAAATGGTTATACACGATTCAAAGGAAAAATTTCCTGAAATAGCTTTAAAAAATAAGCGAAAAGCTCCTAAGAATAAAAAGACAAAGAAGATTCAATAAAATAAAAAACCTCAACCTTAAAATTAAAAGGTTGAGGAATATACGGAGGGCGATTATTTATTGTTTGGGCATTTTTCATAATATCCATTTTCACAATAACTGCAGTTTTCTTTATTGCAATGAGATAGTGTATTTTTTACAGTTGGCTTTTCTTTTATACCATGTTTAATTACATTCCAATAAATACGTCTTTCTAAGCCGTAGGCTTTTCTAATTTTTTGGCAAATATCTCTTTGAGCAATTTGGTTGCCTTTATAAGCTGAGTTTAATGTTACTGGATTAAGCCAAACATTAATGTAGTATCTGCCATCACCCTTATTATGAACTTGATAAAGTTTGTCCATAATTTCACCTTCCTTCGAAAAGTTCTAATATATTTTTATTCTACCATAAAAAACTTAAAGTTGTTATATTTAATTGAGATGTGAGTTATAATTAAACAATATGAATAAGCGAAAAATATTAGATATATTAACAGTAGTAAATTTTATTTTATTAATAACTATTACTGTTGTAGGTTTTGTAATTTTCCGTCAGGTAACTATAGATTTAGTGTTTAAGGATGTAGAAAGCCTCCAAAGAGATCTAGTTCACGACCAAAGAATTGAGAAACTAGAAAATAAATAATTAAGTAAAAGACCTCAAGTGAGGTCTTCTTTTATTATTAGGTATATTTTTATAGATAATTATTGGTATTTTGCTACATATTTCTATAATTGCTAAAAGCTTTTTTTCATGATAAAATTAAAGCATAATCATAAAGGGAGGGAAAATGGGTGAAAAACCTATTCAAGTAAACAGTGAAATTGGTAAGCTAAAAACCGTTATTTTGCACCGTCCTGGTAAAGAACTGGAAGGGTTAACTCCAGATTACCTTGAGCGATTGCTTTTTGACGATATTCCATATTTACAGAAAGCTCAAGATGAGCATGATAAATTTGCGGAAGCTTTAAGAAATAGAGGAATTGAGGTTTTATACCTTGACGAGTTAGCTGCTGAAGCATTATATAATGATGAAATTAAATGGCGATTTATTAGTGATATGGTGCGTGCATCTAAACAGGGTGAACGTAGCATAACACATGCTTTAATGCGATACCTTGGTGGATTTAAGCCAGAAGAATTAATTCCTAAATTAATGGCAGGAATTAAGAAGGATGAAGTGCCTACTGACGATGATGAATCTAACCATTTAAATTATCATTTTAAAGATAATTATCCTTTCTTACTAGACCCAATGCCAAACCTATACTTTACAAGAGACCCAGCAGCGGCTATAGGCAATGGTTTAACTATAAATAAAATGAAATTTGCCGCACGCCGTAGGGAAAGCTTATTTATGGAGTATATTATTCGATACCATCCACGATTTGCTTCTCAAAATACCGGCGAAGAAGTGCCAGTATGGTTTGATAGGTATAATAAATTTAATATGGAAGGTGGAGATGAGTTAGTACTTTCTAAGAATGTATTAGCTGTTGGTGTATCTCAACGAACTACTCCAGAAGCCATTGAAAAACTATCTTCTAAATTATTTGAATTTTCTGAATTTAATAAGATATTGGCTATAGAAATACCAGTTTCACGTGCTTTCATGCACCTTGATACCGTATTTACTATGATTGACTACGATAAATTTACTGTTCACCCAGAAATTTTAGATAAAGATGGTGAATTAAACATTTATATATTAGAAGATTCTGGTATTCCTGGACAACCAAAAATAACTCATAAAACTAACTTAAAAGCTACACTAGAAGAAGTTTTAGGACGTGAAGATATAAAACTTATTCCATGTGGTGATGGTGACTCTATTGCAGCTGCTCGTGAACAATGGAATGATGGTTCTAATACTTTAGCTATTGCGCCAGGTGTAGTTGTTACTTATGACCGTAACTATGTAACTAATGCAGCTTTAAGAAAAGCAGGTGTGGAAGTTATTGAAATTGAAGGTGCAGAATTAGGTAGGGGACGAGGTGGTCCTAGATGTATGTCTATGCCAATTTGGAGAGAGGAGATTTAATGGCTTTTAATATTAAAAATCGTAATTTTCTAAAATTATTAGATTTTACACCAGCTGAAATTGATTTCATGATTGATACAGCTATTGAATATAAAAAACTAAAGAGGCTAGGAATCCCCCATCGTATTCATGAGGGAAAACAAATAGCTTTACTTTTTGAAAAGCCATCTACAAGAACTAGAACATCTTTCGTAGTTGCTGCTAATGATCTAGGTATAAGCGCTGAATATCTTGGCAAAGATGACATCCAGATGGGAAAGAAAGAATCTATTAAAGATACAGCTATAGTATTAGGTAGAGCTTTTGATGGAATTGAATTTAGAGGATTCAAACATGAAACTGTTGAAGAATTAGCTAAACATGCTGGTGTGCCAGTATGGAATGGTTTGACTGATATGTTCCACCCAACCCAAATTTTAGCTGATTTTATGACCATTAAAGAGCAAATGGGACAGTTAAAGGACGTTAAATTAGTTTTTGTGGGTGATGGCCGTAATAATATGGCAAACAGTTTAATGGTTGGAGCTGCTAAAATGGGGCTAGATTTCCGTATTGCTGCACCTAATAATCTTCATCCTGATGGCGAATTGGTTAAAACTTGCCAAAAGATAGCTAAAAAAACAGGCGCAAAGATAACTATAACAGATAATCTTTATGGTGCAGTTCAAGAAGCTGATTTCATTTATACTGATGTTTGGGTATCTATGGGCGAGGAAGATAAATTTGAAGAGCGAATCCATCAACTAAGAGGTTTCCAAGTAAATAGAGATTTATTGAATGCTACTGGAAACCCTAATGTTAAATTTATGCACTGTCTACCAGCATTTCATGATTTAAATACTTATGTTATGAAAGATATTCATGAGAAATTTGGATTAACAGAAATGGAGGTTACTGACGAGGTGTTTAATTCTGACAATTCAATAGTATTTGAAGAGGCTGAAAATCGTATTCATACGATTAAGGCAGTTATGGCATTAACGCTTTAAGAAGTATTTGTCTAAGGAGAAAAAGATGATAAAGAATAGTAAAAAGGATAAAAAACACAGGAAAATCAAATCGCCTAGTGCTTTTGGTGTATTGTTTATAATTATTCTTACAATGACAGGTTTAACCTGGCTAATTCCGTCCGGTAGCTATAGTAAAGAAACTAAAGACGGAAGCACATCTATAGTTAAAGATTCCTACAAAGAATCCAGTAAAAAATTAAAGGTAGTTGAATCTAGCGATGATATCGACCGTTCAAAAGAAGTTACGGTGGATGGAGCTAAAGACTATGGATATAATAATGTTAAGCCCGGCGATGAGATAGAGTTACGCAGGGGATTTTGGGACGCTTTCTTATCACCTATTAAAGGTATGAGTAATAAGCTAGATGTTATTGTCTTTGTGCTAATTCTAGGAGGATTCTTAGGAGTAGTAATGAAGACTGGAGCATTAGATTCTGCACTAGGTCGGTTACTTATTAAGATGAAAGGTCGTGAGAAGTGGCTAATTCCTATTTTGATGACACTTTTTGCTATTGGTGGTACTACCTACGGAATGCAAGAAGAAACTGTAGCATTTTACGCCCTAGTTGTGCCTATTATGTTAGCTGCTGGCTACAATGCTATGACAGCTGTTATGGTGATAGTTCTTGGTGCTGGTACAGGTGTGCTTGCCTCAACAGTTAATCCATTCTCTACTGGTATTGCTGCTGAAAATGCAGGAGTTGAGCTTGGTAAAATTATACCTATTCAGAGTTTAATACTGGTATTATGTTTAGCTGCTGCTATTACCTTTACTATGCGTTATGCAGCTAAGGTTAAAGCTGGACATTATAAAGAAGACTCTACCGGAAAACCAGCAGTAAAAACTTTAGATATCAAAAACGTACCTGAATTTACTTTAGAGCGTAAGTTTATTATTGGCGTATTTGCTACTACATTCTTAATAATGGTTATATCGCTAATTCCATGGGGTGATTTTGGTATAAAAGTATTTGAAGATATTCACCAATGGTTAGCTAGTCTTCCTGTTGTAGGCGCTATCTTTGGATTTGAACATGGTGTGCCATTTGGTTCATGGTACTTTAATGAAATATCAGCATTGTTCTTAATTTCTACTGCTATGATTGGCTTAATCTATCGAGAGAAGTTTAATGAGGAAGATGTTTCTTTAACTAATACATTCCTATCAGGAGTTGCTGACTTATTAAGCGTTGCACTTATTATTGCAGTAGCTGCTGCTATAGGTGTTATTATGCAGAGCGGTGGCATTCAAGATACGATTGTCCACTGGGGTGAAAAGATGTTGTCTAGCGATTGGGCAAAGAGTATTTTCGGAATACTAGCATTCATATTCTATATTCCAATGTCATTCATTATTCCATCATCATCTGGACTAGCTACTGCAACTATGCCTATTTTAGCACCTGTTGCTGAACTAGTTGGTTCTAGTAAAGAGATTGTTGTTGTAGCTTTCGCAACAGCTTCAGGTTTATTGAATATGGTAGCTCCTACAATTGCTTCTCTATTGGCAGGATTAGCTATATCTGGCGTGTCCTATAAACAATGGATAAAGCGATCAGCTCCAATTATGGCTATATTTGCTGTAATTAGCCTTGTAGTTATTGTAGTTATGGGAGTATTCTTTCACTAGACAATTTATTAAATAATCTGTAACATATAAAGTATGAATTTACTTAGTGAACAGGTTACGGAGAATGAAATAAAAATAATTTTGCGTGAGCTAAATAAGGCTCACGCAATTTTAGGTGATGTAGTTGAATTTGGCTGTTATGTTGGAACTACTTCTGTATTTATAGCTAAAGAAATTGAAAAAACAGAAAAAACATTATGGCTTTATGATTCTTTTGAAGGCTTACCTGAAAAAAGTAAGCAGGACGAGAATTCGTTAGGTGAAGTTTTTAAAAAAGGTGAACTCTATTCTAGCAAAAAGCAATTAATTAATAATCTTAAGAAAGCTAATTTAAAAACTATGCCAAAAATTACAAAAGGATGGTTTTGTGATTTAACTAAAGAACAGATACCAGAAAAAATTAGCTTTGCTTTTTTAGATGGGGATTATTATGATTCGATATTGGATCCATTAAAACTTATATGGGATAATTTATCTAGCGGGGCAATTATTGTTGTAGACGATTATGGTAATCAGGCTTTACCTGGAGCTGAAAAAGCTGTTAGGCAGTGGTGTAATAATAAAGGGTTAAAATATAAAGTAGAAGATAGTTTAGCTATTTTTTGTAAAAAGTAATTTTATGTATTGCACTAATGATTATTTTTATATATAATAAAAATATAAGCATTTTGGGTTTTTAGAATAGCTATATTAAATATGGGCTTCTATTGACTTTCTCTCTATTTTTTGATATTATATCTGTTAGGCTCGCGTGAAAGCAAAAAATCTTATAAGGATAAAGGTCGAAACGCGTGAGTTGCAATAAACAGGAGTAATAGAAAACACATGCCAATCAAAATTAATTTTCCTCCTTCTAGGAAGAAAAATATTACGGTGGCAGTGGTGCCTGCTGAATGGCAACGCTACATTGAAAACTAAAAGAATAAAATAAATAAAAAAGACTCTTATATAAGAGCCTTTTTTATTTTGGAAATGATGCTAGTTTTTTAGTTTTTGATCTAACGCTTCACGTAATTTTGCATCATCACCCCATACTTCGCTAGATAATTCTTTGCCATCTAAGTAGAATGATGGAGTTCCTTTTACGGCAGCTTTTGCAGCTACAGTTTTATCGAAGTTAATTTTTTCTTTAACTTTACTACTATCCATATCTTCTTTGAATTTAGCTTCGTTTAAACCTAATTCTTTAGCGTAAGAAATATATAGATCAGTACGCTTGTTAGCATCTGCATAAGCCCATTCATTTTGTTTTTCAAAAAGTAAATCACTCATTTCGTGGTACTTGCCTTGTAATCCGGCACTTTCAGCAGCTGCAGCTGCACTTAGTGCATTAGGGTGTATATCTAGTGGTATTGTACGGAATATTACTTTGACTTTATCTTTATAATCTTCTGCTAGTTTAGCAATACGTGGCGCATTACTTCCACATGAAGGACATTGAAAATCACGATATTCAATTAGTGTTACTTTAGAGTTGTTATTATGGTAAACATGCTCTTCTATTCCACCAGACTTATCTTTTAAGGATATCTCTTTATTTATATCAACTCCATCTAAATTTATTTTTTTAGATTCCGATAACCAGAAAACACTTCCGAAAAAGAGAACTACTAGAATTGCTATCCCTGCCCATTTTATTTTTTCCAAATAAACTCCTTTCTATTACAGTTATAATATTTTAACATAACTATAACCTTTTTGAAAGGACTGCTGTTTTATGGTAATATAATAAGTATATGCTAATATTTACTTATATTATATTTGTCTTATTTATTATAGTTATACTTGGTACTAAAGAAAATGAAATAGAGTTTAGTGAATTTGAGTTAAATAGGCGAATTGACAGTGGTGATAATAGGGCGAGCAAGATGCTTACTAAAAAACAGCTGATACCAATAATGAATCGTATTAGGCACTTTATTGTTATGTTTTTAGCTATAGTTGTTATTTCTATAGTTTCAAGCTTATTTGTTTTGTATCAAGCTATTTTAATATCTGTAGTAACTTTTATAGTTATAGCAATGATCTTAAAAACTAAAGTATTAGACTCTGTTTCTATATATATAAATAAGAAAACATTACCTTTTATTTATAGGCTGTATGATGCTAGCACTGAAAAAAATAAAAAGCGTATTATTAGATTTTTTGGACGCAAAAAACAACCTTGGTCGTTCTATTCTAAAGAAGAACTACTATTCTTTTTAGAAAAGCACCACCAAGTTTTGTCTGACAGTGAAAGAATATGGATAGAAAGAATTCTAAAAATAAGTCAAAAGGATAGTATTTTGGACATAGCTTTAGATGACCAAAAAATTGCTATACTTCATTCTAATGATATTTTAACACCTTTAGTTATTGATGAATTATTCAAAACAAAACAACAATATTTTGTAGTTATGGATGAGCAGGAAGTTGAAGTTAGAGGAATTGTTGCCATAGAAGATATTGTTGCTATTACTGGAGAAGATTCTAAAAAAGCTAAAGAAGTTATGCGATCTAATTTTCTAGAAATAAAATCAGATAAGAAGTGTTTAGATGTGCTAGAAAAAATGTTAGCAAAAAATAGTAATTTTGCTGTTATAACACGCAAAAATGGTGACTTAGCTGGGGTTGTACATATTAATGATTTTTTAAAGAATATTTAAAGTAGTATTAACTGTAGTATAATATTAATTAAGAAATTGACAATTAGGAGAGATATGCGGATTTTAGTTAAAGATACAGTAACAAGAGTTGGTGATAAGATAACAGTTAAAGGCTGGGTGAACTCTAGGCGTGACCATGGAGGACTTATATTTATTGATTTACGAGATTATACAGGATTATTGCAATTAGTTATTGCGCCAGAATATTCGCAAAGTTTTAAGCTTGCAGAACAGTGTAGAGATGAATTTGCTATATCTGTAACTGGAGTAATTAAAAATCGTGATAATAATTTAGTAAATAAAAATATAGAAACAGGATTAATCGAGTTAGCAGTAGAGGAATTAGAAATTTTAAACCGTAGTGAGCCTTTACCTATTGCTGTGGGCGATTCTAATCAAAAATCCAATGAAGAACTTAGGTTAAAATATCGCTTTTTAGATTTAAGACGCCCGAAAATGAACAATATGTTAAGGAAGAGAGCTGAATTTTATAGTAAAATTCGTGCTTTTATGGAAGATAGGCAGTTTGTTGAGGTGGCTACTCCAATTCTAGCTAATTCTAGCCCTGAGGGTGCAAGGGACTTCTTAATCCCAAGTAGAGTTCATCAAGGTAAATTTTATGCTTTACCTCAAGCTCCACAACAATTCAAGCAGCTATTAATGGTTGGTGGTGTTGATAAATATTACCAAATAGCTACATGTTTTAGAGATGAAGACCCTAGAGCTGATAGATTATATGGAGATTTTTACCAGCTTGATTTAGAAAGAGCCTTTGTAGAGAACGGTGAAGAGATTCGTGAAGAAATGGAAGTTCTAATAAAAAATCTGGTTCAAGATTTTGCAGGCAAAACTTTACAAAATGAAAATATTCCAAGAATTCCTTATCAGGTAGCTATGGATAAATATGGTAGCGACAAGCCTGACCTACGTTTTGGTATGGAGTTAGTAGATTTAACTTCTGTATTTAAAGATACTGATTTTGCCGTATTTAAGAAGGCGGAGTCAGTAAAGGCTATTCGTGTTAAAAATGGTACAAGCTTAACTAGATCACAAATTGATAAGTTTACGGACATTGCGAAGAATGAGGGCGCTGGTGGGCTTGCTTATATTTTTATAGAAAATGGAGAGGCTAAAAGCCCTATTGCTAAGTTTTTAAGCGACAAAGAAATTAGTGAAATGATAGAAACAATGCAGGCTGAAAATGGGGATGCAATTTTCTTTGGTGCAGATAATAAACAGTTAGTAAATAAAGTATTAGGACGTTTAAGAAACGAATTTGCTGATTTCTTCCAGCTTAAAGATAATAATAAAGTTGCTTTAGCTTGGATTATTGATTTTCCATTTTATGAATATGATGAAAAAAATAAAAAGGTTGATTTTGGTCACAACCCATTCTCTATGCCTAAAGGGGGAGTTGAGGCCTTAAGAAATGCTAAAACAGATGCCGAAAAACTAGAGATAGTGGCCGACCAGTACGATATGGTTATGAATGGATATGAGATTTGCTCTGGTGCCGTAAGAAACCATAACCCAGAAGTTATGTATGAGGTATTTAATGTTCTTGGGTATGATAATGAATATGTTGAAAATAAATTTGGTGCAATGCTTAATGCATTTAAATTCGGAGCACCTCCACATGCAGGTTGTGCTTTTGGTCTAGACCGTATATTTATGATTTTAATGGATGAAGATAATATTCGAGAAGTTGTGGCATTTCCAAAAAATGGCTCTGGCGTGGATGTAATGATGAGTAGCCCAAGCTTTGTAGAGGACGACCAGCTAAAAGAATTAAAAATTAAAACTATAGAAGATGAAGAATAGAGTAATAATTATTATAGCTATTGTTTCGTTAATACTTTCTGAGCCTAAAATAGCTTATGCAGATAATATGTTATCTGATAGCAAGATCCAATCTATTAAGGATTCTTGTAAAAATATTGAAGTTCAGATACGAAAGATAAGATCAAAAGATGCCCTTAAGAGGGTTAAACTAGGTGGCCAATATGAAAATCTTTCTAATAACTTGATGGCTAGATTTAATGCTAGAATAGCTTTAAACCATATGACTTCTATCAATCTATCTTCATTAGCTGTTGAGTTTAATCGTAACTTACAATATTTTAAAAATAATTATCAAAATTATGAAAGAGAAATTACGAATCTAACTAAAATTAGTTGTAGTAAAGAGCCTAATAATTTTTATGATCAGCTAATAAGGGTAAGGAAAGCTAAAGATGAAGTAAATTTTAATATGGATAAATTATTAAAAGTTGCAGAAAACTACAAAAAGGAAGTAGGGGTGTTTAAAGAGGGATTAATTAATGAAAAAAAATAAATTTACATTATTTATAGGAATGTCCCTTGCTATAGCCTTAGTAGTGGTAGCTTTTAGCTTATTTTTATATAGCTATGATGGTACTGCTCAATTAGATCTTTCTAGGCCAAGTTATCAAGAGGCTAGAGAAGAACAGAAAAGATTACTTAAAGATGGCGACAAAAAAAGTGTTGATTTTTCTAGTGATGGGGAAATTAATGAAAAGGTAATAGATAATTTTAAAGATATTTATAATAATAAGATTAACTCATTAGACCATGGTAATTTTGGTGACGGTCTAGAAGATCAAAACTTAAATATAAAGTAAAAAGAGAATTAAATGATTGAAAAAATTAACCCTAAAGATTATATTATTACACGTAAGCGAAAGCTTTATAAATTTGCTCTTTTTCATAATTCTGAAATTTGCTATGAATTTAGCCAGTGGGATAATACTCAAAATGTAAATAACCTTGAAATAGGTGCAGGCACGGGGCTTTTTAGTGAAGAAAGAGCTAAAATGAAGCCAGGTGAGTGTTTTCTTGCAGTTGATGTTAAGGGCGATAGGCTAATTCAGGGTGCCAGAAAAGCAGAACTGGATAATTTAGATAATATAAAGTTTTTACGTGCTAGAGGAGATCAGTTAACTGAAGTAGTTAAAGAAAATAGCTTAAATTCTTTATGGATTACTTTTCCTGACCCATATCCAAGAAAAAGGAATAGCGGTAGAAGGTTAACTCACCCTACTTTTTTAAAGAAATACGCTAAACTAATAAAAAAAGAGGGTGGTGCCTTATATTTTAAGACTGATGCGACAGAACTATTTAAATGGAGCTTAGAACAATTAGTTAATGAGGGGTGGAATATTGAAGAGCTTAGCTTTGATTTACATGAAAGCGACTTATTAGATGAGTATAAGGTTATGACAACTTATGAGAAAAGATTTGTCCAAGAGGGGTTGAAAATTAACTTCGTGAAAGCTACTCATAAATAATAAATTTGGAATTCTAAAATAAAAATAACATATTATTTTTTGGTTTTAACCTTTTTTAAAAATACTACATCTGTTATACTAGCTATAGTTTATGAGTTTAGATAAAATTAGAAATTTTTGTATTATTGCCCATATTGACCATGGTAAATCTACTTTAGCTGACCGAATGATGGAAATTACTGGAACTGTACAAAAGCGAGATATGAAGTCTCAATTATTAGACTCTATGGATTTAGAGAGAGAAAAAGGTATTACTATTAAGCTTGCCCCAGTTAGGATGGAATGGAAAGGGATTGAACTCAATTTGATTGATACCCCTGGTCACGTTGATTTTAGTTATGAAGTATCTAGAAGTTTGCAAGCTTGTGAGGGTGCTATACTTGTTGTTGATGCTTCGCAGGGTATTCAAGCTCAAACATTAGCAAATGTTTATTTGGCTATGAATGCAGAGTTGGAAATTATTCCAGTATTGAATAAAATTGATCTTCCGGCAGCTGATATTCCAAGGGTGTCCAAAGAAGTTATTAATTTACTTGGCTGTAAAGAAGAGGATATACTTCATATATCAGCTAAGACTGGTATGGGAGTAGAAAGTGTCTTAGATGCAGTAATAGAAAAAATCCCAGCACCAAAGGAGATTTAGATGAAAAATAATGTGGGTGTTATTTATTTAATGAAAACGGTAATTGATGGTGTCTATAAAATCGGGAAGACAGGTGAAGGAAATTTTGAAAACCGTATGTATCATCTAGAAAAAAATGGATATAGTAATATTACTGGTCTTCAGCGAGAAATTGCAATTAAAGTTGAGAATTACGAAGAAAAAGAAAAAATGTTACATGAAATTTTCAGTAAAAGTAGAATCTCCGAAACAGAATTTTTCGCACTCGATAGGGATTTAATAGAAACTTTATTCTATGCTTTAAAGGGAGAAATAATTTTCCCAAAGAAAATTAATGCTGAAGAGAAAATTGAAAAAATTGCCGAGGAAAAAAGGACTAAATCTTTAAGGAGAGAATTAATTCAAATAATAAAGGATGGACACTTTAAAAATCCCTCAAAACTTAAAAATTTATTAGCAAATAAAAAGTATATCAAATATAGAAAAAATATTAAACTATATAGCCAGCCATATATTAGTAATAAAAATAATCTATTAACAATTGAAATAGAAGAAGGTATTCACGCATATGTAGTCTTTAATAAAGAGCAAATAAAGCTAGCAATTGAAGAATATCGGAATTTTTTTGGAGAAGATAAATGAAGAAGTTGAAAGCGTTAATATTTGACAGTTATTACGATGATTATCGTGGTGTGATTTTGTATGTTAGGATTTTCTCTGGCGAGCTGAAAAAAGGTGATGAAATTCAAATGATGGCAACTGGATCAAAAGGTTTAGCCTTAGAAATAGGTAAGCTGCGGCCAAAGATGACGCCTTATGAAAAAATGACAGCTGGAGAGATTGGTTATATAGTATCTAACTTAAAAACAACAAGAGACGCTAAGGTTGGTGACACTATTACTTTATCAAAAAATCCATCTGATGAGCCTCTCCCTGGGTATAAAAACGTTCAGCCGTTTGTTTATGCTGGATTTTTTCCTGTTTCAAATGAAGATTATCAAGACTTAAAAGATGCTATAGAAAAGCTTAGCCTTAGTGATTCTGCCCTACAGTTTGAGCCTGAGAATTCGCCTGTTTTAGGTTTTGGAGTACGTATTGGATTCCTAGGTCTTTTACATATGGATATTATTAGGGAGAGGCTTGAGAGGGAGTATGACTTAGATTTAGTTATAACCAACCCATCAACTGACTACCATGTATTATTAACTACTGGAGAAGAGCTAGATATAAAATCAGCAGCTGACTTGCCTGATCAAACTAAAATTGCTGAAATCAAAGAACCTTGGATTAAGGGCGAGATTGTAGTACCTCAAGATTATGTAGGTGCAGTAATTCAATTGATTGTTAGTAAAAGAGGATTGCAGAAAAACCTTAGCTATATAGATCAAAGAGTACTAATTAGTTTTGAAGCGCCACTAGCTAATTTGTTAACAGACTTTTATGATCAACTAAAAAGTGTTACGAGTGGCTACGGATCCTTTAACTATGAATTATGGCAGTATAAAACTGAAGATTTAGTTAGGGTAGATTTTTATGTTGCCGGAGAGATGGTTGATGCACTTAGTGTTATGTGCCATAGATCAGAGAGCGTAAAAATGGGTAGGGAAATAACTGCAAAGTTAAAAGAAGTTATACCTAGACAGAATTTTCAAGTAGCTATTCAAGCTGCAATAGGTGGAAAATTTATTGCTAGAGAAAATATTTCTGCTTATCGTAAGGATGTTACTGGCTACCTATATGGTGGTGATGTATCTAGAAAAAAGAAGCTATTAGCTAAACAAAAACGCGGTAAAAAACGAATGAAAAAATTTGGTAATGTTGAAATACCTAGCGAAGCCTTTACTGTAATGCTAAAGCGCGATTAATTAGATTATAAATAGCCTTAGGATAAAAAATAGCCCAAGGCTATTTTAATAAGTGTTTAAGTATTGACAAAATATAATATATATGCTAAAATATAGTAGTTTTATAGAATTAAAACAAAAATAAAAAAGATTAAATTACAAACTATACGAAAGGGGGAATTATCGCCCATATATTAATTGAGGCTATTGAATTTTCATTCTTTGTGGCACAATATTATATTGCCTTTTTTAGATCTAGCTAAGTATGTGAAATTTTTAATTATACTATAATATGTTAAAATATAAATAAGATTATAGATAGTATATAGTAAAAAAGGAGATATATGGCTGGTCACAATAAGTGGTCTAAAATTAAAAGACAAAAAGGTGTTAATGATGCTAAAAGAGGAGCTATCTTTACACGTATCGGTAATCAAATCGCCATCGCGGCTAGATCTGGAGCAGATCCTGATATGAATCCTAGCCTAGCCTTAGCTATTGAAAAAGCTAGAGCTGTTAATATGCCAAATGCTAATATAGATAGAGCTATAGCTAGGGCTGCAGATAAAAATGCAGCTACCTTAGAGGAAATTACTTATGAGGGATACGGTCCTGGAGGGGTTGGTATTATAATTGAAACAGCTACCGATAATAGAAATAGGACTTTTCCAGAGGTTAAAACAGCTCTTGTAAAAAATGGAGGCCGTATTGCTGATGCAGGTAGCGTTATGTTCCAGTTTTCTAGAAAAGGTGTAATTATAGCTAATGCTAGTGGAGAGGACGCCCTACTTGAAATTCTTGATGCAGGCGCGGAAGACGCTGTAGAAGAAGATGGAATGATTACAGTTTACACTGATCAAAAAGATTTAATGAAAGTCCGAAAGGCTTTATTAGAATCAAATATAGAAGTTAAAGAAGCTGAACTTCAGTATGTACCAAATTCTGAAATTGAAATTACAGATGAAGAGAGTCAAGCTAAACTAGAAAAATTACTTGATGCGCTTGATGACGTTGATGATGTTGTGAATGTTCACACGAATGCAAATATCGTAGAATAGTAGTTCTTGATTTTATTAAATAAAGTGGTTATATTTAATTTGTCTTTTAATCAAAATATTTCAAATGAGTTTAAACATAGAATAACGCAATATTTTTCAGAAGCAGAAAAGACATTTTAAAGTTAGAAGAGTATAAAATACGGTAAATATTATTGAACAAAATTGATAAAATTTTGTAAATTTGTTAGAATCA
This sequence comes from Candidatus Nanogingivalis gingivitcus, assembly GCF_004151455.1. Classification (GTDB taxonomy): domain Bacteria; phylum Patescibacteriota; class Saccharimonadia; order Saccharimonadales; family Saccharimonadaceae; genus Nanogingivalis; species Nanogingivalis gingivitcus. The sequence goes on along the minus strand of NZ_PRLK01000001.1, from coordinate 83,739 downwards.
AACAATGAATAATAAGCTCCAATTTTTAGTAGAAAATTACCAAACTTTACCGGATGCTATTGAATTGGTTGCTAAAACTCGTATTTTACTTCTTGCTGGTATTAGTGGTGCTGGAAAAGATACTACTAAACGACATTTACTTAAAAATGAGGAGTATTGCGATATAATCTCACATACTACAAGAAAACCGAGACTTAATAACGGAAGAGAAGAAATTAATGGGATTGATTATAATTTTATAGATTCGCAAGAGGCAGAGATAATGTTGAAAGAACGCCAATTTATAGAAGCTAAGTTTGTCCATGGTAATATTTATGCTACAAGTGTAAGTCAAATTTGTAATGCTTATTCTAATAATAAAATAGCAGTTACAGATATAGATATTAATGGTATTGCTGAATATAAAAAAATGAGTCCTGGTGTTGTAGCTGTTTTTATTCTTCCACCAGATTATGATATTTGGAGGTCTAGATTTGCTAATAGATATAACGATAAAGAAGAGTTTGAAAGAGAGTTTAAAAGAAGACTTCCTGAAGCTATTAATAGCCTAACTACTGCTTTAGACTTACCATATTTTCATTTTATTTTAAATGAAGATTTTAGGGATACCGCAAGGATTATTGACCAAATAATGCACCAACCTATAGAATTTAATTATAAAGATATTGAAGTTAGGGTTAGAGCACAAAAAATGTTAGAAGACTTAAAAAAGCAGTATAATAAAATAAAATAATTTTATTCTTTATAAAAAGGCATTTTAATAGTAAAGGTTGTTTTATATTTGTTAGGTGATTCTTTAATATTTTGAGCCGATATTTGAAAACCGGATGCTTCACTTATTTTTTTAGCAATAGCTAACCCTAGCCCATATCCTTGGCATTTACCATTGCAACTTCTAACATCATCTAACCGATAAAATCTATCGAATAGTTTTTCTAATTCAGACGGAGCTATTTTGCTACTGTAGTTAGATACTTCTAGTATTGCTTTACGGTTATAACGAAAAGTTTTAACTTCAATTTTTTCTTTACTGATGCGATACTTTAATGCATTATCTATTAATATGGACAATAATTCTTCCAATATATCTTTGTTTCCGTAAATAGTAAAGTTTTTAGTAGATGACATTTTGATATCTTGTTTATATTTACTTATACGATTAGTAATAGTTTCATTAAGGTTAATTTTTTCAAGTTCTATATGGCTATTTATGTTAGATAACTTAAGAAGTGTATTTATAAGGGATGTTAATGACTTAACTTCCTCTAGATTACTCCTTAAGGTATCTCTTAATTCATTCTTATTAGTGTTTTTATCTGCTAGGGCTAGTTCTATTTCTAATTGCATAGAGGCAAGAGGGTTTCGCATCTCATGGCTTGCATTACTTACAAATTCAGATTGAAGCCTATGGGCTTCTTCTATAGGTAAAAGAGTTTTTTTAGCAAGGGTCCAGCTTCCCCAAAAACCAGCTATTAAAATACTAGTATCTAAGATAAATAGTGCTTGTAATATATTATCTCTAGTTTTTTTACTACTAATTTCTATAATTTCATGACTATAGGTGTTTATTGTTTTATTATCATTAATTTCAGGAATATTTAATGAATTATATATGACAATATTAAATATCGATACCACTGCCATTATTATAGCTAGATATGTTAGTGTAAGCTGAAATAGGGCAGACTTAAAAATATTTGTATCTAGCCTAAGTATTTTTTTAATATTATTAATCATCACTTATTTTGTATCCAACTCCACGAACTGTTTTTATTAGTTTTTTAGAAAAAGGCTTATCAACTTTATCTCTTAAATAGCTAATATATACCTCGATATTATTTGGTAAAATATCAGAATCCCAATTCCATACGTGCGTGATAATTTGTTCTTTTGAAATAGGTTGATTTTTATTACGCATGAGAAATTCTAATAAAGAAAACTCTTTATTAGTAAGAATGATGTCTTTATTACTTCTTTTAACTGAATGAGTGTTTAAGTTTAAAGATAAGTCACCTACAGTTAGTATTATTTCAGCTTTTACTTTTGGCCTTCTTAAGATTGCCCTAACTCTAGCTAATAGCTCATCAAGGGCAAATGGCTTAGGCAGATAATCGTCAGCCCCAGCGTCTAACCCATCAGTTTTGTCTTTTACAGTGCCAAGGGCAGTAAGTAACAATATAGGCGTATAGATATTTTGACTTCTGAGGTTTTTAATTATGGAAACTCCATCCATACCTGGAAGCATACGATCTAGAATAATCAGGTCATATTCAATAGCTTCGGCCATATTTAAAGCTTCTATTCCATCATGGCATACATCTACTGCATATTTTTGTGATTCTAACGCTTTTTTTATGCCTAGAGCTATCTTTTTCTCGTCATCTACTACTAATATTCGCATAATTTAAATAGTAACAAATTTTACTTAAAATTAACTTAGTTTTTTCTTTTTAATAAATTTAGCTAATAGTATTTGTAATAAAATGGTGAAAGCTATTATTCCTAATACAACCTCTATCTTTTCTGGTGATGGCAACCCAAATTCAAAAAAGGCTCTCAATTTAGCGAAACCGAAAACTATAAAGGTAAAAATAATGGTTATTAGAACATAAATTCCTCTACGTTGATAGCTCTGTAATGTAATTTTGGAGTTTAATATTTTTTCTGCAATTAAGTAGGTGCATATACCTAATACTGCAGTAGTTATAGCAACTGTTCCTAAAGTTTGGCTAATAGGTGTATTGTTTCTTAAGAGTAATAAATATATTGAAGATATAGATAATCCACTAATTAGGGCAATAGGAGCTATAGAAAATAAAGTGTCTTGCCAAAATTTTTTAGGGTTAATTTTTTCAATAGGTAGTGGTGGAAGTAGAGTAGTTAATATGGTAGGCAAGGTTACTAAGATAAAGTTAAGGTAAGTTATATTTCTAGGTAAGAAAGGGTAGTTTTCTCCAAGAAATAGCGTAATTGATAGAATTGTTATTCCCATAATAATCTTATGGAAGAATAATATAGCAATCATTTCAATAGATAGCATTATACGGTTACCTATTTTTGCTCCACTAGGTAGAGAAGTGAAGCTATTATCCATAAGTACTAGGTCGGCAACTCTTCTGGTTGCTGGAGCTGAATCAAACATGGAGATTCCTAAGTCGGCCTTTTTAATAGCGAGAGCATCATTAACGCCGTCTCCAACCATACCTGTATATAGTTTATTTTTTTGAAAAACTGATATAATTCTTTCTTTTTGCTCTGGTAAAACTCTTGCAAAAATAGTAGTGTTTAATACTGTTTTTTTAAATTCATTTTTATCCATTTTAGCTAGCTCAGATCCTGTAATAAATTTATCAGAATTTTTTATGCCAGCACTATTTGCTATATAGCTAACAGTATGTGGATTATCACCAGATATTACTCTTAAAGAAACTCCTCTTTTTTGTAAGAATTCAACAGTTTCTCTAACATTAGGTCTTAAACTATTACGTAAAGTTACTATTGCTAGAGGAGTAAAAGTAGAATTACTAATAGTTTTTTCTATTTTTTGATTATTTTTATTACTGCAACTAGCAAGAATTAAAACTCTTAAACCTTGGGAAGCTAATTTTTCAATATCCTTTTTTAAATTTGAAGGTATTGTTTTTAATACAAATTCTGGGGCGCCAAAACTATATATTTTATTTTTTATTTTTATAGCAGACATTTTTCTAGAGCTAGAAAAAGGAAGGTATTCGTCAACTTGCATATCATTTTTTATTTTATTCTTTTTCAAGAAAGAAAGTATGGCTTTTGCTGTACTGTTTTGCTCTTTACCTTGAGAGTTGATAGCAAATAATATTTTTTCATTATCTTTTTGATCGGAGCTTAAATTTTTAATATTATCAAATATAATATCGGGAGAAGTTAGGGTTCCTGTTTTGTCGGTGGCAAGAACATCTAATAGTGCCATATCTTCAATTGCAGATATTTTTTGAGGTAACACCTTAGCTTGTAATAGTTTTAAAGAACCGTAAGCGAAAAATAGAGAGCTAGCTAGCAATAATCCTTCAGGAACAACCACAACTGCAGCAGAGGTAATTGTTTTTAGAATCGTTGTTTCATTTTCTCCTAATATAGTATATCTATAAATAATCAATAATGCTAAAAAGCCTGCAAAATAGGTCATAGTAGAGATAAGCCTTTGAATATTTCTTTGTATAGGGGTAAGGGTTGGCTTATATTCTTTAAGTTTTTTAGTCATTTGCCCGGCCTCAGTTTGGTCTCCTGTAGCTATAACTTTAGCTTTAGCCTCCCCAGATACCACAATGGTACTACTAAGTATTTTGTCGTCTCTGTCTTTCTTTATAGCAATACTTTCACCAGTAAGCATTGATTCGTTAACTTCTAGATTGTTAGACTCTAATACTACGCAATCTGCAGGTATCTCGTCGCCTGTTTTTAGAATAATAATGTCATCATTCTGTAATTGAGTAAAAATGACTTCTTCTGTCTTATCGCCTTTTAGTACTATAGCTCTTGGCGCACTCATAAGTTCAATTTTTTTAAGTGTTAAATAAGCACGAATTTCTTGAACGCTGGAGATTATTGAGTTAATAGTTATTACGAAAGAAATAAACCAAGCATCTTTAAATTCACCAAGATAAAGTAGCCCTCCAGCAAGCAAATAAATAGCTATAGAAATTGGTGATATAAAGTTGCGAAGAAGTATTTTTCGTATCTGTTTCATGTTATAATTATAGCATATTAACAAAATATACTTTTAGAGGTCTTATTAATGAAAGAAGTAATAGAACTAACAAAAAAAATGGTTGAAATCAATAGTGTTTCTGGTCAAGAAGAAGAAATACTAGAGTATTTAGCTGGCTTTTTGAAAAACAAAGGAGCTAAAGAAGTGTGGCAAAATGAAGATTTTTGTGCTGCTTTGTTCACTAACGGTAAAACAGAGAATGCTACTATTTTAACAGGTCATATCGACACTGTTTCTGCAGGAGATGAAAGTAACTGGAAAAATTCTCCTTGGAGCTGTATTGAAAATGATGAAAAATTAATAGGGCTGGGTGTTACTGACATGAAGGCTGGCTTATCTGCTGCTTTTATTGCAGGAATTGAAGCGTTTGATAATGGTAACATCGAAGACGATCTATGGCTTGTTGCCGTAGCTAATGAAGAGATTGACGGCAGAGGGAGCAGAAATTTTGTAGCTTGGTTTAAAGAAAAAGGTTTTAAATATAATAAAATTGAGGGTATTATACCGGAGCCTACTAATTTAGATACAATTGAAATAGGGCATAGAGGAAATTGTTTTGTAGAAATAACTTTTCTAGGTAAAAGTGGTCATGCCTCGCAGCAAGGCAATTATCATATATCGGCACTTAATAGTATGAATAACTTACTAGCTTCAGTAAAAGATATTGAAGATAAGGGGGTATTGCATGATTTATTAATTAAATATAGGAACGATATTTTGGGTATGCCTAGTTTTGTGCCTACCTCTGTTATTGCTGGAGATAGTCAGTCGCCAAATAAGACTGCTGATATATGTAAAATGGTAATAGATATTCGTACTACCCCAGAACTAGATAAACAGTTAGATAGCTTTATGAATGAACTAGCCACAGATTTTAATTTTAGTTGGAAATATCATAGTACTCCTGTTGGATCAACTTTAGTAAGTGAAAATTCTAATTTAGTTAAAAAACTGCTTAAAAGCAGTAATTTAAATATTGATAATGTTGGAATTAGCGCAGGAGCTACTGATCAAGGAGAATTTGTTAAAGGCTTAAATAACACAGAAGTAGTAGTGTATGGCCCGGGGGAGTTTAGTGAGGCGCACCATCAAAACGAGTTTATATATAAGAATAAACTAGAAAAATTTTATAATGTAATACATGATTTTTTAGTGAATAATGAAAAATAAATTAGCACTCTATTGTATTAAGTGCTAATTTGTATTATAATAAGAACATGCAATTATCTTCTCGTCAAATTCAAATATTGGTAGCTATTATTGAACAATATGCAGAGGTTGCTAGCCCAGTTGGTAGCGTTACCTTAGCTAAACTATTTGGAGTATCTAGTGCAACTATAAGATCAGAAATGGCAAAGCTAGAAGATATGGGTTATATTACACACCCTCACACATCAGCTGGAAGAATACCTACAGATAAAGGCTACCGTTTTTATGTGAATAGATTAAATGAAAATAATGATAGTTTATTAGAGCAGGGTAATTTATTGTTAAATGCAGACAATAATAAAGATAATTTAACAAGGGCTACTTCAGCTTTATGTTCTAGAATTACGGCTCAGAATAATAGAGCTGATCAATCTATAAGGTCGGCGGTAGATTCTCTAGTGGAACTAACAGGAAATTTAGGCCTAGCTACAATTGGTGATCAACTTTATATTAATGGTATTTATAATTTATTCTCACAGCCAGAATTTGAAAGTGGTGAAGCCGTACAAAGCGTAGCAAGGCTTCTTGATAATTTAGAACCTTGGTTAAAAGAAGCTTCGCCAAATGAACCAATTAATGTATATATAGGTAGTGAAAACCCAATTGGTAAAACAAGTGGTGTAAGTTTAATTATTAGTAAGTTTAGTTCACCATTAAGCGAGAATACTTATATTGGGGTTCTCGGCCCAACAAGACAAAATTATAGTAAAGTTGTAAGGCTTGTTAAACATACTGGTGAGTTTTTGGAAGACATACTTGGAGAATAAAATATAAAAACAATAATGTTATAATGACAATATATAGTAAAGTATTAACTTATAATTATGTAGGAGTATGAGAGAATGAAGAAAGAACAAAAAAAAGAAAATATTGATCTAGTAAATAAAATAAACGAACTAACTAACGACTTACAGCGAACTAGGGCAGATTTTGAAAATTACCGAAAAAATGTAGAAAATAGGGTTATGGATGCTAAAAATTTAGGTGAGCGTAAAGCTGTAAATAATATTTTGCCAATAATTGATGATATTGAGCGGGCTATAGCACATTTACCAGAAGAATTAGTAGATAATGCTTGGGCACAAAGTGTAGTTAAAATGTATGGTAAGCTAGAGAAAAATTTGGCTAAAAATGGTATTGAAAAAATTAATTCTAAAGCTGGAGAAGTTTTTAACCCTGAAGTTCATGAAGCTATTCAATTTGAAGATGGGGATGGGGAAACCGAAATCATAGCAGAAGAGCTTAGGACAGGATATAAATTACACGGAAATGTATTAAGACATTCAATGGTTAAAGTTGCTAAAAAATAAGTATTTAGGTGACATATTGACAAAACTATATTTTTATTGTAATATATTTATTATAGCACATTTAATTTATAGCAATACCTCTTATTAGGTTGGTTTAGTACTCTAGCCCGCCGAGTAAGCGGAGGGGCTAGATAGATAAGGAGATACTAATGTATCCAGATATGTTCCTCGATGAAGCTCTAATATGGCAAGCCACATCAGCTAATCCATTCTCTCGTGAATCTTTAATTCGGAGAATGCTTGCTCTTGATGGAGATGCTCGTGATATAGCTCATTTATTCAATGTACCTATTGAATATGTGATAGCACTTGAGAATAAGAATTTTAGCTGTATTAAAGAAGTAAGATTATTTGCTTCATTTGTTGGTCAAGTACTAGAGTCTGAAGATCCTGAGCAATATTCGTTTAGTGATTACAGTTTTATTAGAGGAGTTGCTTTAATATTAGGTTTAAGCCCTAGTCAATTATCTCAACTTCTTTCAAGATCAATTGAGGAATAATCACCTTACCCTGACCCACACATATGGGCCTTATTTTATAGAGAATAAAAATAACACCTTATTTTAGAATGAAATTATGCTTAATTATGCTATAATATAAAAATGAACGGTGGGAATAATCTTAATAATTTAAAAAAGTTTATTAGAGCAACAAATTATTTATCTGTTGCGCAAATTTTTTTACAGGACAATTTTCTTTTAGAGAGGCCTTTAGAATTTAAGGATATTAAACCAAGGCTATTAGGCCATTGGGGCAGCTGCCCTGGGGTGAATCATATATATGCTCATTTATTATTATCTCAGTCTAAACTAGTTTATGCTAACAGTAATTTAAGTACTGCTTTTATGCTTGGGCCTGGGCATGCTTTTCCTGCGCTACAAGCTAATTTATTTATGGAATCTACTTTAAATAAATATGACAATAAGGCTAGTTTGAATAAACAAGGCATTGCATATATTTGTAAAAATTTTTCTTGGCCAAATGGCTTTCCGTCTCACGCAAGTCCATTTACACCAAGTGTAATTTTAGAGGGTGGAGAATTGGGATATTCACTAGCTACTGCTTTTGGTGCTGTTCTTGATAAGCCTAATTTGATAATGGCTACAGTTATTGGCGACGGAGAAGCAGAAACTGGTGCGTTAGCTTCTGCGTGGCAATTAAATAAACTAGTTTCTCCAATAAAAAATGGTGTAGTGTTACCAATTCTTCACTTAAATAAATATAAAATATCTGGTCCTACTATTTTTGGTTCGATGAGTGATTTTGAGCTAATACAGTTTTTTCATGGCGCAGGCTGGAACCCTAAGATTGTAGATGAATATACCTCTGAAGATTTTGATTTAGATATGGAAAGAGTTTTTGAAGAATCTTATAGGGATATTTCTAGAATAAAATTTAAAAATAGTGAAGAAGATTTTGTACGGCTGCCTATGATTATTGTACGCTCTAAAAAAGGGAGCTCAGGAGTTAAAAATAATCACGGTGAAAAAATAGAAGGTAACTATTTAGCTCATCAAGTACCTTTACCTAAAGCTGGTCAAGATGAATACGAACTTAGACAATTGGAAGATTGGTTGAAATCCTATAAATTTAATGAGCTATTTAGTTCTAGAAGTAATTTATTTGGTAATTGGTTATTGGAATTTTTGCCTAACAATAAAGGTAAAATAGGTATTAATAAAGATATCTATGCAGGTAATAATTATAAGCCGCTAAAATTACCAAAGCATAATTTAGAAGAACTTATTGAAAAGAAGGAAGAATCTTTAGCTATGAATTCAATAGGCAATTATCTTGCTAAAGTATTTGAAGAAAATAAAGATGATTTTCGCTTTTTTAGTCCAGATGAAACGTATTCAAATAAATTAGATGCTATATTTTCTAAAGAAGCTAGAATGTGGCAACGTAAAATAAATTCATGGGAGAAAGATTTAGAGAAGAATGGAAGAGTTTCGGAGATACTGAGCGAACATTGTTTGCAAGGTATGTTGCAGGGTTATCTATTAACAGGGAGACATGGGGTATTAACATCCTACGAAGCTTTTGCGCCTATTATTGGAAGTATGATGAACCAATATGCTAAATTTTTAGCACAAAGCAAAGAAGTTTCTTGGAGGGGTGATCTTGCTAGCCTTAACTATATATTAACCTCAACAGGATGGAGACAAGATCATAATGGCTTTTCTCACCAAAACCCAGGATTTATTGATGACGTATTACGTAGAGGTAATAGTATTGGACAAGTTTTTTTGCCTAGCGACGATATATCTGCTTTAGTGTGTATAGATTATATGCTAAAAACAAAAAATAATATTAATGTGTTAGTTGCCGGTAAAACTCCAGAGCCAAGATTCTTTAGCTGTGACCAAATTGTCAATAGCCTAGCAAATGGAGGAATAACTGTTTATGATCTATGGCGAAAAACATATTTAGACTGGCTACATGATAATCATAATGAAGAGCCAGATGTGATATTGGTAGCGAGTGGAGATTATATGTACCGTGAAGTGATAGCTAGTTCTCAGATATTACAGAATGATTTACCTAATTTAAAAATTAGAATTGTTAATATTCCTATTTTAAATAGTAATGGAATAGGTAGTATAGAAAAAACTATTACTATAGAGGAATTTAAAAAGATTTTTGGAGATAATATACCAGCAGTATATGTATTTCATGGATATCCTAAAACCATAAAATCAGTATTATTTGATTATTGGAATCCTGCAAGGTTTGATGTTTTAGGTTATCAAGAAAAGGGCTCCACCACTACACCTTTCGATATGTTAGCTAGAAATGGAGTAAGTAGATTTGATATTGCCGAAAGGGTGTTATGTAAAATTAAAAATTCTAATAGTGATAAGTTGATTGAAAAATACAGAACTAGAACAGAAGAAACAATTAAGTACGCTAGAGAACATGGCGTAGATCCTGAGAATATCAATGATAACATCATTTTTAGTGAAATATAGCAGTAGTCTGCTATATTTTTTTAGATATGTAAATAATTTATTGTAAATAAAACATCATTAGCAGTCTTGACACTTGAGTGCTAAAAATATATAATTTATACATAGCACTAATGAATAATTGCGAGGTAGTGCTACTGATATTTGTTTAAAATAGATTAATACAATAAAAGAAAGGAAAAAATGGGTAAAATAATAGGAATTGACTTAGGTACAACCAATAGTGCATTTGCTTACATGGTTGCTGGTAAACCTGAAGTAATTACTAATGCAGAAGGAAACCGAACTACTCCAAGCGTTGTAGCTATCAATAAAAAAGGTGATAGGCTTGTAGGTCAAGTAGCTCAAAGGCAGCGTGTTACTAACCCTAAAAATACAATTTATGGCGTAAAACGTTTAATTGGACGTAAGTTTAGTGATAACGAGATTCAGAAAGATCTTGATATTATGCCTTACGAAATTGTTAAAAAAGGTAGTGGTGTAGCCGTAAAAATGGGAGATAAAGAATATACTCCTGAAGAAGTATCAGCAATGATTCTTTCTAAAATTAAAGCTGATGCAGAAGCTTTCTTAGGAGAGAAAGTTACAGAAGCAGTTATTACTGTTCCGGCTTACTTTGATGATTCTCAGCGTCAAGCTACTAAAGACGCAGGAAAAATAGCAGGGCTGGAAGTTAAGCGAATTATTAATGAGCCAACTGCTGCTGCGTTAGCCTATGGCCTTGAAGGTAAAAAGGATGAGAAAATTGTAGTGTTTGACCTTGGTGGTGGTACTTTTGACGTTTCTGTGCTAGATATTGCTGATGGTGTATTTGAAGTGCTATCAACTAATGGAGATACACACCTTGGTGGTGAAGATTTCGATAACCGTATAGTGAACCATTTCTTGGATGAGTTTAAAAAAGAAGAAGGTATTGACCTCAAAAATGATTCTGCTGCAATGCAACGCTTGAAGGATGAAGCAGAAAAAGCTAAGAAAGAGCTATCTTCAACTACTAGCTATGAAGTTAACCTGCCATTTATTACAGCAGATGAAGATGGCCCAAAGCACTTTGAATATACTCTAACTAGAGCTAAATTAGAAGAACTAGTTGTTGATTTAATAGATCGTTTAGCTACTCCTGTAGAAAAAGCCTTAAAAGATGCTAACTTAAGTGCTAATGAAATTTCAGAAATTGTGATGGTGGGTGGTATGACGCGTATGCCTGCTGTTGTAGAGAAGGTCGAAAAAATATTTAATAAAAAACCTACTCAAGGAGTAAATCCTGATGAAGTTGTTGCTGTTGGTGCGGCTATACAAGGAGGTGTTCTTGCTGGAGATGTTAAAGATGTGTTGTTGCTAGATGTAACACCTTTGACTCTAGGAATTGAAACTGCTGGTGGAGTTAGAACTCCTATGATAGATCGCAACACTACTGTTCCTACTTCAAAATCACAAGTATTTTCAACATATGCTGATAATCAGCCACAAGTAGAAATCCATGTTCTCCAAGGTGAACGTGAAATGGCTACTGATAATAAATCTCTTGGAATGTTTGTTCTTTCTGGAATTGCCCCAGCCCCTAGAGGAGTTCCACAAATTGAAGTAACCTTCAATATTGATGCTAATGGAATTTTGACAGTTACTGCTAAAGATAAAGGTACTGGCAAGGAGAATAATATTACGATTCAAAATTCAGGAAATATGAGCAAAGAAGATATTGAAAAAGCTCAAAAAGAAGCTGAAATGCATGCAGATGAAGACAAGAAGAAACGAGAAGCAATTGATGCTAAAAATGCTTTAGAGAATGCTATTTACCAAGCTGAAAAAATGCCAAATGAATTTAAGGACAAGATTTCAGAAGAAGATAAAAAAGCTATAGAAGATGCTGTAAATGAAGCTAAAAAACATCAAAATTCAACAGACAAAGATGAATTAGAAAAAGCAGCCAAAGACTTACAAGATGCTATTATGCCTATTGGGGCTAAACTATACCAAGCTCAACAATCTGATAGTAGTGAAGGTAAAGGAACAACTAAAACAACGCGCAAAAAAGCTGATGACGAACCTGTAGAAGGCGAAGTGGTAGATAAATAACCATCAACAGTAAAATAACAAAAATACCCTATTCTATTAAAGAGTAGGGTATTTTTAATAAAAGAATATCCCTCACTTTTCGTGAGGGATGAAGATAAAATTTTTACATTTCTTGAAGAGCTATTAGACACTTCTCAACTTCTTTATACTGAGCATTTTCAAATAGTCTTTCAATCATGCGAAGTTCAGCATAGACTATAGTATCTTTGAAGTTGCCTAGTAGCTCATCTCTGTTAGGGACATATTTATTTCTAAAATCTTGAACTTTAGCTAGCTTATCTGGATCAAGATCTGATATTCTGATATGTTCTAATGAAAGAAGATTCTTTAAATCTTTAAGAGCATTAGCTACTCCTTTCTGATTAACTATAAGTTCTGGTAAAGAACCCCCTTTATGATTAATTGTAAAAATTTCTTTTTGTGAAAGTACTGTCATTATATTTTCACCTCTTTCGTGTAATATCTTATGCCTAGCAATGACAAAATCTAGACACTTCCAAAATAATAACATAAAAATACTAATATGTCAATAGATAGATTACTTAGCACTCTTGATATTAAAGTGCTAAAATGATATCATATTATATATGAGTAAGGCTGATTATTACGATATTTTAGGTGTTAAAAAAGATGCAAGTGCTGATGAAATTAAAAAAGCTTTTAGAAGAAAGGCTGTAGAATTACACCCCGACAAAGGAGGTGATGAAAAAGCTTTTAAAGAGGTTAATGAAGCATATGAAGTCTTAAAAGATAAAGAAAAAAGACAAAGGTATGATCAGTTTGGGCATGCTGGTGTTGGTGGAAATGGTGGCGGAAATCCTTTTGAAGGATTTGGAGGATTTAATGCTCAAAATATCAACTTTGATTTCGGTGGGGGTTTCGGCGACATCTTTGATGGTATTTTTGGTGGAGGATTTTCGAATTCTCGTAAAAATACGCCCAATAGAGGTAGAGATATAGAAGTTAATTTAGAAATAGGGTTTAAAGAAGCTATTTTTGGTACTGAAACTGAGATATCTTTAAATATTGATGATGAATGTCATGTTTGTCATGGCAGTGGCGGAGACCCTAATTTTGGCACTAAAACATGCCCTGAATGTAAAGGTAGTGGACAGCAGGTTAGAGTTACTCAAACCTTATTTGGACCTATTCAACAGTCTACAGTATGTCATACATGTGATGGTAAAGGGGAAATTCCAGAAAAAGAATGTCAAGAATGTAAGGGCAGTGGAATTACTAAAGATAAACAATCTATAAAATTAAAAATACCTGCTGGCATAGATGATGGCGCTACTATTAGGCTTTCTGGTCGTGGTGAAGCTATAAAAAATGGTGAAAAAGGTGATTTATATGTAAATATATCAGTTAAGCCAGATAAAAAATTTACAAGAGAGGGAAACCTTATTCTTAGCGAAGAACATATTTCTATGGTTGATGCCGCTTTAGGTGGAGAAATAGAAGTTCAAACTATTGATGGAAAGCTTACAATGAAAATACCGGCAGGAACACAGAGTCATACTGATTTTAAACTTTCTGGACATGGTGTACCATATATGAAAACAGATAAACGTGGTGCCCACATAATAACTATTATCGTAGATACGCCAACAAAATTATCAAAAAAACAAAAAGAATTATTGAAAGATTTTAAGGCTAACCATAAGACAGGATTTTTTGGGTAGGGGAAAATCATGATAGAGAAAGAAAAACATCTTAGCCATGAAGAAATTAATTTTGGTGAAATTTATCAAAAAACCGAACCAAATATGGTAGAAAAATTTACTGCAACCAATGCTAGGAAGGCTCAAGAAGAGTTTTTAAATGATGCTACTTTACGGAAACCTAACAATATTTATGGTAATATAACCCCTACCTCTATAAATGATCTATATGACAATATATCTAAATCGGTTGAATATTTAGATAACCAGGAGAACTTAGGTAATATTGAACGAGAAATGTTAGAAACTAGCTTAGAGAGGAAATTTAAATCTGCACGAATGATCGACTGTGCTAACACCATTAAAAATAGCCAAAGTTCTAAAGATATCAGAATAGCCAAAGATAATTTTATGAGAGACAATATTGAGCTATATGGAGCTCCAGAAAAAGATACTTTTGAATCTCTAGTTAGTGATGAATTAGCAAAAATAGACGTTGATAATTTAAATAATACTAGCGAAAAAATATATAATGATTTAATTGATTTATTAGGTAGAAAATATATTAATACAGAAAAGAAAGAGAGGTTTAAGCCATCTGAAGAAACTTTCAAAAAAATGGAGGAATTTTCTAGAATATTCTATGCTAAACAATTAGAATATATCCCTAAAGAACCTATTAATGGCGATAAATTTACCCCTGAAGAGCTCTGCTCTATATTTGAGAATATAGTAGGTGATTTTCATAATAGTGGAATGGAAAAATTCGATATCGAATGGAAGGATTCTGGAGCTATATCCGTTAATTCTGGAACTAAAAAAATATCCATTCCTAAAAATAGAAAATCTATGACACGTAATGAAGTTGAAGGGCTTGTTGTTCATGAGCTAGGAACTCATTATATGAGGGGCCAAACTGGTAACCAATATAAAATACCAACTTTAAAAAATGGGCTTGATGGTTATTTAGAAACCGAAGAGGGGATCGCTAGAGCTATGGAAATGGCCGTAAAGGGGGAATATGTAGAGGCTGGGATTGGCCACTATATTACTGCTGGATTAGCCTTTTTTGATAGTAAAAATTTTAGAGAGGTATTCGAAATTAACTGGCGACTTAAATTGTTAACTTCAAATAAAGGTGATTTATCTCGTGGGGATATAGAAAATAAAAGAAAAGAAGCTTATAAAGCCACTCAGAGAATATTTAGAGGTACTGATGAGTTACCTTGGTTTAAAGACTTGAGCTATTTTAATGGTGGTCAAAAAATATGGCAGTACATTGAAGAAAATATAGGCTCAGAAGAGATGTTTGATAATTTTTTCTTGGGTGGTAAGAATAATTTGCTAGACGATAGCCAACAAAGGCAGATATATGAATTAAAAGTTGGGAAGAGATAATTATTGACAAAAATAGATATATATGTTTTAATTATCTAAATAAAAAAGGTTATATGAATAATATTGTAATATCAGCATTTGAAAAAGTAGAAACTTTAGGACTTGAAAATTTAGACCTAGAGAAGAGTTGTTTTTATGATGCTAAAATTGATACAGGGGCATTTTCAGGAGTTATTCATGCTCAAAATATAGTAGAGCGTAATGGTACTTTATACTTTAATTTATATGGAAGTGACCAAGATATAGCTACTACTGATTTTTTAGTGCGTAAGGTTCGAAATACTCATGGTGGGTCTAAAAAAAGATATTTAGTTAATATGAAAATAAAAATTCGCGATCATATATATATAGAACGGCTAGGGCTTGATGATCGATCTAATATGAAATATGACGTTTTGATTGGTAGGGCGTTTCTAATAAGAAATAATATTATGGTTGATTGTAGAGAAAGTAGAAATATCGATAATGAATGGAGAGAAATGGGAGATAAATAATTATGAAAATAGCAATATTAAGTAATGGCTCTGCAAATTATTCAACTAAAAGGCTAAAAGAGGTCGCAGAGAGTAGAGGTCATCAAGTTGATATTATTAAA
Organism: Candidatus Nanogingivalis gingivitcus; assembly: GCF_004151455.1. Lineage (GTDB taxonomy): Bacteria > Patescibacteriota > Saccharimonadia > Saccharimonadales > Saccharimonadaceae > Nanogingivalis > Nanogingivalis gingivitcus. Next base: position 67,774 of record NZ_PRLK01000001.1, on the reverse strand, counting down.
TATAAAAATTGTTATGTTTCTATAGACGATAAAAACCCCAAAGTTATGTATAAAGGGAATGAAGTAAAAGGCTACGATGTATTCATACCTAGAATTGCCAGTCATATGACTAAATACGGTACTTCTGTAGTAAGGCAACTAGAAACTTCAAACCCTCGTGCTTTTTTCATGAATAAGTCAATTGCAATTACTAGAGCGAGGGACAAGCTCCGTTCAACTCAATTATTAGCAAAGGCTGGAGTTACTATTCCGAAAACAGTTTTTAGCCGTAATTCTACTGATATTGATAACTTATTGGAAGAGATAGGGGGAACTCCTGCGATAATTAAACTTGCTAGAGGCACTCATGGTAACGGAGTAGTACTAGCAGAAACAAAAAAAGCTGCTAAATCTGTGCTCCAAGCATTTTATTTAACTAACTCAGATGGTACAAACGTCTTACTTCAAGAGTTTATTAAAGAATCAGCAGGAACTGATATAAGAGCTTTTGTAGTTGGTTCGCAAGTTGTAGCTAGTATGAAAAGACAAAGTTTAGATGATGATTTTCGCTCTAATTTGCATAAGGGTGGATTAGGGGAGCCAATTAAATTAACTACAGAAGAAAAAAGAATGGCAGTAAAATCAGCTAAAGCTATGGGTCTTTTAGTAGCAGGGGTAGACTTGATGCGTTCCAATAGGGGTCCACTAGTATTAGAGGTTAATGCTAGCCCTGGTTTTGGTATTGAGAAGATAACTTATCGTGATATTGCTTCAAAAATTATTGATTATATTGAGAGAAATGCAAAACGAGGCAATAAAAAAGATAAAATTGGTGTTTAGAATATAGCAATGGTAACTATAATTGGGTATAATTTAAATTATGGTTGCCATTGTTTTAATATTAATAATATTTTGTTTATTATTTATTTTTAGGAAAAATACTGCTTTTTTAAATTTGGCAGTTTTATCAAGTATGGCTATAGACCAATATTGGAATAATGATATTACAGAATTTGTTATAAGCTTATTAGGTAGTATATTAAATAAAGAAAAAATTAGCTTTATTATATCTATAATCTTTTAATAGTATTAGGAGTTATCGCTTTAATAAAAAGTCCAAAACAAAATAATATTATTATGAATATTATTTTAGTGTTGTGTAGTGGGATATTGATATTTGTAGTAATAATACCTAAAATTTCCATAATATTACCATTAGATAATTATTCAACTAAAGTGGTGGGATTTTTAAGCCTATATAACAAGTGGATAGTTACATCAATAGTAAGCTTTTCATTAATTAGTATTTTATTTAATAGTAATAGTAAAAATGATAAAAAGGCTTGACTTTTATAATTATATTTAATATAATTATTTTTATCACGCGTGGGTCTGTAGCTCAGCTGGTTAGAGCACCTGCCTTTTAAGCAGGGTGTCATGGGTTCAAGCCCCATCAGACCCTCCATTGTGATAAATAACCCTTTAACAGGGTGTTTTTTTTATTTTTTAGATATGTTAAAATAAATATAGAATGAAAAAGCAATTTTATTTTTTTGTATTTCGTTGGTTAGTAAATAGTATTATACTAGGATTTTTTATATATTTATTTAATTTAGCTAGCAAATATACAATTTCAACATTTATATTTGCTGGCCTAATATTTACCATTATGAATAGTATGGTTAAGCCGATCATAACTATATTATCACTACCTATGATAATACTAACTTTAGGGCTATTTACTCTTGTGATTAATGGTATAATTGTATGGATTTCACTATGCATAGCCCCTAATGTATCAATTAGATTTGTTGACGCAGTTACAGTTGGTATAGTTATGAGTATAGTTAATTATATTATTACTAGTAGAATAGGACTAATAAAAATAGAAGAGGAGTTGAATAATGAATTTTAGTTTAATATTGCAAATATCTACAGTTATATCAGGTATTTTAATGATGATATTAGTACTGCTTCAGCAACGTGGCGCTAGCCTTGGTGCTGGATTTGGTGCTTCGGGAGAACTTTTTACTACTAGAAGAGGAGTAGAGAAGAGTGTATTTAATGCTACAATATTCTTTGCAATCATATTTGTAGCTTCAATTATACTCATGCTAGTTGTTGCCTAGTAATATTTTATGGATATAAAAAAACATAACCGTAGTGTAGCTTCAAAAAAACCTTCAACTGTAAGTACTGGTATTAGAAGTAAAAAAATACTAAGCAAAGAATATAGATACTTTGTTGGTAATATTGCCCTTCGCCATGTTCGAGATAATGTAATTCGTAGGGCCTATAGTTTAAGGTTAACTAAAAGAATTATTTTAGGGTGGTTAGCTATAATTTTAATTATAATTATCGGTGTCGGAATTACTAGAGAATTATCTGAAAAATCTTTCTCAGAGAATTCTTTTATTAATGGTGGTACATTTTCAGAAGCATTTATAGGAAATATAGATAATTTAAACCCTTTATTTGCTGATAGTTCTGCTGAAAAAGCTTTTTCTAAATTAGCGTTTTCTAGATTATATGATTTTGATACTAGTGGGTTAATTAAAGCAGACTTAGTGGATAATTTAAAAGCTACAGATAATTATAGAAATTTAGATATTACATTACGTAAAGATGTAAAATGGAGCAATAACGACAGTTTAGATGCTAATGATGTTATTTATACAGTTAACCTCATGAAAGATCCTTCTATAAATACTTATGGCTATAAAAACTGGAAAGATGTAAAAATTACTAAAAAAGATGATTATCGTTTTGAGATGATTATGCCTGTTGAATCTAACTCTGTTTTATATAGCCTTAATTTCCCAATAATGCCAAGTCGCATATTATCCAAAGTTAAGAATAACGAGCTTAGAGAATTAGATATAAGTAAAAATATGGTAACTTCGGGTATATTTAAATTTAAATCACTTCAACATACTAGCGAAGGAAATTCTATACTTAGTTTAGTAAGAAATGAAAATTATTACCGTAATGTAGCTAAATTGTCTAGATATGAAATATTTACGTATAAAGATAAAGAAAATATTAAAAAAGTTTTACTCTCAGGGGCAGTCATATCTTCTAACGACATATCATTAAGTGATTTTACCGATAGCGAGAAAAATACGTTAAAAGAGAATCAGACCAGTGTAAATAGAGGTTTCTATGCTTTTATAAATACTAATGATTCAATTATGAAGAGTATTAAGGTACGTAAAGCAGTGCAACACGGAATAGATATGAACGCCGTTAGATCTAATATGAACGCTGTGGATGGTTTAGATTACCCAATATTGGAACAATTTATCAATCAGAAAGATATAAGTCCTGCTAAATTTGATAAGACACTGGCAGCTAAACTATTAGACGATGATGGCTGGAAGTTATCTAATAACGATAAAATAAGATATAAAGATGGTAAAAAGCTACAAATCCAGCTAGCTACTATAAAAAATAGCAATTTAGAAAAAGCATCTAAAAATATTGAAAAGCAACTGAAAGAATTAGGTTTTGATGTGCAATTAATAGTGGGTGAAGAAAATGATAAAACTGCAAATTTTGTTAAGACAATTATTAAACCTAGAAGTTATAGTATTTTACTTTATGAATTAGAATTTGGTGCTGATCCAGATATTTATGCTTTTTGGCATTATAGTCAAGCTAACGCAGAGGGCTTAAATTTATCGGGATATAACGATCCAGTAGCCAGTGATATGTTAGTGAATGCTAGAAAAGCTAATAATATAGAAGATAAAAAGAAGTATTTAACAGCATTTACTCGCCGATGGCTTAGGGATGTACCAGCTATAGGAATAGCCAGAACAAGAACTACTTTTGTTTACCGTAAAAGTGTTAGAGCCTATGACAATAGAAATAAATTTAATAGTGAAATTAATAGATATGAAGATATAAGTAACTGGGCTGTTGATAAGGGTAAACTTTACAAAACACCTTAATTTTGCTACTATAATAACATATGTATGCGTGGCGGAATTGGTAGACGCGCTAGCTTGAGGGGCTAGTGAACCTCGGTTCGTGGAAGTTCAAGTCTTCTCGTGTACACCATGTTTTATAGAGGCGTACAAATATAAGTGTTCGCCCTTTAATTTTAAAAGTGAGAATAAAAAATATGCAAAATAATTTTTGGCAAGATATATCCCTTAGCACCGGTAAAGAAAATGGTAAAAAAATACCTTTCTTTTCTTTAGCACCTATGGAAGCTGTTACTGATGTGGTTTTTAGGCATGTTGTAGCCAAAGCATCAAGGCCAGATGTATTTTATACTGAATTCACTAATTCTTCTAGTTTTGCTAGTCCTAAAGGAATTCATAGCACAAGGGGTAGATTAGCTCGTACTGAAGATGAAGAGCCTATTGTAGCACAAATTTGGGGGTCTAAACCAGAAGATATAGCTTATATGTCCAAACATCTACCAGAAATAGGATATCAAGCTATAGATATTAATATGGGTTGTCCAGATAAAGCAGTAATAAAAAGTGGTGGTGGTAGTGATTTGATCCGTAATCCTGAATTAGCATTACAAATAATAGATGCTGCTAAAGAATCTGGCTTACCAATATCAGTTAAAACTAGGTTAGGATTTTCTAGAGTTGATGAATGGAAAGAATGGCTAACTTTTTTATTAAAGCAGAATTTAGCTGTTTTAACTATTCATTTACGAACAAAAAAAGAAATGAGTAAAGTTCCAGCTCATTTTGAAATAATACCTGAAATTATTGCTTTAAGAGATGAAATTGCTCCTAATACTTTAATTCAAATAAATGGAGACATAAAAAATAGAGCTCAAGGAATGAATCTTTGGCGTCAATATAATGGTATCGACGGTATAATGATTGGTAGGGGAGTTTTTGAAAATCCATATTGTTTTGAAAAAAATATTGAAGAGCATAGTACAGAAGAGTATATTGAATTGCTTTTGTTACAACTTCAATTATTCGAAAAATACACGAAAGAATTAGGCCAAAGACGATTCGATCCCTTAAAGAGATTTTTTAAGATTTATATTCGTGATTTTTATGGTGCTAGTGAGCTAAGAGCAAAACTAATGGAAACTAAGAATATTGACGAAGTTAGGCAAATTATAGAAGATTTTAAAAATGCCTAGAAGAAATAACAATATTCCTATTAGGAGAACTATATATAGATCTCCAACGAATAAAAAAAGATATAATAGTAAAACGGAGGCAGAAAAAGCTGCTAACTATGCTATGCTTTTGAATTTAAATTTGAAACTTACAGTTTATAAAGATATAGATGGCGGGTGGTATCTTACAAGTAAAAACAAGGCTTGATTTTATAAGAATCTATCAGTAAAATTATATATAGGAATAATAAAATGTGGAGTTTATTAAATGTTTAAAAAAGCCAAATATCTTACTGTGATAGCTATTTTTACGTTATCATTTTTAACTAATTCTATGCCAGCTATGGCGGCAACTAATCAGCTAGTTAGAAATATAACATTCCATAGGAATCCCCCTAAGGATACTAACCAGCAAGATGAAACTATCAATTTACAACTAGCTGGTGATAAGGCTATTTTTGGGGTTAGCCCTTTTGATGGACACCCTAGCATGAAAGCTGAAAGGGACAAAATGGCTCATGATGCTTATATCTATTACTATTTTTGGGATCAATATCCTAATTTAACTAACCCTACAATGAATAGGGGTAAATATGCTGATACTAATACATCAAAATGGATGGGTATAGGTTGAGGTTTAGATTTTCTTTTCGGTAGACCATTCTATAGGACTTTTGCATGGAATACAAAACCAGATGGAACAGGAACTTATTACAGGTTAGGATATCCACTACCTGCGAACGCTCCAGAAAAGCTAGATCTTTACCTAATGTGGGTAAGTCCTGCCGAAATGACTTCATTCGTAAAAGAAGTTAAGAAAGTAAAGCCAGTTATTTATCTCGAAGAAAATAATGAGCTTAACGCATCTAAACCTAATATTCACACAAGTATTGGTCCGTCTACAAAACAGGTTGATGGTAAAACTATAAATACAGAAGCTTATAATGTAGATCAAAGTATGAATTTACATTATAAAGCAACGTTAAATTTTGAAAATATCCGTGATTCTTTAAGGGTGCTTTGGGGAAGAACTGATAAAATAAGATCTTGGAAAGGTTATTTAAAAGCTGTTTTTGATTCTAGATTAGAATTTGATAGGGACGTAGAAATAGCTTTTGAATCGACATGGCAAAAAATAGATTCTGCAAGACAGCAAGAATTAGGTGCTAAAAGTGTAAGACAGAACGGTAATAAAACAACTATTACATTCTCTACTGAAAGGCTAAAACAGATGAAGAATGCTAATGGTGAATATGAAGTAAATATTCCTATAACTTTAATTGACCCTAAAGCTTTTGCTGAACTATCTTTTGAAGATTTTATGAAACCAATGTGGCTATCTGTTGCTGATAACTTTTCACGTGGTATAAATGCAGTAATCACAGAAGAGAGTTACAATAAAATATCTACATCTGATAATCCAGTTATCAAAGTTGGTGGTCAAATTAACCTAGAGATCACTGGGGATATAGGTGGTTTTGGTGGAACCCAAACTTATTCTAACGGAGACCCTAAAGCTGACGATGTATATGCAAGATTATTTCCTACAGGAAGTTTAGATGTAGATTTTTATACAATGGATGAAAAAGAACAGCTAACTGCGCCTATAGATAAAGACGGTAAGAAAGTTGATAGTAAAGTTTGGCACTACCAAGGTAGAAGTAAACATTCAAAATACGCCGATAACGACTATCGCAATTATTCAGATTCTTTCTTAATGATGGATGCTAAAAATAAGACTATACCAGACCTAACTAAAGGTAATATTAAAAAGCCTGTAGAAATATCACACCCTGAAATTCCTGGATATACTTTTGTTAAGTTAAAAGAAGATGAAGGTATTGGTACTTACAATTATAAAGAGAATAAAAAACGCAGATTACTATACTTAAAGAATTCATCTATAATAGTAGACCATATAACTAATGATGGTAAAAAGGTTTCTGAAACAGAATATCGTACTGGTAAAATAGGTGAAAAATATAATACTAAAGATAAAGGCATAGTTAAAATAGATGGTAAGGAATATGAATATATGATGCTTAGCGATTCATCAGACTTACCAGTTGGCCAATTTGGTGACCATGTTAAACATATAACCTACATCTATAAACCAAAAACTGAAGTAGCTAAAGAAAAGGGCAAGATAATCAATAAAATTAATGATATACTTTCACCATTGACAGGTGTAGTAAAAAATAACCCTAATGCATTGTTAGTATTATTACCAATAGGAATTTCATTAGTAATTTCTGGTATACTATTTGCTAGAGCTAGACGAAAATAAATTTATATTTTAATGATTTTCTAAGAAATATGTGATATCATTTAAAATATGAAAAAAGTTATTGTATATACAACTAGTTGGTGTGGTTTCTGCGGAGCAGAAAAAGAATGGCTAGCTAATAATAATATAGAGTTTGTAGCTAAAGATGTTGAATCAGATGATGAGGCAAGAGAAGAGCTATTAGCTAAGATGGGTGGCCAATTCCAAGGTGTTCCAGTTACTGATATTGACGGTGAAATTGTACTTGGATTTGATAGAGCTAGACTTTCAAAATTACTAGGAATTAATAGATTCTAATAAAATAACGGTAAGTAATTTACCGTTATTTTATATTTATATTTTAAATTGTTTTAGTATTTAATTTCAATTTTTTCTCCACCTATTTTTTTGCGAAAAATATTATCATGCGATACGTAAATTATAGCACCGTTAAAACTTAGTAAAGCCTTTTCTAGCTCTTCTATACTAGGAAGATCTAAGTGAGATGTTGGCTCGTCTAATATTAATAATTGTGGGTCTGTAGAGAGCATTTTAATTAGTTGAAGTCTTGCCTTTTGCCCTCCGGACAGATCCTTAACTTTTGTGGCTAAATCTTCTTCTAAGAAAAGATATTGTGCTAGTAATTGGCGAATTTTTGATTCTGTAATAGATAGATTCTGAGATTTATAAATATTCTCTACAGCTTCTTTAAGCTCTAGTTCAAACATATCTTCACTTACTTCTTGGGAATAGAGGCCAACCCTAATATCCCTATCTGCTTTTATATATCCATCATATATTTGCGAATTAATAGGGTAGTCGGTAAAAATACTATGGAGAATTATTTTTATAAGCGTTGTTTTTCCGGCTCCATTTAACCCAAATAGCTCTATTTTACTATGTGTGTTTACGGTAAAATTTAAATTCTCAAATAGTATTTTTGCATTATTTTTACTTTCCAATGCATCTTCAAGCTTACCATATCCAGCAGTTAAACTATTTATAGTTATAAAATTACGTTTAGATTTATCTTTGCTACTATACTGAGTGTTTATTTTGATATTTTTTGCTTTAAATTTATCATAATTAGCTAGCTGATTATTTTTTAAAGAATTAAGGCTTTCGGCATCTATCCAAAAGCTAGGTTTTTCAGTTTTATCAAGAATAGCAATTTTTTCTCGAGCGTTATTTTCTAATCTTTTAAAACGTTTAATAGTATTAGGATCTCTAGCTTTTTCTTTCATTCTTTGAAAGTTTTTAAGTTTGTCAGCTAGATTATTCTTTTCAGCTTGCTTTTTTTGATAATCGTCAATATTTCCTGAGGTACGCTCTGTATTTACTTTAAGGTAGTGCTCGTAATTGCCATCAAAAATATAACTTTTTTGATCTTTAATTTCTATTATTTTATCTACATTCATTAAAACATCTCTGTCGTGAGTAATAATTAATTTAGCGCCAGAGCTCTTTTTTAACCAATTAAGGAAAATATTTTTTGATTGATAGTCCATAAAGTTAGTTGGTTCATCAAGTAGGGCAATATCGGCAGAAGAGTGTAATATTTTAATAACATCAACTAATCTTTTTTGACCCCCAGATAGCTCTTTCATTTTTTTATTTTGAAAATTTTCCAAACCAAAATCTTTTAGTTCAGCTATAATTTTATCTTCTATAAAATGGAAATTATTTTGATGAAATTTATTTAAAGCCTCAGTATATTCATTTATAAGGCGAAGATTATCACCCATAACCTCAGGTAGATGTTCTATTTTATATTTAAGATTAGCGTAGTTTGGTAAATCATTAAGAATAAAATTAATAACCGTTTTATTTTTTACGCTATGGTACTCTTGAATGGAGGAGGCCATTATTAAATTTTTCTTTTTAATAATATTGCCAGTATAATCCGAATCTTTACCAGTTAAAATTGATAGAATAGTTGATTTTCCTACTCCATTACGACCTATAATTCCTATAATTTCATTTTCATTAACGCTAAATTTTACATCTTTAATAAGACTTTTATTATTAAATGACTTTTCGCTAATATTTACATCTAAAAGCATTATTTTTTAAATCGGTTTATTAACTTAGAACGCCAATCTTTTGGTTCAGTAGATTTTTTATCTACTACTTTTTTGTATATCTCTTCAAATTTAGTAATTGTGAAGTTAAGGTCATGCTGTTTTATTATCTCTAAACCATTTTTTGAGAACTCGTCAGCCAATTTTTTATTAGATAATATTTTATTTATACTTTCAGCAATTTGATCCACATTATCTGTTTCACACAAGAATCCATTCACGCCATCTTGGCAAATTTCTTTTACAGCGCCTACATCAACGCCGATAACTGGTTTACCACAGGCGGCTGCTTCTAAAAATACAATACCTTGGGTTTCCGTAGGGCTAGCTGAAACAAATACATCAGCAATACGGTGAAAATTAATTAAATCTTCACCAATTTGTGTGCCCATAAAGTAAACTTTATTAGAGATATCTAGCTGATAAGTTAGATTCTGAAGGTTAGTCATATCCGTACCGTCACCAACAATAACTAGTACTGAATCTTTATTATTTTTTAAGTTCTCTTTAAAAGCTAGAATTAAAGTTGATATATGCTTTTCTGCATCAACACGGCCAATATTCATGATAATTTTCTTATCTTTAGGCAAATGGAATTTATCAAAGAAGCTAGAATCTACTTTCTTAGGAGTAAATAGGCGTAAGTCTATACCATTACTTACTGCTTCAATTGGCATTTTCGCGTTTTCAGGTTTTTTAAAATGACGGTCTATAGCTTGTCTAGTCGGCATTGTTGCATAATCTGCCTGAAGAGCAAAACGCTTAGTGTATAAAAGGACAGTTTTATTTATTATTGGTGATAGAGGAGCTAGCATGCGAAGGTTATCGAATAGGTTTTCAGGGCTAGCATGGTTAGTTACTACTACAGGAATATGATTTTTACGTGCAAAATCAATCATAGCTTGCCCAATCATAAGCTGAAGTTGAACATGAACAACATCTGGCTTAAAACCATTATATTTACAATATCTTTTTATTTCACGGTAAGGTAAAAGGGAAAGGCGATATCCGTTATGTAGGTAAACCCTAGGAATAGTTATTCTGCCGGCAAGTTTTTTAGCTGGAGCTAGAGGCTCTGTTTGATTAGGGTAAAAAGGGAAGTTAACCGAGCTTAAACGAACTACCGTATAGCCATCAGTTTTTTCAACTTGAAAATCACCTGATTGGCTAGGGGCAAAAACTACAACTTCATGACCTCTTAAGGTTAGTTGCTCTGCAAGATTTTTACTAAAAATTGATATACCATTTATCATTGGCCAAAATAAGTCGGATGCAATAGCTATTTTCATATTTTGATTATAACATATTTTGTAGGCATACTAGTTATAGAGATTGTTTTGAATAGGGTTAAGTGTTAAAATTGATTAAGCTTATGATTAAAAAAATGTTAAATTCATTCAAGAGGGCTCGCTATTTTTGGCGATATATTACTTTTACTGAAGTTGGCATTATTTATATTACTAAAGTTATGCGATCTATGGCGATTAAGTTATCTAGTAGTATATCTTTAATTTTTATATATAAGTTAGGCTATCCGGTGTGGTTCTTGGCGTTATATATTTTTTATTATTATATAGTTAAATTAGTAGCAGTTATTCTTGGTGGGGCTGTAGTTGCTAAATATGGCCCAAAGCATGGAATGATAATATCAAACATATTATATGTTCCTATGTTACTTTCAATGTCTTTAGCTAAAAGTTTTGGCGTACCTGCAATAATATTAGGTGCTACTATGCAAGCATTATCTGTAGGTATCTATAATGTTTCTGTTAATGTAGATTTTTCAAAAGTAAAAAATACTAAAACTAGTGGTAAGCAGTTAGGGCTTTCATATATATTTGATAAAATAACAACAGTTGTAGCTCCTGTAATAGGAGGTTTAACTGCTATGATATTTGGAGCCCCTATTGTAATGATTATCTCAGCCATAATATTTGCTTTAGCAACAATACCTTTAGTTATTAGCAAAGAGCCAATCAAAACAAATCAAAAGCTCAAATTTCATAATTTCTCTTGGCGTCTATATGGAAGAAATATCGTAGCACAATCATATGAAGGTGTTTTAGTTGTAAATTTATTTATATGGGGATTTTTTGCTAGTGTGTTTATTTTCTCAGCTTTCAACTCTTACGGTGCATCTGGAATTATACAATCCTTTAGTGCTTTAGCAGCTATTTTAGCCACCTTTTTTTATGCTAAAGTAACAGATAAGGGTAACGGAAACCGTTTAATGAAAATAAATACTTTAATTCAATCAGGAGTATGGATAACGAAAGGTTTACTAGTTAAAACACCATTAGGGGCTTTATTGGCTCACGCAGGGCATGATTTAGCTTTATCTGGTCAACATATGTCAGTTTATAAGGGTATTTATGATGAGGCCGATAGGTCGGGCTGTAGAATAACTTATATTGTTATGCATGAGATAGTTGCAGGGGTAATGGCAATAATATGCTCCTCACTGCTATTGTTTATGGTAGTTTTTAATGCTAACGCCGAAGAGGGTATTAGACATTATTTTGCAATATCTTCATTTTTTATTCTAATTCTTCTATTTGCTAAATTTAAGGTTTACGATACTAAAAATATTTATAAGGAAGAGTAATGAGTAATAATACAAGAGGGTATAAATTAATTATAACCTTTTGTATTGCTATCGTATTTTTCTGTTTTATATTAAATTTTGTTAAAATAAGTAGTTTTAGGGATATTTCTTGGTTATTTTTGGCAATTTTACTTTTTATTTTAGCTATATATGTTAAGCAAGTATCTATGGTGGCTATTATATTTTCAGCTTTATTCTTATGTTTTTGGCGATATTCTAGTGTAAATTATGATAAAACTGTTCTAAGTCAGCTATTTGGTAGCTCTGTAAATATTCAAGGTGTAGTTATGGACGACCCAGAAGAAGATGAAAATGGGATTAAAATTAAGATATCTACTGAGGATGTTGCAAGTAGTAAAATAAAAACAATAGCTTTAGTAAGAATAACGGATAAAAATAAGAATATTAAAAGGTCTGACAAAATAGAATTAAAAGGAAAAATAGTTAAAAGTAATTTTAGTTCCTATGACGGCATAGTTAAAAAAGCTAAAATAATTAATATTATTCCGTCGGTAGATATAGCTAGAGATTTTAGGGATTGGGCTAGTAAAAATATTCAAAATTATATTCATGGTGAAGAAGGTAGTTTAGGATTAGGATATCTTTTAGGAGAGAAAAAGAAAATTTCTGCCGATTTACAAGAGAATCTACGTAAGACCTCCCTAAGCCATATTGTGGTAGCTAGTGGGTATAATTTAACTATATTAGTACTTTTTGTTAGAAGAATTTTTGAAAATAAAAATCGCAGAATGGCATTACTCATCTCTTTAGCCAGTACTACCTTTTTTATGCTGATGATAGGGCTATCTGCTAGCATGTTAAGGGCTGGGCTTGTTTCTACTTTAGGTTTATTCTTATGGTATTATGGCAGGTTATCACGACCATATAGTTTATTATTATTTGTAGCTAGCTTAACTTTAATTATTAACCCTAATAATATGCTAGACTTAAGCTGGCAATTGTCTTTTGCTGCCTTTTTTGGTGTGTTAATATTATCTCCATTGATACATGATTTTTTGACACCCCAAAAATATAAAACCAATATATTTTTCCAGCTTTTTATTGAAACTTTATCTGCACAAATTATGACAGTACCTATTATAGCCTTATATTTTGGTACTTTTTCGTTTATATCTATTATTACTAATATGGTAATTTTACCGTTATTACCAATAACTATGTTCTTTATTTTTATGGTTGGTCTACTATTTTTTATCCCTACTTTAGCTACTATTTTTGCTGTTATTAGTAATGCCATACTAAAGTTACAAATAGCAATTATTAATTTATTTGCTAGTTTTCCTATAGCACAATCAAAATTTAAAATTAACCTTCAATTTTTACTTTGTTATTATGTAATTATTGTTTTACTGATTATATTTTTAGAATATAAGAATAAGAGGAATTATTTCGGGTAATAGTCTTTTTTTTGAAGAAAAAAGTAAAAGTGATAAAATATAAGAGTGAATGTTAATATAAAAACAATATCTAGCTCTGAAGATATGATATCTTTTGGCCAAGAACTTGGTAATAGCCTTAAGGGTGGAGAGGTAATTGAGCTAATTGGTGATGTAGGGGCAGGTAAAACTACTTTTACTAAGGGGCTAGCTAAAAGCCTTGGTATAACTGATGAAATTCAAAGCCCTACTTTTACTATATCTAGAGTTTATGAGGGAGCTAAAAATAATTTAGTTCATTATGATTTTTATAGATTAAATGATGCTGGAATTATGGCTATAGAAATGCAAGATGTTATAGATGATCCTAATAATATTACTGTTATAGAATGGGGCGAACCGGTTCGTGAAGTTTTGCCTAAAAAATATATAACAGTTAAAATCAAAATAATATCCGAAAATATTAGGGAAGTAGAGTGGAGCTGTTAAAATGATTTTAGGTATTAATACATCTAGCCCAGTATGTGAATTATATTTTAATGATAAGCGCTATGCTAAAGAATTAAATAGAGATATGGCTAAAAGCATACTCGCCTTTATTAAAGAAGTTATAGAAGAGAATGGTAATAACTTAAACAATTTAACAGGTATTTGTGTATTCTCTGGTCCAGGTAGTTTCACAGGACTTAGAATAGGCATAACTGTAGCAAATTCTTTAGCAGATGGTCTAAATATACCTATAGTTTCGGTATCTGGTGAATATGAGAATTGGTACAGCAGTGCAAAAGAAAAACTTTTACAAGGTCAAAATGAAAAACTAGTTATGCCAATATATGGAAAAGAAGCTAATATAACAAAGCCAAGGAAATAAAGAAATATGAAAATTTTATCAATTATTTTAGGAAAAATTATCAGAGCACTTGCAAGAATTAAAGGTGGAGGGTCAGCCCTACCAGGTTTGGTTATAGAAAAAATTAATCCAAATTTTTTAAATCAAGTTTTGTCTGATTTGCCTTATGGAATAATAGTAGTAACTGGCACCAACGGAAAAACTACTACTACAAAGATGTTAGTTGAACTTTTTCAGTCGCAAGGGCTTAATGTATTTACAAATAAAACAGGCTCTAATTTTGTAAGGGGCATTATTGCTTCAGCTATAGAATCAACCAGTTGGAAAGGCAAAATTAATTCAGATATTGCTATTTTAGAATTAGATGAAGCCCATGCCGTAAAATTTATTGAAAATGTAAACCCAAGCTATTCACTTCTATTAAATGTAATGAGAGATCAGCTAGATAGGTTCGGAGAAATAGATTATACGGCTAGTCTACTACAAAAAGTTGGTAATGCTACAGAAAAAGCTGTACTTGTAAATGGTTGTGATCATTTATTATCTAAAAAGCCATTCAAAAAGAATTTTCCTAGTACTTTTAGCTTTGGGTACGCTAGCGAAGTAGCACAATTCTTTCCTAATGATGATGAACTTTATGGTGGAAAAAATATTTGTAATTCAAAAAATAAAGTTGATTTTAAGTTGTTAAATTTTTCAGATAACTCCTTTGAAATTGAGCTAAAAGATGGTGCTGTGCAAGAGTTTACTATTAGCTTAAATGGAGCGCATAATATGTTAAATATTACGGCAGCTTTAAGTATGTTCTATACAGTAATGGAGCAAGAAAAACTTAAAATAAAGGATAAAAAGTTAGCTAACATCATTAAAGATATAAAACCAGCTTTCGGCCGTGGTGAAACATTAGAAATTGGAAAAGATAAAGTAGAGATTATGCTTGTTAAAAATCCAGCTGGATTTAGGGTTAACTTACTAAGCCATAAAGAAGATGAAAAAGTTATGATAGCTATTAATGATAACTATGCAGACGGTAGAGATATGAGCTGGCTATGGGATGTTGACTTTAGTATAATAAAATCCGTTGGCGCAATAACTGGCATTCGTGCTTATGATATGGCACTTAGGTTAATGCATGACGATGTTGATTTTCAGGAAAGTGATGTAAATACAAATATTGCAGAATCTGTAAATAATTTCCTTAAACTTAAAGGTAATAAAAAAATTTATGCAACTTATACGGCAATGTTAGAAATTAGGAAAGAACTATCTAAAAATACTAAAGTTGAGAGGGTGTTATAATGTTAAAAATAGTGTGGTTATACTGGAAAAGCATGAATATATATGGGGACTACGGTAATATTCTAGCTTTAGAAAAACAGCTAAAAATACACGGCTTAAAATATCAGATTATTCACTATGATATAGGTGATAAATTCCCTGAGGATGCTGATATAGTTATTGGTGGTGGAGGGCAAGACTCTTCACAAAATAAAATACAAGATGATTTAATGGCCATAGCTCCTAAATTAATAGAACTTGCTAAAAAAGGCGTGCCAATGCTAATGATTTGTGGTATGTACCAACTTTTTGGCAATTATTTTGAAACAAGCAATGGCGAAAAAATTAAAGGCCTTAATATACTAGAGGGTGTTAAAACAGTAGCAGGTGATGAGCGGTTAATAGGTAATATCGTTGTTAAAGATGATAGGTTCGGTGATGTTGTCGGTTACGAAAATCATAGTGGTCAAACATATTTATCAGGAAAGGTTAAGCCTTTTGGTAAGGTTAAAAATGGCTGTGGAAATAATATGACAGGTAGTAGTGAGGGGGCTATTTATAAAAACATTATCGGTACCTACCTTCATGGCCCTATTTTACCTAAAAATCCACGCGTAACTTTATTCTTAATTGAAAAAGCTCTAGAGAACAAAAAACATGAACTACCTGCTGTTACTTTTGAAAATATAGAAGAAAAGCAGAAGCTAAAAAGAATTACTAAAATAGCTAAAGAAATTGCTAAGAGCCGACCAAGATAGGGAAAAAATAAAATACAGTACTAGACAAGTACTGTATTATTTTTATCTAATTGGTCGGGGTGAAAGGACTCGAACCTTCGACCTCACGGTCCCAAACCGCGCGCGCTAGCCAACTGCGCCACACCCCGAAAGGATTACTAAACGATTATAGCACACGATGACCATAATATCAAATATTTATTTTTAAAAGCATCATAAAAAGAATATGTTTATCTTTGACATTTTAGCATAAATATGTTATAATTTACAAAGTAAGTTCCCTAAACTAAAAGGGAAAGTAATTTTAGAAAGAGGTGCTATTAAAATGCGAAAAAGAATAATATTAGGTTTAAGGGTCTGTTTTGTAGTTTTAATGTTAATAATTTTAGCCTTTAGTGGTTATAATTTTATTAAAAGTAACAATCAGCCTAAAACAGCAGAAGTTGTAAATACTCTAGTTCCTGCAGGAAAAGATGTGCATAAGGAAGAGAAACAGCCTATTAATGATGAAAAATCTAAATTGGCTGATATTCTAAAGGCTAGAAGAGAAAAAGCTAGCCAATCAATTGAGTATCGAGACGGTAAACAGGTTTTATATGCTGATGAAACTTATGGCGGTAAAGATACCTTAAACACTAATGAGCAACCAGTTGGGACTTTAAGTATTCCAAAATTAAATAATTTTAGCCGTGAAATTGTGCGTGGAATAGGCACAAGCCCTAATGGTAATTTTGGTGAAGGTGATTTTGACCGTCTATATCATTCTTGTACTTGGCGATATGACCAAGTTTTAGGGGGAGATAACTACGTGGTAGTTTCCCATATTTGGACAGGTAGAGGTATTGGCGTTGATTATTCTAATGAGTGGTTTTCTCCACTGTTAACTTCTAAAGAAGGAGGAATGACAACCGATCTATCGAAACTAGTCTTGCAAAAAGGTGATGAAATAACAGTGAAAGAATATGAAACTGGTATTACTTTTAAATTTGAAATAGACGAAATAAAAACCGTAACAAAAAATAGTGGTCAAGAATTAAGTAGCGATTTACAATCTATACTTAGTTCTAGGGTAGATCACCCACGCATAACCTTGCAAGGTTGTTTACAAGATAAACCAGAATTATTATTTGTTGTTGGTAAATTAATGTCTATTGAGCAGAATGGCGTTTCTTACAAATATTAAAAGGTAGCAATAGCTACCTTTTTCCTATATATCAAGAAGAATAAAAAAGCCCCATACAAGGCTTTTTAATTTATTCAAATTTGGTGATCTTACCGGGAATCGAACCCGGATTGTCAGGATGAGAACCTGATGTCCTAACCGTTAGACGATAAGACCATTATTAATAATTTTATCAAAATAGCTAGGAGTGGTCAAGATATAAAAACCTTTACCACAGGGCTAAACAAAAAAGCCCCATACAAGGCTTTTTAATTTATTCAAATTTGGTGATCTTACCGGGAATCGAACCCGGATTGCCAGGATGAAAACCTGGTGTCCTAACCGTTAGACGATAAGACCACGAGGTGAGTTGCTTCTTTGGGGTGATAAAGTAACAACTCGCTTACTATTCTATCAAAAAAAAATAGTATAGTCAAGGTTAAAATTACTCATAAGGGTAAGTTTTTGTGTTATACTATTATAGTATGAAACCAATTTATAAACGAACAAAAATTTTGGCTACAATCGGCCCAGCTAGTGATAGCGAAGAAATGATTGAAAAACTAATAGAGGGTGGTATAAATGGAGCTCGCCTAAACTTTTCACACGGTTCTTATGAAGAACATGGTGCAAAAATCACGAAAATTCGTGAAATTTCTACCCGTCTTGGCAAACAAGTTGCTATTTTGCAAGATTTACAAGGTCCAAAAATCCGTTTAGGCGACTTAGTAGATAACCGTTTTGAAGTTGCTGAAGGTGATGAAATTGTATTAGACTACGCAATAGAACAACATGATGGTTCAGCAAACTTGCCAGTACAATACAATTTAGCCGAAAAAGTTAAAGTAGGTGAACCAGTATTTATTTTTGATGGTAAAGTAAAAACTGAAGTTGTAGAAATTCCATCCAGCACTGCTATTAAATTAAAAGTATTAAATAAGGGTACTTTAGCTTCACGCAAAGGTCTAAACCTTCCTGATACTGATTTCGGTGGTGATGTTATTACCGAAAAAGATAAAAGGGACATGGAATTTGGTGCTACCCAAGATATTGACTATGTAGCAATGAGCTTCGTACAGACTGCTGAAGATATTGAAGCAGTACGCCAAATTCTTTTAAGTTTAGGTAGTGAAGCACAAATTATCGCCAAAATTGAAACTAAAAAAGCTGTTTCTGACGAAGAATTAGAAAAAATTGTTATTGCTGCTGACGGCGTAATGATTGCTCGTGGTGATATGGCTTACGAAGTTGCACCAGAAGCTGTGCCAATTGTACAACGCAAAACAATTGCACTATGTCGCAAACATGGTAAAATTTCTATTGTTGCAACCCAAACAATGGGTTCAATGGTAGATAATCCACAACCATCACGTGCAGAAGTTTCTGATGTTGCTAATGCCGTAATTCAAGGTTCAGACGTAGTAATGCTTTCTGATGAATCTGCTACAGGTAAATATCCATATGAAACAGTACGTGCTATGCGTAGCGTAATCCGTTACACTCAAGAACATGCTGCTGTTGCTCCAATTGATGATATTGTAGAGCGTGGAGAAAATGAAGCTTTAAATGCTATTTCTCTTGCTGCCGTAGAACTAGCTGAACAAATTGATGCTGATGCTATTGTTGTTGAAACTAAATCTGGCCAAACTGCAGCCACTGTTGCAGCTAACCGTCCAAGCTTACCAATTGTAAGCGTAACAAGTAGTACACGCGTAGCTCAACAATTAGGCTTAAACTATGGTACACGTAGCTTTGTGCGACCAGATGGCGAATTTGCCGGTTATGAACTTGCTAAAGATCTTAAAGCTGATGGATTCTTTGGTGACAAGGAAAACGTAATAGTTGTTATTGTTTCTGGTCGTCAACCTGGTTTAGTTGGTGGAACAGATACAATTCGTGTTCGTGCAATCTAATATTTAATATATTAGTCATAATAAAATACGACCTAGTTGGTCGTATTTTATTTGCTACATTTAATTATTTTTAGCTATTATCTTTTAATAATAGTTCCTAAGTTATTTTGAATAGCATCTTGGGCGTTATCTAGTGATGTAATAATGGCTTTTCCACCTTTTTCGGCAAAGCGTACACAAGCTTGAACCTTAGGTAGCATTGATCCTGCACCAAATTGGCCTTCGTCTATATATTTTTTAGCTTCTTCTATAGAAATAGTACCAAGAATTTGCTGGTTTTCATGTCCGTAGTTAATCATTGCGTTATCAACAGCTGTTAAAATTAATAACACATCAGCTTTAATTTTTTCAGCTAGTAATTCAGCAGCGAAGTCTTTATCAATAACACAGTCTACGCCTTTATAACCGTCTTCAGTTTTTACTACAGGTATTCCACCACCACCACTAGCTATAACTGTAGCACCTGAATTTATAAGCTTATTAATAGTATAAGTTTCTAGTATCTCTACAGGTTTAGGTGATGGAACAACTCGTCGCCAGCCACGGCCAGAATCTTCTTTTACAGTATAACCTTTTTCATTCTTAACATTTTCTGCTTCTTCTTCTGAATAGAAAGGTCCAATAGGTTTTGTTGGGTTGGCAAAAGCAGGGTCTTCTTCTGAAACTAATACTTGTGTTACAAGGCTAACAGCTGTTTTATATGATTTAAGCTTATTAAATTTCTCAGCTAAGGCTTTTTGTAGCCAGTAACCAATCATTCCTTGCGTCATAGCAACGCATGTATGTAAAGGCATTGTTGGGGTAGAATCCGTGTTAATTGCTTCTTCATGAAGTACAATATTACCAACTTGTGGTCCATTACCGTGAACAATAACTATTTGATGCCCAGCCATAATTAGGGGTATAAGTTTCTTTACAGTTTCCTTGGCTACTAATTCTTGCTCAATTGCACTAGCTTCGCCATCTCGTTGCAGGGCATTGCCACCTAGTGCAACTACTATCTTTGACATAAAAGACCTCCTATTTATAATGAATATTTAGCAACATTATAACATTTACTGCTTATGCTTTAAAGACTAAAAATAAAAACAGAATTAATAATTTCATCTTTTGGATGATAAGAAAGGTTTAATTGTATATTTTTGATATCTTTAGCGTTAAAACTAGGGTAAAGTAGACTACGGCTACCTTTGGCCGAACGTATTAGTATTTTTCCGTTAGCGTTTATAAATTGGGTAATATTATTTATTATAGCTTGTTTTTCGGCTATATTTTTGCCAGCTAGCCCTGCAATAACAACTAAGTCATATTTTGTATTTAGCCGGCAAGTTTCTCCACTACCATTTATTAACTTAGTTTTAAAGTTGATAGCTTTAGATAATTGGCTAGCATTTTCTATTGCTTTAGGGGATATATCCATTTGATCAACATTAGCCTTAGTTAATAAATGTAGTATCATGCAGCTAAGAGGAAGTGGCCCACTACCAATAAAAAGAACTTTTTTATTTTTGTTCAATATAAGACCTGTTTTTTCAAGTAATTTTATTTCACGCTTTGTTAATTCTTGATAATTTTTTAGGTAGGGGAATAAGGCAATTTCTTTTTTGGGGTCTTCGCTATTAATTATTCTATTGCTCCAGTATATTTCCAATTCAGATTCAGCTTGAGAACAAATAGCTTGTAATTTTATTATTTCTTCTTTAGTAAGTTCTTGGTCTAAATTAGGATTATTAATAACTAAAGAAACTAAACTATTAAACTTACTATTCACCTCATTTGAGGGTTTTAAATCTTTTAAATTCAGAATATCTTGAATAATTTTATTACTTTGCATATATAAAAATAAAGAACCATCTAAAGTGGTTTGTTCTTTCTAAAAATAAATTTGGCTGGGATGGAGGGATTCGAACCCCCGAATGCCAGGACCAAAACCTGGTGCCTTACCACTTGGCGACATCCCAACGCTCTACCATTCTAACAAAAATAATTATTAAATTCAAGTGGTAAAAAGTTTATCGGTAGTTTTCTTTTCGCCATTTATCAATATTAGCGTGATGACCACTAAGGAGTACTTCAGGTACTTTTAGCCCTTGGTATTCTGCTGGGCGAGTGTATTGAGGGAATTCAATATTATCGCCATCTGAATAGCTCTCAATTAAAGCTGAATCTTCACCACCTAACACATTTGGTAGTAGCCTTACTACAGTGTCAATTAAAACCATAGCGGGCAATTCTCCACCGGTAAGTACAAATTGACCAATACTAATTTTTTGGTCAACAAGTGTAAAAATACGCTCATCAAAGCCCTCATAATGACCACAAATAATAATTAAATCTTTTTGCTCGTTGGCAAAATTTTCGGCTATTTTTTGGGTTAATACTGTTTTGCTAGGTGTCATAGCAATAACTAAGGCATTAGGTGATTTTTCCTTAGCAAATTTAATTGCCTCAAAAAATGGTTCTGGTTTGAGTAGCATACCATTCCCACCACCGTAAGGAGTATCATCAACTTGCTTGCGAGGGCCAATACCAAAATTACGCAAGTTAATAACACTAAATGTTACAGCGTTATTGTTTTGTGCTTTCCACATCATAGAGCTATTTAAAACTTGCTCAAACATTTCAGGAAATAGGGTGATAACTTGAATTTTCATAATTTTATTATAGTTAATATTATATCAAAAAATATAGGTAAAAAAGAAAAAACCAGCCAAGGGTTATAAGGGGACTGGTTTTTCTCAAGTATAAGCTCTCAAAACTTTACGTTTTACTCGCAGTAGAGCTTTTTTGTTTTTTCCGCAGTTCAAGATTTCTTAAGCGAAACTCCACAGAAACGCTTTATCTTTGAACTGTTATTATTATACATCAAGGTCGTCTAATTCCGCAAGTGCTTTTTTTGTGCTTTCTACAAAGTTATTGTTGTTTTCCACAGCTATATCTGTTGTATTTTCCACAGAGCTTGAGTTTTCAGTATTTTTTACTTCTGAATTAGTAATTTTAAGGTTATAACGAGCATCATTTTTTGAGCCTAATGCACGCAAAAGGGCACGAAGGCTTTGTGCAGTAGCGCCACGCCTACCAATAATACGGCCTAAATCATCTTCGTCTACGGTCAAATTTAGCAAAACACCCCTTTCATCAATTGTACGTTCTACTTTTACAGCTTCGGGATTCTCTACAAGATTTTTTACAATATATTCAACAAACTGTTGGTCTATTGTCGCCATTTTCAGTTACTCCTTTTTTAGTTCGTTTAATAGTTACATTTTAGCAAAATGCTAGCGTTTTTTCAACTTCTCTAAGCCTACAAAAACCACTATTGATACTAGTGATAATAAGGCAAAAATAGGGAAAGTTCTTCCTGTTAGTACACCAATTTCGGTTAAAGAACGGAAGAAAATAGCTGTAAAAATAAAGGCAAAAACTGTCCAAATAAGTAGTAATAGTCGCCATTTATTTAATGGTAGGCTTGCCCTTACTACCGACATAAAGCCAATTACACCAAGCATATAGTAAAGTACTGTTGAAATTTCTTGGCTAATCCATCCGTTTAAGTTACCGAATATATAAACAAATAAAACGCTAAATACAACCATTAAGGCACTTGGCAAGGCCATAAGCATTGTCTTTTTTAAAAAGTTCTTTTCTACTGGTTTTATATTCTTTTCAAAAGTTAGTACAAAAGGCGGGAAGCCTTCAATAATTTGGTCAATAACAGTAACTTGTATAGGAATGAATGGGAAAATTAGCAACCATTCATTATGCCCTGTAACACTAGCAAGTACGCCAGATAGTATACAAACTATAGCGAGTAGGAAAGAATAAATAGTTTTAATAAAGAATATCGGTGCTATGCGTGTTATGTTATTTACTACTCTTCTTCCTTCAAAAAGAATTTCAGGTAGGTCGTTAAAGTCAGACTTTAATAATACTAGGTTAGCTATTTGCCTTGTTGCTGGGTCGCCCTCTGCCATAACGATAGAACAGTCGGCTTCACGAAGTGCTAAAATATCGTTAACGCCATCACCAGTCATAGCAGTAGTATGGCCAGCTTTTTTAAGTGTTTTAATTATTAAGCGTTTTTGATGGGGTGATACACGGCCAAAAATAGCAGTTTCTTCAGCTATTTTTTTAAGTTCTTTATCATTAACTTTAGAACAATCTATATAGCTTTCATAATTTACAAAACCTGCCTTTTTAGCAATATTAGATACAGTTACAGGGTTATCGCCAGAAATTATTTTTAAATCTACTCCTTGTGAGCGTAAATATTCTAGTGTTTCGGCAGCCCCATCACGAATGGGGTC
Source organism: Candidatus Nanogingivalis gingivitcus (assembly GCF_004151455.1). Taxonomy (GTDB): domain Bacteria; phylum Patescibacteriota; class Saccharimonadia; order Saccharimonadales; family Saccharimonadaceae; genus Nanogingivalis; species Nanogingivalis gingivitcus. The sequence goes on along the minus strand of NZ_PRLK01000001.1, from coordinate 44,098 downwards.
TAAAATTTCAATAACAGCTAAAGCCTCAATATTTTTAGGTAGCACTATTTTTTTATTGTTAATTTTTTCGGAGCTAATAGCAACTGTTAATACCCTAGAGCCACGAGCTTGAGCTTCTTGAACCTCTTTTAAAGGCTTTTCAAAAAGCATTTCAGGTGCACCTAAAAAGATAGTGCCATATTCTTCCAGCTCCATAGAGCCCCATTTTCTATCGCTAGAAAAAGGAATAATATTCTCACTTTTAAGTCCATGTTTTTTATTTTTAAATTTATTACGAATAGCTTGTGCTGTTGGGTTACTATCTTGACTTTGCTTCATGTAGGCAGAAAGAATATTTTCTATTTCTTTTTGAGAGTATTTTTTGGAAATATTATGTAAGGTTTCTACTTTCATTTTTCCTTCAGTAATAGTTCCTGTTTTGTCTAAACAAATAGTATCCACCCTTGCTAAAGTTTCTACAGAATACATCTCTTGTACTAAAACCTTACGAAGTCCAAGTTTAATAACAGATGTTAGCAGAGCTGTAATTGTAAGCAGGGCAATACCTTTTGGCAAAATTCCAAGTAACGGTGTAGCGGTAGTAATAACAGAATTTTTAAGTGGCAAATGTTTAATAAGTAAAGCCTCAAGAATAAGTGCAATACCAAAAGGAATAATAATTTTACCAGTAAAGCCAGCAATTTTATTTAGGGAAGCTAAAATTTTAGAATTAATAGGTTTATGTGTTTTAGCCTCTACCATTAATTTATTGGCATAATTATCTTTACCAACATGGGTTACTTCGGCAATAATTTTACCACTTGCTAAAAAGCTACCAGAAAGTAGTAGCTCGCCAGCTTCTTTTAATACTAAATCACTCTCGCCAGTAAGCATTGCTTCATTAGCTTCAGCTATACCTTTTAAAACCATAGCATCACTAGGAATTTGCTCACCAGCAGAAAGCTTAATAATATCACCAAGGACAATTTCTTCAGAGTTTATTTTTTGCTCACGGTTGCTACGAATAACTGTAACTTGTTCACGGCTTAGTAAATTAAGTTTATCAATCATTTTTTTAGCGCGTAGCTCAGTAATAATGCCGGAAACAGCGTTAAAAATAATAACTACAAAGAAAATACTGTTACTCCAAGCGTTAACAGCAATTAAAGCTAGGGCAATGATAAAGTTTAAAAAGTTAAAAAGGTTAAAAACATTGCGACGGAATATTTCCCAGTTGCTACTACTTGGCTTAGCGTTAAAGTTATTATGAAGCCCTTGAGCAGTTTTTTTACGTACCTGCTCGGCAGTTAATCCGTGCAATTTTTTATCAATATCCATATAAGGTATATTATAGCATAAATTAAACAGAAGTATTTTTATATTTGACAATTTAGCTAAAATATGCTAATATATAGACCAGTTGATAGAAAAGCCTTTTATGTCGTTATAAGAGCTTTTAATAAGAACATTAATAATTTGAGTTGAAAATGAGCTAACAGGTTAGCTTTGTTTAAATTCATCTTTTTATTGCTTCTTATGAAGAGCTTTTTAAAACTTTTTCAAAAAACAAAAAACTTTATTCATCAGGAGGAAAAAAAGATGAAAAAAATGCAAAAAGCAGGAATTGTAATGTTAAGCGTAGTAGTACTTGGTGGGGTAGCTCCAGCAGTAGCTCCGTCGGTACTTAATTTGAATGGTAGTGTGGTTTATGCTGCTGAAGAAACTCACAAAGTAACGATCTACTACAATCTTTATGATGATCCAATGAGTCCATTCAGTAGTAGCAGTAGCAGTAAAGTATTTTACGTTACTCCTAACCAACCATTGTCAGATCATATCCCAGAAACATTGCCTGGTGGATATGTATTTGCTGGCGCAAGAGCACATAGTGGAGGTAGTGAAGGTGTATCCCTAAGCTCACTTAACGATCCTTTTGGTAACTGGACTAATTTCTATGTCACATATCCTAAAAGTAAAAGATCTGGTGCTAACAACAACGCTGGTACAGAAGTGAAACCAAACAATGATGGTAATGCAAACGCTGGTGCTAACAACAACGCTGGTACAGAAGTGAAACCAAACAATGATGGTAATGCAAACGCTGGTGCTAACAACAACGCTGGTACAGAAGTGAAACCAAACAATGATGGTAATGCAAACGCTGGTGCTAACAACAACGCTGGTACAGAAGTGAAACCAAACAATGATGGTAATGCAAACGCTGGTGCTAACAATGATACTAGTAAAGCTCAAGCAACTAATCAACAAGCTAAAAAAGGTAGTAGCACCGTAGCTTCAGCTAGCGGTAAAGTAGAAGCTAAAAAAGCTTCAAATACAGCTGCTGGTTCTGACCTTCCAATGCTTCTTGCAATGGTAGGTAGTGTTTTAGCTTTATTCTCTACACTTTTCAAAAAAAGTGCTAAAGAAGAATAGCAAGAATTAATTTTGTTCTATCAACTATAAAAAATATCCCCTCTAGCAGTAGCTAGGGGGTTTTAATTTATATTGAAAAATTATTGTAATTATGCTTAAATAGAGGCATAGTTTAAATATAAGGGAGTAAAATGGAAGAAGGGCAAAAAAAAGGAAAACTTTTTGCTAAAATATCAAAAAAGAAGTTAATTTTACTAGTAGGTTTCTTTTTTGTTATTATTATTTTAGCTATGGCTGGTTTTTTCTTATTAAATAAAAAAGAGGAAGAAAAAGGCATTAAAGTTGGTGACACTTTAATTACTGATAAACAGATTTCTAAAAATGCTAAGGACATGCAGAGCTTTTTGAATAATAATAAAAACATTAGCTATGGCGAGGGTAATATAGAAGATATTGCTAGAAATGATCTTCTTGTGAACGCTTTTTTTAAGAGCAAGCAAATGAAAGATATTTGTAGTAAAGAAGTTACCGTCAACAATAAAAATATATATGGACTACGCAATAAACCCACTTCTGACAGTAAAGTTGCTGATAATTATGTAAATGATCTAGTTTCTAATGAAGGAGAGTATGCGAAAATAAGAATGGAAAATGAATTCTTTGAACGCTCTTTTGCTGACTGTGTATTAACTAGAAAGAAATTAACTAGGGTATCTATTTTATCTTATGGAAATTACTACTTAACTCTTAAAGATGAAGATTTTAAAAAAGAAGTAAACAACGCTAGAGATTTTCTTGATAACAAGTATACTAAATTATTTAAAGAAAAAATCAAAATAGAAGATTTATCTAATAAAGTAGATTATAATACTATATCTAATAGAACTCCTAAGATGGATTATTTTAATAAACCTAATAAAGTTGGGCTATTTTCTGAGAACTGGGGAGGGCAATACTTAACATACAAAAACCCTAGAAATTCAAAAGAAGCTACTTTGCTTGGTGGAGTTAATGTAAATGATTATGTAGAAAAACTAAAAGAGGGTGAGTATACTCCAGCGATTATTGGAAGTAATGGTGAAGTATCAATAATAAGGGCAGAAAAGGTTTTTGGTAATTATAGCTCATGGGAGAAATTTTATAAGGAAAAAATTAATGGTTATAGGGGAAATAATAAAATAAGTATTGATTCCCCATTAAATAAGATTAGCAACAGTAATTCTACTCTTACAGCATCTTGGTCTTCAGCTTGTTATGGTCGATTCAGTAGTGAGATACATAATGTGCGCCATAGATTCACATTTAGAATAGGAAGCGGATGGTATGTAGATGGAGGGGTAACTATGAGTAGTCATCAGACTCCAGGTTCATTTGATGGTGAGGAGACTTGTGCTGTAAATGATTATGGTAGTCTAGGCCGCGGAGAAAGTGTTATAACGCTAGTGATGAATTGTTTAGGCGAAGGTCCAGGAGGGACGGGATATGCCGGTTTGGATATTTCTTTGCCTACAGGATATAAAATAAAAAGAGTAAGATATGCTGGTGATGCATACAAACCTGAGGCTAGTGATGAATACAAATATTCTGCAAATGATAGCTATTTTGGATATTATTTTATTAGAGGCCAAAATGGACTAGCATATATAGATTGGGATATATATTTAGAACAGGAAGAGCACTTCCAGACAGATCCGCAATCATATATAAAAGTAGGAAATAAGAACGAAAGAAGTTATTCACAATACTGGAATAGAAGTAACCCACTAAGGGTTCATCTTGGTGATAATGTCTTCTTCAAACATACAAACAGAATGTATGACGCAAATAAGAGCTTTACTATATCTACAAGTATTAATAGGAGCATCTCTAGTGATATAGGATATGGGGGCGGTTCTGAAGGCCCAATGGATTATAAAAGCCTTAGTTATTACAACGGCGAAACGAAAACATTTGAGGGTAGCTCATTGCCAAGCAGTGGCCGTTATATTGTAAGAGAAGGAGATATTGGTAAAACGATTTGTCAAAGCATAACAGCCGTTCTGGGAGCGAAATACATAAGTGGTGGAGTGGATCCTAGCCGAACATCTAATGAGGTATGTTTCTATGTAGAACCACAACCATGGCAAATAACTGCTTCAACCCAAATAGGTAAGAATGGGTCAGGCTTTGGAACAAGGCACTTTAACGTGAATGCTGGTGACTCAATAACTTGGCGACATTCATTCAGAAACAGCACTAGCTACGTAGCACCTGGCTTCCCTGGAAATACTATTGAAAATAACCCGCATACCTATACTAATGCCGGTGGACAAAAAGCTTATGGCTTGACTAATAAAAACCAAGCAAGCAGTAGAGCAACTAACGACTTTCAGTTTAGGACAAACTCAGGAAATATTGATCCAGGCCAAACTAAAACTACGAACGATAGTAGATATACCTATAGAGTGCAAAGTAGTGACTTAGGAACATCACTTTGTCAACGAGCTTACGCTACTCATAGCCGAGACCGTGGAAGCCCTACTGTAGGTGAATGGCTATGTGCTTATGTACCTTACCACTTTGATATTACTAACTGTATTAAAAGCCCAATGGATGGCAATTCAAGTAACTGTAGTAGTGGTGAAATACCAGTAGAACCTGGTGATGATGTACCGATTATTCCAAAAGTACCAAATAAGGGAACTAGAACCCCAAGGAATACTAAATGGAAAATTACCCAATGGGAAGTTGATGGCGTAGATGAAGAAATTCCAGTACCTACAAACCCAGTAGATAACCGTAATGGTAATACTGCTAGCCATTATAATGAACAATTTAGAGGAAAAGGTAAACGATTCTCAGTAAAAGAGGGTGAAAGAGAATTCCAAGTGGGTGAAAATACACTTCAAGATATTTTAAGAAACATTAAAATACCTGATAATGCACCACTAGGCCAAAGGTACTGTGTTGCTGTATCAATCTCAGCACCTACAATGCTAGAGAATGAAACGCAAGAAGAACAACAGGCTAAAGTTGGTAGAGATTGGCGACATTCACAACCACTTTGTATGCTTGTTACCAAAAAACCTAAAATGCAAGTATGGGGAAATGGCTTGTATTCTCGTGGTGGAGTGGTCACAAGCGTTTCTAGGGGCTTAGGTTCTTGGGTAGAATATGAGGCTTTAGTAGGTGGACAAGTAAAAGGCTTTAAGTCTGAATCTTCACAAACAACTAGAAACTTAACAATTGATAATTTTGTAAACGGTGCTGGATCATTCGGTCAAGGTGCTTCAAGTATTAACGCTATAAGAAATAGCTTAAATACTAAATTCCCTAGAAGTGATGGCAATGAAGTACGAGTTGATGAGGGTATAGGAACCTTTAACGGCGTTGATTACCGAAGAGGAGGCTCCCCAATAAGAACACATATTATTAAAGGTAGGGACATTGTTATAAATGGTGACATTTTTGTGCGAAACCCTATAGGAACTAATGGTATTAAACAGTTCCAACAAATAATTATGATTGCCGAGGGTAATATATATATACAAGGAAATGTAGGTAATATAGACGCATGGCTAATTGCTACAGGTGATATTTATACTTGTGCAAATGGGGCAACAACTGGCCACGGACATGTTAACCAAAAGAACTGTGGTAAACACTTAGCCGTAAACGGACCGGTGCTAGCTAACAACCTACATTCATGGCGAACCTACGGTTCAGAAAATAAGGCTGGAATGGATAGATCAACTCCTGCTGAAACTTATAACCAAAGGGCTGACATATATATGTGGGCACAAGCACAAGCTAGTGGAAATGGTAAAATGTTAACAACTTTCTCAAAAGAGTTGCCAGTAAGGTATTAGTAGAGGAAAGGTGATATGAAGAATATGAAGAAAAACTTTAGTAAAAAAGGTAGCGTTTCAATCTTTATTGTTGCCATTACCTGTGCATTAGTGGCTATTATGGCAGCTAGCTTTATGCGGCTAATGGTAAGAGATCAGCAACAAGCAACACAACAAGACTTATCCCAATCTGCGTACGATAGTGCGCAGGTAGGGGTAGAGGATGCTAAAAGATTTTTAGAGAACTTTAACACAAGATGTGCTGGTGGTAACGATACTACTAACGGAGAATGTCGACGAATGGCTGATGCTATGGCAAAAAGAGAGTGCGACACTTTAGCTAGTGGTGGTATAGGAACTGCTGGAGCTGAAACTAAAGTGCAATCAAGCGCTGGAAATAGTGCAAGTAAAGTTGATTTAAACCAAGCCTATACATGCGTTAAAATTACACGTGATACGGCTGATTTTCTAGGTTCAGCAACTGAAGGAACTTCTAGAATGATAGCCCTAAGGGGAACAAGTGCTTTTAACCAAGTAAGGATATCTTGGCACAATAAAGAAGACTTAACAAATAAAGATAACACTAATATAAACTTAGAGAATGAAAGTAGCCCAAGGCCAAAAACTACCGTTCCAAGCAATAAAGAATGGAAAAACGCTATTAATAGGCCGGCTATTTTGAAAACACAGGTTTACGGTTACCGTTTTAATAGTGACAATGATAGATTACTAGAAAGGTTAAATAATAACTTTTCTGCTGGTAATTCAGGTGTTGGTGGTGTTAATGGTGGTACTGGGCTAGATGAGATGCTCCTTTACCCAGCAAGTGGAATTGCTACATCTAATACTTCAAGGCTTCCATCTACAAGGCGTGAGGGTGACACTACTAGAACAGATAGATATACTTTAACAAGATGTGAAAGTAATTTAGACAGAGGACAAGAATTTGCTTGTTCAATGCTAATAGACTTAAGGCACGAACAACGACCAGAAGATTTCGCGTTCTTAAGGTTAACGCCAATTTACAATAGGGCAAGCTTTAAAATTGAATTATTAAATAATGGCAAAGTAGTGAATTTTAACGGTGTGCAGCCGTCTGTAGACTCCACAGGGCGAGCTAATGACCAATTTAGGCGAGTGCAAAGCCGAATTGAGTTTTCTGACCCTAACTTCCCAGTGCCAGATTTTTCAGTACAAACAGAAGATCAGGCAAAACCTGTATGTAAAAACTTCTGGGTAACAAACTTAAGGCAGAGTGACAAAAACTCATTTGATTGTAAATAAAACAAGTGAAAAAAGCTATAAAAAAAGAACCTCAATAAAAAGGAGGTTCTTTTTATAGTGTTAGAGTTACTTTATATAGATAATTAGAAGCAATAGAATTAACTAGCTTAATGGTAAAAAATAGAAATAACGCTTAATAATATGCTATTTGATTAATTTATTTTAGCTCTTTAAGGCTATGAGTAAAACAAGGTAAAAATAAAAGGGGGCAAAACTACGAAAAAAGAACTTAAAAAATAACCTACATTTTTACGGTAGGTTATTTTACTATAATAGTTTTATTACTATTTTGCGTATTCTATAGCACGAGTTTCACGAATGATATTTACTTTAATAACGCCAGGATATTGCATTGTGCTTTCAATTTTATTAGCAATATCACGAGCAAGTTTAATGGCTGATAGATCATCAATTTTTTCAGGGCTTACAATAATACGAATTTCCCTACCTGCAGAAATAGCGTAAGCTTTATCAATTCCATCAAAACTAGTAGCTACATTTTCAAGTTCACGCATACGCTCCATAAAGTTTTCAGCAGCAGCATTACGCACACCAGGGCGAGAAGCACTCATTGCATCTGTAATTTTAACAATAATAGCTTCCGGAGTTGTCGCTTCAACATCATCATGGTGAGCAGCTATAGCGTTAACTACACGTGGATCCATACCGTATTTTTCGGCAAGTTCAGCACCTATTTGAGCATGTTTGCCCTCAATTTTATGAGTTACGGCTTTGCCAACATCATGGAAAAGGGCAGCCGTTTTAGCTATTTTAATATTAGCACCAATTTCTTCAGCAATTAAACCAGCAATATTAGCCATTTCAGTAGAGTGTTTTAATACGTTTTGACCATAACTAGTACGGAATTTTAGCTCACCTAGTAAGCGAAGCATTTCACGAGGTAAACCAGAAATACCAACTTCCCTGGCAGCATCTTCACCAGCACGATTGATTTCTTTATTAATTTCTTTTTGGGCTTTTTCTACAACTTCTTCAATGCGAGCTGGATTAATACGACCGTCTTTCATAAGCAACTCAAGTGATAGCCTTGCAACTTGACGGCGAACAGGGTCAAAACTAGATAATACAACCATGCCTGGAGTATCATCTACTAATACATCAACACCAGTAGCTCTTTGAATAGCTTGAATATTACGGCCTTCTTTACCAATAATACGACCTTTCATTTCATCATCTGGTAATTTTAAAGCCGTTACGGTTCTATCAGCAGTAACTTCGCTAGAGATACGTTCCATGGCAGTAACTAAAATGGTTTGAGCACGCTCCTCGGCATCTTCTTGTGTATTTTTTTGAATTTTAGCTACAAGGTTAATCATATCTTGTTTCATTGATTTTTCAGTAGCAGCAAGCAAGCGTTCTTCAGCTTCTTTACGATTTAATTTTGCTATTTCTTCTAGCTTATTTGTTTGCTTCTCTTTAATTTTAAGGACTTGTTCCTTTAAATCTTCAAGCTCATTTTCTTGTTTTCTAAGTGACTCGTTTCTTTTTTCTAACTTTTCACTTCTTTCATTAATTTGGTCTAGCTTAGCATCTAAAACAGTTTCACGTTCTATAAGACGGTTCTCTGTTTTTTGCAGTTCTTTACGACGGTCGCTTTCATCTTTTTTAGCTTCCTCAGTTATTTTAATTGCTTTTTCATTAGCTTTAGCTAAAATTTCTGCAGATTTTTTTTGCGCAGTAGCAATTATTTTGTCGGAATTATTTTTAGCGTTAGCAGTTTTTACTTTTTGGTAAGTAAAAACACTACTACCACCAACTAAAATACCTATGATGGTAAATATAATGTCCATATCGTTCCTTTCATCAAAAAATAAATTAAAAAATCAAAATGCTTTACTATAAAAAGCTATAATAATATTATAACACAAATGGTAAATATAAGCTTGCTTCAAACTAGCAAAATAAAGATAGTTTTGGTATAATTTTATTATGCTAATGTCTTTTATTTCTTGGTGGTATGGAAAAGGTTGGGTTTTAAAGGCAGAGAAAACTTTAGACGGAATTGAAAGGTCTATTGATACTTTTTCGCTTGGCTTATTACTTAGAACTTGGTTTGCACCATTTAGGCAAATTGATGCTGGTGGGCTTGTAAATGCTTCACTGGAAATGCGAATGCGTAAGTTTTTAGATAGGCTTGTTTCCCGTTTTATAGGAGCGTTGCTAAGAACTATAGTAATGCTAATAGGTATATTTTATATTGCAGGGAAAACAATATATGGTTTATTTATTTTATTATTATGGCCATTATTACCTATTTTGCCAATTACTTTTTTTGTAATGTTTATAATTGGCTGGACTCCACAAATTTTACCAAAAATTAAAGACAATATGGAAAAAATGAAACAAGAAAAAACCATAAAAGTTGAACAGGTACAAACAAAAAAGAAAGGGTGGTTATTTAGATGATTTTTGATTACGGACATATAAGAGCTAAAAAATCACGCTTAATGAATGGATTAAGGCCATTTTTAACTTTAATTAAGATACTTAGAGTTATAGCTATAATATCTGGATTAACCTTAATACTATTAGATAAACCAATAGGTTGGCTTATTTTGGCTGTTATAGTGCCTTTTATTATTATTTTAAATTGGTGGAATGGTGAATTGCACCGTCTTAACCCTGACGCACCTTTTAATTTTGAATCGCGAGTAGCTAGTAATATATTAGGTAAAATGCCTAAAAATATTACTTCTGAAAAAATAGCTGAAATAATACTAGCATCTTCCGGTGGTATGTTTATTGCTACTCGTTTCGGACTTGGAAAAACTACTATCACTAGTCTTGCAACCTTACCACAAAATAGCCCTGAGAATATTTTTCGTACAGCTTTGCAGATTCACCAAGATTTAAATACAGTAACTATATCGGGATCAGTATTGGCACTAGCTGTAGTTAAAAATTACCCAGACTATGAAAAATTATTAGCACAATTTTATATTGATTTTAGTGACCTTGAAAGAGGCGTTAAATGGCATGACCATATTTATTCGTTAATTGGTAAAATGAAAATGCCACGTAAAACTGGTGGCATTGCTAGAGATTGGAGTTTTGGCTGGACGCCTACTTTAGATAGATTTGGTAGTAATATAACCCAGCAAGTAGCTGGAAATGTATTAATGAGCTCTAACCTAGAACAGCACCACGATATTATTGAAAAAATGATAAGCCAGTTTTCAGCTAACGGCAAGCAAAATATAGCTTTAATAGGGCCAGATGGGGTTGGTAAAAGTACTGTTGTTAATGCTTTTGCTGAGCGTATTGTTAATGGCGAAAATAAAATACCGTTAAACTTGCAATACCGTCAAGTTATCTCTTTAGATGCTGGGGCAATTATTGGGGCTGCTCCTGGTAGGGGTGAAGTTGAAAATTTAGTAAATTATATATTGGCTGAAGCTTATGCTGCTAAAAATATAATTATCTGTCTTGATAATGCGCAACTATTTTTTGAAGATGGGGTGGGGTCCGTTGACATCTCCAATATTTTACTTCCAATAATAGAGTCTGGTAAACTACGCATGATTTTAACAATGGACGAGCAAAAGTTTTTGCAAATTTCTGCAAAAAAACCAAATTTAGCTACAGCACTCAATAGGTTGCAGGTGCAGCCAGCTAACTTTGAGGAAACTTTGGCCGTAATGGAAGATAAACTGATAATTTTTGAACATCAAAATAAAGTTTTTTACCAATACCAAGCTTTAAAAGAAGCCTATAACCTATCGCAAAAATATATTTATGATTTAGAGATGCCAGGTAGGGCAGTACGCTTATTAGAGATGGCGGCTAGTTTTGGTAATAATGGACTTGTTAATGCTTTATCGGTAGAGAATGCAATTGAAAAAACGATGAACGTAAAAGTTTCTACAGCTAAAGCTGAAGAAGAAAAAGAAACACTTCTAAACCTTGAAGATATATTACATAAAAGAATGATTGGTCAAGAAAAAGCTGTTTCAGCCGTAGCTAATGCCTTAAGAAGAGCCAGAACCGGCGTGAGAAATCAAAATAGGCCAATTGGTACATTCCTATTTTTAGGGCCAACAGGTGTAGGTAAAACAGAGCTAGCAAAAGCATTAGCTGAAGCTTATTTTAATGGTGAAGACAATATTGTACGTTTAGACTTAAATGAATATGTGCAGTTAGATGACGTGGCAAGATTGATAGCTGATGGTGCTAAAGATGCAGGATCATTAACAGCACAAGTTATGAAAAAACCTTTTTCGGTTGTACTTTTAGATGAAATTGAAAAAGCTCACCCTAATGTACTTACAGCACTATTGCAGGTATTAGATGAGGGTATATTAAGGGACGAACGAAATAGGGAAGTTTCTTTTAGGGATACAATTATAGTGGCTACATCTAATGCTGGAGCTGATAGGATTAGGGAATTGATAGAGAGAGGTTATAGTGCTGCCGATACAGAAAGTATTATTGTAAATGATTTAATTAACAGCCGAGAATTTCGTCCTGAATTCTTGAACCGTTTTGATGAAGTTGTAGTGTTTGAGCCATTAACAAAAGAAAACTTATTGCAGATTATTGATATTATGCTAGCTAGCGTTAATAAAATGCTAGCAGGACAAAAAATAACTGTAGAAGTAGAAGCAGAAGCAAAACGATTATTGGCAGAACTAGGTTATGACCCACAACTTGGTGCTAGACCTATGCGAAGAGTAATTCAAAAAGTAGTAGAAAATACTATTGCTAGAAAAATGCTTTCAGGAGAGGCTACTGCTGGCTCAAATATTATAATTGATGAAAATATAGTCCGGGAAAGTTTATAACTTAAAATGAAACAGCTATTTCAGATTGGGCTTGATTTAGCCTTAGCCTCTCTTAACCCTATTATCTCGTGGTTTATGCTGAGTTTAATTTTAGACTCTCGACTTATTAATGTATTTTCGATTACTTATCCACTTCAATTTGTATGGTTAATGTTGCGTGATATTTTTGGTGTAGGTGCAAACTTAGTTTCAATAAAGGTTAGGAATTCTAAGATTGTTGATGCTGGAATTTTTACCGGTTTGATATTTTCTGGGATTATTTTTGGGCTAGTAGCACTTAATATTGATAAATTTATTATTTTCATGAATGCCGATCCTAGTATTTATCGAGACTTTTGTCTTTATATTGCGCTTCAGCTTTGGATTCAGCTAGTTTTTTGTATAATTTTGGATAAACTTTATTATCAAGATAAAAACAAAATTGCAAACAAATATTCATTAACCTTTAATCTATTAAATTTTATCGTTTTTATCGGTGCTTCATTTTTAACTAAAAATTCAAAAATAATAATTAGCGCAACTTTACTGACGATTTTCGCTTTTACTCTTTTTGTATTTATTAGAGAAGTGCGAAGAGTTTCTTTTAGGTTCAATATTTTAAGATCGATAAAAATAAATTCTATGGATTTTGGCGAAAATTTAATTTTATTTTTTGTTTATCTTTTTGGCATAGGTAAAGCTTTTTCTTTTGGTGAAGAGTATGCTTTAGCAATAACTTTTGTTACCTTAATAACTGATATTCAATGGGATGTTGCTACAGCGATTCAGACTAAAACTAAGATTGACATCGCTAAGAAGCGTATGAATTTCCCGAAAAGTTATAAGAATTCTTATGTCTTGATTTTTGTATTAATTTTGAGCTCAATTATTGCTTTTGTAAGTATGAAAAATTTTTATGATTTAAATCTAGGTATTTCTATTACTTTTGTAATAATTGAGTATTTAGCATTTTTGTTATATCCTCAGTATCGATTAAAACTAGATTTTATTCAGTTAAAATTTTCTGCTAAAATTGCTACTTTTATAAAATCTTCTGCTATGGCATTTCGGCTTCTTCTAGTTATCGTATTTAGCCCCATTACTCCATTTGCTTTAAGTATTGCTCAAGTCTTAGCGCAATTATATCAGGTGATATTTGTTAATTTAGTTTTTAGTCGAAGATATAAAATACTTTCCACCGGGAGAGCGATTCGAAAAAATCAAAAATAAAACTCCGAGTACGGAACTGCGGAGGTTTATTTTGGAGGGCCAGGAGGGGCTTGAACCCTCGACACCCTGCTTAAGAGGCAGGTGCTCTAACCAGCTGAGCTACTGGCCCATATAATAGTTACATTTTATCATATTAGCAATATAAAGTTAATATGGTAATAGATTAAAAATATTAAAATTCTGTGGTACCCCCGGTAGGACTCGAACCTACGGCCAGGAGGGTAGAAACCTCTTACTCTAATCCACTGAGCTACGGGGGCCTATGTAAATATTATAGCAAAATAAAAATACAAAATCAATTAATTTTATTTTTTACAAGGAAAGCAAAATCCCCTCGATAATTAAATTATGAGGGGTTTTACTAAAACAAAAAAGATCAAATGGTGCGGGCGGAGAGAATCGAACTCTCATCACTTGCTTGGAAGGCAGGTATATTAGCCGTTATACGACGCCCGCATGTAGTTAATTATAGCAAAGCGTTAAAATAAAATCAAGTAAAATAAACCCCATTTTTGCATACAATAAAAGGTTTATGCTAAAATATAACTATATGAAAATGAATGACTTTGTGACAAAAACTAATTTAAACGAGGTTATGCACAGCAGTGGGTACGCTAAAGCACAGTCTGGCTCTAATTTTGGTTCAGCTGATAGTAGAAATAGTTTTTCACAAAGACAAAAAATAGATTATTCACAAAGTATTGTGAAATCTTATAGCGATTCTCAGCTAGGCAGGTTAGATTCAAATAGAAGAGCAGCTAGAACTGGAGCGAATTCTACATTAACTAAAATACGAGAAAGACGTCAGCAGCTAGAAGAAACGCAAGGCATGAATAGGCAGAAGAATATGGCTTTAAAAGATTCTGATATAGATTCATCAACTAAAAGAAGAATGGGCACTTATAGTAGTAATAATAATAGTAGCTCTAGAAATTCTAGTCGTGATTTTAACAGTATTAGCCAAAGTGGTATAGCAAGGGGTTCATCTTTTCAAAGTAGTAGCACACCTAGTGGTAATAATTTTTATAATTTTAGACCACCTTTAAAATAAAATTTTATTGATGATAATTTAAAAATATGCTATAATAAGCAAATAGTGTGGCGGATGTAGCTCAGCTGGTTAGAGCGCTGGATTGTGGCTCCGGAGGCCGTGGGTTCGAACCCCATCATTCGCCCCATATAAGAGCAGTAGCTCTTTTTTATTTGACAAAAAAAGAAAAATATGCTATAATTTAGTTATAAATTTGCCGACTAGGAGGAAAAGAAAATGGCAAAAGGACTTTACACAATACCAGAATTAGGCTCTAAAAATGTAACTATGTTTGGTGGAGAAATACAAAATATCCTATGGCAAGAGCATGGACAAGGTGAAATTTGGGACATTTTAGTTGTTATAAGCAAAGCGATCACTGACACTGCAAATGCTTTAGCAGAAGCAGATAACTACGGTGAAAGTAGCGATATTGTAATAAAAGTTAATGATGTTTTATGTATCTTATATGATGGCAAAAATGCCCCTAAAGGTACAGTAAAATTTAACTTACTATTTGCTAATAAATTGCTAAACAACTTAAGAATGATGCCTCGACACGACAGAACATTTATGTCTAACAATCTTAAAGAATATATTGCCGAATATCAGGATTTTTATTCTAAGTAATTCTGGTATACCCCTCTTTATAGAGGGGTATTTTTATACTAATAATGTTTCAATTTGGGCACCTAGAGAATTTAAACGCTGGGCAAAATCTTCATATCCCCTATTAATATTATATACATCACGCAAAGTAGAGACGCCCGGAGCGGCCAGCATAGCAATAAGGATCACGACGCTTGGCCTTAGAGCTGGTGGGGCAACTATATCAGCTGGTTTCCATTTAGTTTCACCAGTTATCCAAACACGGTGAGGGTCTACAAGCTCTATTTTAGCGTTAAGCTTAGAAAGTTCAGTAAAATAGATGGCACGGTTTTCATAGCTCCAATCATGAACAAGAGTTCTACCATTAGCCATAGTAGCAATAAGACCCAAGAATGGGAGATTATCCATATTGATTCCTGGGAAAGGCATAGCGTGGAGCTTATCTTTAGCAGCAGTTAGTTTTGACTTATGAACCGTTACGTCAATTAGGCGAGTTTTTTTATTGCGTGAATAGTATTCTGGAGAAATATCAAAAATAGCACCCATTTGAGATAAAGTTGCTAGTTCTAGTTCTACAAATTCAGCAGGCATTCTTTTAATTGTTATTTTGCTTCCTGTTGTTAGAGCAACAGCTACAAAGGTTATAGCTTCTATAGGATCTTCGCTTACAAAATATTCAACATCTTTATTAACAGAATTTACGCCGTGAATTATTAGAGTTGTAGAGCCTATTCCTTCAATTTTAATACCTAATTCTTCAAGGAAGAAACAAAGGTCTTGCACCATATAGTTTGGGCTAGCATTACGAATTGTTATTTTTTGACCACTTAAAGCAGCTGCCATAATAATATTTTCAGTAGTTGTGTCGCCTCGTTCGGTAAGGAGTATAGGCCTTAATACTTTTTGCGGGTTATTATTTACTATGTAACAGTCGCTAGAAGCATCAACTTTACTGCCAAAATGCTTTAGGCCTGCAATGTGGGGTTCTACTGTGCGTTTTCCAAGGTTGCAGCCACCGGAAAAAGGAATTTGAAAATGATTGTATTGGTGAAGTAATGGGCCAAGAAACATTAATATAGAGCGAGTGCGTTTGGCTGCTTGTACATCAAGATTATGAAAGTCTAGTTTTTCTGGGGGTATAATTTCTAAGTCATTATCTTCATTAAGCCACCTTGTTTTTACTCCTATAGAATTTAAAACTTCAATAATACGGTTAACTTCTTCAATTTTAGCTACTCTACGAAGAGTTGTTTTGCCTTTATTAATTAAAGAGGCACAAAGTAAACCAACAGCTGCATTTTTACTTGTTTTTACTTCAATAGTTCCTGAAAGTTTACGGCCACCATGCACTCTGAAATTAGTTTTTTTATTAGCGTTAACAGATATAATTTCACTTGATAATACTTCGGATATTCTTGTTAACATTTCAAGGGTTAAATTTTGCTTACCACTTTCTATACGGTTAACAGCACTTTGAGATGTTTTAAGTTTTTCAGCAAGTTCAGATTGAGTCATGCCACGATATACACGAGCTTCTTGTATTAACAATCCAATTTTTTCTAAATAAGCTTGATCATTTTTCATATTATTAATATATCATAAATGATATATAGTGTACAATACTGCATTTTAAAATATAGTATGATATAATTTAACTTATGATATAGTAAAAAATTCCTCAACAAATATATATAGAAACAATAAAAAGGAGTTTTTAAGATGATTCTTGATAATGAAATATTTAATGCCATAAAAAAAGAAGAACAAAGGCAACGAGAAGGGTTGGAATTAATACCGAGTGAGAATTATGTTAGTAGACCAGTTTTGAATGCTTTAGGTTCAGTACTTACTAATAAATATTCAGAAGGTTATCCTGGAAAAAGATATTACGGTGGTCAAGAAAATACAGATATTATTGAATCTTTAGCTATAGAGCGAGCTAAAAAGATTTTTAAAGCCGACCATGTAAATGTTCAGCTACACTCAGGTGCTAACGCTAATGAAGCAGTTTATAATGCTTGGTTAGAGGTTGGCGATACTGTTTTAGGTATGGACTTAGCACAAGGAGGCCATTTAACTCATGGCTCACCAGTAACAAGAAGTGGTAAAATTTATAATTTTGTGCGTTATGGCCTTGATGAAAATGGCGATATTGATTATGAAGATATAGAGAAGAAAGCTGAAAAATATAGACCTAAAATTATATTAGCTGGCTTTTCTGCTTACCCTGGAGAAATAAACTATGGTAGAATTGCTGAAATAGGTAAAAAATATAATGCACTATTAATGGCCGATGTTGCCCATATTGCTGGGCTAATAGCTGGAGGAGTGGCAGATAACCCTTTTGATTACGGTTTTCATGTTGTAACTACTACAACACATAAAACTTTGAGAGGCCCTAGAGGGGGAATGATATTATCTAAAGGTGTAGTTTCTAATCCACTTAAAAAAGTAGAAAAAACAATTGAAAATATACCAACACTAATAGATCGTTCGGTATTTCCTGGTACACAAGGAGGTCCTCAAATGCATTCTATAGCAGCTAAAGCTGTAGCTTTGTATGAAGCTTTGCAGCCAGAATTTAAACAGTATGCTGAGCAAGTTGTTAAAAATGCTATAACTTTAGCTGAAGAGCTAAAGAAAAAAGGGTTTAAACTAGTAACTAATGGAACTAAAAATCACTTAATTTTAGCTGATGTATATAGTAGTTTTGGAATAGATGGTAAAGAGGCTGAAAAGGTAATGGATAAAATTGGCCTTACTTTAAATGCTAATTCTATCCCAAATGATCAGCTAACAATGTTTAAACCTAGCGGTATACGGTTAGGCACACCAGCTATTACTTCAAGGGGAATGACAGAAAAAGATATGTTAAAAATAGCTGACTGGATGGCTAAAGCTATAGAAAATAGGTATGATGATGAGTATTTACAGAGGATTAGAGAAGAAGTTAGAGAATTTGCTTTAAAATACCCACTACCTAGCGACAAGGAATAAAATGAATAGTATATTATCAAAACTTAGGAAAATTAAAAGTAATATTGATAGGGAAAAGTATTTTAAATTTTCTTTAATGTTAATAGTTATATTTAGCTTTAGCTTTTCACTCTTTTTAGCAAGTAGACAACAAGTTTGGTTTGATGAATCCTATTCAATTTGGATAACTAAAAATAAAACTATAAGTGAAACTATTAATTTAACTAGCGTAGATGCACACCCACCTTTTTATTACATACTTTTAAATATATGGGGTAGGATATTTAATTTTAACATTATGAGCCTTAGAGCTTTGAGTATAATTTTTTTTGCAGTATCTATATTATTTATTGGACTTTTTGTGAAAAAGATATATGGTAAAAAAGTTGCTACTGTAGTTAGCTTATTAATGGTTTTTTCGCCATTCCTGCTAAGATATTCTTATGAAATAAGAATGTATTCGCTAGCTAGTTTTATAGCTTTAATTTCAACTATTCTTTTTTGTAAAATTATGAAAGGTGGCGGACGAAAGAAAAGCTTTTATTGGCTTTATTACGGTTTAAGTGTACTTATTGGAATGTATACTTTATATACATTGGCTTTTGTATTTTTTAGTCATTTTATCATTGCTATATATAGCGTTATAAAGAATAAAGATTATAAAATTTGGCAAAAAGAGTGGTTTAAGGCTTACCTGTTTGCAGTTTTATGCTACCTACCGTGGATACCAAGTTTTAAGTTTCAGCTAGAAAATTCAGCTTCTTCAGGTATAGGTGATTATTTTAGTTTTAATGTAGCAAAAAATATGTTTGATTTTATCTTCTTTTATAAACCTGGCTGGGAATATCCATTAGGGTTCACCTTAATTATGGCATTATTTATATTTGTAATTATTAAGAGAGGTTTATTCAATAAAAAAGATAAAAAAATAAATAGAAACTTTTTTGTGGTATTTTGGTCGGCTATTTTGCCATTTATAATAATAGCTATACTATCTCAGCCTTTTATATTAAAGAAACCTTTCTTTGTAGAAAGATATATGTCGCAATATATTATTCTATTCTACTTAGTATTTTTTGTAGCAATAGCAAGAATGCTACTTAAAGTTAAAGATAATAAAGCTATTATATCTATAGTGACAGCAATAATTTTATTTACTGGCGTTAGTAATTTAGCTAGTGCTGGTAATTTTAACTATCAAAATTATAGAGAATCTAATGCTGGTGACAATATGGCTAAGATATCTACTATATGCGGAAACCATCCGATAATAATGGATGACATATATTTATTTATGGAACTAGAAGTATATAATAAACAATGTGATATGAATATTTTTACAGATAATCATAATAACTATGGTGGTGGATATGCACCAATTAATAAATATAAAAAACGAATATACGATATTGATAATCTAGATAATTTTTATGTAGTGATGAATAAAGATAAATACCCTGAATTTACTGGTGTTTATAGAATAGAAAATATTAAAGGTATTGAATTTAGTAATTTAAGTATGTATAAAGTTACTAAATAAAAAATATTTAATATAATAGAGGGATATGGTATAATACTAGTATTAAGCACCCGTAGCTCAACTGGATAGAGTACTTGGCTTCGAACCAAGCGGTTGCAAGTTCGAATCTTGCCGGGTGTACCATATTCTGAAAATTTTATACACTGAATATAACTTCAGTGTATTTTTATTAGATAATAATTTAATAATAACCTTTTTAAATTATATCATAATTGATATAATTGTTTTATGAATACTATAAAGTTAGACAATATTGAAATTAAGAAAAATATTAATATTGGACAGTTAACTACCATGAAACTAGGAGGAAACGCTAAGTATTTTGCTGTAGCGAAAACTAAGGAAGATGTAGTTAAGCTTATTGATTTTGCTAAAAAACAAAAAATAAAATTTTATATTTTAGGCGAAGGCAGTAATACCTTAGTTAGAGATAATGGTTTTGATGGTTTAGTTATTAAAATCAATATATTAGGGGAGGAAAAAGTTTTTGAAGATAATGAAAAAGTGATTTTTAAAATAGGTGCCGGTGAGCATTGGGACAATTTTGTAAGACATGCTGTAGATGAAGGTTACTGTGGTTGTGAGGCAATGGTAAGGATTCCTGGAAGTGTAGGTGCATTAGCTGTACAAAATGTGGGAGCTTACGGACAAGAGGCTAAAGATATTTTAGAGGAGGTAGAGGTTTACGATACTGATAGGTGTATTTTTACTACTTTAAAGAATGAAGATTGTGAAATGACTTATCGGGGTAGTATTTTTCGTGATAAATTTTTGGGCAAATATATTATTACGAGTGTTAAGTTAAAGTTAAAAAAACAATATCAAGCTTCTAATAATTTTTATATCAGCATTGAAAAATATTTAGACGATAATGGAATAAGTAAGGAAACTATTAATGCTAAGCAAATTATGAATATTGTTGATGATATTAGAAGAAATAAGTTGCCCGACCCTGAAAATATTGCTAGCTCAGGTAGTTTTTTCAAGAATGCTATTGTTGAAGAGTGCAATGCAAGAAAAATCAAAAAAGAATATCCTGACGCACCAATATTTGAATGTAGTGGCCAAGACAATAAGAAAAAAATTGCAACAGGTTGGCTTATAGATAAGGCAGGGCTAAAAAATAAGCTTATTTATGGTATGAGGCCATATGAGAAGAATGCTTTAGTGTTAACTAATGACAGTGCCAAGAATTTTGATGATTTAGTAATGGCTAGGGAGTTTATTGCTAAGGAAGTTAAAAATAAATTTGGCGTAGCTATAGAGCAAGAGCCGTTAGAGGTAGAATAAATAAAAGCCTTATATAAGGCTTTTATTTATTATTCATAATTGTATATCTATTCTTTATCTTCTGCTTTTTCTTCTTTAACTACTTCTGCTTCCTGAACTTCAGTTTCTTCTTCAGTTTCAGCATATCCAAGAATAGTTCCTTCTGCTAAGCTTTCTTTACCTAGTGAATCATTCCAAACATTCTCTCTATTACCAACTTGATAGAACCATACATATGTAGTTATACCAAAAGTAACAAGTCCTAGTGGAACTAGAATGAAGATATCGCTTTTACCAACTTTTTTACCGATTTCTTGAGCTGCAAAACAGAAGAATACGAAGTAGACGATACTTGCGAAAAATCCTATAACAGGAATTATTGTTACAAATGGAAGTAATACAAAAGCACCACTATAGCCACCAAGTTGGAAAAATATCCATTGATTATATATTGGCACCCAAGCTTTCCATGCTGGAAGACCTGCTAATTTAAAAATACGAGCAAAAAATAGAGACATAATTACATAGCCTGCTATAGCTACTGCTGGGATTAATAGTAGTAATAATATAAACCAAGTTCCCATACTTTCTACACTTGAAGTGTTGCTGTGGTAATAACCATAGTTTGTCCCGTAAGAATAGGCAAATTGTGATAAAAGATTCATCTTTTTCCTTTCAAAATTATATTTGTTACAAAAAATTATAACTACATAAATTGAAAAAGTCAATCAATAAGAATATAATATATAACAGATATGAAATTTTTAAATGGTGCCGAATTAAGAGATTTTATAAAAGAAAGACAAGCCAAGCAAGTTAGGGCATTAAGACAAAGCTGGCGAGTATTTCCAAAATTAGTAATTTTTTATGCAGGAGATAATAAAGTTACTGAAACTTATATGCGTTTAAAAAAACAGTACGCTGATGACATATTGGTTGATGTTGATATTGTTGAAATTACACCAAAAAATATTATTTCTAAAATAGAGCAAACTAATAATGATAAAAATGTGCATGGAATTATAGTGCAGCTGCCTTTAGATAAAAAACAAGAGTGGGGAGATGTTGAGGAAATATTAAGCTATATTAAGCCGGAAAAAGATGTGGATGGGCTTAATAGTGAAAGCAATATATATTTTTCAGCTACAGCACAAGCAATTGACTGGCTACTAGTAGGCTATAATATAGATTTAAAAAATAAAAAAATAGCAATTGTTGGCGATGGAAAACTAGTAGGTAAGCCTCTAGCTAGTATGTGGCTTAAAAGTGGCTATAACGTAATGACTTTTAATGAAGAGAATAGTAATGAGATGCAAAAAACTCTACACAATTATGATGTTGTTGTGAGTGCTGTAGGTAAGCCAGCACTGATAAAAAGCGAAATGTTGAAAAAGAACTGCGTAGTAGTAGATGCTGGAACATCTACGGACGGTGGTAAGGTGGTAGGCGATTTAGCTGAAGAGGTAAGAGAAGATAGAAAAGACTTAACGGTAACACCTAAAATTGGTGGCGTGGGACCATTGACAATAGCTTCGCTTATAGATAATGTGATTATTTCTGCTAGAAAACAAGCTGATAAGCAAGGGCAAGTTGACCTTTAATTGTTTAAAATATCTTTAACCTTATTAACAACTTGACGAGGTGTTAATTCTGCTTTAACTATATAATCTGTAACATTTAGGCTTTTTAATGCTTCAGGGGAATCTTCTTTGCTAGTATTTGTTAAAATTAGCACAGGTAAATTTTTACCCCATTTACTTTGACGAATTTGAGATAGAACCTCATCTCCATTAAGGTCTGGCATTTGAAGGTCTAATAGCAATAGATGAGGGTGATTTTTTTCAACCATTTTAATGCCGTCTTTACCGTCTAATGCTACATAGGTATCAAAACCTTCTAGTTCAAATTTCATTTTGTACATTTGGCTTATTACAGCATCATCTTCAATAATTGCTATTTTTGTCATTAGGCTAATTTTAGCATAATATTTTTTACTTTTCAAATCGGTTATGTTAAAATTACTACATGGAAATAGCTATATTCTTCTTAGGCTTTTTTATGGGTAGTGGAATTTGTAGCTTAATTATTCTTATTAGCCATAAAAACCATAAAGAAGATAAAGATAAAATTATTAAAGACGACTTTTTATCTATTGCTTCCCACCAGCTAAGAACCCCTTTAACGTCTATAAAAGGGTATTTGTCAATGTTACTTGAAGGCGATGCTGGCGAAGTGAATGACCTGCAAAAACGGTTTTTAATGGAAGCATTTAATAGTAGTGAAAGAATGGTTAGAATTATTGGAGATTTTTTAGGTGTATCTAGAGTGCAGTCTGGTAAGTTTGAACTGCAAAAAGAGGAGGGCGACCTTGCTAAAATAATAGATGAAGAGCTGATAGTTTTACAAGAAATTGCCAAAACACGTAATATTAAAATTAAATTTAATAAAAAACATAAGAAAATTATTTTTAGTGCTGATTTTAGTAAACTTAGACAAGTAATAATGAATATGATTGATAATGCTATTTTTTATTCTGAAAAAGATTCAGAAATTACCATAGAAGTGGGCGAAGATAAAAAATATGCATATTTTAAAGTTACGGATAGTGGTATAGGAGTGCCCGCTACTCAGCAAGGTAAATTATTCACTAAGTTTTATAGAGGTTCTAACGCACAAAAGAAAAGGCCTGATGGAACTGGCGTAGGTTTGTATCTATCTAAAAAAATTATAGATGAACATAATGGAGAAATTATTTTTTATAGCCAAGAGGGTAAAGGAAGTACTTTTGGATTTAAGATAAAAAAATAGACCCTTTTTAGGGTCTATTTTGGTGAAGCTTGAGCTTCAAAGTTAGGAAGCGGTCAAGCTTTATTTTAGAAGTTTTCGGCTAGCGACATAGTAGCTAGTTGCTAGTACTACTGAAGATAAACCAATTATCTCAAGTAGGTTATCAGCACCAGTTTTTGGAAGTTCTGATGGTAATTCTGGTTGTTTAGGTGCAGGTGGAGTATCCTTTTTAGGCACTTCTATATTTGCACTGTCACATCCATCGTTATCACCAGGGATTACTGGAGTGTTTACACAAGCTATATTGCGTGAAGATATTCCCACGGCAGTAGCTTTAGCTTTAATAGTGATAATTTGGCTTTCACCAACTTTTAGATTAGCTATTTTGTATGTTAAGTTATTATTTAATAGAGTTCCTCTATCAGCACTAATGAATGTAATATTAGCAGGTGCTTTATCAGAAACTACTATATCTCTTAAATCTACATTTCCATTATTAGTTACGAGTAATTCGTAATTGAATTCTTTTTCTGCCTCTACTGTAATATTCTTTTGGTTGTTTACAGTTTTACGTATTGAGATCGATGGCTTTTCTTGATTTTTAACTTCAAAATGTTTTTCACAGTTTTGAGCACTATTTTGTCCATCTTTAGACAATACTGTTGAGGTAACTGTATATTTACCAGCTATAGAAATTTCAACAGTTAATTTAGAACCGTTATTTACAGTTTTTTCAATTACTGTTTCACCTTTAGAATTTTTGATTACATATTTTACACCAACAAATTCAGTATTTTGTAGGCTGTATTTAGTGTCAAACTCGAAGGTTTCAGTACCAAATGGTTTATTTTGAGTAGTATCAAAACCACTTGTTTTTCTAATAGGTTTAATACTTAGAGATTCACATTTGTAAGTTGATGGCTTTGGTGTTTCACAAGTTTTGTTAACTTTTACACTTGCAGTATCGTTTTGTACGATTTTTTGATTACTTGCTTGTGCTAGATTTGTTAAAGTATTTTCTCCACATTTAGGTAGTTTTTGGTTTTCTGATACTTTAGCATCAAAACGTACGAAAACGTTAGCGTTTGGCCCGTAACTTCCTACATTTATACCAGAATCAGCTACTAGATTATCACTAACTTTTAGGCCATTATTAGCCTTGTTATATAGCTTTGTAGTACCTGCCACATATTCTAAACCATTAGGTAAGATATCTCTTAATACCATATTGTCAATAGTAGCAGAACCATTATTTTTAGCTTCAATTTGGAATTGAACTGTATCACCACTTTTAGCATTTACTATTTCATTCCAAGCTTTTTCACCATTTGTTTTATTGCGAACTTTCTTAGAAAGGGCAATATCTGATTTTTCTTCTGGAGCAAATTGAGGCTTAACTTTTAGGGTTACATAACCTGAATATTCAAAACATCCAGGAATGTTACCATCAAGTTTGTCATAACCTAATTTAGCACCAGTATTAGTAACGATTGAGTCAGGTAGGGCAACACCATTTAATTTATTGCTTGTATATGTTGCTGAGCCAGCTACGTAAGCAAGGTTAAAGTCTCTATCTGATTTTAATGTAGCTTCATCCCATACAGTTGCGGGAGTAGCATTTGATGCAGATACTTGTCCTTGTAAAGTAATAGATTTAGCTGTATTTGTAGGTACATTTAGTTTTGCTACTACGTTTTGAGCAACAAGTTTTAGATTAGATGCAGCATTATTATGTACATACATACGTACGTAATATTCTTTTCCAGGTTTTGCTTGAACTGAATTAGACCAAGCGTTAGATGTGCCAACTTCACGAATGCCAACGAAATCTTGTTCGTTACCACCTAAAGTTGGGTTGTCAACTATAGAGTTGAACACTATATGGTCGGCAGGTTTAGCTACAGTATAAGTGTTACGATTTGGCCCGTAAGCTAGTGTGTAAACTAACGGCACAAATACTGAAACTAGAATTGAGCTTATTATCACGGGGTGATTTTTAGCAAAAGAAATGATCTTTTTTAAAAGGTCTCTCATTTTTCTCCCTTCTAATTTTGTGATTAGAATTAATATTGAATTATATAAATTTTGTTTTATTGGGGAGTTTTTATGTTTTTTGCTGTCGCTATAGAACCGAATTGTTAAAGCTAAAATAAAATAAGTTGGTTAGAAATATCATGGAAAGGCTGGCGACGAATAGGTCGCCAGCTTATAAGGTACTTTTAGAGGCGATTAGTCATCAATTGGAGGTTCACTGATTGACTCATCGATAACAGATGACGATCCAGTAGCGCCACTTTCTACAGGTGGAACTGAATCTTTCAAGCTACTATAATTTTTCCCTGATGGAGTGCTAACAGCACCATTTTCAGATACTTTAGTAGCACCATTACTATCCGTAAAGGAACCACTTCCAGTCCATTCTCTAGGTGGAGTTATTGATTCTGAACTAGTCGATGAACTAGATGTTGAAGACTGACTTGATGAAGAAGCTTGAGGTGGTTTAGGAGCTTCATACTTTTCAGGTAATTGTACCTTAGAAGTTTCAGGTCCTTTGCCGTCTTGTTCTTCTTTTCGTCCATCTTCTTTATTCCCACGTTGGGCATAAACCTCTTTGCTAGGGTCTTTTGCTTCTAGGTTAGGTGTAGGCTCTGGATCTTGTGGTTTAGGATCTGGATCTTTTGGATTAGGTTTAGGCTCATCTTTTGGATTGTCTACTTTACCTTGAGGGATCTTAGGATCTTTAGCTGAATATACAGAATTTCCGCAATATAGCAAGTTATAGTATACGTTTACTTGTTTTGTTTTAGGATTTTCCTTACGGAAAGTTAACGCATTCCAATTGCTATAGTCACGATCTGTCTCATCTAAAACATGCTTACCTTGCACGATACCTGTAGAAAAGCCATGGTTTTGAACTTTTTCAATACTAGCATTTTCAGGACGGAAAATATTTTTTACAGCATAAAAGGCTTCTTTACCTTTTTCGTTAAGATATTGTTTTCCGTTTCTAGTTTCAATAAGCTCTTCAACTCTAGTTTCACTAGGCAATACGCTCGTATACTTTGCTTTATCTAGTAGTACATTTGGTTTATGCTTCATTTCTTCTGTTAAGATATTTAGAGCTTCTTCCTTGTTGTTTGGCAGAGAGTTCTTATCTTTTGCTGAATTTTGAATAACTTTTGTTGAATTGGGATCGTAACTCATGTCAACTTCCCACTCATCAAGATTTTTTCCAGCAACAGAAGAAGTAATAGTCTCTTCACTCTTATTAGTTTTTTGGTCTTTGCCTGACAATGAGGTTACTGACCAAATAATAACAAACAAGAATAAAATACCAATAATGCTATAGAAAATTAAGCGACGTTTGCCTGAATGTTTTTTGCTGCTGCGACTTAACTTGCTGGTATCTTTTTCATATTGCTTATGTATCTCCTCGGGAAGATCTTCTTCAGAATGGATCCCTAAAGCACTTAGATGTTTTAGAAGAAATTTTTTCTGATCTTCTTCAGATAATTCTTCATAAGCGTTTTGATATCGAGAAATCCAATCATCTTTAGCTTTTTCGCCGTACTTGTAAACTATAACGTCCAAAAGGACATTATAGATGTCGTTGTTATTATTCCATTTTTCCATTTTTCTTTCACTCCTTTGCATTTATTTTTTGTTGTTTCCTGCGTAAGAAAAACAAAATGGAATACCTCTTTAAGAGGTAACTACAGTTTTGATGTAGCTTAGGACTATTTTGAAACAACATAGCCCAAAACTACACCAAAAAAGTTGATACCTCTAATCAACCTATTTTATTAAGCTACATCGGCCGTATTAATGTTAACTAATACTGTCGACTGGTTTAATTATATCACAAAACTCTTAAAAAATCAATAATTATAACACCATATTAATATAAACGCAAGCATTTTAAAAAAGAGAAAAAGACTATCTTTTAAGATAGTCTTTTAAGATTATTCTATTTAGAATTATAAATTCTTTTGCTATTATTCGTCTAGCCAATCAATAAATTTCTTTTTCATATTTTGGAAAGTTATTTTTGGTTTTGCTTTAGCTTTCTCTCTTTTTTGAGAGGCCTTATATTGTTTTAGCGCAAAGATATAAGCTATAATCATTAGCACTAAACCAATCAGCCATAAGAAGAAACTAGCAGTAGAGTTTAGGACTAACCCGATAACTAGCAACGCAATAGTATAAGAATTTCCTGCAGTTACAATGGTTAACAATTTTAGGTATTTTTCACTAATTATTACTAGAATAAAAAAGCTAGTAATTAGGATAGAATATACCGACATTCTATTGTCAACGATAATTCCTAAAGGTAGGATTCTCAGAATGAACATAATAATGTTTGTTAAAATATAAAGCATTTTGAAATGCTCCCTTCTAAAAAAGATTTTAAAAGCACTTCAAATTAATTCTAAATGAACTAGTAAGGTGCTAATATGTTTTTTATTATAACATATTATGTTATATATGTCAATAAATAAAAGGGTTATAAAATAAAAATAACACCATTTTGCGTGGTGTTATAAAAAACAATAAAATATGGTGGGTGATTAGGGACTCGAACCCCAGACCCCCTCGGTGTAAACGAGGTGCTCTAGCCAACTGAGCTAATCACCCATATGTTAGATATTTTAGCAGTTAGTTTTTTAAAAGTCAATAGTTTTTGCTATAATTTTATTAAAGAATTGTTATTTTAAAAATAGAATAGGAAAAAATGGATACTCGCAAACCTAATATAGCAGGCAAAAAATACGAAAAATATAAAGATAAGCATAACGAATCGGTTATAAAAGAATTTAATTTTTACGATAGAGCGTTAAAGGAAGATTTGATAGTTGAAAAACGAAAACATTTTATAGTTGTTAAAAATATGTTTCCATATGAAATATGGGATGGATTTGAGGTTGATGATCATCTACTAGTAATTCCTAAAAAATTTACCACTACAATTAGTAGTTTTGATAATGAATATAGCAATGAATATTTTCAGATATTAGCAGATTACGAAAAGAAAGGGTATTCATTTTATGCTAGAGCTAACCAAAATGTAAGGAAAACTGTAGCTCACCAGCACACCCATCTTATAACCCTTAACTATAATAAACCTGTTAAAAGATTATTTAATATTGCAGGTAAAATTTTATGGTGGCTGTAAATTTGCTATTTACTATATAAGATGTTAAAATATGTAAAGTTTAAAAATAAATTGATAATCTAATAAAAGGAAAATATGGATTCAAATAAGATACGTAACGTGGCAATTATTGCTCACGTCGACCATGGTAAAACTACACTTGTTGATGGCCTATTAAAGCAAAGTAATACTTTTCGTGATAACCAAGCAGAAATGTCACAGACATTACTAATGGACTCAGGGGATCAAGAAAGTGAAAGAGGTATTACAATTACTGCAAAGCAAACCTCAATTTATTATAATGATTACAAAATTAATATTATAGATACGCCTGGGCATGCCGACTTTTCAGGTGAGGTAGAGCGTACTTTAAATATGGCCGATGGAGTTATTCTTGTTGTTGACGCACAAGAAGGACCTATGCCACAAACTAAATTTGTGTTATCTAAAGCTTTAGAGTTAGGGCTTAAGCCGATTGTAGTAATGAACAAAATAGATAAGCCTGCACGAAGAATTGATGAAGTTAATGATGAAGTATCAGACTTGTTTTTAGAGCTTGCCACAAATGATGATCAGCTATTATATCCTACCTACTATGCAATCGGTAGAGATGGTAAAGCTTGGAAAAGTGTACCAGCAAATCTAGATGAAGATGCTAATTTTGAGCCTATTTTCAATGCCATTATAGAAGATATACCTGCGCCGAAAGTTAATATTGAAGGTAGTTTACAGCTTTTAGTTACTTCTTTAACTTATGACAATTTCTTAGGAAAATACGCAATAGGTAGAATTACTAGAGGTAGCGTAAAAACTAACGAACAGGTAAGCTTAGTTAAAAGGGACGGAACTGTTAAAAAGAGTAAGATAGATAAGTTATTTGCCTATAGAGGCTTAACTAGGGAAGAAATTAAAGAGGCTTTTGCTGGTGATATTGTAGCTATAACAGGTATTACTGACGCTGAAATTGGTGAAACTATTGCAGATGCTGAAAATCCTGAAGCTTTACCAACAATAGAAATAGAAAAACCAACATTATCTATGTATTTAGGCCCTAATACTAGCCCAATGAAAGGTCGCGAGGGTGAGTTTACTACTTCGCGTCAGATCGGCGATAGGTTACGCAAAGAATTAGAAACTAATGTTAGCTTACAGGTAAAAGAAGATGGCATTGGATTTATTGTGAGTGGTAGAGGAGAGTTACACTTATCAGTGTTAATTGAGACATTAAGGCGTGAAGGTTTTGAATTTGAAGTAGGTCGTCCTCAGGTAGTTACTATTACTGAAGATGGTGAAGAAAAAGAGCCGGTAGAGGAATTAATAATAGAAGTGGCTCCAGAATTTGTAGGTGCTGTTAGCCAAGAAATGGGAATCCGTAGAGGAGAAATGAAGGGCCAAGAAAATCTTCCTACAGGCGCTAGCCGTATGACTTATATTATTACTACTAGAGCAATGATTGGTTTGCGTAACTTAATGCTTACAGCTACTAAAGGAACTATCATAATGAATTCCTTGCCTCATGGATACCAAACTTTAGGTGCAAAAATTCCATCAACTCGTAATGGAGCTTTAATAGCTTTCGAGAAAGGTATTTCAACGCCATACGCTCTGCAAAGTGCTGAATCTAGAGGTGAGCTATTTATTCCAGCTGGTAAAGAAGTATATGCTGGAATGATTGTAGGTTTGAATAATAGGCAAGAAGATCTAGAAATTAATGTTGTTAAAGAGAAGCATTTAACTAATATGCGTTCAAAATCAAGCGATGGTGCAGTGCAACTTACACCGTTTACCGACCTAAGTTTAGAACAATGTATTGACTTTATTGAAGATGATGAGCTTTTGGAAATTACGCCCGAAAACTTACGTCTTCGTAAGAGATATCTAGATTCAAACGAACGAAAAAGAATGGCTAAAAGTAATAAATAATAAAAATACCCCCAAAGGACAAAAGGGGGTATTTATTTTTTATTTTATTTAGCGTTCACGATTAGTTCGAACTTTAATAGAATATGATTCCTCGTTTTGGCTAACTCTAATAACTTTAAACAATGTATTTTCCTTTCTATGATGATCTTTTTTGTTTTTTATGTTTGTTTTTGTCATCAATGTTTATATAATAACATATTTATATAGTAAAGTCAATAGTTATTTTGTAAAAAACAGTATTTTAATCATAAAATATGTTGAAGCACAAGCGTTTATATGCTATAATTTTTACAAAATTAGAAAATAAAAAGGAAAATATGTTTAATAAAAAAACAGTTAAAGACGCTAGCCTAAAAGATAAGGTAGTGCTTTTGCGAGCAGATTATAACGTACCTATATCTTACGATGATAACGGCTCTGCCCATATTTTAAATGATTTTAGAATAAAAGCGAGTTTACCAACAATTGAATACTTGATTAATCAAGGTGTTAAGAAAATTATAATAGTATCACATCTAGGTCGCCCACAATCAGTAGAAAGTTTAGCTGATATTGATGAACTAGAAAAACTACCAAATGGCAAAAGAAAATATTCATTAATGCCAGTTTTTAAACATTTAAAAAATCTTCTTCAAGAGAGAGATTATTATTTTCCTATGAATTTTCATGCTACTCCTATTTTCTCTCGCACTCATTACCCAGTGCCAATAGCTAAAGCCGATGATGATTATAAAATTGAAATGTTAGAAAATATTCGTTTTTGTAAAGATGAAAAGCGAAATTCTTTAGGTCTAGCGCAAGCCTTAAAACAAATTACTGGTGCAGGTATTTTCGTGCAAGATGGCTTTGGCGTTGTTCATCGTGGTCATTCTTCTACTGAAGCTATAGCAAAAATAATGCCAAGCTATGCTGGGCTATTAATTGAAAAAGAAGTTGGTACATTATATAGTATGCTAACTACACCAAAAAGACCTTTTATAGCAGTTCTTGGTGGGGGTAAGATTTCTGATAAGTTGCCATTAATTGAAAAATTTATTGCGCTTTCAGATAAAATATTAATTACTGGTGCTATTGCTAATACTTTCTTACAATATAAAGGCTATAATATAGGAAAAAGTAAGATAGAAGATGGTCAAACTGAAATTATAGAATCTATTTATGAAAAGGCGATTCGTAAAGTAGGTATTCAAAATATTGATAATTTTATTATTTTACCTAGTGACATAGCTGTAAAAGTAGAAGGGACTAATAGTAAGAGGATTGATAAAGACCTTGCAGATATAAATAATAATGACAGTATCCTTGATATTGGTCATAAAACTATACGCATGGTTAAGAATGAGTTAAAGAATGCTGAAACGGTAATTTGGAATGGTACGGCCGGTGTAACTGAATTAGAAGGATTTAAAGCTGGGTCTGCTGCTATTGCTGAAAGTATGCATGAGATAGCTAAGAATGGAGGTACATCTATTATTGGTGGTGGTGATACTTCTTCCTTTGTACTAAATTGGTGCGAAGATAAAAAAGTAGACGCTAATGATTTTTCGCTTATTTCTACAGGGGGAGGGGCTACTCTAGAACTTATTAGTGGCGAAATACTTCCCGGGCTAGAGATATTACCAAGTAAGCGTAGAAATATAAACAATAGGAGTAAATAAGATGGCTAGAAATAAACTTATAATTGCAAACTGGAAAATGAATTTTGATATGCATCAATCTAGCATATTCTTACATAAATTAAGTACTAAAATAGGTATTTATAACAATATAGATATTATCCTATCCCCATCTATATTCACTTTACAGTCCCTTAGCTTGCAAGTTAATCATAATCAATTTAAATTGGCAGCACAGAATTTTTATTGGCGAGATCAAGGAGCTTTTACTGGGGAAGTTGCTATATCTCAGCTTAGAGGTATAGTGCAGTACGCCCTAGTAGGTCATTCAGAGAGGCGTAATATTTTTCATGAAAGCGATAAGGATATCAGGGCTAAGGTAGCGGCAGCAATAAGAAATGATATTCGCCCTATATTATGTATAGGGGAGACATCTGATGAGCGTAACCATGGGGAAACCTCATTAGTATTAAACGACCAGTTAGTAGGTGGATTGGCTAATGTATCAAGCGAAGATATCGAGAAAGTCGTTATAGCTTATGAGCCAGTTTGGGCTATTGGAAGTGGAGATAATGCTGACCCAGAGCAAGTACAAAAGGCAGTTAAAATGATAAGAACTCAAGTTAAGCATCTTTATGGTGAAAAAGTAGCTAAAAATATACAGGTTGTATATGGTGGCAGCGTTCAACCAGAAAGTGCTGTAGATTATATGGCTGTTCCTGGTGTGGATGGACTCCTTGTAGGTGGTGCTAGCTTAAACTTAGAGAAATTTGAGCAGATCGTACAAAAAATCGATAATAAGGTTAATAAGTAAGGTTGTGATATGCGAGATTTTGATTTTGATGAATTAGATAAAGCTGTTAATAATTTTTTAACAACTAAAAAAATATCACCAATGAAAGATGATAATATGAGTGAAAGTACAAAGAAAAAGATGGTTTTTGGTGAAAGAAAAGCTCCTAAAACTGCTAGCCAATTACATTCAATGGCTAAAATTATAGAAGAACGAAATATCGATAACGATGTAATAGATATTCAAGAACATATAAAAGATGGTAGTTCTGATAAACCTTTAAAGAAAGATATTAAGATTTTAGATGATTTTAAAGATAAAGCAGAATCCAACAGGCGCCATAATAGTAAAGATGTTATTAATGATAATTTAGCAACTATAGAAGATAATAAATTTGAAAGCCCTATACTACCTGACTATGATAGTCCTATGAACATCTCTGGAAGACATACTTCATCTATAAGTATTCCTAAAAGAAGACTGGAAGGTCCAATATTAAATAAGCATAAAAATAATGTTGTAAAGCCTATTGAAGCTAAAAAGAATATAGAAAATATAGGTAAAGTAGTTAGCATAGAGGATACTGATAAATTGCAGGTTTTTAATGCAGTAATGAAGACAGAAACAAAAACTGACATACCTAATGAAAGCAAAATCGTTAATACGCTAGTTAAAGCTATAAAAACGGAAAAAATAGAAAAACCAGTAATTAAAGAAGAAAAGCCTATTGCTGAGTTTGAGAAGGTTTTAACAGAGATTGGTGGATCTAAACCAGTAAAAAGTGTAGAAGATATAGCAAAAGAATTAGCTCAAGAATCTAAAAAAGAAGAATCTGAAAAGATTTCTGTAATGATTAAGAAAGATATTAAAGCTACAGAGGATACTACAGTAAAAGAAGAAAAACCCGAAAGTATTTCTATAAAAGTTAGCGAATATACTGAAGATAATGATAAAGCTGATAATAAAATAGAAGATTCTTTTAAAGATAATAACCCTATCAATAATACAAGCGTGACACTACCTGAAAATAAGGATGAAGAAAAAGTTATTATTCGAAGCGTAGAAAACGATACTATTACTAAAACTCCTTTTGTAGATAATCCCAAAATTGAAAAAAGACCATTAGGAAATAGTGCAAGCTATAAAACTATAGATAACTTTAACTCTTTATCTAGAACAAGAAATATAAATGGTATATCTAACAATAAGGTACAATATCCTCAAAAAAATGCTATTTCTAACAATATTAGTAATAATAAGAATAGCACCACTCCTCTTCTAGCAAAAGAAGATTACGCAATGCCCGTAAAGTATAATAAGAAAAAAACAGGTTGGGGTACGGTTCTAGCAATAATTACTACATTGTTACTAGGAATAGCAGGGGGGTTAGGAATATATTTCTTCTTCCTTAAATAAAATAATTAATAACCCTCCACTAGGAGGGTTATTAATTTTGTTTTATAGGGGTGATATGTTACAATTATGGTTATGACAGCACAGCAAATACGTAAACTTTACTCAGAATATCTAATTAAAAATGGACATAAAGAAATACAACGTGCGCCATTAGTTTTAAATAACGATCCTACAACTCTTTTCACTGGTAGTGGAATGCAACCATTATTGCCATATTTATTAGGCGAAAAGCACCCTAAAGGAAATAGATTAACAGATAGTCAAACATGTTTGCGTGCGCAAGATATTGATGATGTAGGGGATAATCGTCATACCACTTTTTTTGAAATGCTAGGTAACTGGTCATTAGGTGATTATTTTAAGAAAGAACAGATACGACAGTTCTTTAATTTTCTAGTAGATGAAGTTGGATTGGATCCTGAAAAAATATATGTTTCATGTTTTATAGGTGATGAAACATACAATATACCTAGAGACGATGAAAGCGCTAAAATATGGCAAGAAGTTTTTGCTGAAAAGGGTATTGAAGCTAAGATTGTAGAATTAGGTACGGCCGAAAAGGGTGATAAATTAGGTATGCAAGGTGGACGTATTTTCTTCTATAACGACAAAGAAAACTGGTGGAGTCGTGGAGGTGGCTTGGATTCTACACCTATTGGTGATCCATGTGGTCCTGATTCTGAAGTATTTTATGATTTTGGTGAAGAAAATCATGACCCTAGCTATGGAGAAGCACATCCGGCAAGTGATAGTGGTCGTTTTATGGAAATAGGAAATCAGGTTTTCATGCAGTATCATCGCTTAGAGGACGGCAGTTTCGAGCCTTTAGAAAATAAAAATGTTGATTTTGGCGGTGGATTAGAGCGAATTGCTGCAGCTAAAATGGGTAGTTCTGACGTATTTAAGGTTAGCTTATTAAAACCTATTATAGATAAAATTGAAGAGATATCAGGTAGTAAGTATGCAGAAAATACAAAATCAATGAGAATAATAGCCGACCATCTTAGAAGCGCTACTTTTCTTGCAGTAGATGGTTGTACTCCAAGCAATAAAGAACAAGGCTATGTGATGAGAAAGTTTATTCGTAGAGCTATGATACAAGCCTTTAATTTAGGTATTGAAAAAAACTTTTTAGAACAAATAGTACCTGTAATAATTGATATTTATAAAGATAATTATAAAGAGTTTGTAGCTAAAAAAGATCAAATCATCAGCACTTTAGTAACAGAAGAAAAAGCCTTTGCTAGAACCTTGCGAAAAGGAATAAGAGAGCTAAACCGTTTTAAAGATAAAGAATTAACTGGTAAAGACTTATTTATGTTATATGATACATACGGTTTTCCTACAGAATTATCCGTAGAAGAAGCACATAAGCTAAATATACAAATTAGTGCTAAATGGGAAAAAGAATTTGAAGAGTATATGCTTGCCCAAAGGGAGCGTTCTAAAACTGCGTCAAAAGGTATGTTTAAGGGTGGTTTGGAAGGTCAGACTTTAGAACACTTTAAATTGCATACTGCTACTCACTTAATGAATGCAGCTCTTCGTATTGTACTTGGTAAAAATATTGAACAAAGAGGTTCTAATATCACAACAGAACGTTTACGCTTTGACTTCAACTATGATCAAAAAATGACCCCAGAGCAAATATTAGAAGTTGAAAATATAGTGAATGAACAGATTAAAAAAGGCTTAAAAGTTACTTTTGCAGAATATGATACTGACTATGCATTAAATGAGTTAAAGGCTATTGGTGTATTTGGCGATAAATACGGTGATGTAGTTAAAGTTTATACTATGCAGGCAGACGGAGAAAAACCGTTTAGCGTAGAGATTTGTGGTGGACCTCATGTTGAAAATACTCTGCAACTAGCAGATGGTGGAAAAGTGTTTAAGATTAAGAAAGAGCAATCTTCTAGTGCTGGAGTAAGAAGAATAAAAGCAGTCTTACAATAAATAAAATATTACTTACAAAAACAAGCAGAGAACTGCTTGTTTTTTGTATTTCTCCCCTTGTTTGCTAAAAAAACATAAATGCTTTATAATTTAAGCAATATGTTGTTTAAAAGTAAACAAAAAGAAGACGCTAACGATAATTTTATCGTCTCTTTAGATATTGGAACTGAATTTGTTAAAGCTTTAGTTGCTGAAATAGATGGAGAAAATATTAATGTTATTGGTGTTGGCCGTGCAAGGCAATCTTTATCAGACATGCACTCAGGTGCTATAGCAGATATTTCTAGTGTAATACACAACTGTGAAACAGCTTTAATAGAGGCAGAAGACCAAGCTGGAATACAAGCTAGAAAAGCTGTAATAGGTATTGCTGGTGAACTAGTTAAAGGTAATACCAGCACTATTAAATATAGAAGACCTCAGCCAAATAGACCTCTTGATGATGCTGAAATGGAATTTATCATTGAAAAAATTCAAGAGCGTGCCCAAATTAAAGCGCAGCGTGAAATTGCTTTAGAAACAGGCAATAAAGATGCTGAAGTTAAGCTTGTTAACTCTGCAATTGTTGGTATACATATTGATGGATATAAGATATCTAACCCAATTGGTTTTCAAGGTAAAGATATAGCAGTTCAAATATATACTGCTTTCGCTCCAATGGTGCATATTAGTGCAATAGAGAGGGTTGCTAATGAGCTAGCTCTAGATCTAATTGCAGTGGCGGCTGAGCCTTTTGCTGTAGCTAGAAGTGTGATAGGTACTGATTCAAGCAGTAATTTTACAGCTATTTTAGCTGACGTAGGTGGTGGTACTACCGATATTGCTGTGGTTAATGACGGTGGCGTTGAAGGAACAAAGATGTTTGGTATTGGTGGGCGTAGTTTTACTAATCAAATAGCTAATGAAATGAACTTATCATATAAAAATGCCGAAAAATTAAAAGTGAACCTGTCTGGCGATAAACTACAATCAAATATCGTTCAAGAAGCTACAGAGGCTATTGAGAATACTTTAGATGTTTGGATCTCTGGAGTTGAATTAGCTTTGAGCGAATTTGATAACTTAGACTACCTACCTAATCGCGTTCTGTTATGTGGTGGTGGCGCTAGCTTGCAAGGGTTAGTAGATAAACTAGAAGATACTGACTGGTGGAAAGATTTACCATTTAATAAAAAGCCTAAAATAAAATACATTCAACCTAGCGAAGTGGTTGGTATTAACGATGGGACAGGAAAATTGGTAGACCATACATTTATTACGGCTATGGGTCTTTTAAGAGTTGCCTATGATACTTATACAGGTAATGAAAATGTAGGGGATAGTTTTAAGGATAA
The DNA here is from genome assembly GCF_004151455.1 of Candidatus Nanogingivalis gingivitcus. GTDB lineage: Bacteria > Patescibacteriota > Saccharimonadia > Saccharimonadales > Saccharimonadaceae > Nanogingivalis > Nanogingivalis gingivitcus. Next base: position 6,223 of record NZ_PRLK01000001.1, on the reverse strand, counting down.
GCTAAATAAAATTTTAAGAGTTTAGGATAGGTATAAAAATATGAGTGAAAATATTGTAAAAAAAGATGTTATCTATCTTGATATAGAAGATGATATTACTGATATTGTAAATAAAATAAAGAAGTCAAAAGAGCGAATTATTGCTATTGTTCCACCAAAAAATTTAGGTAGTCTTAGAAGTGCCGTTAATTTAAGATTATTAGCTAGAAGTGCCGAAAAAGCCGATAAGAAAATTGTTATAGTTTCTAATAGTAAAGCTTTAAGGCCTATGTGCGCTGTAGCTAAAATACCTATAGCTCAGAGCCTCCATAACAAGCCAGAAGTTCCTGAGATTGATGTAATAAAAGTTGATGATGATGAGATTATTGACGGTGGAAAATTACCTATAGCAGATTTTTCTGGTGATACCCCTGAAGATAAAGAAGATGAGATATTAAATAATCTTGATATTGATGAATCTATAGATGATAATAAAGATTTTAAATCTAAAGCAGCTAAAAATGTTAAAACTCCTAAAATTCCAGATTTTAAAAAATTCAGAAAGAAAGCATTTATTATAGGTGGTTTATCTATAGCTGTTATTGTATTTTTAGTATGGGCTATTGTGTTTGCTCCAAGTGCAAAGGTAATAATTTCAGCTAAAACAAATTCTATAAGCTTGAAAGAAAAAATTAAGCTGGTAAATAGCGATACTTTAGAAGATGCTCAAAAAGGTGTTCTAGCTACCAAAACAGAATCTTTAGAACAAAATAATGAAGTTACTGTTGATGCAACTGGCAAGAAAGATATTGGTGAAGCCTCCAAAGGTACTATAACATTATCGCAAAGTAGCGAGAGTGAAGCTGTGACTGTTCTTAAAGGTACTGCATTTTCTGCTGGTGGATGTAATTTTGTTACTACCTCTAACGCAACAATACCAGGGGTAAAGGTTCGAAGTGGTAATTTGATAGCTGGCAGTACAACCGTTGGAATACAAGCTACGGAAATTGGTGAAAAATGTAATTTAAGTCCACAAACTTACATTTCAGCAGTAGAGGGTGTTAGCGCAAAAGGTGAAGCTTTATCTGGTGGAACAAAGAAGACTATTAGTGTAGTGTCACAGAACGATATCGACAATGCTAAACAACAATTGGCTAAAAAATCAGATAATAACATAGAATCACAATTATTAAGCAAGATAGATAATAGTTTTATTGCTATAAAAGATAGCTATAAAGCAACTGCCGAAAATCCAGTAGCAAGCCCATCTATTAATGAAGAAGCAAGTAAAGGTAAAGTTACTGTTAAAAGCAAGGTTATTCATAATATTTTAGCTATAAAACGAGATTCATTAGCTACATTTATAGAAAACCGGGCAAAACAGAAAATTGAAAAAGTAGAGAATCAAAAAATTTATGATAATGGCGTTAAAAAAATAGCCCTAACAAATTATAGCGATAAAGAAATTACTGCCTCTACAGAAGTTAAAGTTGGTCCAGAAATTAAAGAATCTGAGCTAAGAACTAAAATTGCCGACAAAAAATCTGGTGAGGTGCAATCTATATTAGAAAAGATTGAAGGAGTTAATAAAGTTGAAGTTAAATTCTCATATTTTTGGGTTAATAAGATTCCTAAAGATAATGATAAACTTTCAATAGAATTTACGGTAGAATAATGAAAGCCAAAAACTTACTTGGTCTTGATATTGGCACGCGTCGTATAGGTGTTGCTGTAGCTAATAGTAGTATTAAAATTGCTATCCCATTAACTACTATAGAAGTTAATGATGGAGATGAGATTCTTCAAATAAATAAAATTATTGTTAATGAGAAAATTAACACTATCGTTGCCGGCCTTCCTAGAAATATGAGCGGAGAAGAGACTGCACAAAGTGTATACACTAAAGAATTTTTAGAAAATTTTAAACTATCTGTTAATGAAATTAAATTTCAAGATGAGAGCTTAACTAGTGTACAAGCAGAGAATATATTAAAAAGTTATAAAAAACCTTATACTAAAGGTGATATAGATATGCAAGCAGCGGCTATAATATTACAAGATTATTTAGAGGAGAATTTTTAATGAGTAAGCAGGGTAAAAATAAAAAAAAGATTGCTAAGATATTTGGATTTATAGGTTTATTTTTAGCTGTTGTCGTTTTAGTATTTGGAGGTATGGCCTTTTATAGTTATAATAATTCCTTAAATTATAAAAGAGGTGATGGTAAAGAAATAGACTTTTCTATAGAAGAGGGCGACACTATCTCTAGTATCGGCAAAGAATTAGAAAAATATAAATTAATTAATTCTAAATTTTTCTTTAATTTTTACGCAAAAAATAATAACCTTGATAAGGTTAAAGTTGGTAAATATCAGCTAAATAGTAATATGACAATGGCTGAAATATTAAAAATTTTAAATGGTAGCCCTAACTCTAAAAAGATCAGTATAACTTTTTTACCTGGAGGAACTATCAAAAATGCTAAAAATGTATTAGTTAAAGCAGGCTTTTCTAGTGAAGAAGTTGATAGTGCTTTAGCTAAAGACTATTCTGGCAAATTTAAAACACTTTTTTCTGGTAAACCTAAAAATGTAGATAATGAAGGATATTTTTGGGGGGAGACTCATAACTTTGAAAAAGGAGTTACTGTACAAGAAATAGTTGAACGGTTTTTTGCAGATTTTGAGAAAAAAATAGAAGAAAAACAATTAGTTAAAAAATATGCTAGTCATAACTTAAGTTTGTATCAAGGTATTACTTTGGCTTCTATAGTACAAAAAGAATCACTAGGTAATCTAGAGGATATGAAGAAAATTGCAGGGGTATTTTATAATCGCTTAAAAGCTAATATGACTTTAGGATCAGATGTAACTTATCAATATATAGCAGATAAAAATAAGCTAGATAGGGATGTTAATTTAGAATCCCCATATAATCTTAGAATTAAGAAAGGCTTAACTCCTACGCCAATAGCTACACCAGGCGTTAATGCTTTAGAAGCTGTAGCCAACCCAGAAAAACACGATTATTTATTCTTTTTAAGTGGCGATGATGATATAACTTATTTTGCAAAAACAGATGCTCAGCATCAACAAAATATTAAAAATCATTGTCAAAAAAAGTGTCAAATAATTTAAAACAGAAGCACCATTAATTGACATTTTAAATATATTTTGTTATAATCTTAAGGTAAATTGATATAAAACTTATACTTAGTAATGTGGTTTTTATATTAAGGCACCTACCAGAGGTTGTAAAGGATACGCGGGTGAAACTGATATAATATTAACATTTAAGGTCGAATTCGTATCTGATTCTTCGGAAGATAATAGTAAGGTAGTGCAACGTAGTAATACGTTTGCGGGAGAACGATTATTTGTAGTCAAAGAAAAGAGATGGAAAAAACATCTCGTATCGAGATAATACAAAATCAAAAACAAACGGGTAAGGGCAAAATTAATCCGAAAAAAATTTTAAAAAATAAGTCAAATATAATATATACACTTATTATATTAACAATATTCTCAGTTGCGTTATTTAGTTATAACCATAAAGAAGAAAAAGCTAATATTGAAGTTCATAGCAACAAAATAATTGAATCTTCTAATGATGAGAATAAAAGTAAAATAGAGAATATTTCTTTAGATAAAGTTACTGAGTCTAACGTTGTAGCTGGTTTAGCTGAATCTGCTAACTTAGCTGTTGCGCCAAGTACTGCTAATTTATCAGTTTCTATATCAGTTATAAATGATAGTAATCAATCAACTGGTGTAGTAGAAAAACCGAAGATTTTAGAAGTTAAGGCTGAAGAGCGTAAAATTACAGTTTATAAAACTAAAGAAGAAGAAACTATTCAATCTATTGCTGATAAATATGGTATTACAGCTCAAACTATTAAATGGGTAAACAACCTAAAAGATGATAAGGTTGAGGCTGGTAAAGAACTAAAAATTTTACCTATTGATGGTATTGTATATACCGTTAAAGATAATGATTCTATTGAAGAAATTGCTAAAAAATACCAAGCAAGTACAGAGAGGATCTCCTCTTATAACGGTAATGAAAAACTAGAAGCTGGTAAAGAAATCGTTATCCCAGGTGGAATTTTACCAGAGAATGAACGCCCAGATTATACTACTCCCGTAAAATCTACAGCTAAAAGCTCTTCAGTATCAAGAGGTGTTATTGCTACTCAAGTGCCAAGCTCAAATTATAATGCTAAGGCTGGTAACGCTTATGCATGGGGTAACTGTACATGGTACGTTTATAACCGTCGTTCTGATATTGGTAGTTTCTGGGGTAATGCGTCAAGTTGGGCAATAAGTGCTAGAGCTGCTGGATATAGAGTTGACTCTACGCCTACAGTTGGTGCTATAGCGCAATGGAACTCAGGTGCTTCAGGTAGCTCTTACTGGGGACACGTTGGTATTGTTGAATCTATAAATGGTGATGGTACTATAACAATTACAGATATGAACCACAACGGAGGTTTGGGTAAAATTACTACTCGAACAATTCCAATAAGTAACCCATCTAACTATATTCACTAATAGTTAATAGTATAAATTAATAAAAGAGGTAATATCACCTCTTTTATTTTTTAAGTCAGCTAATAAAGAAAATAAAAATAGTTTAGTTTAAAGCCCATGGTAGGTGTATAATATAAAGAATGAAACTAGAAGATTATACTTATAATTTAGTAGATGAATTAATTGCTTCTACCCCCCCAGAGGTACGAGGATGGTCAAGACTCCTTGCCCTAAACCGAAATAATGGAGAAATTAAGGATTCTTTTTACCGTAATATTGCTGATTTCTTTAAAGGGGGTGATGTGCTTGTTTTGAACGATACTAAAGTTATTAAAGCACGATTATTTGTGAAAAAAGAGTCAGGTGTTAAAAGGGAATTGGTTATCCTAGAAAGACATAGTTATGATGCCGACTGGCACCAGCATAAAGTTATGTATAGGGGGAAAATTAAAGAGGGCGACATATTAACTGTTGAAAATAGCCAAGAAAAAATAAAGGTTGAGGAAATACTAGGTGATGGTTTGGCTATCGTTAGTTCAAATAAAGATTTAAGGGACTTGTGTGATCAATATGGAACTGTGCCTCTTCCACCATATATGAGGAGAGATGCAACACCGCTTGATATTAAAAGGTATCAAACAGTTTTTGCTCAAGAAAAAGGTTCCGTAGCTGCGCCTACTGCAAGCCTTAATATGACCGACGAAATATTACAAACTCTTAAAAATAAGGGCGTAATAGTTTGTTATTTAACCTTACATGTTGGCCTTGGTACATTTATGCCAATACGAACGGATAATCTAGAAGAACATAAAATGCACCAAGAGTATTTTGAAATACCACAAGAAACTGTGAGTATTATTAAAAAAGCAAAAAAGGAGAGTAGAAGAGTTTTTGCTTTAGGCACTACTGTATCTAGAACACTAGAATATAACGCTAACAGCTTATTAGATTATAACGACGCGAAAGATAAACTAACTGGTGAGGCTGATATTTTTATATACCCTGGATATAACTTTAAAATTTTAAATGGTATGATAACTAATTTTCATGCACCAAAATCAACAGTATTAATGATGGCCAGTGCTTTTGCTGGCTGGGATAATCTTTTAAATGCTTATAATTATGCAAGTGAGCATAATTATAGGTTTTTATCTTACGGCGATTCGATGATTATTTATTAAAGACTAAAATCTTCACAGTAATTAGCTAGGGTTTTTCCATCATCTAATTTACTATATTTATCATGACCATAGTATTTTACAGATGTTATAGCTCCTGTTTCTAGATATCCTAAAATAGCAAAATTTCCGTTGCCTTTTGCTCCAAGGGATGAACTTCTTGTTCCGGCTGCAATTCCGTAAGCAGGCCATTCTTCACCGTATCTTTCTTTTTGGCATACCCCACCTAATCCGATATATAAACTATTAAATTTACCTGATAGATTTGCATAGTATTCTGATGTACTAACTCCCATACGTTCCCTTGAATCTACAATTATAACTTCTTCAATCTCGGATGATTGAAAGCTACTAAGGGGAAAATCTTTACTCTTAATACTTCCCCTATATGCTTTTGGAAACTGGCGAGTATTAGAATAATAAGTTATTATTTGTGAAGCAATATCAGCTATGGCTTGTTTTCTAGCCATATCTCTTTGAGCCCGTTGTAGTGCTGGCAGAGCTAAGAAAACCATTAAGAATATTAAACCAGCAACA